>NZ_ML703349.1:512475-521254 GCF_008638355.1 Nocardiopsis deserti | reverse complement strand
GTGGGGCTGCCGCGCAACCCCGAGACCGGGCTCTACCACGACTCGGACCTGGGCATGGACGTGGACTACGACCCGGTCACCGGCCTGGCCACCAACCCGGTGACCGGTGAGACCTACGACCCCAAGGCGGCCGGTTAGGGGACTGCGCCCCCGGAGGGCGCAGTCCCGGGCCCCCGTCGGGTCAGGTCCCCGCAGGGGCCCGCCGCCCAGGAGCACGGCGGGGGTCCGCCGCCCGCGAACACGGAAGGGGCCCGGTGGTCAGCCGCCGGTCCCCTTCCCTCACCCGCCGAGGCTCCGCACCGCGGTGTCCAGCCGCCGAGCGAGGGCCTCGGTCTCCTCCGGCCCCGGCCGCGCGCCGCCGCGCTCCGCCAACAGGTCCGCGCGGCCGATCACGCGCAGCGCCCCCGCGTAGCGCGGATCGCCCAGGTCGGCCTCCCGCACGACGTCGGCCCGTCCCTCGTGGACGACCAGCACCGGGTCCCCGTTCTCCGTACTCAGCAGCCGAGCCACGTGCTCGGCACGGACGATCTCCACCGACGCCTCCTCGCGTTCCTCGTGCGACGCCTGCCATCCCCGCCTGCCCGGAGGACGCCCCCGGTGAACATGGCGGCTCCCCCGGCCCCGGATCCGCCGTCGGCACGCCCTGAAAACCGCGCCCATTCCGCGGCACATATCATCATCGGGTGAACAACGGCCGCCACCGGTCCACTGTGCGGACCTCCGCACGGTGAACCGGAGTCGCCCGAACGGCGTTCTCACGGGAAATTACCGGACCATTTCTCCCCGACACCCGCTTCGACCAGGGGATACGTTCATATCCACGCCCCCCGGGGAGCGCGCGCGGACGCCGACCGCACCGGGAGGACCTACCGGAACGGGACTTCGGTCACGAGTTCGGTCCGGGAAAGACCGATGTGAAGCGCAACACGGAAGCTTCCCGCAAAACCGCAGGTCACAGGGCCAACGTCCTCCCCGGCCCGGGGCGCGCCGAGACAAGCGCGATGCCGCTGGGGCCCATGTGCACTAAAGTTTCCTTGCTATGGGGCATTCAGCGAGAAGTCCGTCATCGGGGGACATAATCCGATCGACCCGGGAGGGTAATCCCGAGCTCACCAGGGCGCTCTCCGCGTACCTGGGGGTCGATCTCGCCCCCCGGGAGTTCACCCTCGCGGACGGGACCCGGGTCGGGGTCGACTGCGCCGACGGTGGTCAGCCGACCGTCCTCGTCCAGTTCTCACCCCTGCACGGGCCGATGAAGTCGGCCCAGCGCAACAAGGTCATCGCGGACGCCTTCAAGCTGGCCTGGCTGCGGGACCGCCACTTCCCGGACGCACGTCCGCTCGTGGTGCTGGGCGAGCCCCTCGCCAAGCTCTTCGGGCGCGGCGCGTGGCTGCCCGTGGCCTTCGCCTCACACCGGATCGCGGTCGCCCTGGTGGACGACCGTCTCAGGATTCGGGCACTCGATATCAGTATGTGATCAACGCTTCATAACGCGTTAATCAGCAATCTCTAACGTTCGACACGTCAAGATTCCCGCGGGCCGTCGCCATGCTTGCTTCCACCCGCTCTCCATCGAAGGTCCTCGGGCACCCATGCCCGGAGCCAGCCATCTGGAGGGTGTCCCATGGGCCTTCCCCATGCGGTCGTCATCACAAGCACTGTCGTCATAGCAAGTACTTCCGGCCCGCACACCGCCACGCCCCCCGGCGGCCCCGCGACGCGCTCCGCGGCGCTCCCGCCGCGCTTCGCGCCCCGCTCCGGCTCCGTGCTGCCCGACCCCCTCCTCGGTCGATGACGCCACACCCTCGTGACCTGCGCGCCCGTTTTTGCCCCTCCAGCACCCATTCACCGCCAGGACACGGTGTGCAATCATCCGATCACACATTCCGAGGAGAAGGTATGGCACGTCCAGCACGGCCGGAGACGGGCCGAGGGCCCGCAGCCCGGCGCACCGAACACGCGTACCGAGAGCGGGACGCCGCGTGAGCGACGACCGTATCGAAGTACGCGGACTCAGCAAGACCTACGAGGGCGGTGACCCGCACCGGCCCGCGCTCGACCGCATCGACCTGGACGTCCCCCGCGGCGAGTTCGTCAGCCTCATCGGCCCCAGCGGTTGCGGCAAGTCCACCCTGCTGCGGGTGATCGCCGGACTGGAGGGCCACGACAGCGGCGACGTCACCGTCTTCGGCTCCACGCCCAAGCGCATGTGCGAGGCCAAGGCCGTGGGCCTGGTCCCGCAGACCCCCGCCCTGCTGCCGTGGCTGAACGTGCGGCGCAACATCTCCCTGCCCTCCCGGGTCAACCGCCGGGCCGGCAGGGGCAGCGAGGACCCGGACCAGCTGCTGCGCATGGTCGGCCTGGACGACTCCGCCCGCAAGTACCCGCACGAGCTGTCCGGCGGCATGCAGCAGCGCGTGGCGATCGCCCGCGCCTTCGGCCTGCGGCCCGACCTGCTCCTGATGGACGAGCCCTTCTCCGCGCTGGACGAGTTCACGCGCGAGGCGCTCCAGCTCCAGCTCCTGAACCTGTGGGAGCGCATGTCCACGACGGTCGTGTTCGTCACCCACTCGGTGCGCGAGGCGGTCACGCTCTCCGACCGCGTCGTCGTGATGTCGGCCCGGCCCGGCCGGGTGCACGAGGTGCTGCCCGTCGACCTGCCCCGTCCCCGCGACAGGGCCGTGGTGACCGGACCGCACATGCACGCCCTGGAGGACCGGGTCCGCGCGTCCCTGCAGTCCGCCTGGGAGGCCGGAGCCGCCCCCGACGACCTCGTTCCCCTGTGAGAGGAGGAGAGACCATGGCCACCAGCACACCCGTCCGTCCCCGCCCCGGAGGCGAGGCGTCCCCGAAGCGCGGTGCCGCGCGCCGGCGCCGGTTCGGCCCCAGACTCAGCGTGTGGCTGCCCACCGCCGTGGCGGTGCTGCTCGTCGGCTTCGCCTGGTCGGCGACCGCCGAGGACCAGCCCTACCTCCTGCCTCCGCTGACGGAGGTCGGGGGGATCCTGGTCGAGGACCCGCTGCTGTTCGTGAACAACGCCTGGGCCACCCTCAGCATCGCCCTGTCGGGCGTGGCCTTCGGCGCGGGCACCGCGTTCGTCCTGGCCCTGCTGATGTCGGAGATCCCGCTGCTGCGGCGCGCGGTCATGCCGCTCGCCGTCGTCCTGAACGTGACCCCCGTCATCGCGATCGCCCCCGCCCTGGTGGTGGCGTTCGGCTTCGGCATGACCCCCAAGGTCATCGTGACCGCGATCATCACGTTCTTCCCGGTGCTGATCAACGTGACCACGGGGCTGCGGTCGGTCTCCCGACCCGTCCTGCACGTCTTCTCCACCCTGCACGCCTCCCGTCTGGAGGTGCTGCTCCGGCTGCGTATCCCCAGCAGCCTCCCCTACACCCTCGCCGCTCTGCGGGTGGTGTTCCCCCTGTCCATCGTGGGCGCCGTGGTCGCGGAGTTCGTCGCCGCCGGGTCCTCAAGCGGGCTCGGCACGATGATCCGCAACTCGGCCGCGACCGCCCGGTTGGAGTACGTCTACGCGGCCGTCGCCTGTCTGGCCGTCATGGGCGTGCTGATGCTCGCACTCATCACCGTCCTCGAACGCAGACTGCTGTTCTGGCACGAGTCCCAGCAGCGCACCACCTCCTAAGGAACCCCCATGACCAATCCGCCCCACCGCCCCAGTCCCCGGCGCCAACGCTCCCTCGCGGCCGCCGCCGCGGCATCGGTCCTCCTCCTCACCGCCGCGTGCAGCGGAGGGGAGGCCGCCGAGGACGACACCCAGGTCGCCACCGTCATCGACGAGGAGCGCTGCCAGACCAACCGCGACGCCGGGACGATCACCTACATCACCGGCTACCAGTACCAGGCCTCGGTCTCCATCCTGGAGGCCATCGCCGCGGACGCCCTCGGCTACTTCGAGGCCGTCTGCCTGGACGTGGAGATCCAGCCCGGCAGCGGCGACACCATCGGCAACTCCCAGCTGGTGTCGGCCGGCACCGCCCACTTCACCTCCCTGGGCAACGAGGCCGAGGTCCTCCAGGCCAACGACGCCGGGCACGAGGTCATCGGCGTCTCCACCTACGGGCACGTCCCGATCGCCAGCCTGCTGACCGGCACCGGCATCGAGGAGCTCAAGGACCTGGAGGGCGCCACCCTCGGCCACAAGGGCATGCTCCCCGCTCCGCTGGAGGCCATGCTCGTCGCCGACGGCGTGGACATGGACTCCATCGACATCGTCGAGGTCGGCTACGACCCCAGCGTGCTGCCGCGCGACCAGGTGCAGGCGCTCACCGCGTTCCGCTCCAACGAGCCCTTCCTCCTGTCCGACATGGACGAGGAGTACAACGAGTGGCTCCCCGAGGACTACGGGGTCGTGGGCTCCTTCGGCGTGATGGCCACCAACCCCACGTGGGCCGAGGAGAACCGGACGGTGGTCGAGGACTACCTGCGCGCGATCGCCCGGGCCTTCGACTACTGCCAGGAGAACGGCGAGGAGTGCGTCGGCTACGCCGCCGAGCTGGCCGAGGCCGGATACGACACTGAGCACAACCTGCGGATCTGGAACGCCGAGCAGGAGCTGGTGACCGCCTCCACGCCCGACGACTCCACCCCCGGCTACATCGACCTGAGCCTGACCGAGTCCGAGGGCCAGACCCTCGTCGACAACGGCCAGCTGGACGAGCTGCCCGACCTGGAGCCCCTGTTCGACCCCCGTTACCTGGAGGCCGTGCACGTGGCCACCGAGGTGGACTGGCCCAGCGAGTAGGGCCGGACGGCACACAGCAGGACCGCGCGGCCCGGCGCCGCGCACCGAGCGCGTAGAGCGCCTGGGCGCGGCGCACGAGCCGCGCGGCGCACGGGTGACCGCGGTACGCGGCGCCCGAGAATGGAATGAGGAGCCAAGGATGGCAGCAGAAGGCGGGCTTCCGGCCGCCGAAACCGAGTACGGCATCTTCCTGCCCATCGGCAACGGGGGGTGGATCGTCTCGGAGACCGCACCGCACCCCGAGGCGACGTACGAGTACAACAAGAAGGCCGCGGTCCTCGCCGACGCCTACGGACTCGACTTCGTCATGTCCATGGGCAAGTGGCGCGGCTACGACGGCGCGACCGACCACTGGGGGCGCACCCTGGAGTCGATCACGATGATGTCGGGGCTCGCGGAGGCCACCGAGCACGTCAAGGTGTGGGCGACCGTCCACACGAACCTGTTCCACCCGGCCCTCGCCGCCAAGATGTACACCACCCTCCAGGACATCAGCGGCGGACGCGCCGGGATGAACATCGTGGTGGGCTCCTACGTGGACGAGTTCGCCCAGATGGGCCTGTGGCGGGAGGACATCGGCCACGGTGACCGCTACCGGTACACCGAGGAGTGGACCAGCGTCCTCAAGCGGCTGTGGACCGAGGACTCGGTCACCCACGACGGCGAGTTCTTCAAGCTCGACGACTGCCGATCGCGGCCGCACCCCACTCCGGCGCCGACCCTGATCAGCGCGGGCCGCTCCGACACCGGCCTGAACTTCCAGGCGCGGCACTGCGACGGCTCGTTCCTGACCGCGGAGGACCTGCCCGGCCTGCGCGACGCCAGCCTCGACGTCAAGGAGCGCGCCCAGAAGGAGGGGCGCAGCATCAAGACGTACTCGATGCTCACCGTCGTCATGGACGACACCGACGCCGCGGCCGAGGAGCGGCGGCTGGAGTACGGGCGCGGCGCGGACATCGACGCTCTGGTCAACATGAAGCGGTCCTGGGGCCTGCCCCTGGACAAGGCCCTGTCGCTGACCTCCGAGCGGCCCGAGGACGAGGCGTTCCAGACGCCGTTCGTGACCGGGTCCCCGGAGACGGTGGCCGGACGCATCCGCGAGATCGTGGAGTACGCCGAGCTCGACGGTCTGATGCTGATCTTCCCGGACTACCACGCCGACCTCGCGGCGTTCGGTGAGAAGGTCATGCCGCTGCTGCGCCCCGGTGGGGGAACGGCCGCGGAGCAGGGCTGAGGCCCTCCGCCGCGGAGGACTCCGGCCGCCCGCGGCGGTTGATGTGGGGTCGCTGCGGTGCGAAGTCCCCGCTCGGGGTTTCGCACCGTGGTGGCCTGGGGCCGCGGCGCCCCGCCGGACGCCGCGCGGGGCTTACGGCCCCGCTCCCCTCCGACGATTGGGCTCCCCTCCGACCGGGTAGGCGACCCCAGTGTCCTCGCAGGTCAGGTACTCCGCCCCCGGTGATCCGGGCGGAGCTGCCCGGCCCTCGCACGAGTCGGAGGGACTGACGATGAGCGTCAAGCGTGGCATCGAAGGGCTACAGGACGTCCTGGGGGAGGTGGACTTCCCCGCGGACAAGGACCGGATCGTGACGCACGCCCTGGACGCGGGCGCCGACGAGGAACTGCTCAGCGCCCTGCGGGCTATGCCGCCCGCCCAGTACAACGAGGCCAACGAGGTACTGCGCTCGGTGCCCCTGCCCCGCTCCGAGACGGACTCGCACACCGAGTCCGCCCGCGCGCAGCTGCGCAGGGAACACGGCAAGCCCGGCATGGCCGAGTCGATGAAGGAGAGCCGCCCGGTCAACCCCATCGAGGAGGAGCTGGGCGAGAACCGCAAGTCCTGAGCCCCGCGCCGTGGTCCCGGTGCCCTGACGGGCCCCGGGGCCCTGTCATGCATGGGGCGGGCGGGGCCTCAGCCGTACACGCCGGACCGGTGCCCGACATGGACGGCCCAGACGACCAGTCGGCTCTCCTGGACCGTGTGGATCACCCGGTAGTCGCCCACCCGGAGACGCCGTACCTCCGGATCACCGACCAGAGCCGTGGTACCGAACCCCAGGGGATCGGTCTCCCGTTCGGTGAGTTTGCGGAACACGTTCATCGCCGCGTTGCGGGGAAGCTTGCGCAGTTCCGCCCTGGCCTCTGGCCGAAAGACCGTACGGTAACTCACTCCGGCCCTTCCATGGTCTCGGCCATCACCTGTTCCATGGGGACGCCGGGTTCGGGATTGTCCATGCGCTCGCGGACCATGCGCAGGATCTCCTGCTCCTCGAACTGCTGGTAACGCCGCAGCAGGCCGATGAGGACCACCGCCGCGACCTCTCTTCCCCGTCTGGTGATGACCGTGGGTGAATCCTCCCGGTCCGCGCGGTCGACGACGTCCGCGATGTGGTCGCGCACCTGGCGAATGGACTCCACCTGCATCTCACTCATGGAACCAGTGGTGCACATGGTCCTTTCCGTACGCGCGGATCCGGCGTGTCCACTACTCGGGGAGGGAGGAACATCCCTCACTGTTCCCCTTCCCCCCGGAACGGACACACAGCCCCTGGACTGGACATTCATCCCATCTTCCGCGAGCATGGGCGAGGCGCGCGCCCGCGTCTAGGTGTGCCGGGAAGACTGGTCGGCGAGTCCCTGTCAGCCATACGCCCGGAAAGTTGCACATGAGCATTGACCCGATTCTGCGCTCCGAGCGCCCCGGCCCGCTCTCACGGCTGGCCGACACCCTGCGCAGCGACAGTGTCGGCGGCTTCCTGCTGATCGGCGCCGCGGTCCTCGCTCTCGTCTGGATCAACTCGCCCTTCGGCGAGGCCTACGAGAACCTGCGGGCGATCACCTTCGGGCCCGAGTCCCTGCACCTGAACCTGTCCCTGGAGACCTGGGCCGCCGACGGCCTCCTGGCGGTCTTCTTCTTCGTCGTCGGCAACGAGCTCAAGCAGGAGTTCGTCCACGGGGAGCTGCGCAACCCCCGGCGGGCCATGCTGCCGATCGTCGCGGCGGTCTGCGGCATGATCGTGCCCGCCGCGCTCTACGCGGCGATCAACTTCACCTCGCCCGACACCGTCCACGGGTGGGGCATCCCGATGGCGACCGACATCGCGTTCGCCCTGGCGATCCTCGCGGTGGTCGGCCGCGGGCTGCCGCCCGCGCTGCGGACCTTCCTGCTGACCCTGGCGATCGTGGACGACCTCGGCGCGATCATCGTCATCGCGGTCTTCTACACCGCGGACATCAGCTTCCTGCCCCTGGCGGTGGCCGCCGCTGGCCTGGCGGTCTTCTGGTACCTCCAGCGCGGCAGGGGGCTGGCCGCCAAGCTCAACGCGTCCGTGGTGCCCAACTGGCTGGTCTACGTACCCCTGGCCGTGGTGATCTGGGTCCTGGTCCACGAGAGCGGCGTGCACGCGACCATCGCCGGCGTGGCGATGGGTCTGCTGATGCGCACCAACAAGCTGCCCGGTGAGCGCCACGACCCGAGCCACGGCGTGGAGCAGCTGCTGCGCCCCTGGTCCGCGGGTCTGGCCCTGCCGATCTTCGCCTTCTTCTCCGCGGGCGTGGTCTTCGACGGCTTCGGCGAGGTCCTCACCGACACGGCGGCGCTGGGCATCATCGCGGGCCTCATCCTCGGCAAGGTGCTCGGTATCGCGGGCGGCTCGTGGCTGACCACCAAGGTCACCAAAGCCGAGCTCAACCCCAGTCTGAAGTGGATCGACATCGTCGGCATGTCGCAGCTGGCCGGTATCGGGTTCACCGTGTCCCTGCTGATCAGCGAACTGACGTTCGCCGACGACCCGGGACACCTGGCGCACGCCAAGACCGGCGTGCTGGTGGCCTCCGCCATCGCGACCCTGCTGGCCGCGGTGATCCTGGGCGCGAGGGCGAGGCACTACCGGAAGCTGGACCGCCAGAGCACGGCGGGCAAGGAGTCCGAGTAGGAACGCGGCGGCGGCCCGTCTCCCCGAGCGGGGGGGGGGGGCGGCCCCCGGGGGAGCCGGGGGGGGGCCCCGGGGGGGGGGC
>NZ_ML703349.1:0-512465 GCF_008638355.1 Nocardiopsis deserti | reverse complement strand
GTGCCCCCCTGCCGCGGGGGGCCCTGCGGCGCGGGGCCCCCCGGGGGGGGCCCCCCCCCCCCCGGGGGGGGGGGGGGGCCCGCCGCCGTGTGACGCGGGGCGGGGCCTCGGGGGAGGGGCCGGCTCCCCGCGGCAGAAAGCCACGCCCCCGGGGGCGAACGACCACCGGACGTCCTGCCCCGCTCCCGTGGTGAGCCGCCGCCCGGTTCCCCTCCCCTGAGGGGCACCGCCGCCAGCCGGCGCTCCACGCCCGCCACGCCCTCCACGGCCGCGGGAGGCGGGGGACGGGAGGGGCGGGTCAGGACAGCGGAAACGGGCGGCCCCCTGGACCACAGGGGACCGCCCGCGACGCGTACTCCTACAGGCTGACGCCCAGGACCCAGCTGACCAGGGTGTACATCGTGGCCAGGATCAGGAACAGCGCGGTGAGGTTGAGCCACACACCGCCGCGCATCATCTGGCCGATCCGCACGTGACCGGAACCGAAGACGATCGCGTTCGGCGGTGTGGCCACCGGGAGCATGAAGGCCATCGTCGCGGCCAGGGCCACCGGGATCACCAGGGACAGGATGTCGATCTGCATGCCCACCGCGACGCCGCCGAGGATGGGCAGGAAGGTGGCCGCGGTGGCGGTGTTGCTGGTGAGCTCCGTTAGGAAGAGGACCAGCCCGGCCGCGACCAGGATCAGCACCCAGGTGGGCACGCCCGCCAGGACGGCGACCTGGCTGCCGATCCAGGTGCTCAGGCCGGACGCGGTGAACTGCGCCGAGATGGCCAGGCCGCCGCCGAAGAGGAGCAGGACGCCCCACGGCAGCTGCACGGCGGTCTCCCAGTCCAGCAGGCGGGTCCCGCGCTTGACCGGGATCAGGAACAGCAGGACCGCCACGGTCATCGCGATACCGGCGTCGCTGACGCTGGACAGCCAGGGCAGGAAGTTGTCGGCCAGGACCGGGACGAAGATCCAGGAGAGCGCCGCGAAGGCGAAGACCGCCAGCACGAGCTTCTCGCCGCGCGCCATCGGACCCATCTCGGCGAGCTCGGAGCGGATGAGGTCCTGGGCGCCCTTCACCTTCTTGACCTGCGGCGGGAAGACCTTGATCAGCACGAACCAGGCGATGAGCATGAACACCGCGGCCAGCGGCAGGCCGACCAGCATCCACTCGCCGAAGCCGATGTGGATGTCGTGGGCCTCGGCGAGGTAGCCGACCATCAGCACGTTGGGCGGCGTGCCGATGATGGTGGCCACCGAGCCGATGGAGGACGAGTACGCGATGCCGAGCATGAGCGCGGTGGCGAAGTTCGCGTCGGTCCTGCCGTCGCGGAACTGGGTGATCAGCGCGACCACTGAGATGCCGACGGGCAGCATCATCACGGCGGTGGCGGTGTTGGACACCCACATCGTGATGAACCCGGTGGCGATCATGAAGCCGCCGATCAGCCCCGCGGTGTTGGAGCCGACCTTGGAGACGATGACCAGGGCGATGCGCTTGTGCAGGTTCCACTTCTGCATCGCCAGGGCGAGCATGAAGCCGCCCATGAACAGGAAGATGGTGTCCGACCCGTAGGAGGAGGCGACGTCCCCGACGGGGGTGCCCTCCAGCAGGACCGGGAAGAGCACCAGCGGCAGCAGCGAGGCGACCGGGATCGGGATCGCCTCGGTGGCCCACCAGATGGCGATGAACGCGGTCACCGCGGCCACCGCGCGGCCGTTGGCCGACAGGACCGTCTCGCCGTCCTCGCCGTCGGCGAGGGGCATCGGCATGTCCGGCATGAGGAAGTAGACCAGCAGCCCGACCAGCGGGCCCGCGACCAACCCGATGACGCGCGAGGGCGAACTGCCTCTGGCGGTTCTGCCGTCCTGGGTGGGGGATGCGGTGTCGGGCACGTCGACACCCTTCTCGGACGCCATGGGTTCCTCCTGTTGTGGGCCACCGGGGAGTGACACTGGTCTTACCGTCGGGTTTCTCCCTGATTACCCCGAATTGATACAGCGATGGTGTGGCTCTCTTTCGCGCGTGTTCAAGGTCTCAACAAAGATTTGAGAATCCTCTGACATTTCGGAACCGTGGGTGGGAACCCTGGAACGCGCGGTGAGCATGTGCAAGGTGTGACCGGTAGGACTGAACCGCCGCTCCCCTGGCCTAAGCTGCGGGTATGCACGGACCGAACCGGCGCACCGCCCTGAGGGGGGCCGCGGGCGCGCTCGCCGCGGTCGCGCTGGGCGGTTGCGCGTGGCGCGATCCCTCTCCCGCCCCGGCGTCGCTCGTCGTGGCCACGGGCCCGGCCGGGGCCGTCTACCGGGAGATCGGCGCGGAGATCGCGACCCTGCTGGACGCCCGGCTGCCCGACACCCGGGTGGGGACCGTCGAGACCGGCGCCTCGCACGACAACCTGCTGCTCATCGACGCGGGCGAGGCCCACCTGGGCCTGACCAGCCTCGACGCGGTCCTGGGCGACGAGGTGGCCGACGCCGGCCCCTTCCGCGCGATCGGACGCCTCTACGACAGCTTCCTGCACCTGGCGGTCCTGGACGCCTCTCCCGTGCGCTCCCTGTCCGACCTGGAGGGCCGCCGCGTCTCGGTGGGCGCGGTCAACTCCGGCACCGAGTTCACCGTGGCGCGGATCATCGAGGAGACCGGGCTGGCGATGGAGGCCGTGCGCCTGGACCAGGCGGCCTCCGCCGACGCCCTGGGACGCGGGGAGATCGACGCGATGTTCTCCCTGACGGGGCTGCCCACGCCCGCGGTCGCCGACCTGGCCCGCGAGCACGTGACGCGCCTGGTCGACCTCGGGGACGTCGCGTCCGCCATGGCCGAGGCCCACCCCGAGAGGTACTTCCCCGCCACAGTCCCGGCGACCACCTACGAGGGCGTGCCCGCCTGCCCCACCATGTCCATCCCGAACCTGCTGCTGTGCGCGGCCGACCTGCCGGACGACCTGGCCCACGTCGTCGCCGACACCGTCTACACCGGAGCCGCACGGATCGCCGAATCCCGCCCCGAGGCGGCGCAGATCAACGTGCGCACCGGCATCTCGACCGGCGTGGTCCCCCTCCACCCCGGGGCCGCGCGCTGGTACCGGGACAACAAGCCCTCGTGAGGCTCAGTCCGCGGGCGGCAGCGTGATGGTCACGCCGAAGCCGGGCCGCTCGCCGGGCAGGCCCTCGCCCAGCGCCAGTTCCCCTCCGGCCTCGCGGACCAGGTCGGAGACGATCGCCAGCCCCATGCCGGTCCCCTCGGTGTTCTGCTGGCGGGGCGAGCGCCAGAAGCGGTCCAGGGCGGCGCCGCGCTCCTCCTCCGGAAGCCCCTCCCCGTCGTCGAGCACGCTGATCCGCGCGGGGTCGCCCGCGGAGCCCCGCACCCGCACCCGGGTCCCCCCGGACAGGCGCAGGGCGTTGCTCACCAGTTCGTCGAGGATGCTGCCCAGCCCTCCGGCCGGGGCGCACACCCGCAGCCCGGCGGGGACGTCCACGGTCACGGTGATCCCCCGGGCCTCCCCCAGGGCGCGCCAGCGCTCCACCCGGGTCTGCAGCAGCTCGGGGACGTCCACGGCCTCGGTGCCAGTGACGCTCTCCAGGCGCGTCGCGGCCAGCAGGGAGTTGAGCATCCGGTGCATGGCCGTGGTCTCGTCCACTGCCACGGCGTGTGCCTCCCGGGCCTCCTCCGAGCTGAGGTAGGGCGCGAGGTTCTCCACTGCCAGGCGCAGGCTCGCCAGGGGGTTGCGCAGCTGGTGGGAGGCGTCGGAGACGAAGGAGCGCTGGCGCTCCAGGGCCCTGCGCACCACGTCGACCATCGTGTTGAAGGACTCGGTGAGGCGGCGCAGCTCCGGAGGGCCCCGCTCGGCGTCCACCCGCACGTCCAGGTCACCCGAGGCGACGGCGGTGGTCGCGGCGTCGAGTCGGCCGATGGGGCGCAGGACCCAGCGCGACAGCGGCAGCGAGGCCGCCACCAGGAGTGCCAGGGGCACCAGGCTGAGCAGGGCGAGCCATCCCCAGGAGCCGAGGATGTCGGTGCCGAGCTGGTCGGTGGGGGCGGCGACGATGACCGCCCCGGTCACCTCGCTGTCGCGTCCGATGGGCTCGGCGACCACGAGGGGATCGGACTCCCAGGGCCAGACGGTGGTCGGAGGGGCGGGGCGCTCCCCGGCCAGGGCGATGGTGAGGGTCTCCGGTGAGCCCAGTTCCGCGAGCACGTCGCGCTGGTGCGCCGTGCTGCCCGACCCGGCGATGATCTCGCCGTCGGTGGCGACCACGACCACCGGGATGCCGTAGAGCGCCTCGTAGCGGGCCATCTCCTGGAGGAGCGCCTCCGGGCGGTCGGCCTCCAGGGCGGTGCGGGCCAGGGCGGCGAAGCGGCCCGCGTCCCCCAGACGGTCGACGTAGACCTCCTGGGTGAGCTGCTGGGCGATGACCGTCCCCAGGGGGACGACCGCTGAGGCGACCAGGACGAACGCGGCGGGGAGCAGGATGGTGAGCAGTCTGCGGAGCACGGGTTCAGGACTGGTCGAGGAGGTAGCCGACACCGCGCGCGGTGCGGATCTGCACGGCCTGGCCGAGCTTGGCGCGCAGCGAGCCGATGTGGGTGTCCAGGGTCCTGGAGGAGGTCTCCCAGGCCGTGCCCCACACCTGGTCGAGGATCTGGTCGCGGGCGACCACCGACGGGGAGCGGGAGGCCAGGAGGGTGAGCAGGTCGAACTCCTTGCGGGTCAGCTGGAGCTCCGCGCCGCCGACGCTGGCCGCTCGGGCGCTCGGGTCGACGGTGAGCTCGCCGATCCTGAGCGCGGGCTCCTCCTCCGCGGCCTCGGCCCGCGCGGCGCGGGTGCGGCGCAGGACCGCGTCGATGCGCGCGAGGAGTTCGGCGACGCCGAAGGGCTTGACCACGTAGTCGTCGGCACCGGCCCGCAGTCCGCGCACCCGGTCGCGCTCCTCGCCGCGGGCCGTGACGGCGATGATGGCGGTCTGAGGGCGGTCGCGGAGCTTGCGGAGCAGGTCGATGCCGTCGGCGTCGGGGAGGCCGAGGTCGAGGAGGACGACGTCGGCGGGCGGGGCGCTCAGGGCCCGTTCGGCGGTGGCGACCCTCTGGACGTCGAAGGACGCCGTCCGCAGGGCGGTCACCAGTCCACGGGCGACCCGGTCGTCGTCCTCGACCACGAGAATGCGCATGTCCAGCATGTTAGGCAGTCCTCGCCCCGGTCGCGGCACGCCGCCGGGGCGCGCCGTGACCGGGCACCGTTCACCGACCCCCGCGGGGCGTTCGCCGCCCGTCGGCTGCACGGCGCGGGCATCCGGGCGGCCCGGGTCCCGGTCAGCATTTCCGCGGCCATAACACCGCGGCCGGAATTGTGTCCGCACCGAGGCACCCGCTTCCCCCGGAGCGCACACGGCGAACGCAAATCGGGCCGCCCCGGGCGCAACACCCGGACCCCGAGCCGCAGCGGGAACGAAAAGGGATCGGAGTCACGGGCCGACCGCGGACGCCCTTTTCCCACACGCGCTTTTCCCCGGACCGGTGGGCACGGTAATCGCCCCTCCGCCCCGCGGCCCCTCCCCGGCGGGCGTGTCCGGTGGCGCCTCCCGGGAGGGGACCGCTCCCGCGCGCCGAAGGGTGCCGAGCCCGCATCCCCTGCGGACACGGGCTTTGCGCGCGCCGGACCGGGAAGGGACCGCGCTGGCGCCTCCCCCGCCGGGCACCGCACGGGTCCGGTGCCTCCCCGACCGAAGCGGAACCGCTTCCCGGCGTATCATTCGCGTCTTTTTACGGACCATCCGGAGAACGCCCGCGCCCGGACAACATGAATACCACTCCAGTGGGCATGTACAAGTCGGCCCCTGTCACCAACCGAATACATAACTGAACCGGAGTCGGACCCGATCGCACTTTCAGAACTGCTCGGGAAACAGGAGCGACCAATGGTGGAACTGAGAGAATCGAGGCCGCCGCGTGCGTAGCGACAACCAGCGGGGACAGAGCGGACGGGAGTGCCCGTGAGAGGGCTGGGACACGAACCCGGTCGGTGGCGGACGTCGAGTTACAGCGCTGGCGGCAACGGCGACTGCGTCGAGGCCGTCCTGGACCCGCCGCGGACGGTCGGCCTACGCGACTCCGCGCACCCCGCCCACGCGGCGCTCGTCCTGCCCGCGCACCAGTGGGTCGCGCTGCTCAGGCTCGCCGAACGCCGCTGAACGGCGCGAACGGTCCGGGGAGTGCGCCCCGGACCGCGACCGGTCACATCTGGGCGAGGTAGATGTCGGCGTCCCCCCGCACCGTCCTGCGGAGGCTGAGTGTGGCGGGGTGGTCCGACCCCATCACCTCGCGGTAGCCGTCCTCCACGGCGACGAACTCGGCCTCAATGTCCTCGCCCTGGGCCCTGCGGTCCACGAGCAGGTTGCGGCGGGCCAGCAGGGCCAGCGGATGCGAGGCCCCCAGCGCGCTCTCACAGCCGCGCAGCGCCTCCTCGTCCCGTTCCCGGGCACCGGCCGCGTCGCCCATGAGGAAGTGGTCGTTGGCCAGGTTCACCAGGCAGGCCAGGGTGCTGGGGTGGTGGGTGCCGAGCCGGTCCAGGAACAACTCCAGCGAGCGCTCGTCCAGCTGACGGGCCTCGGCCGCCCTGCCCAGGCGGCGCAGGATGATCGCCCGGTTGACGTCGGCAGCGCCCACGTAGGGGTGGCGCTCGCCCAGGAGCTTGACGTAGCGCTCCCCCGTGGTCTGGGCCAGCTCCAGCGCCTCGTCGTGCTGGTTGACCGCGCTCAGGGACATGGAGTGCACCAGAGCGGCGTACATGGTCTCGTTGTCGTCCACGCCGTGCTTGACCCGGAAGCGCTGCCAGGCGCGCTCCGACAGGACGAGCGCCTCCCGGTGGTGGCCGACGCGCCGGCGCATGACGGCCAGCGTCCGCTGGTTGCGCAGGACGCGGTTGTCGTCCTCCCCGATCAGGCCGATGGCCCGCTCGACCTGGTGGGCCTGGATCTCCTCGGCCTCCCGGTAGCGGCCCTTCTCCATCAGGGCCTCGGCGTAGCCGTTGTTGGTGCCGAGGGTGCGCGGGTGGTCCGGGCCGAAGACGGCCTCCAGCCGGGCCAGCGTGTCGCGGTACTGGTCGGTGGCGGCCTCCGGGTCGCCGCTGAGCAGGAGGTTGAAGGCGCGGAAGTGGGCGGTGACCAGGGTGTGCGGGTCGTCCTCGCCGAAGAGGCGCACCCGGCGGTGGTAGGCGTCGGCCGCCGCCGTCAGCGAGTCGCGGAACCGGCCCAGGAAGCGCAGGGTGCGGATGTGCTCGATCTCCGCCTCCAGGGTCTCGGGGTCCTCGGGGTTCTGCGTCTCGCGCAGGGTGCCCAGGGTGGCCTCGCACAGTGCGAGCGCCTGCTCCAGGTACCCCTGCCCTCGCATCGCCGTGGAGATCTGGATCGCCATGCCCAGGGTGGAGGGGTGGTTCTCGCCCAGCTGCAGGCGCCACCACTCGTGGGCGGTCTCGCCCAGGCGGCGGGCGTCGTCGAACTCCTGGCGCAGCGACGCGACCCGGCACATCTGCACCACCAGGTTGCGTGCCCAGGGGTCGGTGCAGTTCCACAGTTCGGAGGCCCACACGTGCGGCAGCAGCTCGGTGTAGCGCTGCGAGGCGTCCACGGCCACCACCTGGAGGTCGTTGCGGCCCAGCAGCTGGTGGGCGCAGTGGCGCATCTCCTCGCGCTCCCCGTCGCTCATCGGCGCCTGGACGGCGCGCTGCACCAGCCGGTGCAGGGAGACGGTGTTGCGCTGGTGGTCGATGTGGGCGAGGCTGTTGCGTCCGATGTCGCGGATCGCCATGCCGAGCCTGGCCGGGTCCTCCAGGGCTCCGCGCAGCTCCGCGGGGCCCTCGATGCCCCGGGCGAAGTTGAACAGCGTCCGGGGGATGGGCGCCGTCGCCATGAAGGAGCAGAGCTGGAGCAGCTGGAGCGCCGCCGGGTTGGTGGTGGCCAGCCGGTCCAGGGACACGTTCCAGGCGGCGGCGACGGCCACCGGGTAGGCGCTGTCCACCGGGCGCAGGAGGTCGAGCATCTCCTGGCTCTTCTCCGCGAACTGGCGCAGGTACTCCTCGGTGGCCATCCCGCTCTCGTGCAGCCACACGGCGGCCTGGTTGAGGGCCAGCGGCAGGTCGCCCAGCTCGTGCGCCAGCTGGTCGGCCTCCTCGTCGGACAGCGACGCGGGTCCGCGCCGTTTCAGCAGCTCGATGCTCTCGGCCCGGTCGAACTCGCGGACGGAGAGGTAGGCGTCGCCACCCCGCACCGTCCAGCTGGAGTCCCGAGAAGTGATGATCACGTGGCCCTCGCCCCCGACAGGAAGATACTGATCCAGTTCGGACCGGGCCTGCGCGTTGTCGAAGACGAGGAGCCAGCGCGGATAGTCCACGCCCTGGCGCAGTGCCTCCAGGACGTTCTCCAGGACGTGTCCGCTGCCCGCCCCCGCGCTGTCCAGCCTGAGCCTGGACGCGAGGACGGAGAAGCTCTCCCGCAGCTGGTTGCTGTGGGCCGCGGGGATCCAGCAGATGAGGTCGTAGTCGGACGCGTACCGGTACAGGTACTCCTTGGCGAGCTCGGTCTTGCCGACCCCCGACATCCCGTTCAGGGCGGTGATGACCTGGCGCCTTCCCTTGAGGAGCTGTCCCCGCAGCGCGGAGAGGAGCTCCTCGCGCCCGGTGAAGGCGCTGTTGCGGCGCGGAACCTGGACCCAGACCGCGTTGAGCGGCCGGCCACTCGTGGACGATCGGGACGTACGACCGCTGGACTGGTCGCCAGATTCTTGCATCATATCCTCATTTGACAGTTTTGTGGCCATATGAGTTTCTTTCCCCGACCGTTCATAAAAGGGTGTTCTGTTCCGCGCCTTCCAGCCGTTGTTCCCGCCCACACGCGCAGATCCGGAAACCTTCGGTAATACTAGACCAGTGGGCGACGGCGTACCCGCCTCCTGCGTTTCCTGCGTACCGCGGGTCGCACCCGTCCCGGAGATGTCGGCGTATTCCCTGATCGGTTCGGCGTAACGCCGGGTGAGGGCCGCGCTCTCCACCGCGGGGAGCATGGAATTGGCCCAGTGGTGGGACACCCGCGTCCTTTTCGGGAGGTCGTCGTGCCTGCCCCGCAGCATGAGGCGCAGTGCGTCGAACCAGGGGTCCACCCACCGCAGGCGCTCCGCCGCCAGGCCCAGCACCCGGCGGATGTCGGAGACCCGGCCGCCCAGTGACAGCAGGGCCCGCCGGACCCCCGGGCGGAAGTCCCACCCGACCGGCCCGTCCTCCTCACCCCAGCCGCCGCCCCCGCGCACCAGCCCGCTGAAGAAGACCTCCGTCAGCTCCGAGGGCGTGGCGCGGCCGAGCACGTCCTCGCAGACCGCCTCCACCAGGCGCGGGTCCAGCGGCACGGCGGCCAGGGCCACCGCCAGGTCGAACGCCTCGGGGCTGGCCAGCTGTCGGAAGCGCCGCGCCTCCCGTTCGGCGTCGAACTCGGGTTCCCACGCGTCCGGTGCCTCGGCGGAGGCGGCGGGGCCCTCCCCCGCGGGGAACCGCGCGGTGTGCGCCCACAGGCGCCCGCGGCCCCGCCCCATCGCGAAGACCGCCCAGTCCCGGATCGCTCTGGGGTCCAGCGGCAGCACGGGCACGAGCACCCCCCGCGCGCGCCCCTCCTCCTCCGGGTCGGTGAGCGTGCGCTCCCGCGCGTACCGGGTGTTCGCGGCGCAGGGGTCGGCGGCCCGGGGCGCGCCCAGCTCCATGGGGGCGGTGGCGATGGCGCCGCGCCGCCACAGGCGGGGCTGGAGCAGGTGGAGGATCGCGACCGCGCCGCGGCCCGCGGCCGCCGCGACCCAGTCCTGGAACTCGCGGTCGCGCCAGGCGCCGCCGAGCCCGTCGGTGAGGAAGAGGACCACGTGCGCGCGGCCCCCGCCGAGGCGGCCGGGGCGTCCGTGCCCGTCGCGCAGCCTGGGGCTGCCGGTGCGCCCGGAGTCGAAGTACAGGGAGGTGACCTCGCGGAAGATCCCGCCGGAGCGCGCGAGCCGGACGAACTCGGCGGCCAGGCCGCGCTGGAAGGCCATGGTGACGCCGTCGTCGACGAGGAGGGTGAGGTCCACCGCCCGCTCCCGACGCGCGCACGGCTGCGGCACCACCGGGACGCCGACGCCCTCGCGCTCGTCCTCGGACCAGTGGAGGCTGTCCAGGAGGGCGCGCGCGTAGTTGCGCGCGGTGCCCTCCGGGTCGATGCCGTCCGGCCGCCCCCGGGGCTCGGTGAGGTGGAAGGGCCCCAGCGCCGCGACCAGTTCCTGGCGCCGGTGCAGGACCGGCTGGACGAACCCGTGGGGCTCCGTCGGCGGCCTGACGTCCTCCTGGTCCCGGTGTCCCCGCGGGGGTGTCCGCTCCCGGCCGGGCGGCGGGTCCGGGGACCGC
Organism: Nocardiopsis deserti; assembly: GCF_008638355.1. Lineage (NCBI taxonomy): Bacteria > Bacillati > Actinomycetota > Actinomycetes > Streptosporangiales > Nocardiopsidaceae > Nocardiopsis > Nocardiopsis deserti. The sequence goes on along the minus strand of NZ_ML703349.1, from coordinate 502,064 downwards.
TCACGAGGGCTGTGCCCGGTGGCGGAACCGTTCCCGGCGACCGCCGCCCCGCCGTCGGGGAGCCCCGGGGACCGGGTGGTCCCGGTGTCCGTGCGGGGCTCGACACCCCCCGGGGGCGTGCCGGAGGCGGAGGCCTCCCCGGGCGGCGGCCCGCCGGCGGGCGGTGCCGGGAAGACCGGCCGTTCGCGGCGCGCGGCCTCGGCGCGCGCCTGGAGGACCGCCAGGTGGAGCGCGTCCGCCCACTCCGTGGGGGTGAGGCACCCCGGGGAACCGCCCGACCGGTCGCCGGAGCCCCGGGGGCGGTCGTCCCCCGGCTGGTGCGCGGGGCTCATCCCGGGATTTCCGTGAGGCGGTGCCAGAGCAGGTCGGAGAGGTGGCGGACCTGTTCGGGCCCGGGCTCGCCCTGTCCCATGGCGCCGACCAGGTGCACGGCATTGAGCAGCTGGTCCACGGCGAGTCCGTGGCCGTCGGCGCTCCTGCGCAGGAACTCGGTGACCAGGGTCCGCGTACCGGTGGGCGGATCGCCGTCGAAGTGCCCGGCCACGGCGGCCACCAGCTCGTCCTCGTCCGGCAGCCCCATCCGGACCGGGATGCAGCGGCGCAGGAAGGCGGGCGGCAGGTCCCGGTCGTCGTTGCAGGTCACCACCGTGACGGGGAAGGCCGAGCACAGGACCTCGCCGCGTTCGACCACCGCCGTGCGGCCGGGGTCGTCGGTGGCCACCCGGATCGCCCCGGCCACGTTGGCGAGTCTGCCCAGCTCGGGGACGGTGTAGCCGCCGCTTTCGAACAGGTCGAGCAGGTCGCCGGGCAGGTCGAAGTCGCCCAGGTCGAAGTCGTCGACCAGGAGCACCCGGGGCAGCCGGGTGGGCAGGAAGGCGGTGCCCAGGGGCCCCAGGGTGAGGTAGCGGCCGATCGACTCGGCGCTGCTGCGCAGGTGGGCGTCGGTCTCGGTGCCGTCGGCGCTCGCGTAGCGGCGGTCCCGGGCGCCCCGGGCCCGGTTGCGGGCGTTCTCCAGGTTGAGGTCGTGGATCTGGGTGAGGGGGTCGTAGGCGTACAGGCCGTCGCGCACGGTGCTGCGGCTGGTGACGGCCCAGCGCAGGACGCGGCCCAGGCCCAGCTCACGGGAGACCTGGTGGGCGAGGCTGGACTTGCCGACCCCGGGCGGACCCACCAGCAGCAGCGGTCGGCGCAGGCAGATGGCCGCGTTGACCTTGTCCAGCAGCTGGCGGCGGTGCGGCCCCAGGGGGATGGGGAAGCTCCAGGGCCGGACGGGACCCAGGTGGCGCTCGCTCTCGGCGGCGGGCTCCGCGGCCCCCGGCCCCGGGTCGTAGAGCGGGGGGTCCGCGCCGCTTCCGGCGGGGTCCGGACCGCCGCCGTAGGCACGCCACCGGGGAGGCGGGGGGAGCTGGGCGGCGAGGTCCAGGTGCGGGCGGGGCTGACCTGTGCCGTGGAAGACCCACCACTCCGGCGCGGGGCTGGTCGATCCGGGTTCGGCTGGTGTGGTCATGGCAGGCCCTTCGAGCCGCGCCCAAGGGGGGCTGTCGGATGCTGTGGGGGGGTCATCGGTCTGGGAGCGGGCAGAACCGGAAGGGTGTCGTGGTAGAAGACGGCGACCTCGAAGCTTTCTTCGATGTACCCGGTATCGTCCGGGGAAACGCATCCGGAACGCGATTGGTGGAGCGCCTTGGGAAGCGCCCGTATTCTTTCGGGTGGCACCATCACCTCCCGCCCCACCTTTCCCAGATTGAGCCACGGACTTGCCCCCGGACCATTATCGGCGGAACGCCAAACCACGACCGGAACTCCGATCATGAGCGCCGACCAGACCGACATGTGGCATTCGTCCAGATGGGAGGGAACGGAGAGGGCGACGATCCTGTCGTCCTGGAGCCGTTCGGCCAGGGGCTCGCGGTAGGTCCGCCCACCCCTGCGCCTCCTCTTCCCGGCCTCGTGCGCGGTGTCCAGGTGCAGCACCTCGCGTGCGCTCGCGAGCCCCTCCCACCGGCGGGCGCAGGTCCGGCGGGCCTGCACGGTGTCGCCGCGCGCGGGGTCCACCAGTTCCTCCGCCCGGTAGACCACCTGGGCCCGGGAACCGAGCCTGCGATCACCCTCCCCGGCCTCCTGCCAGCGCTCGGCCTCCAGGCGGCGGAGCAGGTCCAGCTGTCCGACCAGCTCGACCCGCACGCCCTCGTGGTACCCCGTGCGGTGGTCCACCTCCAGCAGGGTGAGCAGGCCCCCGACGTGGGCGCCGATGCGTTCGGCCTCCATGTGCGGGGTGTGTCCGTGGCCGCAGAAGTCCGGAACCCTGTCCCGTCTCTCGCTGAGCACCGTCCAGTACTCGACGTCGTAGCGGTCCCTGCTCTCGCCCTGGGTGACGTGCACGACGAGCCGGGCGGGCGCGCGCGGCCCCGGCGGGGCGGCCGTGCCCTCTCGCCGCCCGCCGCCCCAGAGCAGGAGCAGGTCGGCGCAGTCGCGCAGCGGGACGGCGCAGGGCAGCAGGGCGCAGAACACCCGCAGCGGGAGTTCGACGCCCTCGGGCACGGTCATCTCGGACAGGTCCACGAGCCGGTCCCAGGCCGTGTGCGGCGGCGCCTCGGCCGGGGCGAGCCGGTCGGTCCGGGCGGCCTCGAAGGCCTCCGCGACCAGTTCCGGGGAGTGCTCCCCCAGTTCTCGGCGGACGAGGCCGATGTCGGCGTCGGTGGTCCCCTCGGGCAGGAGGCGGCACAGCTGCTCCCACTCCTCGGCGTGGACCAGCGGCTCCGCGGCCCGGGCCGCCACCAGCGAGCTGCGGCCGTGCTCCTCCAGGTGGAGGATCCAGCGCACGAGGCAGCCCAGGCGCACCTGCTCCCGGCAGAGGCGGACCAGGTGGCGGGCGAACTCGACCGCCGAGCCCTCCAGGCGCAGGTTGCGGCGGACCCGGTTCGGCAGCTGGTAGGCCAGCTGCTCGCGCGCGTCCGGGAGGAGGACGCACCTGAGCGCGCACAGGGCGTCGACCAGTTCCTCCACCCCGCCGTCGGCCGGGACCGGCCGTCCGGTGCCCTCCGGGAGGAGCCGCCCGCCGGAAGGGAGCCGCCCGCCGTCCGGTGGCGGCCGTCCCCCGATCGGGGCCTGGCCCCCCGCCGTGGTCGTCGTCTCGCTCACCCGGGCTGGCTCCCCAGGAGCGGGGCCGCGGCCTCGCGGACCCGGAGCATCCCCGCTCCCCCGTCCTCCCTCGCGTCGAGGAGGGTGAGCACCTCGTCGAGGAGTCCGTACTCACCGTGGGCGAGGGAGACCAGCTGCGTGGCGAAGGAGAGCAGGTCCTGGTCGGCGCGGAGCCTGCGGCGCAGCCGGGGGTCGAGCGCGACGTACAGGTCCAGGCGCAGGTCGGGCAGGAGCAGCGTGCGCAGGTCGGTCATCGCCCTGGCGGTACGCGTGAGCGCCTCCCGCCCGCCGTTCGCCGCCGCGTCCGCGGCGGTCCGCTCGGTCGGCCACACCCGGGGGATCGCCTCCATCGGAATCATCCAGCCCGCCCTGCCGCTGCCGGTCGCCTCGCAGAGCAGGCCGAGGAGGGCGTTCCCCCTCTCCTCTCGGACACCGCTGCCGCTGAAGCCCGGCAGGACGGTGAACCCCGTGCGGGAGTCGACGTCGATCTGGACGTAGCCGAAACGGCTGCCCCCGGTTCCGGCGGCCCGTCCGGTCACCCAGAGGCCGTTCTCGGCGCGGGGGAAGCCGAGGACGCGGACCCGGTCGCCGACGCGGTACCGCCCGGGGGCGGCGGGAGGGGCGGGGGCGGGCCGGTCCAGGCGCAGCACCGCCGCGTCCCAGGGCGCGGAGTCCTCCCACCACCAGCCGTCCGCGGCGACCGTGGCGGCGGCCTCCCAGCCCGGGAGGCCGCGCGGGGCGTCCAGGCGTACGGCGCTGCCGGGTCCGGCGGGGGAGCCGGACCCGGTGACGGCCTCGCGGACCACGTGCGCGCAGGTGATCGCGTATCCGGGGGCGACCAGTACCGCGGCTCCGTGCAGGGCCGTGCCGCCGCGGTCGGTGACGCGCAACTGCCAGTCGGGGGCGAGGGGGCGGGGGGCCAGGTGGGACACGGTGCTCCCGTTCGGCGGGCGGGGCACACGGGGCGGGCCCGGGCGCGGGCCCGCTCAGTGTTTCGGGTGCACCGAATTCTACCTGTCGTTCATGAAGATCCGTTGTCGTGAAGGAGAGCGAAAGGACTGGGTGTTTTTTGTGAGGGAAAAGTGTATTTCGTTAAACAAGTTAAGAAGAAAAAGGGAGGTGCGCGGTACCCGGGCCGTCCGCCTCCGGCGGCGGGCGGCCCGGACGCACTGGTCAGGAGGCCGGTACCGGTTCAGGGGTCCGACGGCGGGGGCGTCCCCACGGCATGAGGCGGTCCACGGAGAGGCGGCCGCCCGCGAACCCGAGGGCCAGGGCGACGACGCCGAGGACCAGCACGAGTTCGAAGCCGCCGACCAGCGGGTCTCCGACGTGGGCGAAGAAGTAGGCACCGGCCATCATGAGGGCCAGGAGGAGTCCGGCCAGCGGCAGGGCGAACCCGATGATGAGGGCCAGTCCGGCGCCCACCTCGATGCTCGCGCCCAGGAGCGCGGCGAACTGCGGGAAGGGTATCCCCATGGACGCGAAGCCCTGGGCGGTGCCTTCGAGGCTGGACATCTTCGGCCAGCCGTGCGCGATGAAGACGACGCCGACCACGACTCTGGCGAGCAGCGCGGTGACGTCCCCCAGACGGGACACGAGCGGATTCTCGGTCATAGCGGTTCCTGTCTCTGTGAGCGGGCAACCCAGGAGAAGGTCGTGGCCTCGCACCGTTGCTTGAGACTACAACCTTTTCCTGGGAAAGTATATGATAGTACGCATCCGCCCGGACACATAGAGTGCCAATGAGGGATATTTCTCCCCCTCGGCGTCCGCCCTGGTGAGAGCGGGCAACAGAACGCGACTCAGTCCTGGCGCACCGTACCGGTCGGCCCCGTGTACCGCGGCTCCTCGCCCTCGGGGTCGAGTACGTCGAGCATGGACTCGGCGATCCCCCGCAACTGCTTGACCTGCTCGTCGGTGAGCGCGTCGAAGAGCACGCGCCGGACCTCGTGCGCGTGGCCCGGCGCCGCCCGGCGCAGCACGGCCATACCCCCCGGGGTGAGTTCGGCCAGGGTGGTGCGCCGGTCGCCGGGGCGCTTGGACCTGCGGACCAGGCCGCCCTCCTCCAGGCGGGCGACCGCGTGGGAGAGGCGGCTGGGCGAGGAGCGCAGCCGCCTGGCCAGGTCGGTCATCGTCATCACGCGCTCGGGCGCCTCGGACAGCTTCACGAGGATCTGGTAGTAGGCGTGGGACATGCCGGAGTCCTGCCTGAGCTGCCGGTCCAGCGCTCCCTCCAGCAGGTGGGTGGCGGCCAGGAAGGCCCGCCACGTCTGCTGCTCGCCCTCGTCGAGCCACCGCGTCTCGGCCATCGGGCCCGTGCCCCCAGGAATAACTTGAGAGTTCAACTGTGATCTGGTCAAATATCCCATCCTCCAACCACCGGAGGACCGCCACGGCACGGCGGCCGACGCGCGTGCCGACCCCGCCCCTCGGCCGCGGGGCGCAGCCGTTGGCGGACGACACCGAGTGGATCCGCCAGCCGACCGGCCGGGCAGGTGGCGCCACCTGCCCAAGCGCGGTCCTCGTGGTGTCCGCGCGCCGGGAGAACACAGTCCCTCTGACCTACGGCTTCCGGGGTTCCCCGCAACGCTACTACGGAGTCACATACGCCGCCCCGGTTACGCCCGCACCCGCCCGGGGCTCCGCGGCGGCCATCGCACGCACGCGCGGCGCCGCGCGTGTCGGTACCGACTGGGACACTTCCCCCATGACGGACACACATGATCCCGCGGACGCGCGCACGGTCGAGGAGCTGTTGGCCTCGGAGGCCGGGGCCAAGTACCTGTGCTTCTGGGGTCACCAGCCGCCCGCCTCCGGAGGCGTGTCGGCGAGCTGCCTGTCGCAGTGGTGGCCCGCCGACTTCACGGTGGAGGGGGTCGGCTACCGCACCGCGGAGCACTACATGATGGCCGCCAAGGCCCGCCTGTTCGATGACGCCGAGGCGGAGGAGCGGATCCTCGCGGCGGGCCACCCCCGGGACGCCAAGGTGATCGGCCGCCGAGTGCGCGGCTTCGACGAGCGCGTGTGGGAGGCGGCCCGCTTCGGGATCGTGGTCGGGGGCGGTGTCGCCAAGTTCGGCCAGAACCCGGAGCTGCGCGAGTTCCTGCTCGGCACCGGCCGACGGGTGCTGGTGGAGGCCAGCCCCCGCGACCGGGTGTGGGGCATCGGACTGGGCGCCAGGAACGACGACGCGCGGGTCCCCGAGCGCTGGCGCGGCCTCAACCTGCTGGGGTTCGCCCTGATGGAGACCCGCGCCCGCCTCGCGGCGGCCCCGTGACGCCGGGTCCGGTCCCCACCGGGCCAGCGTCCGGGCCGGGCGGGGACGGGGCGTTGGCCAGAGGCGTCGCTGGTGTGACGCAAGGGCCCTGACCTGCGTTGACCCTGTACTTACAGCGAGGTTGGACCGTCGAGACGCGCTAGGGGTACAAGATCACGGCGGAGGGGGCACCGCGGAGGGGGCGCGGACCTCCGTGGTCACGGCACTAGGGTCTGTTTTTTGAACCGGCCTCAGTTTGTGGGGGGTTGGTTCGGGCGCCCACGGGGTTCTGGAGGTGGTGGAGGCGGGTTTCCGTGGGAGAACCGCGCCGTAGGCGTCCGTTGAGGGTGGTGGCGGGCGACGGGTGGGCACGAGCGAGCCCGCCGGAGACACCGAAGGTTCCCGTGCTTCGGGCGCCCGAACACGGGCCGAAGCGAAGCGGAGGTCCCAAAAAACACTGTCTAGCAGACCGGGACCCGGGGGTTGTCGCGCGTGCGCGCCCCCGGAAGCCAGCCGGTGGTGGCGCCGGCGGTCACCCGGTACATGGTGCTGGTGCTCGTCCCGCTCTCGTCCGTGACGGTGACGCCGTTCGGGACCAGGCACGACGCCTGGACGACGTCGCCGTGCCACACCTGGCCCGCCCGGTTCCCGGGGTCGGCGTAGGGGGCGTGGGGGTCGTGGACCAGCCTCAGGCCGCACTCCGGCGCGCGCGAGGTCTGGCAGGGGCCCTCGGCGTTGAACACGGTCATCGGCACCGTCGGCGGCGGCGCGGGGGCCTCCGGCTCGGGCTCCTCCTCCGGTTCCTCCGTCTCCTCGGGCTCCTCGGTGGGCTCCTCCGACGGTTCCTGGACGGGTTCCTCGGACGGCTCCTCCGAGGGCTCCTCGGTGGGCTCCTCGCGGGAGACCGGCCCGGGGACGCGCTCCTCCTCCGAGGGCTCGTGCGCGACCGTCTCCGGCTGCTCCTCCCCGCCCGAGAACCACGCGGCCATGGGCAGGTTCTCCCAGTTACCGCCCAGGGCCACCCCGCCCGCGACGAGTCCCGCCAGCAGTACCAGGGCTCCGAGGGCGGCCCCGGTGAGGGCCAGGACCCGCCTCCCGCCCCGGCCCTCACCGGTCGCGGGGATCTCGTACTCGCGCTCGGCCCCCGTCCGCACACCGTGCCAGTCGCGGTCCAACACCCCGGCGGTGGCCGCGGCCGCGGTCCCCACGTCGCGGATCGGCGCGATGGCCCGGCCCGGGGAGGCCGTCTGGACCACGCCGTGCACCAGTTCCAGCGCGGTGGGGCGGTCCGCCGCGTGCTTGCTCAGCGCGCGCAGCGCCAGGTCGGCCAGAGGGCCGGAGAAGCCGTCGGTGTCGGGCGGTGAGTCGAGCACCCGGTGGGCCACCGCGGCCGCGTTCCCCGTGCCGAAGGGCGGGCGTCCCGTGGCCGCGTACACCACCAGCGCACCCCAGGCGAACACGTCGTCGGAGGTGGAGACCGGTTCACCGCGGTAGTGCTCCGGGCTGATCCACCCGGGCGAGCCGCTGAGCATCCCGGTACGGGTGATGGCCGTCTGGTCGATCGCCCGCGCCACGCCGAAGTCCAGGACGCGCGGACCCTCCGGCGAGAGAACGATGTTGGAGGGCTTGAGGTCGCGGTGCGCGATCCCCGCCTCGTGGATCTGGGTCAACGCCTCGGCCACACCCACCGCCAGGCCGCGCGAGAGCTCCTCGCCCAGCGGACCGTGCCTGCGCAGGTAGTCGCTCAGGGTCATGCCGCGCACGAGCGGTGTCGCCAGCCAGGGCCGCGCCGCCTCGGTGTCGGCGTCGAGCAGCGGCACGGCGCAGGCGCCGCCCACGCGGCCCAGCAGGTCCACCTCGCGCGCGAAGCGGGCCCGGAAATCGGCGGCCGACGCGTACTCGGGGTGGATCAGCTTGACGGCCACGAGCCCGCCGCCCTCGTCCCGCGCCGCGTACACGAGTCCCATCCCGCCCGCGCCCAACCGTTTGAGCAGCCGGTAGCGCCCGATCCGGACCGGATCGTCCGGGGCCAGGTCGGCGACGGTCGTGGGCAGGAGCACGGTGAGGGGGCCTGTGGACACGGAGGGGAACCTCGCTCATTCGGGGCGGGGTGGTGTGAAGGGGAGGGCACACGGAGCAAAGGTGCCCTACGAGGGTAGTGGAGTCCCGCACGTCGCGACCTCCCCAGGCACCGAGGTGACGGCCCAGGCCTCCCCCTCCGCGGGGACCGCGGGCCGCCGCCGGGTCCGCACACGGACCGGATCAGGCGTATCGCGTGCGTTGTGTCGCTATCGGGCCATTTTTCCGAATCGCATCCCGCGATCACCGTCGGATCACCCGGATTTCATCCGCCGTACCTGTGGTTACGGCTCCGGCGTGTCCATGACAGGAGTAGAGTCCGGACCGCGGACAGCATGGTGCTTCCGGCACCCGCACCCGTTCCCCGGAGCACTCCGGGTCTCGGCGTTCCCGCCGCCACCCGTCAGACGCTCACGCGGCACGACCACGTACGCCCGCCGCACGCTCCGGGAGACCGGTTCCCCCACGCGCACCCGCCGGTGCCGCGCGCGGTCCGGGCACGCACCGTCCTTCTTCCATCCAGGACGAACCACACTCCAGGGACTTCCCATGGCCTATTACCGCATCCAGTTGCGCGACGGCTCCAACCACACGCTCCAGGCGGTGCGCATGCGCACCGACGCACGCAGCCTCTACCTGGAGGAGCGCACCGCCGGGGCGTGGACCGAGGTGTTCTCGAACCCGATCACGGAGGTGGAGCGCGTCCAGCGCCGCTTCACCGAGAACGACGGCACGTGGACCTGGCTGAGCGAGCGCCTGCCCGCTCCCGTCGGCGGCGTCCGGGCCTGGTGAGGCCCCGGCCGGGCGGAGGCGATCCGCCCGGCCCCGGTGCCACCGCTACCAGGGCAGGACCCCGTAGCTCTCCGGGTCCCCGGCCGAGGCCAGGTGGCCCCAGAGCACCCCGCTGGGCCCGTCCCCGGGCAGGGTGGCCAGGTGCAGGCTCACCCGCGCGCCCTGTTCCGCCGTGCGCGTGCCCGTGTTGCCGTTGAGGTCGGTCCCGCAGTACCCGGGGTTGGCCGCGTTCACCTTGGCTCCCAGGGGCGCGAGGGCCTTGGCGTACAGCGCCGTCACCATGTTCACCGCCGCCTTGGAGGCGGGGTAGCCCGCGTTCCCCTCCATCGCGAAGAACGGGCTGTCCGGGTCGGTCATGGTCCCGATCGAGCCGATCTCGCTGGACACGTTGACCACCCGCGCGGCCTCCGAGCGGCGCAGCAGGCCCAGGAACGCGTCGGTGACCGTCACCGTGCCCACCACGTTCACCTCCAGCGTCCGCCGGAGCGCGGCGGGGTCGCTCTCCCCGATCCCGCCCCGGCCCAGGGCCACGCCCGCGTTGTTGACCAGCACGTCCAGCCGTCCGAACTCCTCCTCCACCCTCGCGGCGGCGGCTTGGACGCTCCCGGCGTCGGTGACGTCCAGCGCCAACGCGCGCACGTCCACACCCTCCTCGCGCAGGGCCTCCTCCGCCTCGGCGCCGCGTCGCGCGTCCCGGAACCCGGCCAGCACCGTCATTCCCTCCAGTCCCAGCAGTCGCGCGGTCTGGAATCCGATTCCCTTGTTCGCCCCCGTCACGAGGGCGATCCTGCGTGTCTTCGTCATGGGTCCCACCGTGGAGGAGCCCGCGAACGCGAGGAAGGAACAGTCGAGGCTGGTATCGGCGGTACCACTGTCAGGAAGGCGTTCCTGGGGCACTCTGGAGGGGAGACCACAACGAGGAGGCGTGCGATGGTGGACCGTGGGGAACTCGCGGCGTTCCTGCGCGACCGGCGCGGCAGGATCGGCCCCGGCGACGTCGGGCTGCCCGACACCGGGCGCCGCCGCACCCCGGGCCTGCGTCGCCAGGAGGTGGCCCAGCTCGCCGGGATGTCGGTGGAGTACTACGTACGGCTGGAGCAGGCGCGCGGCCCCAACCCCTCCCGGCAGGTGCTGTCGGCGCTGTCGCGCGCCCTGATGCTGAACGCGGACGAGCGCGCCTACCTCTTCCACACGGCCGGGGCCGAGCCCCCCGTCACCCGTGGTCCCAGCCGCGAGGTCTCCACCGCGGTGCGGTACCTGCTGGACGGCCTGACCACCACCCCCGCCTACGTGCTGGACGCCAAGTACGAGGTGCTCGCGTGGAACCGGATGGCCACCCACTTCATCGGGGACATGGCGGCGCTGCCCGAGGGGCGGCGCAACATCATCGAGTGGATGTTCTCCCAACCGGAGGACGACCCGCACTGGAACGAGCCGAACAACGTCTGCTTCACCCAGCACTCGGTGGCGGACCTGCGCGCCGCCTACGCCCGCTACCCGGGCGACCCTGACATCGCCCGCCTGGTCACCACCCTGCTGGGCACCTCGCCGAGGTTCACACGGATGTGGGAGTCGCGCGAGGTGCGCAGGCGGCGCGGGTTCAGCAAGAGGATGGACCACCCGCTGGTGGGACGCCTGGAGTTCGAGTGCCAACTGCTCCACGTGCCCGACACCGACCAGCGGGTCATGACGTACTGCCCCGAGCCCGGGTCGGCCACGGAACGGTCGATGGCGCGCCTGGCCGCCGAGTTCCCGGTGCCCGCGCCCGACCGGGTCCCCCCGTTGTCCACGCCGTTCGGCACGGCGCCCTGCGGCCCGGGCGGGCCGGTCGAGACCCCGCCGCCCGCCGTGGGGTACGAGGTCCGCCCGGTCCGGCGTCCGTGACGGAGGCGGCGCGGCGGGAGGGACTCCCGCCGCGCCGCCTCCCCCGGAGGAACAGGCCTTCGATCGCGGACCAGCCGGTCCGTCCGCCCCGTGCCCGGTCGTCCCGGGCGCGGGGAACCGGGTGGCGGGACCTCCGAAGGGCTCTGGCGGAGGCCCCGCCGACGCGGGTCAGCCCTTGACCGCTCCCGCGGTCATGCCTCCGCGCCAGAAGCGCTGGAGGACGATGATGGCGATGATCAGCGGGATGACCGACAGCATGGAGCCCGTCACCACCCGCATGTACATCTCGATGTCGCGCCCCTGGTAGGACTGCCAGGTCACCAGGCCCAGGGTGATCGGGTACAGGCCCTCGTCGGCGAGCATCACCAGCGGCAGGAAGTAGTTGTTCCAGATGCCGACCATCTGGAACAGGAACACCGTTACCAGCGCGGGGGCCATCATCCGCAGCCCCAGTGTGAAGAAGATGCGCCCCTCGCCCGCGCCCTCCAGCCGGGCCGCCTCGACGACCGAGTCCGGCACCGAGGCTTCGGCGTAGATCCGGCACAGGTAGAGGCCGAACGGGGAGATGAGGCTGGGCAGCAGGACCGCCCAGTAGGTGTTGGCCAGGCCGATCTGGCTGAACAGCAGGTACAGCGGCAGGGCGGTGGCCGCGGCCGGGACGAGCACGCCGCCCAGGACCAGGCCGAAGACCAGCTCGCGGCCCCGGAACGCGTACTTGGCCAGGGCGTACCCGGCGGCCGCCGCCAGCAGGGTGGCCAGCAGCGCGCCGACCACCGAGTACAGGAGGCTGTTGAGGGTCCAGCGCCAGAAGATGCCGCCGTTGTAGGTGAGGACCTCGCCGATGTTCGTGAACAGGGCGAACTCCTCGCCCGGTCCGAAGCCGAACGAGTTGAACAGGTCCGAGGTGGTCTTGGTCGCGGCCACGAACACCCAGTACACGGGCACCAGGAAGTACACGGCGGCGACCGCGAGGATCGCGGTGACCAGGATCCTGGACGCGGTGGGGGCTCCGGTGGCGCCGCCCCGGCGCGAGCGGCGGCGCCGGGCGGGGGCCGCTCCGTCCTCGCGGACGTCGGTCTCGGTCGCGGTCATCGCTGCCGGTCCTTCCTGTTGACCAACCAGAGGAACCCGAACGAGAGCACGAACGCGGTCAGGGCCACGATGACCGACTGCGCCGCCGCCACGTTGTAGTCGTTGTCGGTGAAGGCGGAGTTGTACGCCGCCATGTTGGGCGTGTACGCGGAGTCGATGTTCACCGTGAACGCCGCCAGGATCTGCGGCTCGGCGAACAGCTGGAGGGTGCCGATGATGGAGAAGACCGTGGTCAGCACCAGGGCGGGGCGGATCAGCGGCAGCTGGACGTGCCAGGCGGTCTGGAGCGGTCCGGCGCCGTCGATGCGCGCCGACTCGTACAGCTCGCTCGGGATCGTCTTGAGCTGCGCGATGAGGATCAGCATGTTGTAGCCGATGAACAGCCACGTGATGATGTTGGCGATGGACCACAGCACGCTGTTCGGTCCGAGCAGGTCCGGTTCCAGGCCCACCAGCGCGGCCACGTCCAGGATCGGGGACAGGCCGGGCACGTACAGGAAGCCCCACAGCAGCGAGGCCACCACGCCGGGGACGCCGTAGGGCATGAAGTACAGGGCGCGGAAGAACCCGGGCCACTTCGCCGACGCCGACTCCAGGAGCAGGGCCAGCACCAGCGCGAAGCCGAGCATGACCGGGACCTGGACGACGCCGAACAGCAGCACGCGGCCGACGGAGTCGACGAAGCTCTCCTGTCCCAGGGCCCGGGTGTAGTTGGCGAACCCGGCGAAGACGGTCTCCCTGCCCTCCTCGCCGAACAGGCCGTGCCGCCGGACCTGGATGAAGCTCTGGTGGAGCGCGTACAGGATCGGCAGGAGGAAGCACAGTGTGAACAGGGCCAGGAACGGCCCGACGAAGCCCCAGGGGACGAGGGCTCCGGTCCGGAGGCGGCGTCGGCGCGGCGCGGCGGATGCGGGGGCGGCGCCGCCCGCGGCTCCCTCGGCGGGCACGGTGCCCGTGGTGGCGGTCATGACGCGCTCCTCACCGACAGGCCCTTGTTGCGGATGTCGTTGACGGTGTTCTCCTGCGCGGTGGCCAGGGCGTCCACGAAGGACGTGCCCTCGGCGACGGCGGAGCGGAACGCGTCTCCGATGTGGTCCTTGGTGCTGGAGAGGGTCGGTCCCCACTCCCAGTCGGTGGAGATGTACTCGGTGGCCTCGGCGATGACGCTCGTGTAGTTCTGGTCCGAGAAGTAGGGGTCGGGCCCCTGGTTGCGGACCGAGTTCTGGTTGAGCTCCTCCGAGGCCGCCCAGCCGATCCCGCACTCGGTGATCATGGCGTCCACCGCGCGCTGGTCGGTGCTGAGCCAGTTGGCGAACAGCACCGCCTCGTGGGGGTGGGGCGCCCCGGCGAGCACGGCCGAGGCCGAGCCGCCCCAGGTGCCCTCCCGCCGCTGCCCGCCGTCCCACTGGGGCATGCTGGCGACCCGCCAGCGGCCGGGGTTGTCGGGATCGTTGCCCTTGATGATGGCGTCGCCCCAGCTGCCGACGGTCCAGGTGCCGATGGTGCCCTGTTGGAGGCCCTGGAACCAGCCGGTGGACCACACGGCGTGGGTGAGGTTGAGGACTCCCTCGCGGACCAGGCCCTCCCAGAACTCGGCCACCCTCACCGAGGCGTCGTCGACGAGGTTGACCGACCACTCGCCGCCCTCGGTGCTGAACCACCGGGCTCCGGCCTGCATGCACATGGCCGCGAGCCAGTCCGCGTCGCCGACGGGGAAGGACTCGATGAGGGAGCCGTCCCCGGCGGACGCCACGCGGCGGGCCGCCTCGGCGTACTCCTCCCAGGTGGCGGGGGCGCCGTCCACGCCCCACTCCTCGTACCTGTCGGCGCGGTAGAAGTAGGTCATCGGCCCCGAGTCCACGGGGATGCCGTAGTGGCCGCCGACGTAGGAGGCCTGGAGCCACTGCCACTCGTCGTAGCGGTCGGCGTACTCCAGCGCGCCGTAGCGGCCGAGGTCCTCCAACCCGTTCTCCAACAGGAACGAGGGGAGCTGGAAGAACTCCACCTGGGCCAGGTCGGGCTGGTTTCCCGCGACCAGGGAGTTGAACATCTTGGCGTAGCCGCCGTCGAGTCCGCCGGGGATGGTCACGGCCCTGACCTGGATGTCGGGGTGCTCGGCGTTCCAGATGTCGGCGACGGCCTGGAGATTGGGCCACCACGTCCAGTACGTGAGCGTGACGTTCTCGTCGGGGCCCTTGGGGGGAACGAGCGGCCGGTCGTCCGCGGGGCCGACGGTGGCGGCGCATCCGCCGAGCGCGGCGACGGAGCCGAGTGCCGACGCCGTCGCCCCAGCTCGGAGCAGGCCGCGCCGGGACAGCCCGGACGGTGGAGGGATGGGTGCTTTCATGCTGTTTCCTCAGGGGAACTGCCGAGTGGGGGGACTAGCACACCTCGAAGGAGAGGCGGTGTGCGATGGCGCGGCTGGAGGAGCCGACCGCGAGGCGGTAGACGCCTGCCGGGGTGCGCCAGGAGTGCGCGGCGGGATCCCAGACCGCGAAGGCCCGCGGTGGGATGTCGAGGTGGACGTCTGTCCGCGCGCCGGAGGCGACCCGCACGGAGGCGAACGCGGCCAGGGTGCGGACCGGACGCGCGGGGCCCGTGCCGTCCGCGGGGGGCTCCACGTAGACCTGGACCACGTGGCGACCGGGTCGGGCACCGGTGTTGGCGAGCGTGGCGGTGACGCGGACGGGACCGGTGAGCAGGCCTCCGACGCGCTCGGGGAGGGCCCCGTCGAGCAGGGCCCCGGAGATCTCCCAGTCGGTGTAGCCGAGCCCGAAGCCGAAGGGCCGGTGGGGCTCGCGCCCGTCGCGGTCGTAGGCGCGGTAGCCGACGAACACGCCCTCGTCGTAGGCGAGGACGCCCTCGTGCGGGCTGGTGTCCATGACCGGGACGTCGGCGTGGTCGCGGGGCAGGGTCCAGGGCAGGCGACCGGTGGGCTCGGACCGGCCGGTGAGGGTGTCGGCCAGGGCGTGGCCGTACTCGTGGCCGCCGAACCAGGACCACAGGACGGCGGGAACCTCGTCGAGCCAGGGCAGGAGCACGGGGGCGCCCGCGTTGACCACGACGGCGGTGCGCGGGTTGGCGGCGGCGACGCGGCGCACGAGTTCGTCCTGGCGTCCGGGCAGGGCGAGGGTGGGGCGGTCGTAGCCCTCGGACTCGACCTCGTCGTTGGTGCCGACCACCACGATCGCGGTGTCGGCCTCCTCGGCGGCCCGCACGGCCTCGGCGATCTCCTCCTCGGCGGAGGGCCCGGGCGGCAGGTGGCGCAGCTGGGTGATGACGCCGCGGCCGAAGCCGCCGAAGTCGGCCACCTCCAGCTCGACCTCCACGCGGACCGTGCGGGGGCCGTCCACCCGGACCTCGGTGCGCGGGCCGTCGGGGTGGCTGTGCCGGGACTCCAGGATCTCGGCGTCGGAGGCGGTCCGGCCGCCCTCGGACAGGACCTCGCCGTCGACGCGGACGGTGTGGCGGCCGACCACGCCGACCTCGACCAGGTGGACGCCGGGTTCGCTGAGGCGGAGCGCGGCGGTGACGACCGCCCTGACCGCGCGGGGGTCGTCGACGTCGGCGTGGACGGCGGTCCGGTCGGGTGTCTGTGCGCCGACGGGGGCGCCGGAGGCGTCGAACAGGTCCAGGCACAGGCCGGTGACGAGGTCGCGGGAGGCCAGCGGCAGGAGGCGCCGGGGGTCGCCGCCGCGCACGACGGTGAGCTCGACGCCGTCGGGCAGGGCCTCGCGGAGCCCCTCCTCGGGGCTGACCAGGTACTTGGCGTTGACGTGGGCGCTGCCGCCGCCCTGGGTGTAGGCCTCCACGGCGTTCGGGCCGATGAGCGCGACCCGGCGCACGCCGCGGGTGTCCAGGGGCAGCAGCCCGCCCTCGTTGCGGAGCAGGACGTGGCCGCGCGAGCCGATCTCGCGCAGGACGACGCGCTCGTCCTCGCCCTCGACGGCGGGCGCGGTGTCGCGGTCGAGCCTGCCGACCCGGGAGGCCAGGCGCAGCAGGCGCACGACCTTGTCGTCGATGACCGTCTCGGGGACCTGGCCGGAGCGGACGGCCTCCAGCAGGGCGTCGCCCTCGGCCCAGGGGCCGCTCGGGCCGGGCATGACCAGGTCGAGCCCGGCGTTGGCGGAGGGCGCGGTGCTGCGGGCGGCGGTCCAGTCGCTGACGACCACGCCGTCGAAGCCGAGCTCCTCCTTGAGCAGCCCGGTGAGCAGGCGGCGGTGGTCGGTCATGCTCTCGGACTCCACGCCGTCGTCCACGCCGTTGTAGGCGGCCATGACCGTCCAGGCCCCGGCCTCCAGGGCGGCCTCGAAGGGCGGCAGGTAGACCTCGCGCAGGGTGCGCTCGTCGATGCGGGCGCGGTAGCTGGTGCGCTCCTGCTCGGTCTCGTTGCCGATGAAGTGCTTGGGGCAGGCGCCCACGCCCTCGCCCTGTAAGGCGCGCACGAAGGCCGCGCCGAGTTCGCCGGTGAGGACGGGGTCCTCGGAGAAGCACTCGAAGTGGCGTCCGCCCGCGGGTGAGCGGTGGAGGTTGAGGACGGGCGCGAGGACCACGTGGACGTCCTTGCGGCGGGCCTCTGCGGCGAAGAAGCGGCCGGTGCGCTCCATCAGCTCGGTGTCCCAGGCGGCGGCGACGGCGGTGGGGCTGGGGGTGCTGGCCGAGTGCTCCAGCTGTGTGGCCTCGGTGCCGCGCACCCCGGCGGGGCCGTCGGAGACGGTGATCGGCAGCAGTCCGGCCTCGGGGCTCCCGTGCAGGACCCATCCGGTGCGTCCGGTCAGCAGGCGCACCCTGTCCTCCAGCGGGAGCCGGGTGACGCGGGCGTGAAGGTCTGAAGTCATGGGCCCCTGGTCCTGTGACGTACGTCTCTTGAGCCGGAACCTTACTTACTTAACATTCATTAAGCAAGGGAGGCGGGGAAAGCTGGATACCGTGGACGATGGGCCCCCGACCCCCCGCACGGGCTCCGGAGTACCCGACGGGGTACAGGAAGTGGAGAGACCAGCATGAGCGAGACGACTCCGGCGCCGGACACCCGCGCCTCCTCCGGCGCCGAGGCGCCCACTCCCCGGAGGCGGGTGAACCGGCGCGAGCAGATCCTGCGCACGGCAGCCGACGTGTTCGCCTCGCAGGGCTTCCACAACACCTCGCTGGCCGACATCGCGGCGACGCTCAGCATCACCCCGGCGGGGGTCCTGCACCACTTCGGCTCCAAGACCGATCTGCTCACCGCGGTCCTGGAGCTGCGCGACGACACCGACCCCGCGCCGGAGGGCAGCCGGATGCTGGACCACCTGGTGGCGACCGCCGGGCGCAACGCGGAGCGGCCGGGGACCACGCAGCTGTACGCGGTGCTGTCGGCGGAGAGCGCCACCGACGAGCACCCGGCGCAGGAGTGGTTCCGGGACCGCTACACGGTGCTGCGCAGGGAGATCGGGGACGCCGTGCTGGACCGGCTGGGACCGGGGCACAGGGAGGCCGCGGACACGCCGGGGCCGGACGGGCACACCCCGGCGGAGGCCGCGGCGTCGGCGGTCATCGCCGTGATGGACGGGCTCCAGGTGCAGTGGCTCCTCGACCCGGGGGCCGTGGACATGGCCGCCGTCACCGAGCTGGTGATCGACTCCGTGGTGGCCCGGCTGTCCCGGCAGGACTGACACCCGCAGGAGCGTCCGGGGCGGTCCCGCGTCCGGCGGGGCGCGGCACCCGGGGACGGCCGCACCCCGGAAGGGTCGGCGAACGCCGGAGGGGGGGGGGGGGCCGGGGGGGGGGGGGGCCCCCCCCCCGGGGCGGGGGGGGGGGCGGCCGGGGGCGGGCCCGCGCCGGGGGGGGGGGGCCACCGGGGGCGGGCCCCACCCGGGAAGGGTCGGCGAACGCCGGAGGGGCGCCGGAACCGTGCGGTTCCGGCGCCCCTCCGGCGTTCTCTGTGCGTTTACTGCTCGCCGTGGACGGAACCGGGGGTGCCCGAGCCGTCGGTCACCTGCGGCTCGCCGGTCGCGCTCTCGGCCAGCCACTCGTCCCAGGACTTCTGCCAGAAGCCCCAGCCGTTGTCCCACTCGAACTCGCGGTCGGTACCGGTGGTGTCCAGGATGTCGCCCATGAGGGTGTTCTCGAAGAACCACCGGGCGTCGTCCATGCGCAGGTTGGTGCACCCGTTGGAGGTGTTGGCGCTGCCGATGTTGCCGTTGTAGGAGGCCTCGTGCACGAACTCGCCGCTGTTGGAGGTGCGGACGGCGTACTGGACGTCCACGTTGTAGGCGCCGGGGGAGTCCTCGGGGATGCCCACGGTGGAGGAGTCCATGGTGATCTGCTCGTAGCGCTCCATGAGCACGTGGGTGCCGCTGCTCGTGGTGTCGAAGCGGCGGTTGGCCTTGCCGTTGCTCACCTCGATGGTGCGCTCGTGCTCGCCGTCGACGGTGATCACCATCTCGTGGTCGGGCACGTGCATGGTCGCGATCAGCTCGCGGCCGATCTCGAAGTCGATGCGGTGGTTGCTCACCCCGTAGACGCCCTCGGAGGCCTCCACGCCCGCGAGGTGGAGGTCGACGCTGACGGCCTGGTAGGGCTCCCAGTACTCCTCGGGGCGGAAGACCGCGGTCGAGTCGTTGGTCCAGTTCCAGGCGCCCTGGATCTCCTGCTCGGAGACGACCTCCATGGAGTTCTCGACCTGCGCCTTGTTGGTCACCGGCAGGTCGAAGTTGATGACGATCGGCATGCCCACGCCGACGGTGTCACCGGAGACGGGGTAGTTGGACGCCAGTTCCAGGCGCTGTCCGGCGACCGCCTCCAGGGTGGTGAACTCCTGGACGACCTCGGTCTCCTCACCGGCGTCGTTCTCGGCGGTCGCGGTGACCACGATCTCCGCGCCGGGGCGCAGGTTCCAGTCGCTGACCCACTCGGTCGCGTCGCCGTTGAGGGTGCCGGTCATCGCGTAGAGGTCGGGGTCCTCCGCCTCGTCCCCGCCCTCCACCGCCGCCTCGGTGGTGACGACCTGCTCCACCTGGACGTCCGTGATGACACCGCTCTCGGCGGTGACCCGGACGGGGGAGTTGGGCGCGACCTCCTCGGCTCCGTCCTCGGGGGTGATCACCAGTTCCGCGGGGTCGGCCCCGGCCGCCTCGGTGCCGCCGCCCTGGGTCTCGGCCTCACCTGACGTGCAGGCCGTCGCGGCCAGCGCCAGCGCCGCCAGTCCGATACCGAAACGACGTGCCACCGCCGGAGGTGTCTTGCCCGTCACGTCTGGTTACCTCCATGTCATGCCTGAACGCCATCCACGCAAGTAAGACGCACACCCACCGAAAAGGTTCTGAAATCTCATGCATCGGTATAGAGCGGTTATCTGGGGCGTGGAGCGCGGGGGAAGCCGGAACCGAAGACGATACACCCCGGGGGTACACCTCGATTCCCTACGGGTATGAGGTTACGGCCATCCATAACCGGCCTTGGACACCGGGGCGGCCCTCTCCTAGAATCTTGTCCGAACGCTCAGGTTCCTTCTCCGGAGGAACCTGGTCAAACGTCCGGTTCCCTGTCGGGAGGAACGCCGTGCCGTGGCTCTGGCTGGCCGGAGCGATCATCGCCGAGGTGATCGCCACCACCTCGCTCAAGCTCTCCGAGGGCTTCAGCCGCCCGTTGCCCTCGGTCGTCGTCGTGGTCGGGTACGTCGGGGCCTTCCTCATGCTCAGCCAGGCCCTCACCCGGGGCATGAACCTCGGCGTGGCCTACGGCGTGTGGGCGGCCGTGGGCATCGCGCTGGTCGCGGTGATCGGCACCCTGCTCTTCGGCGAGTCGCTCACCTGGGTCCAGGTCGGCGGGATCGCGCTGATCATCGCGGGGGTCATGGCCCTGGAGCTGGGCGGTCGGCACTGAACGGGCACGACACGGCGCCCGTCGGCGAGGACATCGCCGACGGGCGCAGACGCAAGGGCGAGCGGCGCCGCCGACAGCTCCTGGAAGCCACCATGCGCGTCATCGAACGCGACGGCGTGGCGGCGGTCAGCCAGCGGCGCGTGGCCGCCGAGGCCGGGGTGCCGCCCAGCACCGTCACCTACTACCACTCGACCGTCGACGACCTGCTCGTGGACACCCTCACCCGGGTCAACGACACCTACGTGGCCGCCCTGGCCGCCGTGCCCGACGACGCGGACGCGGCCCTGCGCGCCCTCGCCGGAATGATCGCGGCGGGCTCGGGCCCCGAGCGGGCCCACGTGATGGCCGAGTGCGAACTGTTCCTGCTCGCCGCGCGCCGCCCGGCCCTGCGCCCGCAGACCGAACGCTGGAACCGGGCCGTGGACGCCTTCCTGGCGCCCCACCTCCCCCACCCGGAGGACCGAGCGGGCGTGGGCGCCGCCGTCGACGGCCTCTTCGTCCGGGCCTGCGCCGACCCGGACCTGACGGCCGAGGACGTGTACCGCACGCTCAGCCGCCTGGTGCCGCGCGTGCCGCGTAGCGCGCGGGAGGAACCCCAAGAACGGCGGTGAACTCCCTGGTCAGGTGGGGTTGGTCGCTGAAGCCGAGTTCGGCGGCCAGGCTCCCCCAGTCGGGCACCGCGCCCCTCCGGGCCCGCTCGGCGGCCTCGTAGAGCCGGTACCTGCGGATGACCGTCTTGGGGCCGAGGCCGACGTGGTCGGCGAAGCGGCGCTGGAGCAGCCGCACGCCCATCCCCTCGCGCCGGGCGAGCCCGGACACGTTGACCACCGAGGGGTCGTCGGCCACCCGCTCCACGACGTCGCGGGTGCCCTCCGCCGGGTGGCGGTCCGCGGGGAGCAGCGCGGCCAGGGCGCGGTCGACCCCGGCCATGAGGGCGAGGGGGTCGGGCGGCGCCGCGCCGTCGAGGACCCCGTCCGTACCGTCGAGGACCCCGTCCGCCCCGAGAACCCCGCCCGCGCTGAGAACGCCGTCAGCACCGGAAATCCCGTCGGCCCCGAGAACTCCGTCCGCGCCAAGAACCCCACCCGCACCGAGGACGCCGAACACCTCCGACGCGGGGAGGCTGGCGTCCACGATCGTGTTCATGGGCCTGCCGAGGAACGGGCGGAACCCCGCGGGCCGGAACATCACCCCGAGCGCCCAGCCCTCGCCCTCCAGGCGGCGCTCGGTCACCTCGGTGGTGGGGCCGTGCACCGTCGCGGTCCCGCCGGTGAACACCAGGTTCACGACGGGGTGGGCCAGGACCCGCTGGGTGTGGGGCTCGCGGCCGTTCAGGTTCCACGAGGCCAGCCAGTAGCGGTCCACGAAGCGGGCCACCCGTTCCGAGGGCGCGTGCCGGTCCAGGTGGAACCGGGTCAGCCCGGCGGCCGGATCGAGGATGCCGCGCGCGTCCCCCTCCACCCCCACGGAGTACGGTCTCACGGCTCCAGGATAGCCCTCGCCCACCCGAACTCACGTACGCTTCGTCGCGTTTGTTCAAGACGGGACCCGGTCGCGAAGGGCAGGATGGCGGACACCGAGAGAGATCCGAGGGGAACACCGATCATGAGCGACATCTCCGAGCGCTACGCCCGCCTGTCCGAGGACTTCGCCGGGACGGTGGCGGCCGTCCCCGCCGACCGCTGGTCGTCGGCGTCCCCCTGCGAGGGGTGGGACGCCCGCGACGTGGTCCGCCACATGGTGGACACCCAGGGCATGTTCCTCGGACTGGTCGGCCGCGAGCTGGGCGACATCCCCTCCGTGGACGAGGACCCCCGCGCCGCCTGGGACGCCGCCCGCGCGGTGGTCCAGGGCGACCTGGACGACCCCGGGCGCGCGGACACCGGGTTCGACGGGTTCTTCGGCCGCACCACCTTCGCCGAGGCGGTGGACCGGTTCCTCAGCTTCGACCTCGTGGTGCACCGCTGGGACCTGGCCCGGGCCACCGGCCAGGACGAGCGTCTGGACCCCGACGACGTCCGGTGGGCGCACGAGGCCACCGCCCCCTTCGGGGAGCACCTGCGCGGGAACAACGTCTGCGGGCCCGAGCTCACCCCGCCCGAGGGCGCCGACGCCCAGACCCGGTTCCTGGCCTTCGTCGGCCGCCGCGCCTGGTAGCGGCCCCGGACGCCTTCGCCCGGAGGGCGGTTCCGCCACCGTGTACCGCTCCCCCTCCTATCCCCTCCCCCGGACACCGTCGCGGGAGACGCCCACCAGCAGCCGCAGGATCAGCAGCCCGGCCACCGCCAGCAGCAGCCAGGCGACGGCGTTGAGCGCCTGCGCCCGCGCGGACATCTGCGCCCAGTCCACCTGGGGGCCGTCGGTGACGTTGAACAGGCCCACCGACATCAGTCCGGTGGCCACCGCCAGCACGGTGAGGACGGCGCGGTGCGCCATCGTCTGGACCAGGTGTCGGTCCTCCGGGTGCGCGAACGGCCGCACCCGGACGGTGAACCGGCCCTTGTGCAGCTGGTCGGTGATCCGGTCCAGCCTGCGCGGCAGGCGGCGCAGCGTGGGCAGCATCGCCGCCAGCTCGCCCATCGCGAGGTCGTGCAGGCTGCCTCCGCTCAGCTGCTCCGACGCGCGCGCCTCGGCGAACCGCCGGGCCTCGGTCACCGTGTCGAAGCCCGGCGACAGGTGCACCAGCGTGCCCTCCAGGGTGGCCAGCGCACGGAAGACCGCGGCCAGCTCGCCCGGCAGCGACAGACCGAACCGGGTGACGATGAGCAGCAGCTCGGTGAACATCCGCACGCTGGCGGTCATCCCCCGGTGCAGGTAGCGCGCCATGAACTGGCCCAGGGCGCGCCGCAGCCGCTCCTCGTCCACCTCCGAGGAATCAGTGACCACGTCCAGCAGCGTGTCGGTGAGCAGCACCGCGTCCGACCGGTCCAGGGCCAGCAGCATCATCTGGAGCGACTCGCGGGTCCGCCCGTCCAGGCGGCCCACCGAGCCGTAGTCGAGCAGCCCCACCCCGCCGTCGTCGAGCAGCAGGATGTTGCCCGGATGGGGGTCGGCGTGGAAGATCCCGTGGAGCATCACCTGTTCGAGCAGGCAGGCCAGCAGGGTCGAGGCGAGCCCGTGCCCGTCGGCTCCGGCCAGGTCAGCGGTGCCGATGGGCACTCCGCGCAGCCGCTCCATGACCAGCACGCGTCTGGAGGTGTAGGACTCGTACACCCTGGGGACGCGCACCGGAGACCCGTGCGCGGCCTCGGAGACGGCGGCGATGTTGGCCGCCTCCACCTCAAAGTCCAGCTCCTCCCGGAGCGCCTCGGCGAACCCGTCGGCCAGGTCGACCACACCGATCGCCGGACCCCACCGGGTGGTGGCCTCGAAGCGCAGCGCCAGCCGGCGGATGATGTCGAGGTCGCGGTGCACGACCGGGCCGATACCGGGTCTTTGCACCTTGACCACCGCCTCCTCCCCGCCGTGCAGCCGTGCGGTGTGCGCCTGGGCGATGGAGGCGGCCGCGAGGGGCTCTTCGGAGAAGTCCTCGAACACCTCGTCCAGAGGACGGCCCAGCTCGCTCTCCACGGTCGCGCGGATCCGGTCCGCGGGCACCGGGGCCGCCTCGCTGTGCAGCCTCCCCAACTCCACCACGAACGCCGGGGGCAGCAGGTCGCGCCGGGTGGCCAGCACCTGGCCGAGCTTGACGAAGACCACCCCCGCCTCCTCCATGGAGCGGGCCAGGGACCGGGCCAGGCGGTGCTGGCCGGAGGCGTCCTCGCCGCCCTCCCTGCGGCCGGTGACGTAGCCCCACAGTCCGTGTCTGGCCAGGATCCACGTGATCTGCCGGTAGCGGCGCATGCGCCCCGACCAGTCCAGGACGGCGCGGACCATGCGGACCGGGCGCAGCCGGGTGCCCCGGGGGAGGACGAGTTTCAGGGCGACGAAGACCAGCATGGCGGCGGCCGCCGAGAGCAGCAGCACGACCTGGCCGAACCCCGCGGGCGGCGCCGACTCCCCCGGCACGACCTCCGCCAGCCGCCGGAGGGAGCCGTAGTACAGCAGCGCCGTGGCGACGCCGCCCAGCACCATGCCGAGGGAGCCCGCGAGCACCAGCCGCGGCGCGCTGAAGGGGACGCCCATCATCCGGCTGGCCAGCACGCCCAGGCCGACCAGCAGGCCGACGAACACGAGCAGGGACAGGATCTGGCCGATCCCCTCGCTGATGTAGGACACGGTCGGAACGCTCTCTTTCGGGGGGCTCCGCGCGTGCGGAGGAGGCGATCAGGGGTGCGACGCGGATCGTGTGGCGGGAGGAGGCGGCGTCGTCCTCTCCAAAGATGCCACCTTCGGAGCCGAAGCGGCGGGGCGCGTCCACACCTGTGGAAAACCCGGAGGGCCACGGGGAGGCTCCCCGTGGCCCTCCGGACCGGTTCCCCACGCCTCACGCGCGAACGCCCTTGGGCGGGACCGTACTGCCCGCGCGCCCCCGCTCCTCAGGCGCGGGCGGCGCGCGGGCCGGGCGGCGGACCCGCCGCCCGGCCCGTCCGTCAGCGGATCAGCAGGTCAGCTCCCAGGAGCACTCCAGCTCACCGCTGGGCTGGGCCGGCGCGCTCTGCGACCGGACGCTCACGGGCGCCTGGTGTCCCAGGTACTCGGCCAGCCGGACGGCGATCGCGTCCTGCACCGGCGTGGGAGCCGGGCCGCTGTAGCCGTTGTTGACGACGCTGAACACCAGCCCGTCGCCGCCGTCCTGTCCGGCCACGTACCCGGACAGCGCGCTGATGCCCGTCATGGTGCCGGTCTTGGCGGAGACGGCGCCCGCGGCGGCGGTGCCGCCCATGCGGAACCTCAGGGTTCCTCCGGTGAACGGGTCGCTCTCGCCCGCCACCGGCAGCGAGTCCGCCCAGATCCCGTGCCAGGACGCGTCGCGCGTGCTCACGAGCAGGTCCACGACCGTGTCGGAGGTGACCAGGTTGCCCCGGGACAGGCCCGAGCCGTCGTTGAGGACGAGGTCGGAGGTGTCCACCCCCAGCCCGGACAGGGACCGCTCGACACCGGCGAGCCCGGCGTCCCAGCTGCCCTCGCCCGCGACCTCCTGGCCGATGCTCTTGACGAGCATCTCGGCGTGGCCGTTGTTGCTGAACTTCATGAAGGGGACCATGATCTCCGCCAGCTCGGGAGACTCGTGGTCGGCCACCAGCCGGGCGCCGTGGCGTCCCCGCTCGGGCGCCTCGCCGGACTCCACGCCGCCCTCGACGGTGACGCCGTGCCGCTCCAGCGCCTGCGCGAAGAGGTGCCCGGCCAGGCCCGCCGGCTCGTCCACCGTGCGCAGGGCGGTCACGGGGGCGGCGTCCGCCGGGATCGTGCCGGTCACCGTGATGGTGTTGGTCCCCACGGGACGGTCGACGACCACGCTGCTGGTGCCGCCCGGGGGGCCGGTCACGGCCTGGTTGTCGAGTTCGGCGTAGCCCTCGGCTGCGCCCAGGTCCACGGTGGCGGGCGCGCCCGCCACGCCGGGGGTGACCACGACCTCGGTCACGCCGGTGTCGTGGCGCTCCCCGTGGGCGACGGTGAGGGCCGAGATCTGCGCGGAGTAGGCGTAGGGCTCGTCCTCGGGCCACCAGTCGTCCACGAGGCGCTCGGAGTCGAACCAGGTGTCGTCGGCGAGGACGTCGCCCCGCACGGTCCTGACCCCGGAGGCGGCCACGTCGGCGGCCAGCGCGTCCAGGTCCCGCTCGGACAGGGTGGGGTCGCCGCCGCCCACCAGGTACAGGTCCTCCACGGAGCGCCGGTGCCAGCGGCCCTCGGCCACGACCTCGGTGGAGAAGGTGTGGTCGGCGCCCAGGACGTCCAGGGCGGCCGCCGCGGTGAACAGCTTCATGTTGGACGCGGGTACCAGCTGCTCCCCGCTGTCACGCGAGTACAGCACCGCGCCGGTGGCGGGGTCGGTGACGGTCACTCCCGACACCCCTCCCTCCAGGGACGGGTCCGCCAGGAGGGCGTCGATGTCCGCGCGCAGGTCGGTCAGGCGCTCCTCGGCGGCCGCCGGGTCGGCGTGGGCCGGGAGCGCGCCCAGCGGCGCCGCGACGAGCACGGGGACGGCCGCGAGGGCCGCGGTCCAGGCGGCGCGTCGCCGGACCGGGGCACGGCGCCTCCCGACCGGGGGTTCACTGGGGGCGGTGGGGGTTCTCAACGGTGTGTCTCCTAGCGGTCACGGACACCAAGGGGCACCGCACCCTAACCCGCTGCGGATCCCCGGCACCAGCACCCCGGGCGCGGGTCGAACACGTGAGTGGCGCGTGGGGACGCCTAGACGCAGGTGACACATGCACGCCTAAATCCGCTACAGATAAAATTGTCCGGTTTCGGTCTTCTTCGTGGGCGCGGTGAGGGGGCGCGGCGTCCAGAAGCCGGTACCGGAAGCGCTCTCTCCGCGCTCTCCCGCCCCCGTCCCGGCACGGAGGCGTGTGCCCGGTCCCGGAGCGGTCCTCGGAGGCCGGTGCCTCCCCCGCTGCGGGTGACGCGGACGGCGAACGGGCCGGTGCCGGGGGAGCGCCCCCTGCACCGGCCCGTCACGGCCGCCGCGCCCGGATCACCCGGGCGGCACCCCGGTCAGAACAGGTCCACGGCCCGGGAGTAGTGGCAGGCGTCCAGGTGGCCCGCCCCCCGGTCCATCAGTTCCGGGGGCTCCTCCACGCACTTGGCGCGCTCGCTCTCCGACAGCTCGTTCGCGAACTTCGGGCACCGGGTCCGGAACCGGCAGCCCGACGGCGGGTCGGCCGGGCTGGGCACGTCGCCGGTGACGACGATCCGCTCCCGGGTCCGCTCCTTGACCGGGTCCGGCAGGGGGATCGCCGAGATCAGCGCCTGCGTGTACGGGTGCGAGGGCGCCCCGAACAGCTCCTCCGCCGTCCCCGTCTCCACGATCTTGCCGAGGTACATCACGGCCACCCGGTCGGCGATGTGCTTGACCACCGACAGGTCGTGCGAGACGAACAGGTACGACAGGCCCAGGTCGTCCTGGAGGTCCTCCAGCAGGTTGATCACGCCCGCCTGGATGGACACGTCCAGCGCCGAGACCGGCTCGTCCAGGACGAGCACCTTGGGGTTGAGCGCCAGCGCGCGGGCGATGCCGATGCGCTGGCGCTGGCCGCCCGAGAACTCGTGCGGGTAGCGCGATCCGTGCTCGGCGTTGAGCCCCACCAGGTCCAGCAGCTCCCTGACCCGCTTCTTGGCGGTGCCGTTGCCCTGGCCGTGGATCCGCAGCGGCTCGGCGACGATGTCCGAGACCGTCATGCGCGGATCCAGGGAGGCGAACGGGTCCTGGAAGACCAGCTGGAGGTCGCGGCGCAGCGGCCGCATCTGCCGCGGGGACAGCGTGTGCAGCGGCTGCCCCATGTAGCTGACCTCGCCCGAGGTCTGCTTGATCAGCTGGAGCATGAGGCGGGCGGTGGTGGACTTGCCGCACCCGGACTCGCCGACCAGGGCGAGGGTCTCGTGCTCGCGCAGTTCCAGGGAGATCCCGGAGACCGCCTGCACCTCGCCGACCCTGCGCCGCAGGAGGCCCTTGGAGCGGATGGGGAAGTTCTTGACCAGGTCCGTGACGGTCAGGATGGCCTCGCGGCGTTCCCCGTCCGCGGGGGCGGCGGTCTCCGCGCCGATCTCGGCACGCGCCTCCCTGGCCTGCTCCTCGGCCTCCCGCACCTTCGTGACGGTGTCGGCCTCCACCGCCGTCCCCCGGAACAGGTCGGTGGGCACGGCGCCCCCCAGCTCCTCGCTGAAGTGGCAGGCCGCCGTGTGCGCGGAGGTGTCCGTCACCGGCACTCGCGTCCGTTCCCCGTCCCCGCCGACCGCGAGCAGGCGGGGCTCCTGTTCGCGGCACAGGTCCCTGGCCAGCGGGCAGCGCGGCGAGAACGCGCACCCGGTGGGCAGGGAGAGCAGGGATGGCGGGGTGCCCACGATGGGGGTGAGCCGCTCGTGGCGGTCCTCGTCCAGGCGGGGCAGCGACCCCAGCAGGCCGAGGGCGTAGGGCATCCGCGGGCGGTAGAAGACCTCCTCCACGGGGCCCATCTCCACGAGGCGGCCGCCGTACATCACGCCGATCCTGTCGACGTGCCCGGCCACCACGCCGAGGTCGTGGGTGATCAGCACCAGGGCGGCGCCGGTCTCCTTGCGGGCCGCCTCCAGCGCCTCCAGGACCTGGGCCTGGACGGTCACGTCCAGGGCCGTGGTCGGCTCGTCGGCGATGATGACGTCCGGCTCGTTGGCCATCGCGATGGCGATCACCACGCGCTGGCGCATGCCGCCCGACAGCTCGTGCGGGTACTGCTTGATCCGCTGCTCGGGGCTGGGGATGCCCACCAGCTCCAGCAGCTCCAGCGCCCGTGCCATCGCCGCCTTCTTGCCCACCCTGCGGTGGGCCAGGACGGCCTCGGCGATCTGGTAGCCGACGGTGTAGACGGGGTTCAGCGAGGTCAGCGGGTCCTGGAAGATCATCGCGATCTTGTTGCCGCGGACCCTGCTGATCTGCGCGTCCCTGAGGCCGATGACCTCCTGGCCCAGCACCTTGGCCGAGCCCTCGACGCGGGCGTTCTTGGGCAGCAGCCCCATGATCGCCATCGAGGTCACGGACTTGCCCGATCCGGACTCGCCCACGATCCCCAGCGCCTCGCCCCGGCGCAGGACGTAGGACACCTCGCGCACGGCGGGCAGCGGCCCGTCGTCGGAGGGGAAGGTGACGCTGAGGTCGCTGACCTCCAGGACCACGTCGCCGGTCCCCGCCGGGGCGGTCCCCTCGTTGCTCATCTGGTCAGTCGTGGTCATCGCCGCACCATGGTCTGTCGTGGGTCGAGGGCGTCGCGCAGCCCGTCGCCGATGAAGTTGATCGTCAGGCAGATCACCACCAGCAGCACACCGGGCGGGTAGAACAGCCAGGGTCTGGTGGACGCGGCCGTGCGCGCGTCGCCGATCATCTGGCCGAGCGAGATGTCGGGTGGCTGGATGCCGAACTGGAGGAAGGACATGCCCGCCTCCAGCAGGATCGCCACCGCGATCAGCAGGGTGGCCGCGACGATGATCGGACCGGCCGCGTTGGGCAGCAGGTGGCGGACGATGATCCACCCGGGTGAGGCCCCGGCGGCCCTGGCCGCCTCCACGAACTCCTGCTCGCGCAGGGACAGGACCACGCCGCGCACGACGCGGGCGATCTGCGCCCACGAGAAGAAACCGATGATCAGGGCGACGGCGTACCAGGTGGTCCCGGCCCGGGCGTTGCCCGCGATCGCGGCGACCATCACCAGCAGCGGCACGATCATGAACACGTCCACGACACGCATCATGAGCGCGTCGATCCGGCCGCCGTAGTATCCGGCGGTGGCACCCCACAGGGAGCCGACGACGGTACCCATGACCGACACCGTGAACGCCACCTTGAGCGTCTGCTGGGCGCCGCGCATGAGCTGGCCCAGGACGTCGTGCCCCGCCGTGGTGGTGCCCAGTGGGTGGTCGGCGTTGGGCGGCACGCTCGGCGGAATCTCCAGGTGGACGGTGTGGTCCCACCGCCAGAGGAGCGGGCCCACGAAGGCGGCCAGCACGACGACCACCAGGACGACCAGGCTGATCATGGCGGCCCGGTGGCGCAGGAACCGGGACAGGATCATCTGGAGCTGGGTGCGTTCGGCACCCCCGACGCTCTCGGCGTCGGCGCTGCGCGGCGCCGAGGGCGCCCTCTTCTCACTCATAGCGAATCCTCGGGTCGAGCACGCCGTACAGGAGGTCGGCGATGAGGTTGGCCACGATGACCATGACGCCGCTGAGCAGCAGCCACGCCATCAGCGCGTACGAGTCGTTCTTCTCGACCGCGGTGATGAAGAACTCGCCCAGGCCGCGCCACTGGAAGACGCGTTCGGTCAGGACCGCGCCGTCGATGATCCCGGCGATGCCGACGGCGACCACCGTGGTCAGCGGGATGAGGGCCGTGCGCAGCGCGTGGCGCCGGATGACGACGCGGTTGGGCAGGCCCTTGGCCCGGGCCAGACGGACGTAGTCGCTGTTGAGCACCTCGAGCATGGAGGTCCGCTGGTACCGGCTCCACGAGGCGAAGCTGGTCAGCATCAGCACGATCGTGGGCAGGGTCATGTAGGCGAAGGCGTTGGTGATCCTGCCCCACAGGTCCTCGCCCTGGGCCTGGTAGACACCGTCGCCGATGGTGGCGAGGACCTGGTCCCCCACGAGTTCGTTGAAGCCGACCCCGGCCTGCTGCATGATGCCCGCGAACCAGAACACGGGCATCGCCAGGGCCAGGAAGCCGACGAACGTGAGCGTGTAGTCGAGCTTGGAGTACTGGCGCATCGCGCTGACGACACCGGCCAGGACGGCCAGGCCCAGCGCGAAGACCATGGCCGCGCCCACCAGGCGCAGGGTGGTGCCCAGCCGCTCGGCGATGTTCTCGCCGATGTCGTAGCTGTTGCTCTGCGTGGAGGGGCCGAACTCGCCCTGGAGCAGGCCGATGTCTCCGTTGCCGCCGATGCCGGTGACCCAGAGCCAGTAGCGCTCGGGCATGGACCGGTCGAGGTAGAGCCGCTCCTCCTGGAGTTGGATGACCGAGGGGTCCGGGGGCGGCTGCTGCATCCTGAGATCCGCGAGCGGGTCACCGGAGACGTCGATCAGGACGAACGTGAGCACGGACGCGAGGATCAGGATGGGTATCGCGCCCAGGACGCGCCGCACCGTGTAAACGAGCATGGGTGTGATCCTTCAGGGGTGGACGAGGACCGGCCCGGGCCCGGGAGGATGCCCCGGGCCCGGGCCACGGGCCTGAGCCGAGTTACTCGGCGAGGTCCCACTCACCGATGTTGTAGGTGGCGCGGTAGCTGGACTGGAGGTTGTCCTCGACGTTGGCGAGCCGGTCGCTCACGAAGAAGTAGTTGGGCTCGGCCACGATCGGCAGGACGTAGGCGTCCGGCACCAAGGCGGCCACGGCGGCGTTGGCGTGCTCGGCCGCCTCGTCCAGGCTGGTCGCCGTCGCGGTGGCCCGGGCGTGCTCGTCCACCTCGTCGTTGGTGTAGCCGCCGAAGTTGCTGGGGCTGTCGCTGCGCCAGAACTGCTCGGGGCTGGTGGTGAAGTACGGGGTGCCGCTCCAGCCGAACTGGACGATGTCGTAGTCCTGCTCGTCCAGCATCGTGCCCAGGTCGTCGGTCATCTCGATGGTGGTCTCGATGCCGATCTCGGCGAGCTGGGCCTGGATCAGCTGCACGGAGTTGTTGCGGATGACGGTGTCGGTGCTGCGCAGGCGGAAGGGGCCGACCTGCTCGCCGTCGAGCATGAGGGTGTCCCCGTCGAGCTCGTAA
This sequence comes from Nocardiopsis deserti, assembly GCF_008638355.1. Taxonomy (NCBI): domain Bacteria; kingdom Bacillati; phylum Actinomycetota; class Actinomycetes; order Streptosporangiales; family Nocardiopsidaceae; genus Nocardiopsis; species Nocardiopsis deserti. The sequence goes on along the minus strand of NZ_ML703349.1, from coordinate 470,621 downwards.
CCGGCGTCCTCCAGGATCCCGGTGGCGGCCTCGACGTCGCCGCTGCCCTGCCCGGTCTCGGAGATGTGGTCCTCGAAGTACTCGCTGTCGCTGCCGAAGATGTGGTTGTTCTTCAGCTCGTACTCGGGGTAGCCGGCCTCGAAGTTGCGGCTGGCGATCTCGTCGCGGTTGATCGCGGTGAAGACGGCCCTGCGCAACTCGACGTCGGAGAGCCACTCGTTCTCGACGTTGATGTCGATGTGCTCCCAGATGTTGCCTTCCCCGACGCTGAGGGTGGTGCCCTCCATCTCCCTCAGCTGGGTGATGACGTCCTCGCTGTACTGCGCGGGGTTGGCGCCGTGGATCTCGCCGTTCTGGAAGGCGGGGATGAAGGTGCCCTCGTCGGTGTTGTACGACATGATGACGCGGTCGAGCGCGGGCGCCTCGCCCCACCACTCCGGGTTGGGCTCCTTGACGACCTGGTTCTCCAGGTCGCCGTCCACGATCTGGTACGGGCCGCCGGACCACTCGGGGCGGGTGTCGTGCAGCCAGGTGAAGTACTCGCCGAGCTGCGCGGGGTCGTCGACGTCCCAGCCCTGCTCCTCGGCCAGGTGCGCCGGGTAGAAGCCGCCCGCCACGCTGTGCGCGTCGAACATGCCCATCCACTCGGGGTTGGCCAGGCCCTCCTTGAGGCGGAAGGTCGCGGTCTTGCCGTCGACCTCGACCTCCTCGACCATGTCGGCGCTCGTGGTGCCGCGGGAGTCGCAGATGTCGCAGTAGCCCTCGGTGGGAGCCGCGGACATCATCCACGTGACGCGCAGGTCCTCGCCGGTCATCGGCGTGCCGTCACTCCACACGGCGTCCTCGGCGAGGGTGAAGCTGAACTCGAAGGGGCCCTCGTCCGGGTTGTCGTTGACGAGCGTGGGCTCCTCAGCGAGCACGTCCATGTCGTACTCGTAGGTCGCGTCGGGCTGGTACTGCCCGGTGTAGGGGAGCACACCGGAGAGCATCTGGATGACGTAGACGCTGCCGCCCGCGCCGCTGATGGCACCCCAGGCGGCGGGAAGGCTGTTGATCACCCATGTGACCTCCTTCTCCTGCTCACCTTCGCCACCGCCGCCACCACAGGCGGTCAGCACCATCAAAGCGGAGGTGCCCGCCGCGGCGAGCGCGAGCGTCTTCCTTCGTTTGTGCATCAGTTACACCCTTGATCACTAATACGAGCCGAACCTCGGGGTTGTGTGGTTCGCACACGCCCCGCAGAACTAGGCGATTAGTCGATCAGAAGACCATTGAGCGAAATGTCTGTATAGCCCTACTGCCGGATTCGTGACCCATCCGCAACCGGTTCGCGCCCATCACCCCGGACCGCGGCCACACAGTTCCCACCCCACGGAAACACGAATGTCACCGCAGGTCAGAGCCCGATCCTAGAGCACTACTCCACTCCCCGGATTCGGACAAGCCAGAAATACATTGCGGGCCAGTTACGCCACCCAACAACGGTTAAGGTAAAGTAAACGTCGTTTAACTACCCGGGCGTCCCGAATGACTACACAGAGGCAAACGGACAAAAGTCCACAAAGCACACATATAATCCCGAATGTTCGTGCCGACCCCTCGGCCGTCTCCGCGGCGACCCACAGAGGAAACAGAATGCGTCAAACATAGGATGACGTGATGTTAATAAGACACAGGAGCTGAAACTCCCCCATGCGAGGGCAGACCACACCAGGCAGGCACGGAAATCCCCAGCTCCGGTTGTCCGAAACCACCGTCCACGCACTGCCGGAGCCGATAGGGTTTCGAACGGCGATCGCCGTCATCCCACCCGCGGTGCCCAGTGAGAGGGGCCTCTGCCGTGTCCGAAACAGTTCGCCTGGTGTGCCCCGTAGGCCGCAAGCACGTGGAGCTGTGGGGCGGCTACGGTCTGCTGGCTCTCGGTGCCCTGGCGGTCGCGGTCGACGTCTCACACTGGGCCAACATCACCCTCGGCGTCCTCCTGGCCCTCATGGGCGCCGCCCTGGCCGCGCACGGCCACATGATCAAGGCGCCCGTCCTGGAGGTCTCCGACGGCGAGTTCCGCTACCAGCGGGGCCGCTACATCGTGCGCGTGCCCTTCCACGACATCGGCTCGTACTACGTGCTTCCGGGCCGTATCCGCTCCCTGGGGCTGTACGACAACGCCGGACGCCCCAAGCGCTTCCCCTCGCTCCAGAGCCGCCGCACCTCGCGCGCCTACCTGCCGCTGACCGGGATGACCAACCCGGCCCGGGTCGAGTCGTTCATGGCGGTGGCGGGCATCCCGCCGCGCGGGCGTTCGCTGACCTCCTGAGTACCGCGCCCCCTCCTCCGGGACTCGCGGCCGCCCCTCCCGGGGGTCAGCGCTCCCCCTCCCGGGTGCCGGGCCCCCTCCGCGCGGAGCAGCGCCACTCGCGTGGGCCTGCCGCGACATATCCCGACACATCGGGCAATTACCCACCACGCCCCGGACGGACATACCGCCGCAAGGCCGTGTCCTCTACTCTCGATGGGGTGAAGCAGTCCAGAATCACCGCCATCCTGACCGTAGCGGGGATGCTCGCAGCCATGTGGGTCTTCGAGATCCTCGACAGCTTCGTGCTCCTCGGACGGCTCGACCAGCAGTACGGTCTGCGCGCCTGGGACCTCCAGGGCCCCTGGACCGTGTTCACCGCGCCGTTCATGCACGGAAACCTGGAACACCTCATCGGCAACTCGCTGCCGTTCCTCGTGCTGGGCGCGCTCGTCGCGTTCAGCGGCCTGGGGCGGTTCCTGCTCACCACGCTGATCATCATCCTGGTCAGCGGTGTGGGCGTGTGGCTGTTCAGCTCACCGCTCTCCCTCACCGTGGGCGCCAGCGGCCTGGTCTTCGGCTACTTCGGCTACACGGTCCTGCGCGGGATCGTCGAGCGCAAGACCATCGACATCGTCATCATGATCTGCGTGATCCTCTTCTACGGGACGATGATCTGGGGGGTCCTGCCCCAGTACCCCGGCGTCTCGTGGCAGGCGCACCTCTTCGGCTTCGTCGGCGGCATGCTCGCGGCCTACCTGCTGCCCAGGCGGGAGCGCCGCAGACAGCTCGACCAGGGCTACGGAGGCGCCCAGGGCGGCTACTACGCCCCCTGACGGCGCGTCCCGGAGCCGCGCGCGGCTCCGGGAGCACGGACGAACGCGGACGGGCCGCCCCTCGGGGACGGCCCGTTCTCGTGTGCACGGAGGCCCCGGAGGGCTGTCCGGGACCGGTGCGCGCGGGGACGCGGCCCCGCGCGCCCCTAGAACTCCAGACCCTCGGCGTCCTCGCCCAGGGTGCGCTCCAGGAACTCGGGGTTGTCCGCGAGCCAGACGCGGGCGCCCGCCTCGGGGTCGTCCTTGTACCCGCCGTCCTCGGACACGGTCAGGACCTCCAGGCTGGCCAGCTCGTCATCGCTGAGCTGGAACTCCTCCAGCCAGCCGGTGAGCTCGGGGTACTCCTCGCCGAAACCGTCACGACCGACGGCGTGGACGGTCTCCGCGTCGCCCATCAGGCCCTCGGGGTCCTCCAGGTCCTTCAGGTCGTACTGGGCGTAGGCCGGGTGGGGACGCCACAGGGTCACCACGATGGGCTCCTCCTCGGTGATCGCCGAGTCCAGCTCGGCGAGCATCGCGGCGGTGGAGGACGTGACCAGCTCGAAGTCCTCGTCCAGGCCGTAGCCCGGCATGGCCTCCTCCTGGGTGACGCGGGTCAGCCCGGCGCCCGGGTCGATGCCCACGATCCGGCCGTCCAGGTCCTCGACGTGGTCGGTCAGGTCGGGGATGCTGTTCACGTCCTCCATGTAGGAGGGCACGGTGATGGTCAGCTTGGCGTTGTCGTACCAGGCGCCGAGGTCCTCCAGCTGGTCCCCGTACTCCTCCCAGTAGTCGGCGTGCGTCACCGGCAGCCAGGTGTCGAGGAACAGGTCGACGTCGCCGTTGGCCGCGCCCTGGTACATCGGGGCGACGTCCACGTCGGTGATCGTGACGTCGTAGCCCTTCTCCTCCAGGATGGCCTGCCACATGTGCGTGACGGCGATGCCCTCCTCCCAGGCGATCAGCGCGATGTTGATCTCCTTGGCGTCCTCGCCGCCACCGTCCTCCGGGCCGGTCAGGCTCTCACCACCACCACCGCCGCCGCAGGCGGTCAGGAGGAGCGCGGCGCTCATGCCGGCGGCAGAGAGGGCCGTCATGCGCTTACGGCTGTACATCGTGGGGTTCCTTCCCTCGGGGAATTCGGTGTGCGGGGCTGGGTAGGGCGGGGCGGGCACGCCGCTCAGGCGGCCGAGGCGGCCGCGCGCGGGCTGTTGCGGGTGACGGCCGCGGTCAGGCGGTCGAGGAAGATCGCCAGGATGACCACGGCGATACCGGCCTCGAAGCCGAGGGCGCCGTCGTTGCGGGTGATGCCCTGGTAGACCTCGCTGCCCAGGCCTCCGGCGCCGACCATGCCCGCGATGACGACCATCGACAGGCCGAGCATGATGACCTGGTTGACCCCGGCCATGATGGTGGGCAGGGCCAGCGGAAGCTGGATGCCGGTGAGGACCTTGCGCCGGGAGGCGCCGAAGGACTCGCCCGCCTCCACCAGCTCCTTGTCGATCTGGCGGATGCCCAGCTCGGTCAGGCGGACACCGGGCGGCATCGCGAAGACGATGGTGGCGACCACGCCGGGCACGGCGCCGATGGAGAAGAAGAAGATCGCCGGGATCAGGTACACGAACGCGGGCAGCGTCTGCATCAGGTCCAGGACCGGCTTGACGATCTTGCTGACCAGGTCGTTGTAGGCGGCCACGACGCCGATCGGGATCGCGATGACCACGGCGATGGCGCTGGCCACGAGGACGAGGCCGAGCGTGTCCATGGCGTTGGTCCACTGGCCGACCGACGCCACCACGGTGAGGGCGACCAGGCCGAACAGGCCCATGCGCCACCCGGCCACCGAGAGCGCCAGGAGGCTCAGCAGCAGGATCATCAGCAGAGCCCCGGGCCGGGTCACCAGCATCGGGAGCACGAGCCAGCCGAGCAGGACCAGCACGAGCCATCCGCCCGCGACGACGCCGGTGCGCACGCGGGTGCCCCGGTCGAGCACACCGAGGACGGTGACGGCGACCAGGAAGAGCAGCGAGATGCAGAAGTAGGCGTCCACGTACTGCTGGTCGAACAGGTTCATCGCCCACAGGAAGAGCTGCGGCGGCAGGCTGTTGACGACGGTGTTGCCGAACCCGGCCTGTGCGTGCAGGACGTAGAGCAGCGAGACCGCGGCGACGATCACCGCCAGCGGCAGCCGTCGGCGGCGCAGCAGCGGGACGGCGATGATCACGGCGGCGACGAAGGCGAGCTGCCCGGCCGCCGGTTCGGTGAAGAAGCCGGCCAGGGCGCTCACGGCCCAGCGGATGAACTCGCCGACGACGTCGAAGAAGAGACCGAAGGTGCTCTTGAGCCAGGCGTTGAGGGCCTCGAAGCCGTCGCCGATGGGCAGGGACGGCGGGAAGTCGACGGGTGTCACGGGGTCTCCTTCCCGCCCGCGAGAGCGGCCAGTACGGAGTTGCGCGTCACCGTGCCGAGCACGGTGCCGTCCTCGTCGACCACGCGGAGGCGGTCGGAGACGGCCGCGCTGGCGTACAGGTCGGCGACCAGGGTGTCTGCGCCGACCTCGGGCGCGGAGGAGTCGGCAGCGGGAGCACTCGGGTCGAGCACCGACGCGGCGGTGAGCACGCGGGTGCGGTCGACGTCCTCGATGAAGCGCTCGACGTAGTCGTTGGCGGGTTCGCTGAGGATCTCCTGCGCGCTGCCGATCTGGGCGACGCGGCCGTCGCGCAGCACGCAGATCCGGTCGCCGAGGCGCATGGCCTCGTTGAGGTCGTGCGTGATGAAGACGATGGTCTTGCCCAGGCTCTTCTGGAGCTCCAGGAGCTGGGTCTGCATGTCCCGCCGGATGAGCGGGTCGAGGGCGCTGAACGCCTCGTCCATGAGGATGATGTCGGTGTCGGCGGCCAGTGCCCTGGCCAGGCCCACACGCTGCTGCATGCCTCCGGAGAGCTGGTGCGGGAGCTTGTCCTCCCAGCCGCCGAGCCCCACGAGTTCGAGGGTCTCCCCCGCCTTCCGGCTCCGTTCCGCGCGGGACAGGCCCCGCAGCTCCAGGCCGTAGGCGGCGTTCTCCAGGACCGTGCGGTGCGGCAGGAGCGCGAAGTGCTGGAAGACCATGCTGATCTTCTCGCCCCGCAGCTTCAGGAGGCTCTTCCTGCTGAGCGCGGTGATGTCCACGCCGTCGACCTCGACCGTCCCCGCGGTGGGTTCCAGGAGGCCGTTGAGCATCCGGATCAGGGTGGACTTCCCCGATCCGGACAGGCCCATGACGACGAAGATCTCGCCCGGTTCGACCTCGAAGGACACGTCGATGACGGCGGCCGTCACGTCGAGGTCGGCGATGGTGTCGCGGTGGCTGCCGTCCGAGAGCCGCCCGACGGCGGCTTTGGACTGTCTACCGAACACCTTGTACAAGTGGTCTGCGCGTACTGCTGGCACGGTCTCCTCTAGAGGGCTGTCCTGACCGCGAGGCGTGTCGGGGCAACACCTGCGCCCCATCGCCGACCCGCGGTTCCCACAGGTAGCCGGCCTGCGCGGAGCCCTCTTGCGCGCCCCCTCATCGGGGCGGAACCGCTACCTGGTTCACGTCGGGGCGCAACCTTACCGAGGTGTGTACGCACAGTTCAGGCGCTAAGTAACCAGCAAATAACATGTTTAAACGCCATAAAAACCGTCCGCCGACCTGTGGCAGCGGATGCCGGAGCTCCAGAACGCTCCTTTGTGATTTACGCCACACAGGAAAAAATAGTGACCTTGGTCACATACTAGTGACAGATGGGTCAAACGACAGTCCGTGTCCGCCCATGACCGTACCGTAAACGAACCGCCCTGTCTGCCCCCGGCTCCGCCTAGACGCTCTCGGGGCTGATCGGGGTGCGGATGAAGTTCTGGTGGGACCTGGACGGCGTCGGTCCCCGTTGCCCCTGGTAACGCGACCCGTAGCCCGCGGAGCCGTAGGGGTGCTCGGCCGGGGAGGACAGGCGGAACATGCACAGCTGGCCGATCTTCATGCCCGGGTAGAGCTTGATCGGCAGGGTGGCCACGTTGGACAGCTCCAGCGTGACGTGCCCGGAGAAGCCGGGGTCGATGAACCCGGCCGTGGAGTGGGTGAGCAGTCCCAGGCGCCCCAGGGAGCTCTTGCCCTCCAGACGGCTCGCGATGTCGTCCGGGAGGCTGACGACCTCGTAGGTGGACGCCAGCACGAACTCGCCCGGATGCAGGACGAACGCGTCCTCGCCGTCGGTCTCGACCAACCGGGTGAGGTCCGGTTGCTCGGCCGAGGGGTCGATGTGCGGATACTTGTGGTTCTCGAACACCCGGAAGAAGCGGTCCAGCCGGACGTCGATGCTGGAGGGTTGGACGAGGCCGGGGTCGAAGGGGTCGATCCTGACCCGCCCGGCGTCGATTTCGGACCTGATATCGCGATCGGAGAGCAGCACGGTCCGAACCTACCGCCTGGGGCAACGCAGCGTAGCGGCGATCCCCGGCCGGGTGGCGGTCCGCGCCGAGTTGCCCACCCGGCCCGGAGTTGGGCTAGGATGGCATCCGTTGCCAGCCGGAACCTTCCGGCGGTGCCGCGCGGATGTAGTTCAATGGTAGAACTTCAGCTTCCCAAGCTGATAACGCGGGTTCGATTCCCGTCATCCGCTCCACGCAGCAGAAGGCCAGGTAGATCGGTGCAAACCGAACACCTGGCCTCAGGCGTTTCTAGGGGTCCGTACGGGCCGCGTGCCCGTTACGTGCCCGATGCTCAGACCGCAGCACCCGCAGAGTGCGAGCCCCCACCGTCGCCCGCACGGGTCCGGCGCAGCTCCTCGGCGGCCCTCTCCCCCAGCCGGTCCGCCAACTCCTGAGCGCGTTCGTCGCGCGCGTGGAGGTAGACCATCGCCGCCCGGGGACTGGAGTGCCCCATCCGGTTCATCAGCTCCCGTAGGGAAGCCCCGGCCTCGGCCGCGTAGGTGTTGCCGGTGTGCCTCAGGTCGTGGAGGTGGACGTCCTCCAGGCCCACGGCCGCGCAGGCGTCGGCCCAGTACTTCGTGAAGTTGCTCCGGCGGAGCTGGTTGCCGCGTACCCCGACGAACACGAAGCCGTTCGGCCCCGGAGCCGAGTACTCGTCCAGGTGGCGGCGCAGGTCCGGGAGGATCAGCGACGGGAGGCGCACCGTACGGGCGCCCGCCCGGGACTTGGGTCTGCCCTTCTCCAGGGTCCCGATGTCGTAGACGGTCTCCCGCACGGTCACGGTCCGCCTGTCCAGGTCGAGGTGTCGGCGGCGCAGGCCCGCCAGCTCACCCCATCGCAGACTGCCGAACGTCGCCAGCAGCACCAGCGCCCGGTACCGGGGGTTGATCGCCTCGGCCAGCTCGAAGACCTGGGGCACTGACAGCACCGGACGTTCCTCGGTCTCCTCCTGGCCCGCGCCGTCGATCTGGCAGGGGTTCTCGCGGATCAGCTTGTCCTTGACGGCGGTGTTGAGCACGGCCCGCATGAGCCGGTACGCCTTGGGGACCTGTCCCCTCCCCTGGGCCTTCCTGCGCTTGGCCGCCCGCCACTTGCGGATGTCGGCCTCCTGGATGTCCTTCAGGCTCATGTTGCCGAACGTGGGATTGAGGTGGAGGCGGAGCAGGTCCTCGTAGGTGCGGCGGCTCTTGGGGGTGAGTTCGCGGTTGTCCACCCACTCCGCCGCGTACTCGGAGAAGAGGTCTTCCGCGTTGGGGTCCCACCAGCCGTCACGGTTGATCTCGGCCTCTCGCAGGGCCAACCAGCGGTCCGCCTCCTTCTTCGTCGCGAAGGTGTGCGGGGCGGGGTGGTTGATCCCGTCCGGTCCCGGATAGCGGACCTGGTAGCGCCCGGAGGCGAGCTTGCGGATACGGCCGAACCGGCGCTTCTTCGCAGCCACTACGCGGCCCTCCTCGTGTGCGACCTCAGCGGCTCCACGACACCGGCGGTGATGAACTCGTCCAGCGCCGATTCCGGGATGCGCACGTGGCGGCCGACCCTGACGAAGGTGATGCGCCGCTCCTCGATCAGCCGACGGGGGTAGCGCTCGGAGGTGTTGAGGCGTTCGGCCGCCTGCACGACGGTCAGGAGACGGCCGGTCGGACGGGTCTTCTTGCTGGTCATCAGGCGGCCCTTTCCGTTGCCGAACGTTCGGGGGTACATGCCGCGTCGAGTTGGGCGCGGCGTTTGAGCGCTTCGCCCACGGCGCGGAGGAGGCGTTGTTCGCGAGGGGGCACGTCGGGGTCGGTGGGACGGGCCAGTTCCCAGGCGAAGGAGCCTGAGGAGACCGAGGACAGCACCGGGGAATGCGGGGTTTTCTCGTCCTCCTGGCCGTCGTTGGCCGGGTCGTCGCCGAGGGTTTCCAGGACCCAGGCGAGCCGGTCCGCCTTGTGATCGGCCAGGGTCTTGCCGGACCACTTGCGCGAGACCAGGACGCGGCGGCCCGCGTAGCCCAGGTGTTCGCGGCGGTGAGCCTTGGAGCGGCAGAACCCGGGGCGCTGTCCGGCCTTGGCGTCGTCAGGTTGGATGCCGTAGCGCAGCCAGTTGGAGCACCGGGGCGAGCACGACTCGAAGCGCAGGGCGTCCAACAGCCGGTCCACGTGCTGTTCCTGCCGGGTGGTCTCCACCTGGTGGCAGCAGCGATCTGGCGGAGTTCGGCCCGGGGAATCGTGCCCCGGGTGGCCATGTGCAGGTGCGGAGCCAGGCGTCGTTGGGGTTCCACAGCCGCGAAGTACTGGACATCGAACCCCGCGACCCGGCGAAGGTTCTACACGAACCGGTCCACCAGCTTGGAGAAGTGGAGCGTGTCCCGAGCGGCCCGCCGGTAGTCGTACGTGGAGGGGTCAACGGGGGTTCCGTCCGAGCGCACCCGCCCGTAGGAATCCAGGGTCAGGGTGATGAACAGCGAGGGCCGAAACACCTTGTCCGAGGCCGGGTCGGTGAAGGCCCGCCCGACCGTCTTCCGCGTCATGGGCCGTTTGGGCAGGTCGGGCACGTCCTGACGGCGCTTGGTCGAACGCACCCGACGCGACCCCGACAAGAGCGAAGCGGAGCGGGTGACCGAACCTCGAAGGCCGGAGGCGGTGGTCTCCTCGTCCAGGTCCGCGATCGCCGCATCCAGCGCCGAGAGCTGTTGGGGGTCAGCGGTCCCGGTGGCGGCGACGCGATCCTGTTCGGCGGTGACCATCGCACGCTACTCGACCCAGGAGCGTTGTTCCTCGGACGGCGGATCAGGCTCCACCACGGGTTCGGTGGCCAGGTGCCAGCCCTCTTCACACTGAGTGCGTCGAAGCGACCTCTTGCGCTTCGCACAGGCAGGGCACCGGGATTCCAGCGTGGACCCGCACGGAACGTCGATGATCTCGGTTTGGCCCGTGGCTATGTCGGTACGTCTGAGGGAGACCGGCCGTATGCACACCCCCTTGTCGGCAGCGATCTGTTCGGCGACCTCCCTCGCCAAGGGTTGGGCCAGACGCTCAGCCCGGGTGCTCTTGCCCGTGGGAGTCGGCATCAGATACCCCCCGACAGCAACCGCGAGGTGACCTCATGGACAAGTCCCGGCGCTTGATGCGGATCAGCCTGGTCGTGGCCCTGGTGTGGAGTGGATTCCTGGTCGTGTACATCGTGCTCCGTGATCCACACGCTTGGATGGTGTGGACGGGCATCGCGATCTCTGTGCTCTATCTGGGGCTTGCTTGGGATCACTGCCGTCGGTCGAGGAAGAGCGCTCACGCGGCCTACTCAGACGAAACCTCGGACGATCCCACTCCGTAGGTGTCAGCCATGGCGGTGATGTCCTCGTCCGAGACGTAGGCGGCCCGGACCCGCGCCGGGGCCGGTGAGCCCTCCAGGCGGACGTAGGCCGCCCCGGGAAGGGCGGGGTCGATCAGGTGGGCCTCCGCTCCGCGTTCGCGTGCTCCCTCGCCGAGGACCATGTCCACCTGCGATGCCTCGTCCAGACGCAGCGCGACCTTGTCCGGGAAGAGGTTACGGAGGTTCATGACCTCCTTGCGGGGGTCCTGCAACGCCGCCAGGACCGCGAAGCCGACCGAGCGGCCCTGCGAGGTCAGGGTGGCGAGCACGTTCTCCGCACGACGCCGCGCCTTCCGGTCTGGAGGGCGGCCCCCCCGGAACGCCACCCTCGTCCAGGTGCGCCACCGCGAACGGGTCAGCCGCGGTCGGGATGCGGGAGCACCGCCTGCCCGCCAGGCGCTCGGCCCTCCCCCGCACCGGGGCCGCGGGCCGGTCCTTCCGGGCGTCGTCGGATGAGCCATTCGGCCACGGCGATGTTGATCGCCCAGCCCGCGCCCATGAGCATCGCCCGGCTGAACTCGTCCGGAGCGCCGAGGGCCAGGGTCCAGGGCAGGTGGGTCAGTACCTGCGTGCCCGCGCCCTGGCCGATCGCGTAACCGCGGATCATCCAGGCGCTGTGCCGGGCGATGTCCCGCCGCCGCACCGCGGCGAAGCCGAGGACGACCGACAGCGCCATGGCCGTACCGAAGACGAGCCTCATGGCGGTGAGCAGACCGGTGTCGCCCTCGGGCAGAGAGTAGAACAGGGTCATCCACAGCCCCGAGAGCGCCGAGACGAGGCCGAGCGGGACCAGGAGCCTCCCGGCCGCGCGGTGCCAGCCGATCCGTCTGCGCCGGAAACGGGGGGCGAACTGGAAGGCCCCCAGGACGCAGTACACGACGGAGCTGACGATGTGCAGGACCACGGGCAGGGGCGAGGCGAAGAACCGTGCGTTCTCGGGCGTCACCTCGGCGCCGACGGTCAGCTCGCCCAGACGGACGCCGCCGGCGATCATCGGAACGGCGCTGAGCAGGATCAGCGAGGCGGGTAGGAGCCAGCCCGTCCTGGCGGAGGAGGTCACGACGAGTCCCCTTTTCGTTCTGGTTTCGGCTGCCAGCCGTCCGCTCCGCGGCGGCCGCGAGGACGGGTGCCACGTGGTCGTGCTCCCGCCGTCGTGGCTCGATCGTCGCGGCTGAGGGGGTGGCGGCTCATCGGACCAGAGGCCTGAACCGGGTCGGCCGAAAGTACGGGAGCGAAGTCGTACTTCGGCCGTGGGGCTCCGCACGGGGCGGGCTCGCGGGTAAGGGGCGCGCTCACGGGGGTCCGGAAGCGGACGCACCAGCGGGAAGTGCGGGACGGTCACCGACCGGAAGCGTCACCGCGCCTGAGACCGTTTCTGACGCGCTTGGTCTCGTAGGCCCACATGGCCGTCTCGACGCGGTTGCGGGTGCCCAGCTTGGCCATCAGGCTGGCGATGTGGGTCTTGACGGTGCTGAGGGTGATGTAGAACTCGTCGGCGATCTCGCTGTTGGTCCGGCCGCACGCCAGCGCGGCGAGAACCTGCTCCTCCCTGTCCGTGAGCGGCTCGACGGGCTGCGCCAGTGGTGAGGCGGGCCCGGTGTCGGCGAAGGCCTGGAGGAGTCGGGCGGTGATGCCCGGAGCGATGAGCGCCTCTCCCCCGGCCGCGGCGTGGACGGCCTGGGCGAGCAGCTGGGGGCCCGCGTCCTTGAGCAGGAAGCCCCGGGCACCGGCCCTGAGGGCGGCGTAGACGTAGTCGTCGAGGTCGAAGACGGTGATGACGACGACGGCGAGGGGATCGCGGACGGACGGACCGGCGAGGGCGCGGGTGGCTTCGATGCCGTCCATGCCGGGCATCCGGATGTCGAACAGGCAGACGTCGGGACGCAGCCTCCGCGCGAGCGCCACGGCCTCGCGCCCGTCAGCGGCCTCGCCGACCACCTCGATGCCCGGCTGGGCGTCGAGGATCATCACGAGGCCCGTGCGGACGATCTCCTGGTCGTCGGCGACGAGGACCCGGATGCTCACCCGGCTGATCCGGTCCGGGGCAGCACCGCGGTCACAGTCCAGCCCCGGTCGTGGTTCGGTGCGGCTTCGCAGGTGCCTCCGAGCAGGTCGGCCCGTTCGGCCATGCCGAGGATCCCGTAGCCCGGCACCGCACTCGGACGCAGGGGGCTGAGCTCGCCGTCGTCGCTGACGCGCAGGCGCACCGACTCGTCGTCGGCCGCGACGCGGACCTCTATACGGGTCGCGTTGCGGGCGTGCCTCCTGGCGTTGGTGACCGACTCCTGGGCGAGGCGGTAGATCGCTGTTCCGACCGAGGGGGGAAGGCCGTGGAGGTCGCCGACGACCTCCACAACGACGGAGGGCCCGGTCCGGGAGCGGCTCGCGAGCTGTTCGAGGTCGCCGACGCAGGGGTTGGGCGCCAGTTCCGCCGGGTGGTCGCGGCGCAGGACGCGGACCATGGTGCGCATCTCGGTGAGGGCGCGCGACGCCTCGGACTCGATCACCCCGAGCGCCTCCGCCGCCGCCTCCGGCCGCGAGGCCGACACCGCGAGGCCCGCCTGGGCGCGGACCGCCACGGCGGAGACATGGTGGGTGACGGTGTCGTGCAGGTCGCGGGCCAGCCGCTCGCGTTCGAGCAGCCTGACCTGCTCGAGCTCGCGTGTTCTGGCCTTGCCCCGGTAGCGCAGAGCCGCGCCGAGGGCGCTGACCGAGAGCAGGAAGGCGAGCCCGCCGATCGTGTCGGCGGGGCCGAGGTTTCCGAGGACCGCCGCGAGGCAGGCCTTGGCGAGCACGACCGCCGAGCCGATGACGGCCTCGCGTCCGGTCCCCCACCGGAACAGCGCGTACGGCAGGAGCAGCATGTACACCGACGTGTACGTCTCCGGGGCCTGGCCGCCCGCCAGCAGCGGGGCCAGTCCCGTGACGCCGAAGGCGATCGCGACCATGAGCAGCGGTCTGGTCCGGCGCCACAGCAGCGTGGGCACCAGCCCGACGGTGACCGCCACTGCGACGGACCGCCACGGCAGGTCCGGACGCAGGGCTCCTTCGAGCACCGCGACGGGCACGAGTACGCCCACGAGCGCCCAGTCCCACCACGTGCGCGACGGCGGGCGCGAGGGGCGGGGCTCGTTCCACACGGAGCGGAGGAGTTCGTACACGGGTTCATGGTAGGAGGCGCCGCCGCCGTCCGGATCGGCCCAAAGTACGAGAACCGGTGCGGGAACCGGGTTGTCGCCGCCCCGGAAGCGCGAAAGGGTCGGCGCCCCGGCGCGGCCTGCCCCGACCGCCCGAGGGCGCCGATCCCCGACGGTCCCCGCACGGGCCCGCGCGGGACACGCCTCCCGGCCGTCAGTCCTCGGCGCGCACGTCGACGGCCTCGCCCGCGGCGTCGAGGATGACGTCGTACTCCTGGCCGTCGGCACCGTGCACCTCGGCCTCCCAGCCGTCCCAGCCGTCCTCGTCCTGGCGCTCGACGTCGACGGTGGTGGCGCCCTCGCCCACCGCGGCGGCGGCGTTGGCGGAGACCGTCTCGCGGTCGGCCGCGGACTGCTCGCCGGTGTTCTGCCAGGGGGCGGGGCCGCCGTCGGTGTCGCGGAAGGCCGTGCCGTTGACGGTGAACACGTCGGCGTCGTCGCGCTCCTCGTCGTCGCCGTCGCCGTCGTCATCGTCGTCGGCCTCGTAGCGCACGCCCAGGGTGACCTCGGTGCCCTCCAGGCCGCGCAGCTCGTCCAGGAGCGGCTCGACGGTGCCGTTGCCGTCGAAGTCCTCCAGTTCGGGGTTGGTCAGCAGCCACTCCTCCGGACCGAAGTCGACCTCGACCCCGGACACGGACCAGTCGTCGGTGTCGTCCCCGGCGCGCAGCTCGCCCACGAGCTGCTCCAGTCCGTCGACCGAGCGGGTCGAGGGCCCGCTCTGCTGCGACCGCCCGTTCCCGCCCGTCTCGGAGTCGGCTCCTGCGGTGACACCGGTGAGCTCGATCGGGGCCACCTGCTGCTCGGGGTCACCGGCGACCACGTAGCCGACCGTGCCCACGGCCAGCAGTCCCGCGGCGACGGAGGAGGAGAGGATGATGATGGTCTTGGTCTGCATCGCGGGTCCCTTGCTCACATGCTCGGAGGTCTCTGTACCTCCCAGCATGCGGCGGCCCGATGATGGCGGCATGAGGTCGACATGAGGGCCTTCTTCATGTTGCGCTCAGGAACGGTTCAGCGGCCTCCGCCACGGTGGGGGTGACACGGGGGAACGGGGAGGGGCACGGCCTTGGCGATTCTGGTGGTGGAGGACGAGGAGGGGATCGTCTCCTTCGTGCGGCGCGGGCTGGAGACGGCCGGTTACCAGGTGCTCGCCGCCGACGACGGGGTCGACGGACTCACGATGGCGCTGTCCTCGGACGTCGAACTCGTCGTCCTGGACCTGGGGCTGCCGGGGATCCCGGGGGAGGAGGTGCTGCGTCGGCTGCGTATGCGCCGCCCCTCGGTGCCGGTGATCGTGCTCACCGCCAAGGACGCCGTGAGCGACCGGGTCGCCAACCTCGACGCCGGGGCCGACGACTACATGGTCAAGCCGTTCAGCGTGAGCGAGCTGCTGGCCCGTGTGCGCGCCCGGCTGCGCGGCGGCGGCCAGGAACGCGGCGACGTGCTGGCGGCGGGCGGCGTGGTGCTCGACCTCGGGGCGCGCACCGCCTCGGTGGAGGGACGCACCGTCAACCTGTCGGCCCGCGAGTTCGCGCTGCTGGAGGTGCTCATCCGCCATCCGACGCAGGTCTTCTCCCGGCCCCAACTGCTGGACCGGGTCTGGGGCTACGACTTCGACGGCGCCTCCAACGTGGTGGAGGTCTACGTCAGCCAGCTGCGCCGCAAGCTCGGCGGCGAGCGCATCCAGACGGTCCGCGGCGCCGGATACCGGCTCGGGGACGGCGCTCGGTGAGCCTCACCGGCCGGGTCGTCCTGCGGTCGCTGATGGTCATGGCCCTGGTCATCGGCGGCGTCGCCCTGCTCACCTACGAACTGGTGCGCGTGTCGGGCCTGGGCGACATCGACCGCCTGCTGCGCGAGGAGTCGGCGCTGGTCGGCGACGCCCTCGACGGACGGCTGCCCGCCGCCGCCGGGCTCGACGGCGTGGTCTCGGGGCCCGAGGCCGAGCGCGCCGCCCGCCAGGCGCTCGCCGTCCGCCCCAGCGGGGCCCGCCACGTGACGCTGGTGACCGTCAACGACGTGCGTCTGCAGAGCACCGGGGGCCCCTCGCGCGTCGCGGGCCTCATGCGCGGCGGCGACGCCCCCGAGCCCGAGCCCGGGACCGTCCGCACGCTCGACACCGACGCGGGCCCGCTCCGGGTGCTCGACACCCGGGTCGTCGACGACGCCGGTGACACCCTGGCCGTCGTCACCGTCGCCGCCCCGCTCGACTCCACCCGCGACACCGCGGCCACCGTCCTGCTGTGGGCCGGACTCGCCGGGGCGATCGGAGTCGTCGGCGGAGGGGTCGTGCTGTGGCTGGTGGTGCGGCGCACCCTGCGCCCCGTGCGGGAGGTCTCCGACGCCGCCAAGGCGATCTCGCCGGCCGACCTGGCCACCCGCGTCCCCGTGCCCTCCACCCGCGACGAGATCGCCGAACTGGCCACCGAGATCAACCAGATGCTGACCCGTATCGAGCAGGCCGACAGCAACCGGCGCCGGTACCTGGCCGCGATCTCCCACGAGGTGCGCACCCCGCTCTCCGTCGCCGAGGGGCACCTGGAACTGCTGGGCACCGCGGAGGCGGCGGTCGTGCGCTCCGAACTCGACCGCCTGCGCCGCGTGCTGGAGGACCTCATGGCGGTGGCCCGCGGCGGCGACGAGATCGACGTCCGCGTCGAGGCCGTGTTCCTGCCCGACCTGTTCCACGACGTGCGGGCCCGGCTCGACGCCCTGCCCCACGCCGACGCCGTCACCCTGGAGGAGCCACCGCCGGACGT
This sequence comes from Nocardiopsis deserti, assembly GCF_008638355.1. Classification (NCBI taxonomy): domain Bacteria; kingdom Bacillati; phylum Actinomycetota; class Actinomycetes; order Streptosporangiales; family Nocardiopsidaceae; genus Nocardiopsis; species Nocardiopsis deserti. Next base: position 453,757 of record NZ_ML703349.1, on the reverse strand, counting down.
CCTGCTCGGTGACCAGTCACGCCTGGAGCAGTGCCTGGCCAACCTCACCGCCAACGCCGTGGACCACAACCCGCCCGGCACCCGCGCCACCGTGACCGCCCGCTGCGGCGAGGACACGATCATCCTCACCGTGGCCGACGACGGCCCGGGGATCAGCGCCGAGGTGCTCCCCCACGTGTTCGAACCGTTCGTCACCACCCGCAGCACCGGATCGGGACGTACCTCCGGGCTCGGCCTGTCGGTCGTGCGCTCCATGGTCGAGGCCCAGGGCGGCGGGGTGGGGATCGACAGCGGCCCCTCCGGCACCGTCGTCACGATCACCCTTCCGCGTGCCACGCCCTGACCGGTTGCGCGCAGGACCCGATTCCGTGTCCGGAGGCTCGGCGCACACCCCCTGTCCGCACGGGGCCCGGTGGAATTCCCCCTCGCCACGGAGGGTGAAAACGAGAATTCCCCGGAAAGGAAGAACGCATTCCTCCGCGGACGCCCCCCTCTGGCTCCCCGCGCGGCGTCCGCCAGCGCACACTCCGCCGGGAGGCCGTAATCCCCACCTTTCGTGATAGTCTCGTAATATCGTCGCAACGCCTCTCACCTGCACGTACGCCCACCACGGGCACCTGACTGAACCGTGGCCAAGTTTTGGGTCGGCCTTGGGGGGCAGTGCGATATGACAGGAGGTGCTCCAATGGAGACCGGAATAATTGTCATCATCGCCTTAGTGGTGGTGGTCGTCATCGCCGGAGGAATCGCGATCGCCGCGCGGTCCTCGATCCTCCCGGCCCGGCGCACCGCCCGGCTGAAGAAGCGTTTCGGCGCCGAGTACGACCGCGCCGTGAAGGTTCACGGCAACAGGACGGCCGCCGAGAACGACCTGTCCGAGAGGCTCCGCCGCCGCGACAACATGACGCTCCGCGAGCTGAGCGACCAGCAGCGCGTGGCGCACACCCAGACGTGGGCCGCGGTGCAGCAGGAGTTCGTCGACGATCCCGTCCACGCCGTCCGCGACGCCCGCGGACTGGTGGAGGCGATCATGGCGGACCGCGGCTACCCCGGCCCCGCGTCCGCGGCCGACGGTGACGCGGCCTTCGACCAGCGCCTCAACGACCTGTCGGTGGACCACTCCGCCGCGGTCACCGGGTTCCGCCGCGCGCACGCCGCCGGGCGCCCCGCCGAGGCGGGCCAGACCGGCACCGAGCACCTGCGCGAGGAGCTGGTGTCCTACCGCGGCCTGGTGGAGTCCCTGTTGGGCGGCCTGCCGACGGCCGACGGCACGACGACCCGGGGCCCGGGCACGGAGCGGACCGCGGTCGACCACACCGCTCCTGCCACGAGCACGGAGCGGACCGCCGTGGAGCAGCCGAACCGGGAGAGGGGACCGGAGGCGGGTCTGTGACCGGCCTCGGCGGCGCTCCGTGGAACCGACGACGACACGAGAAGGCGGACGACATGGTGGAACGCGTACCCGGTCCCGGCAGGAGCCGGGAGACCGAACCGGAGCAGTACCCGGCGCAGACGCCCGGCCCCGGGACCGGCCCCCGCACCGCGGAGCCGGTGACCGTCGACGCCGAGGTGAACGACCCCGGGCGCGGGACCGGACCCGCCGGACACACCGGCGCCCCGGACACCGGCTACACCGGTGCTCCCGGTACCGCCGGTCCTGGCAGCACCGGTTCGGCCGGTGCTGAGCACATCGGCACCGCTGGTACCCCAACCGCCGGTTCCGGACACGCCCGGCCGGGCGTGCGCGGAACCGCGCCGAGCCGGGTGCCGGAGCAACCGGGCACCGGAGCGGACCGCTCGGACGCGGCCGCCGGGCCCCGGACGCAGGGCGCGAAGTTGGAACGGGTCCGGGAGCGCTGGAACGCGACCCAGGGCAGGTTCGTCGACGACCCCCACGGCGCCGTGCGCGAGGCCGACGCGCTGGCGGCGGAGGTCGCCGACGCCGTGGTCGCGGAGATCGAGGAGCGCCGCTCCGCGCTGCGCTCCGCGTGGAACGAGGGAGAGGGTACGGACACCGAGTCGCTGCGGGTGGCCCTGCGCGACTACCGCTCCTTCGTGGAGCACCTGGTCAGTACCAACGCCTGACCGCGTGCGGCCGCTGTGAGCCGTTCCGGACCGAGGGGCCGCCCACCGCCGAGCGCGGGGGCGGCCCCTCCAGGTCATCCGATGACGAGCTTGTCGACCGCCGCCTCGGCCTCGGCGAACAGCTCCCGGTAGTGGCGCTCCCGGGCCTCGCCGGACAGGTCCTGTGCCTCGCTGTCGAACAGCACGGCCGTGTGGACGTCGAAGACCCCGCAGAACTCCGAGATCCCCCGGCGCAGGGGCCCGTCGAGCAGGTCGAGCACCAGGTCCGTGTTCGTGTCCCCCTCGACGAGACCGGCCAGGCCCAGCCACAGCATCCGCTTCCCCGCCATGGGGGACCTGCTGCGGCCGTACGTGAGGCCGTAGTTCCACACCCGGTCGATCCAGCCCTTGAGCAGGGCCGGTAGCCCGAACCACCACACGGGGAACACGGGGACGATGAGATCGGCTGCGTGGACGCGGCGGATGTGGGCGTGCACCTCGTCGGAGTAGACCTTGTCCCGGTCGCCGTAGTCGGGTTCGTCGGCCTCGCTGTTACGGGGGTCGAACCCCTCGGCGTGCAGGTCGAGCAGGTCGACGCGGTATCCGGCCGCCTCCAGGCGGGCAGCGGCCCGTCCGGCCACGGCGGCGGTCAGGGAGTCCGGACGGTGGTGGGCGACCACGACCAGCGCGGTGCGCCCGGTCGACGCGGGGGCTTCGGAGGGCTCGGAAGGTGTGAAGGACTCTTGGTTCATGAGTCCAGTACAGACCAGCAGACGTGGACGTTCCATAGCTGAGAAGCTGCGTTTCTTTGGCGTGCGTCTACACGTGCGTCTACACTCGCCTCCATGGACCCTTTGAGCGACATGCTCAGCGGCATCCGCTCCGCGGGCGCCTCCGTCAGCCAGGCCTCGCTGGATCCGCCGTGGACGATCCGCTTCACCGGCGGCGCGCCGCTGACCATGCTGACGGTGATCAGCGGCGGCGGGTCGTTGGTCCTGCCCGACGGGACCGGCCTCAGGATCGGCGCGGGCGACACCGCGCTGGTACGCGGCCCCGATCCCTTCCACCTGGCGGACGACCCCGCCTCACTCCGCCGTCCCCACCGGAACCAGGAGATCGCCTGTCTCGAACCGGACCCCGGGTACGGGCCGGACGGCGGTCCCCCGGGCGGGCTCCCCCGGCACGGCGGGCTCCGTGACAGCGGTTTCCGGGGTGGCGGGCTCCGTGACGAGGGGCTCCGGAACGGTGGGCCTTCCTTCGCCGGGCTCCCGAATGGCGGCCTCCCGGACCAGGTCCCCCCGGGCGTCACCACCCTCATCGTCGCCGCCTACCGGGCCACCCGGAGCCGCCACGAGCGGCTGCTGCGCACCCTGCCGCCCACGCTGGTCCTCACCGAGGAGCAGCCCGAGAACGTCTTCTGGCTCGACGCGGCGAAGGACGCCCTGTCCCGGCGGCACCTCCCGGGCGGCCAGGCCCTGGTCGACCGCGTCGTGGACATGGGACTGGTGTGCAGCCTGGCCTGCTGGTTCGAGCAGGAGGGCGCCGACGCCCCCGCCTGGTACCGGGGAGCCCTCGACCCGGTGACCGGCCCCGCGCTGGAGGCCGTCCACCGGCGTCCGCACGAGGCGTGGACGGTGGGCGCGCTGGCCGCCAGGGCGGGGGTGTCGCGCGCGCTCTTCGCCAAGCGCTTCACCGAGGTCATGGGCCAGTCGCCCCTGGGCTACCTGACCGAGTGGCGCATGTACACCGCCGAGGAGCTGCTGTCGGACCCCGACCTGAGCGTGGCGAAGGTGGCCGGAGCCGTGGGCTACGCCGACCCGTCCTCGTTCAGCACGGCCTTCAAGCGGCTGCGGGGGCTGAGCCCGCGGGAGTTCCGCCTGCGGAGCATGCTGTCCGAGCCCGGTCCCGCTCCTGTGCCCGGCACCGGGTCCAGTCACGGTCCCTGACCCGGGCACGGCCCCGGGGCGGAACCCGCTCCCGCGTCCGCCCGCGCGCCCGTCCGTCCGGGGGACCGCACCCGGCCCGGGGCCGAAGCCGGTCCCCGGGCCGGACGGCCTCAGCCCCGGGCTCCCTCATCCCCAGACGACGGGAAGCGCGGTCCGACCGCTCGCCACGATGGACGGGGACTCCTCCACCTCCGCCCCCTCGGCCAGGCGCAGGTCCGGGAAGCGCGTGAAGAGCGCCTCCAGCGCGGTCACGCCCTCCAGCCGGGCCAGCCCCGCGCCCAGGCAGAAGTGCGGACCGTGTGAGAAGGCCAGGTGCCCCCGCTGTTCCCTCCGGAGGTCGAAGGCGTGCGCGTCGTCGCCGTGGCGCCCGGGGTCGCGCCCCGCCGCGCCGAAACCCATGAGCAGCGCCTCCCCCTCGGGGACGTGCGTGCCCGCGAGGGTGACGTCCTCGGCCGTGTAGCGCAGCGGCAGGTACTGGATGCTGGCGTCCCAGCGCAGGGTCTCCTCCACCGCGTCGTCCCAGGAGGCGCCGCCGGACCGCACCAGCTCCAGCTGGTCCCGGTGGGTGAGCAGCGCGTGCACGGCGTTGGTGATGAGGTTCATCGTGGTCTCGTAGCCCGCGCCGATCATGAGGATCAGCGTCCACACCAGTTCGGTGTGGGAGAGCCGCTCGTCGCCCTCGGCCCGTGCCTGGAGCAGCGCGCTGGTGAGGTCGTCGCCCGGCTCGCGGGACTTGCGCTCGGCCAGCTCCGCGAGGAAGGTCTGCATGTCGGCGTTGGTCTGGGCGGCCACCTCCGGGGTGGTGGTCGCGTCGAAGACCCGGCGCATCAGGGTGTGCAGGGTGCCGCGGTGCTCCGCCCCGACCCCGAAGAGCTCGGAGATGACCGTCATGGGCAGCGGCAGCGACAGCGCCGCCTTGAGGTCCACCGGTCCCGGCCCCGCCGCCGCGAGGTCGTCGAGCAGTTCGGCGGTGATCTCGGCGATCCTCGGGCGCAGCTCCTCCACCCGGCGCGGGGTGAACGCCTGCGAGACCAGGGTCCGCAGACGCCGGTGGCGGTCGCCGTCCGCGGTGAGCATGTTGTCCGGGGCCACCCAGGAGATCAGCGGCCAGTCCATGGGGATCTCGCCCTGCGCCCACGCCCGCCAGTGCCGCGCCTCCTTGCGCACGCCGGGGTGGGCGAGGGCCTCCATGACGACGTCGTGGCCGGTCAGCGCCCGAACAACCACGCCACCAGTGATCTCAACCTCGACGACGGGGCCGCGACCCCGGAGTCCGGCTGTCTGTCGGTGGAGGTCGTAGGGGTGGAGGACGGGGATGTCTGCTGCCATCGCGGTGTTCCCTTCGGGGAGTCGGGCGGAAATTCCACGGGGAGTTCGGCCAGGGCCCGTGCGAACGGGGAGACGCGCCACCGCGGGGCCGGGTCGGTCACGCGCAGGCCGCGCAGGCGCTTGGTGAGGACCTCCACGCCGACCTGGGCCATGGCCTGGGCGAACCCGTGGGCCGGGCAGCGGTGCGGGCCGACCCCGAAGGCCAGGTGGGCGCGGGTGACGTGCTCGATGTCGGGCCCGTTCTCGGCCATCGCGGTGTGGGCCGCGGCGTAGCCGAGGAGGATGGGCTCCCCCTTGCGGATGCTCCGTCCGCCGCTGATCTCGACGTCGCGCACGGGGTAGAGGACCGGGTAGTTGGTGATGGGCGGCTCGCGCCACAGGACCTGCTCGACCACCTCGTCGATCCCGACCAGGGCGCCGTTGAGGGCCCGGCTCACCTCGGGGTCGGTCAGAATCGTGTGCGTGGCGGCCGTGATGAGGTTGGCGGTCGGCTCGGCGCCGGCGCCGATGGTCACGACCAGCTGGTGCAGCATCTCCTCGTCGGTGAGCCCCGCCCGGTGCTGGAGCAGCCAGGTGGTGACGTCCTCCCCCGGCGACGCGTGCTTCTGCGAGATCGCGTCGGACAGGGCGCGCTCGTACTCGGCGTTGGCCCGCACGACGTCGTTGCCGTCCCACAGGTCGATGAGCGAGGTCAGGACGCGCTCGCCGACGTCGCGCGAGAAGCCGAAGAGGTCGCAGATCACCAGCAGCGGCAGCAGGCGGGCGTACTCGGACACCAGGTCCGCGCTGCCGCGTTCGACGAAGGCGTCGATGAGGCTGTCGGCGTGGCGGCGGGTGCTCTCGCCGACACGGCTCTCGGGCACCCGGCCCAGGGAGTCGACCACCGACCGCTTGAGGCGGGCGTGGGCGTCGTCGTCGGCGAAGAGCAGGTTGGGGCGGTAGGCCATCATCGCGGCCACGGGGGCGTCGTCGGGGACGCGCCCCTCGGACCAGTCGAGCCAGAGGCGGGAGTCGCGCCGGAAGGTGCGGGTGTCCCTGCACCAGGCCGTGATGAGCGCGTAGTCGGCGACCACCCATGCGCTGATCCCGGGGGAGATCTCGGCGGGGAAGACGGAGCCGTGTTCCTTGGCCATCCGCGTGTAGACGTCGTGCGGATCAGCGTGGAACTCGGGGGCGTGGAGTTCGGCGTAGGGGCAGCGGGAAGCCAACGTTTTCCTGTTCTACAGGGGGTTCGAGAGCCGCGCCAGTCTAGTACCGCAACATGTCCGTTGTTCCTTCCGTCCCATACGTGCCGCTCCCACGGGACGCGCTCCGCCGGAGCCGCGCTCCCCTCGGTCCCGGAGGTGCCCGGTCAGCGGCGTGAGCTGTAGCATCGTGGCCGGATTCCTCCCCCCTGCAACCCGCTCCTCCGGTCCCGGCGAAGGCCGTACGGCGGGGCTCCTCGACACACACGGGAACGGATGTTCATGGACGCTGAAGACACCCAGGTCATGGCCAGAACGGGCGAGTTCACCAGCACCACCCTGAGCTGGGAGACCTCGGTCCGGGGCCGGGTCGCGGCGGCGGTCGACCGCCTCTCCGGGCCGCTGGCCGACCTGCTGGAGCGCGACGCCAACGACGGCGACACCCGCATGCTCGTCGCCGACTTCTTCAGCGTCGGACTGAACTTCAGCAAGTACCAGGACATGACCACCGAGTACCGGACCAGCGGGGACTCGATCGACTACGCGATCATGCTGGACGGCAAGCTGTTCGCGCCGGTGGAGGTGCGCCGTGTCGGACAGGAGCTCGACCAGCGCAACATCCAGGTGTCCCGGCGCCTGGCCGTCGACGAGGGCGCCGAGTGGGTGATCCTCACCAACGGCCGCCTCTGGAAGGTCTACCACCTGCGCCCCGACGGTGACGGCGGCAACAAGCCGGTGGAGGTCATCGACGTCGACCTCACCGACGCCGACGCCTACCAGCAAAACATCGACGCCCTGTTCCACATCACCCGCGAGGCCGTCGACCGCGGCCGGCTGGACACGCTGCGCAAGTGGAAGGAGGCCGTCGAGGCGGCCCCCGTCGCCGAGGTGCTGCGCAGCGACGCCGTGGTGGAGGCGGTCCGCACGCAGCTGCGCGCCGCCACCGGCCACCTGGGGCACGTGGGCGACGCCGACGAGGTGCGCCGCGCCCTGGTCGAGGATGTCGTCGCGCAGGGCCTGCTCAAGGACTGACCCCGGTAGCGGGTCCGGCTCTCCCGGTCCGGACCCGCTCGCCCGCCCGCCTCCCTGTCGCGGGTCCGCCCTCGCCCGCCAGCCGCGGGCCGGTCACGCTCGTCCGCCCTCGCCTCCGCTCCCCAGCCGCAGGGCTTTCCCTCCCTTCGCCACCGCCTGCCCGCCCCGGGCTCCTTCCACCGCTTCCGCCGCCCGCTGGTTCGTGCGCGTGCCCCCATTGACACCTGTGATACGCGCCACAACAATGGTCATACTATTGGGAGCGCTCCCAGCGCTTCCGGCCGCTTACCCCCCAGCGGAAGGACCCCCGTGAGTCCGGCACGAAGAAACAGCGCGGTGGCGCTCGGCGCCGCAGCCGCGCTCGGCACGAGCCTCCTCGTCGCCTCCCCCGTCCAGGCCGACGACGAACCGGTCGAGCAGATCACCAACGGCGACTTCGCCGACGGCACCACCGGCTGGTGGGCGACCGAGGGGATCGACCTCGCCGTCAGCGACGACGGAGCCCTGTGCGTCGCGGTCCCCGGCGGCACCAGCAACCCGTGGGACCAGATCGTCGGCCAGAACGACATCCCCCTCGTGGCCGGGGAGTCCTACTCCCTCACGTTCACCGCCTCCGGCGCCGACAGCCTGCCCGTCCGCGCGCTGGTCCAGGAGCCCGTCGACCCCTGGCGCACCGAACTGGACGAGCGCCCCGTGCTCACACCGACGGCGACCGGCTACGAGTACGTCTTCACCGCGTCCGCCGAGATGGCCGACGCCCAGCTCGCCTTCCAGATCGGCGGGGCCGAGGAGGACTGGACGTTCTGCCTGGACGACGTGTCGCTGCTCGGCGGCGCCGAACCCCCCGTCCACGAGCCCGACACGGGCCCGCGCGTCCGCGTCAACCAGGTCGGCTACCTCCCGCAGGGCCCCAAGAACGCCACCGTGGTGACCGACGCCGAGGAGGCCCTGCCCTGGCAGCTGGCCGACGCCGAGGGCGCGGTCGTGGCCGAGGGCGACACCGTGCCGTACGGCCTGGACGAGTCCTCCGGTCAGAACGTGCACACCGTCGACTTCAGCGGCTTCACCGGGACGGGCGAGGGCTACACCCTGACCGCCGACGGCGAGACCAGCCACCCCTTCGGGATCACCGCCGACCCCTACGCCGCCCTGGCCACGGACGCCCTGGACTTCTACTACACCCAGCGCAGCGGCGTCGAGATCCTCGACGAACTCGCCCCCGGGTACGGACGCGAGGCCGGGCACGTCGGCGTGGAGCCCAACCAGGGCGACACCGACGTCACCTGCCACCCCTCCGCCCCGTGCGACTACTCGCTCGACGTGTCCGGCGGCTGGTACGACGCGGGCGACCACGGCAAGTACGTGGTGAACGGCGGCATCTCCGTCCACCAGCTGATGAGCGTCTACGAGCGCGCGCACACCGCGCCCACCGGGAACCCCGCCCGGGTCGCCGACTCCACCCTGTCCGTCCCCGAGCGGGACAACGGCGTGCCCGACGTCCTGGACGAGGCCCGCTGGGAGATGGAGTTCCTGCTGTCCATGCAGGTCCCCGAGGGCGAGGAACTCGCGGGGATGGCCCACCACAAGGTCCACGACGAGCGCTGGACCGGCCTGCCCCTGCTGCCCTCCGAGGACCCCCAGCCCCGCTACCTGCACCCGCCGTCGACGGCGGCCACGCTGAACCTGGCCGCGACCGCCGCCCAGTGCTCCCGGGTGTTCGCCCCCCACGACGCCGACTTCGCCGCGACCTGCCTGGAGGCGGCCGAGACCGCCTGGGACGCCGCGATGGCCGAACCCGAGCGCTACGCGACCGTCGGCGGCGAGGGCGGCGGCGCCTACGACGACGACAACGTGGCCGACGAGTTCTACTGGGCCGCCGCGGAACTGTACCTGGCGACCGGGCACGGGGACTACGAGGAGGCGGTGGTCTCGTCCGAGCTGCACACCGCCGACGTGTTCACCTCCGCCGGTTTCGACTGGCGCTGGACCGCCCCGCTGGGCCGCCTCCAGCTCGCCACCGTGCCGAGCGGCCTCGACGGCCGCGACGAGGTCCGCGCCTCCGTCGTGGAGGGGGCCGAGCAGTACCTGGCCGACGCCTCGGAGCACGCCTACGGGCTGGCCTACGACCCCGAGGGCGGGGTCTTCGCCTGGGGCTCCAACAACCTCGTGCTCAACAACATGGTGGTGATGGCCAGCGCCTACGACATCGGCGGGGACACGCGCTTCCGCGACGCGGTCCTGGAGGGCATGGACTACGTCCTGGGACGCAACGCCCTCAACCAGTCGTACGTGACCGGGTACGGCGAGAACGACGCGGTCAACCAGCACAGCCGCTGGTACGCCAACCAGCTCGACCCGAGCCTGCCCAACCCGCCCGAGGGAACCCTGTCCGGCGGTCCCAACTCCGACACCGGCACCTGGGACCCGGTGGCCCAGGCCAACCTGGACGGGTGCGCCCCCCAGTTCTGCTACATCGACCACATCGACTCGTGGGCGACCAACGAGCTGACCATCAACTGGAACTCCACGCTGGCCTGGGTGTCCGGGTTCGTCGCCGACCAGGGCGACGCCTCCCTGCCCGCCGGGTCCTCCTGCGAGGTCGACTACGTGGTCCACGGCGAGTGGCACGACCGCTTCAACACCCAGGTGACCGTCCGCAACACGGGTGACGAGCCCGTGACGGGATGGGAGCTGGTGTGGTCCTTCCCCGGCGGCCAGATCGTGGAGCGCCACTGGAGCGGCGCGCTGGAGCAGGCCGGGCACGCGGTGACCGCCGTGAACGCGGACTGGAACGGGACCATCGACCCCGGCGACGAGGTGACGTTCGGCTTCATCGGCACCGTGACGTCCGGGGCGAACGCGGTGCCCGCGAGGTTCACCCTCAACGGTTCGGTCTGTAGCTGATCCGCGGGCGGGGCGACGACGGCGCGCCCGCCCACGCCGTAAGACCCCCCTTGGAGGACGGGGCCCCTCAGGAGAGCGTGGGGCCCCGTCCGTCGTGTCCGGGGAGGGGAGGGAGGTTCAGCGCTGCCAGCGCGCCTGGCAGAAGCAGTAGGCGCCGTAGACGGCGACGCCCAGGGCGACGGCCACCAGCGCCCAGGGCCCGGCCGGGGTCTGGGAGAAGGCCCGCAGCGCGCCGTCCAGCCCGACCGCCTGGTCCTTGTCGAAGGCGATCGCGGCCTGAAGGAAGAAGACGCCGACGGCGGCCAGGACCAGGCCCTGGGTCCCGATGCCGAGCACGCCGACGGTGACGACGGCCCTGCGTCGGCGCGGCGTGAGCGCGCCGAGCGCCAGCTCCTGCGTGAAGCGGCGGGTCACCGCCTTCCAGATCTGGTGGAGGCCCACGGCGATCACGCCGCAACCCACCGCGCCGACCGCGAACCGGCCGAAGGGCAGCGCCATGACCTGGGCCGTCAGCGCCTCCGACTGACTGTCCTGGGACTGGGGCGAGCCCTGTCCCAGCAGGAAGCCCGCGATGCTGGAGGCCAGCACGGCGTAGACCACCGCGCGGGCCGCGGAAGCGATGCGCTTGGTGGCCTTCTCCAGGCCCACGGCGGCGTAGACCGCCTGCCACACGGTGAGCCCCACCAGCCCCGCCGCCGCGACCCAGAGCAGCAGCATGCCGCCGGTGTTCTGGGCGACGAGCTGGAGTGCGCCGCTGTTGCTGGCCTCCTGGCCGCCGCTGTCGCCGAAGGCGATGCGCAGGGCGAGGTAGCCGATGATGAGGTAGAGCAGGCCCGTGGCGGCGAAGCCCACGCCCGCGAGCCCGCGCAGCCAGGTGCTGTGGGCCGCCTGGCGTCCCGCGCGTCGGCCCGCCGCGTGGGCGTCCTTCGCCGAGCGCCGTGCCTTACCTGGTAAGCCTGATGAGGACATGTCCGGCCCGTGCCCACGGGGAGGGCGCGAAAACGGAAGTTTACCGCTGGTACTCCCTTTTGTACTGGTCAGAGGCCTGGAATTCCTCCGGGGCGCCCGCACGGGATGACGGGTTGGCGCGCGCCGGTTCGGGGGGACGCCTACTCCAGGGGCACCCGCAGGACGCGGTCGTCCCCCTCGGCCGGCTCCCCGACCCCGTCGAGGTTGCTGGTGGTCAGCCACAGCTCGCCGCCGCCGGGGGCGGCCACCACCGTGCGCAGGCGGCCGTACTCCCCCTGGTGGTGGTCGACGGGCTCGCCCACGCCGCCGTCACCGGTGAGCGGCACCTCCCACAGGCGCTCGCCGCGCAGCGCCGCCACCCACAGGGAGCCGCCCGCGACCGCCGCGCCGCTGGGCGAGGCCTCCGCGGGCCTCCACGTCAGCAGGGGGTCGACGTACTCGTCGCCTCCTCCGGTGCCCTCCACCTCGGGCCAGCCGTAGTTGCCGCCCGGTTCGATCAGGTTGACCTCGTCGAACTCGTTCTGCCCGAACTCGGTGGCGTACAGGTTCCCCTCGTCGTCCCACGCCAGGCCCTGGACGTTGCGGTGGCCGTAGCTGTGGACGGGGTTGCCGAAGGGGTTGCCCGGAGCCGGGTCCCCGTCGGCGGTGATCCGCAGGATCTTGCCGCCCAGCGAGTCGGTGTCCTGGGACAGGCCCTCCCTGCCCGCGTCCCCGGTGCCGACGTACAGCAGACCGTCGGGGCCGAACTCGATCCGGCCGCCGTTGTGGTAGGAGGCGGAGGGGATGCCGTCGAGGATGACCTCGGTCTCCCCGAAGCCCCCGTCCCCGTCCTCGGGGTCGTACTCCATCCGGCTGATCCGGTTGTCGGAGTCCGCGGTGTGGTAGGCGTACACGTACGGTTCCCCGGGGAAGCCCGGGTCCACGGCCAGCCCCAGCAGGCCGCCCTCACCGTTCGGTGCGGCTCCCTCGACGGCGCCGACGTCGGCGACCGAGCCGTCGGGGGACACGCGGACGACCTCCGCCGAGTCGCGCTGGGCGACCAGGGCCGAGCCGTCGGGGAGGAAGGCCAGCCCCCACGGCACCTCCAGGCCCGTGGCGACGTCCTCGGGCTGGCCGGGGGCGGTACCGGCGGAGCCGTCGTGCCCGCCCGGCTCCTGCTGGCCGTCCGTCCCGCCCGGCCCGTCCCCCTCCGCGCCGCCGGTGATCCCCTGGGCGCCGCACCCGGCGAGCAGGACGAGGGCGCCGAGGACGGAGGCGGTACGGAGCAACGGCCCCGCCCGCGCTGAAGGTTCCATGTCCCTTCCCTTCCCCCTGGCGCCGCCGTTACCCCGCCGCGCCGCCGGACGCCCCTTCCGTGCTGTTCTCGTGCCCCTCCCACAACTCCTCGAGCATCCGTTCCAGGTCGGTGAGGAGCGCGCTGTGCACGGGCCAGCGTTCGGAGTCCCAGTCCTCGCTCATGCGCTCCCGTGCCCGGTCGATCCGCCGGAGTCCTCCCTCCAGGCAGGAGTCCAGGTCGGCGGAGACGGTGTCGCGCTCGGGTTCCCCGGCCTCGTGGACGGCCGCGAGGGCGTCGGCGGCCGCGTCCAGGAGCGGGGCGAACTCGCGGAGGAAAACGTCGCTCGGTTCGGGGAAGCGCGACCGGCCGTTGTTGGCGGCACGGAGGGTGCGGATCAGGGACTGGAGGTGGCGTGAGGACCGGCCCAGGGCGAGGATCCAGCCGTAGTAGGCCTTCGGCGCTCTCTTCGGGGAGGGAGCGGCCAGGAGCCGCCGCGGGTTCAGGCGCGCCCGGTACTCCTGCTGGGAGACCGACTCCCGGGCATTGCGCTCGGTGTTGTCGAACCCCTGCGCGACCCGCGCCCAGTAGCTGGCGTCTCCGAGGCCCTCACTGCCCTCGCGGAGCGCCTCGGACATCTCCCGGCAGAGGTCGCGCAGGCCGTCCGCGAAGTCGAACACGGCGCTCTCGGCGTCGCGGAAGCGGATGGCGGGCGCGAGGACCGTGTTCGTCACGACCGCGGCCCCAGCCCCCACCAGCACCATGAGCAGCAGCGTCCCGAGGTCCACGGGGCTGCCCGCGGTGCCTCCGGCGAGCGCGAAGGACGCCACCACGGGTATCTGCTTGCCCTGGTCGCCGAAGACCGTGAACTGTCCCGCCACCATCGCGAGGAGCACGGCCAGGGCGAAGAACCACACGTTGAGCCCGACGGTGAGACCGGTCAGGCCCGCGATCAGGGCGCCGAGGAAGACCGCGGGGACGTAGCGCAGGGACTGGAGCACCGACCCGTACACGCTGGGCCGCACCACCAGGAGGGCGGAGAAGGGGGCGAACCCGACCTGGGACGAGTCCACCATGAGCGCGCCCACGACCCAGGCTCCGGTGGAGGCGATGACGCACTTGGCGATGATGACCACGGTCTCGCGCTCGTAGCCGCGCCGTTCGACGACCCGGCGCAGCACCTCGCGGGCGTTGGCCGCGGTCCTCCTCAGCCGTTCGACTGCCATCTGGTCTCCGAATCCTGGTTCCTCTCCCCGACCGGTCCGACGCCTCCGGCGCCGTTGAGGGACCCGGCGGTCCGCCACCCTGGCGGCCGGGACGGAGCGGGCCGCCGTCCGCACATCCGGGACGCCCTCTCGTCGGGGGTGAGGTCCCTGCCCGCGCCGAGGGTGGACGGGACGCGCGTCGTGCCGGTGGCCTGTGCGGAGCCCGCCACGGCCCTCTTCGACTTCACCGGTCTCGTGGCTCTCCTGAACCTCGTGGGGTTTGTGGGTCTCGTCGGTCTTGTGGATCTCGTGGGGTTTGTGGGTTTCCTGGACCCCGTGGATTCCGTGGGTCTTATGCCCCTCCTCGGTCCCGCACCGCCTCCCGCACGAACTCCTCGACCAGGTCGGCGACCTGCTCGGGGGCGGCGGCGGTGAGCGCGTGGGGCTGTCCGCGCAGGGTCACGAGCCGTCCGCGGGGCAGTAGTCGGGCGGCCTCCCGTGCCCAGGGCTCAGGGCAGAGGGGGTCCCTGCCCCCGCGCAGGACCAGGGCCGGCTGCGTCACCCTCGGCAGGACCAGTTCGATCCGGTGCTCACGGCTGGCCAGAAGACTGCGGACGTCCCGGCGCGGTCCCGCGTCCCAGTAGTCGGCGATCACGGAGAACACGGTGGAGAGGTCCTCGCGCACGCCGTCGCGCAGCAGCCGCGCGGCCAGCGCGGGCAGCGAGCGAGCCCGGGGGTCCGTCGTGGGCCCGGCCAGCACGAGCGCTCCCACCTCGTCGGGCGCACGCACCGCCGCCTCGGCGACCACCTGCGTTCCCAGGGAGAGCCCGAGCAGACAGGGCCGCTCGATCCCGCGGACGCGGAGCCACTCCAGGAGGGCGTCCGCGAGCCCGGTGACCGTGGGCGTGTGGTCGGGCGCGGTGCTCGCGCCGAACCCCGGCAGGTCGACGGCCCAGGCGGGCGTCCTTCCCCCCAGGGCCGTGACCACGGGCAGCGTCTGGCGCGAGGAGATCCCCGCTCCGTGTACGCAGACCACCGGCGGCCCCTGTCCGGGCACGTGCCACCAGGCCATCACCGCGCGTCCGACCCCGTCCGTGCCCCTGCGGGCCTCCATACGTACCCCCGAACGGCCTCCTCGGCTCCGGTCATGTGGTCGCCACAACTACCCAGGGGCCCCGCCTTCAACCCACTCCCGGGCCGGGGCGTGTGGAGACGCCGTGGGGCGGTCAGGGAGGTACAAGCAAGGGTGCGCGCGAAGGGAGCCATGAGATGGGCAGGAAGTCGGATTCGCCTCCGAAGCACCCGTGGTTGAGGGGCGCTGTGCGGGGTGTCACGGGTGCGATGGCCATGAGCGGTATGCGGCAGGTCGAGGTCGGTATGGGGTTCACGCAGCGCACGCCGCCCGAGGCCGTCCTGGCGGAGGGCGTGCCCGCCCTGCTGGAGAGCGTTCCCCCCGAGCGGAGGAAGGCCGCGATCGAGTTGGCGCACTGGGGCTACGGGGCGGCGGCGGGCACCGTGTTCGCTCTGCTGCCGCGCCGGGTGAGGCGGTGGCGGCTGGCCGGTCCGGTGTTCGGGGTCGCGGTCTGGAGTGCGTACGAGTTGGGTGTCGCCCCCGCGCTCGGCCTCGCCCACGCGCGCAGGCACCGGCCCCAGGAGCGGTGGGCGTTCCTGTTCGACCACGTGGTCTTCGGGCTCATGGTCGGGGAGCCGCCCGAGACCGTGGTGGCCGGAACCGGAGGCTCCGGGGACGGCCCCGAGGAGGGGCGCTGCTGCGGAGGTCACGGGGGTCATGGAGGCCAGGGGCGCACTGGGGCCGCTGGGGGCCGTAAGGGCCACCGGGAACGTCGGGGACGCGGAGGTCGCCGGGAGCAGAGGGAGCACAGAGGACACGGAAGCCACTGCGGTCACGGAGACCATGAGCACCCCGGGAAGCACGGGGGTAACGGTGGCCATGAAGGCCACGGTGATCATGGGAAGCACGATGATCACGGGAAACATGGCGACTGCGGGGAACACGGGAGACGGAAAAAGCGTCACCGGCCCTGACAGCGGAGAAGCGGGGGCGGGCGATCGGTCGCCCGCCCCCGCTTCTCCGCCGCACCCTCCGGGCTCCGGTCGATCCAAGCCGGCGGCCGGGATCGTAACGGCGCTAACCCCAGGACGTATCGGCGCTAACGCAGGACCGGGCCAACACCCGGACGTAACGGCGCTAACCCCAAGCGGTACCAGCGCTGACCCGCTCACCGGCCGCCGCGCCGAGACGTAGCGGCGCTACCTCTAGGACGTAACGGCGCTGACCCGCTCACCGGCCACCGGGACGTAACGGCGCCAACCCCAGGGCGTATCAGCGCTACCCAGCGCTACTCGACGTTACTCCTGAGCCTTCTGGAGACGCACGTACGCCAACTGGAGCCAGTCGGACACGGCCACGGCACTGAACACCGCCCCGGTTCCACGGGTCACCCCGGGCGCGAACACCAGACCGAAGGCGTACGCCGTGGCGATCCACTGCGCGGTGCAGAACGGGCAGGTGATCAGCTCGCCGACCGCCCGGCGGGCGCCCCGGCCGCGCACCTCCTCCGCCAGTTCGGCCGGAGCCGAGACCCCCTGGAAGCGGGTGAAGAACGCCCGGAGGGGGCTGGTGACCGCGTCCTTGGCCAGCATCCGGGACAGCTTGTGCGTGGTCAGCCCCATCAGCGCCAGGTCCCACGGCCCCGCGCTCTCGGCCCTGCGAGTGCCCCGGAACCGGCGCGCGGCGAGCAGTCCGACCCCGACCAGGGTCAGGTAGCCCGAGGCCACGGCCGCGTACCCGAAGAGCGGCTGGTCGCTGTCGCCCCGGTAGGCCTCCGCCTCCTCCTGGATCGTCTCCTTGATGTCCCCGGTGGTGTTGTGGTCAGCCATCTGCTCCAGTCCTCCTTCGTCCTGTCGTGCCTCCCGACCTGTCGCGCACCCACGCGTGCAGCGCCTCCCCGTCCCCCGCCTGGTCGAGGTTGACCGCCGCCTCGATCAGCGCGAGGTGGGTGAAGGCCTGGGGGAAGTTGCCCAGCATGGTGCCGTCGGCGGCCATCTCCTCCGCGTGCAGGCCGAGTTCTCCCGAGCTCCCGCACAGTTCCTCGAACCTCCGCCGCGCCTCCTCGGTCCGCCCGGCCAGAACCAGGGCGGAGATCATGTCGAAGGAGCAGAGGAGGAAGGCGCCCTCGGGGGTGCCCAGTCCGTCGTCGGTCGTCTCGGGGTCGTACCTGTGGACGAGGCCGCCCTCTCCGCCCAGTTCCGCCTCCACCCGCTCCAGGGTCGCGAGCACGCGCGGGTCGGTCCCGTCCAGGAAGCCCAGGAGCGGGATCCGCAGCAGCGACCCGTCCACGTGGGACGAGCAGTAGGACTGCGTGAAGGTCCCGGCCGCGGCGTCGTAGCCCCGGTCGAGGACCTCCTCGCGGATGGCGCC
Organism: Nocardiopsis deserti; assembly: GCF_008638355.1. NCBI lineage: Bacteria > Bacillati > Actinomycetota > Actinomycetes > Streptosporangiales > Nocardiopsidaceae > Nocardiopsis > Nocardiopsis deserti. The sequence goes on along the minus strand of NZ_ML703349.1, from coordinate 436,409 downwards.
CAACTCCTTGCGCCACGTGTCCAGGGGGACGTCCCCGCCCGCCTTGCCGGACTCGGTGGCCAGCTGGATCCCGCGGTCCAGGCACACCCAGGCGTAGACCTTGGAGCTCGTCCAGTGCCGCGGCCGCGACCGCACCTCCCACATGCCGTCGTCCGGCTCGCGCCAGATCCGGCACGCCGCGTCGACCATCGAGGAGAGCTGTTCGACGTCCTCGCGCCCGAGTCCGCCGGTGGCCTCCTCGTAGGACAGCGCGGCGTCGAGCACGTGCCCGTACACGTCCAGCTGGTGCTGTGAGTAGGCGTCGTTGCCGATGCGGACCGGCCTCGACCCGGTGTGCCCGGCGAGGTGGTCCAGGCTCTCCTCCTCGGGCGGGGGCTGCTCGTCGACCGCCTGCACCGGAGGAACCCAGTCGATCGGCTGGCCGCACATCCGCAGCAGGAAGCGCAGGTAGTGCCCGGCCTCCTCCGCGTGCCCGAGCCGCAGGAAGGCCAGGACGACGAGCGCCGCGTCGCGGTGCCAGACGTAGCGGTAGTCCCAGTTGCGCGGACCCCCCGGCCACTCGGGCAGGGAGGTGGTGGGCGCGGCGATCAGGGCCCCGCTCTCCTCGTGGAGCAGGCCGCGCAGAGTGAGCGCGCTGCGGCGCACGTGCGTGGCGCCGACCCCGTCGTAACCGATGCGCCCGGACCACTCCCGCCAGGCCTCCAGGGTCTCCCGGAGCAGGGCCCGCCCCTCCCCCAGTCCGACACGGCGCCCGCCCTCCAGGTAGTCCAGGGCGAACACGGCGGTGTCCCCCTCGGCGAGCTCCACGCGGTACTCCGGCACGCCGTCCCGCGCGAGCGCGGGGGCGGGCGAGCCCGACAGCAGCGGCCCCGAGGCCTCCCGCAGTCCGCCGTCCACCCGTTCCCACACGGGTTCGGCACGCGCGAAGTCGGGCCTGGCGTCGAGCCGTGAGCGCACGGACGTGCTCCCCGAGCGGCACTCGACGACCCGCAGGAGGAAACCCTCCCGGTACAGGCCCGACCCGCCTTCCTCCGGCCTTCGCACCGCGAGCAGGTCGCGGACGGCCACCTCCGTGTCCGTGCCCCGCCAGAGCGTCTCCAGGACGAGCGTGTCGTCGACGTAGGCGCGTCCGGCCGGGCCCGCCCCCTCGACCTCCAGAGTCCACCCGCCGCCGCACGGGTCAAGGATCCCCGAGACGAGGGCGGGTCCGTCGAACCGGGGGACGCACAACCAGTCGACGGTGCCGTCCGGTGTGGTGAGCGCGGCGGTGTGGCAGTCCGAGAGGAAGCCGTGGTCGCCGATGCTCGTGGTGCCCTGTCCCATCCGCACCTCCGAGTCGTGTCGTGTTCCCGGGAACCCCTCATGTGCGACTGCCCTGGGGCGCCCCTGGCGAAACGACAGCTCAGAAGCTTGCCGTGGCATGTACATATCGGGCGGCGCTCCCGGGTAGCGGAGGGGCGAAGGGCCGGAAGCGGCCGTGTCGACCCGTGTGGGGGTGGCCGAGGTGACCGGGAGACCGAACGGCCGGATCGCGGTGGTCAGCGGGGCCAGCGCGGGTGTCGGCAGGGCGACCGCGCGGGAGTTCGCCCGGCGGGGGTACACCGTCGCGCTGCTCGCGCGGGGACAGACGGGGCTGGAGGCCGCCGCGGAGGAGGCCCGTGCCGAGGGCGTGCCCGCGCTGCCGCTGCGGGTGGACGTGAGCGACGCCGAGGCGGTGCGCGGGGCCCTGGCCCAGGTCGAGTCGGAGCTGGGACCGGTGGACGTGTGGGTGAACTGCGTGCTCGCCACGGTCATCTCGCCGTTCATGGAGGTGGAGCCGGAGGAGTACCGCCGGGTCACCGACGTCTGCTACCACGGCTACGTGTACGGCACCCAGGCCGCCCTGGAGCGCATGCTGCCCCGGGACCGGGGTGTGATCGTGCAGGTCGGGTCGGCCCTGGCCTACCGCGGCATCCCCCTTCAGGCGGCGTACTGCGGAGCCAAGCACGCGATCCGCGGGTTCACCGACTCCGTACGCGCGGAGCTGGTCCACCGCGGATCGGGGATCCGGGTGACGGAGGTGCACCTGCCCGCGGTGAACACACCGCAGTTCACCTGGACGCGCGCGCACCTGGACGGCCGCCGCCCGCGCCCCGTGGCCCCCGTCTACCAGCCCGAGGTCGCGGCCCGGGCGATCGTCTGGGGCGCCGAGCACCCGCGGCGGCGCCGGTACTGGGTGGGGATCTCGACGGTGGCCACCGTCCTGGGCCAGCGGTTCGCACCAAGGGTGCTCGACTGGCAACTGGGGCTCACCGGACGCAGGAGCCAGGTCCGCGACGCCCACCCACCCGCGCGCGACAACCTGTTCCGCCCCCTGGACGACGAGCACGACTTCGGCGCGCACGGCGAGTTCGACGACGAGTCGCGCGAGTCGAGTCTGCTCCAGGAACTGAACCAGCGGCGGAGCACCGTGGCCCTGGTGGGAGCCGCGGGGTTCGCGGCCGGAGCCGCGGGCTACGCGGTCGCGCGGGGAGCGCGCCGACGGTCCTGATCCCGAACGAAGCCGAAACCGAGGGGGAAGAGCATGGTTGAGCACGATCCCGTCGTCGACGAGGCGTGGGAGGAGTTCCACGCGGTGGTGAACATGACCGGGGAGCAGCTGCGCGAGTGGCTGCTCACGAACGCCTCCGGTGAGGACTCCTTCCGGACCGAGCCGGGGCACACGGTGTCCAGGAGGGGCGAGGCGGTCGTGAACCTGCTGAACAAGCGCCGCGGGGACGTGACCGAGTCCGACGTCGAGCTGATGCGCGAGGTGACCGAGTACGTCCGCGGCCAGCTGGCGGACCCGCACCGCGAGGACGCGCGGTGGCGGCACCGGCTGATGTCGGTGGGACACGACCCGCTCAGCCCCGACTCGGCGCGCCCCGACGAGGAGGACCTCGCCGGGTAGCGGTCGCCGTGAGGGCGGGGCGGTGGCGCCGCTCCGTCCCGCCGGTCGTCGGCGCCCCCGTGCGGTTCTCCCGCCCGGGGGCGCCGGTGCGTTCCACGTCCGCGTCGGGACGCGGACCCCCCTCGACCCCGCCGAAGGTGCACGCCGGCAGAGACGCCGGGACACTTCCCGGCAGGGCCGTCGTCAGGCTCTGACACCCCCTACCGGTCCTCGTGCCTTCCCGCGGGGGGACCGCCATGCCGCCCGCTCCGCGAGGGAACCGATCATGACCACCGCCTCCGGCCCCGTCGATCTGGGCGGCGACCGCCTGGCGACCGCATCGCCATGGCACCGACGACCCGCAGGCCGCGCGAGGACCGGCCCGGCGTGGTCGGTCAGCCCCGGTCGGCGCCCTCCTTGCGGCCGTGGCGGTACTGCTCGGCCTGGCGGGCGATCTCGTCCTCGAAATGGGCGCGCTGCTGGACCTTGTCGGCCCGCATCCGCTGCTCGTTCTCGTTGCGGTCGGCCTGCTGGCGCACCTCCAGCTCGCCGATCTCCCGATCGGTCCACACCTGGAGCTTCTTGCGTCCCACCCGTACCTTCTGCTCGTGGCTCTCCCGGTGCAGGTCCACCTGCGCCGTGTACAGCTCGTCGTACTTGCTGGTGCCGCCGAACAGCTTGGTCAGGACCGGGAACAGGTCCACGGCGGCCAGCAGCGCCCGCAGCAGGAACACGGCGGCCATCACGTAGAAGCTGTCCTTGGCCAGCGCGCCCAGCGCCTCCATCTCCTCGATGACGCCGTGCTCCCCCTCCTCCGCGGCCCGCTGGGCGACCTTCTCGTCGATCAGCGCGGCGCGCTCGGCGGAGAAGTCGGCGGAGGAGGCTCCCGTGGCCGACGTGAGCGCCTCCACCTCCTCGTCCAGGTCCAGCAGGTTCTCCTGGTGCTCGGAGAGGCGGCTGTCCTCGGCGAAGGCGTCGGCCTCCCCACGCAGCCGCTGGCAGTTGACGCCCGCGCCCGCGCGGCCGGTCAGGCCCTCGCCGGATGTGCCGTTGCACTCCAGCCGGGCCAGCTCCTGCTTCTCCTCCAACCGCTCCTGGAGGGTGGCCACGTGCTCGCGCACCCGGTCCCGTTCGGCGGTGGTCGAGGCCAGCGCGGTCTGGTCCGCGGTGAGCGTGCTGCCGCCGACGGTCAGCAGGTACTCCTCCGTGCACCCGGGGTCGGTGCTGCGTACCCCCGACTCGGGGTTGCAGCGCTCCAGGGCCGAGCGGAACGCGTCCGACTCCTGTGCCCGCTCGACCTTGACCTGCTGTTCGACGGACGGGCGGAAGGCGTAGAGCAGCAACGGCTCGGCGATGACCACGCTGACCAGCAGGGCCAGCACGACCCGGCCCACCAGGCCGCCGAGGCGGCCCGTCTTGCGCACGCCGTGCATGGTCGAGAGCATCCAGCAGTCGAAGACCAGGATGAGCCCCGCCCAGAACAGCGCGGCCGGAACCAGCAGCGGCCACGGGGTGGGGGTGAAGCGCTGGAGGGCCACGAACACCGCGATCCCGGCCATGGAGGAGGTTGCCACGACCACCAGCCCCTGGAGGGTGTAGCGGGGGCGCTCCTCCGGGATCAGGGAGAGCAGTCCCTCGTCCACCCCGGTCAGGCGGCGCAGCAGACGGCCCGCGCGTGCCCGGAGGGTGCCGGGATCCGCGGGTTCGCGGCGGTCGGCCGCGTCCTGGGCCGGCGTCCGCTCCCGCTCTGGCGGGCGGGGAAGGGTGCTAGACGTCATGGTCGTCCTCGCTCAGTCCCCGCGTGGAGGCGCGCCGTCCCCGGGGCCTGTCCGCGGCGGCGTCCCCGGAGGTCCCGGGCTCGCCGCCCTCCCCCGTCTCCTGGTAGTCCCGCGCCCCGGCGGAGGGGCCTTCCCCGCTCTCCGTCTCCACCCGTGTGCGCCCGCCGCCGATCGACGCGGCGCCCGACGAGAAGATCTCGGGGGCGACGAAGTCCACGACCTGGGCGGTGGTCATGGAGCCGTCCACGTAGTTCTCCCTGATCGCGGTCTGGGCGAGCTGGGAGCGTATCTGCATCATCTGGTGCTCGTCCTCCCGGGCCCAGGCCTCGCGGCGCAGTCGGTCCTCGCGCGTGCACTCCTGCTGCCGCAGCCGCTCCTCCCGTTCGGCGTCCTCCCTCTGCGCCTGGTGCGCGAGCACGCGCTCGCGCTCGGCGGTGATGCGGTGGGCGACCTCGGTCGGGTCGATCCGGCCCTCGGCCAGCGCCAGCATGACCGCGTTGATGGTGTCGTTCTGGACGGCCTCGCTGAGGCCGGCCATGATCTTGTGCGTGTGCTCCGTGACCTTCTCCTTCATCAGGTGGTCGTGTTCGGTGCGCGCCACCTCCACCTCCTGCTCGTGGCGGGTGGTGCGCCAGGTCCCCCGGACCTGCCGGAGGCTGTGCGGAGTGAGCACCTCGGTGCCGACGTACTCGATACGCATCCCCCGCACCTCGGGCGGGGACAGGTCGATGAACGCCTTGACGTGGCTCCACACCAGTCCGCGGACCTCGTTGATGTCCTCCAGCCTCAGGTGCTGGGCGACCTGCGGCAGCTTGTCGTAGCGCCGCATGTAGCCGCTCAGGAAGCGGTGCGCGTCGCCCCGGCCCTCACTGACCACCGTGGCGGGGTCCAGGACCGTGCACGAGAACGTCGTGCGCACCTCGAAGTCGTCGTCCTCCAGGGACGGGATCGACAGGTCGACGACGACCGACACGTCGTGGCTGACGTCGACCAGGCTCACGTGGTCGGCGTCGACCACGCGGCCGTCGTCGGGGGCGATACCGCCACGGTCCACGTGGAAGTCGCCGCCGCTGCGGTAGACGAGGACCTGGTGGGCGGAGGCCTGGGGCAGCTCGGAGGAGTCACGTCGGCGGCCGCGCAGGCCCAGGAAGCCCTGGCGGCCCGGGGTGCCCAGGGGGCGCTCCTCGGCGACCGGGTAGGAGGAAGGATGGGACGTCATACCGGTGTCGCTTTCTCGGTGTGACCGGATCCGGGAACGTCATCCGGTCCGGTGGCGGAACCGTCCTCGAACACCTCCGCCAGGAGGTCGAGGACGGTGTCGGTGAAGGGGTCCTCGCGGTGGCGTGCCGAGGTGGCGAAGCCGGACCGGAAGCCTTCGCGCTCGTCGGGCCGCAGGGCCCCCGCCAGGGAGCCGAGCAGGCTCCTGGCGTGGCCCTGCGCGTCGGCGCCGTTGCGCTGGAGAGCCAGCAGGGCGCGCCACAGCGACTCGATGGCCAGGCGGCGCGCGGGCCGGTAGCGCACCGCCTCCACCCACAGCCCGGCGACGAGGGGGATCTGAGCGGGGACGAGCACGACGTGGCGGGCGATCGCGGGATCGCCGCCGGGCGGGGCGTCCCCGCCCCGCCCGGCCTCCCACCCGTGGAGCTCGGCGGCGCCGTCGCGGGTGTCGTCCGGGCGGCCCTCGGACCGGGCCCCGTCACCGGCCCGGTCGTCACCGCCCTCGCCGTCACCGCCCCGGCCGCTGTCTCCGTCGCGTTCCGGTCCGCGGTCGCCGTCGTCCTCACCCGGGTCGTCCGCGCCGTGGGCGGACCCCTGCGGAAGCGGTTCGCTGGTGGCCACCGTGAGCGCGGAGCAGACCGCGGTGAGCACGAGGACGCGGTCGGTCCGCTGGGAGCCGACCGGGCGCAGGTCCGCGAGGTCGTCGCCGAGGCCGCGGAGCAGCGCCCTGCCGCTGCCTCCCCGGTCGACGAGGCTGCCGAAGAGGACGCCGACGGAGAGTGCCGCCTGGTAGCGGTGCGTCCCCCGGGGGTCCAGGAGCCGCTCCCGCAACCTGTTGACGGCCTCGGTCGGGTACTTCACGCCCAGTTCGCCGCTCCACGCGTGCAGCGCGGTCTCGACCTGCGCCGGGGTGCCGCGGGCCAGCCAGCGGTCCACGGTGCGCAGCGCCGCCGGGGCGTGGCCCTCCATGCACATGGCCCAGAGGACGAAGACGCAGGCGTCCCTGCGGCTCCCTCCGCCGCGCGACCACCGGTCCAGGTAGAGGTCGTGGACCTCCTCGAAGGCGATCCCGGCCAGCGCGGCCAGGCCGTGGGCCAGGTGCACCCTCCGCGTCTGGTGATGGACGACTGTGTGGGTCCACGCCTCCACGGCGTTCCAGAAGTCGGCGTCGTAGCGCTCCCAGAGCTGGCGCAGGACCTCGGTCCGGTCCCCGGCCTCGGCGAAGGCGGGGAAGCGGCGGACCATCCAGCCGTCGTCGCGGTGCTCCACGCGGATCAGGTCGTGGCCGCCCTCGCCGCGGCTGCGCCGGAGGGCGGGCAGCTTGTCGCGGTCGGTTCCGTCGCCGGGCGCGGCATCGTCCCGGGGCGGGGGCGGAAACGCCCTGGTCACGCGTTCGTGCAGACGTTTGGCAAGCAGCTCGTAGTCGCGCTCGTGGATGCCGTGGAGGAGGGCCAGCGCGGCGGCGTCGGCGACGTCCCTGCGGTCCGGGTCAGCGTCGAACCACGTGCGGACGCGGGTGTGGGAGGAGGAGCGCAGGACGCGGTCGACGGCCTCCCGGGGCGGCTCCCCCGCCGCCATCCTCCTGGCGACCTCGACCAGGTCGGTGATCGGGCGGTCGTCGGGGAGCCGTTCGGCCGCCGCCTCCACTGCCTCGGCGCGTCCGTCGTCGAACTCCGTTCCGAGGCGCTCACACTCCCCGCGCATGTGTCCGCGGAGCACGTCGGCGGCGCGGGGGCGCGGCCAGGGCAGGGCGGGCGCGGTCGCGCCGACGGGGGTGCTGCGGTCGCAGGTCAGGACGAGGTGCGCCTCCGAGTCCTGGACGTGCCGGAGCAGGACCGACCACAGGTACTCGTGCTCGGCCGAGGAGACCCCGCGGTCCACCCCGAACCAGTCCAGGACGATGTAACCGCGCCCGGGGACGAGGTCGCGTCCGGCCAGCGCGTCCAGGGCCTGGCTCGGGGACAGCACGGTGATCTGCTCGGTGCCGGTCCGCGACAGCAGGCAGACCGCCCCGGTCCGCTTGCCGGTCCCGGGTCCGCCGGTGAGAACGAGGACTCGCTGGTCGTCCAGGAGCTTGAGGGCGTCGTCGAAGCGCTCGGGAACCGCGAAGGTCTCCACGGCGGCCCTGACCTCGTGCTCCCGGAGGGGGCCGGTGACCGAGGGGCCGGCCCCCTCCGGCGCCTCGGAGGCACCGGCGGCGTCCGCGGTGCCGAAGACGCCGTTGCGGGCGTTGACCATCCCGTAGAACACGTTGGTGACCCGGCTCCCCGCCCACGGGTCTGCCCGGGGGGCGGGGGCGTCCGCGGGCTCCCCGGAGGGGTGGCCGCCCGGGAGGGGGACGGCGGAGGAGTCCGGTGGACGCGGGTCGTCGTGGGGCGGGGCGGAGGGGGCGTCCGACGCGCTCCGCTCCGGGGAGCGGCCCGCTTCCGCGCTCTGGCCGGATCCGGGGCCGTCCCGGTGTCCCGCGTACGGGTCCGCGACGGCTTCCCGGGCGTCGTCGGAGCGGCGGTTCACGAGCGCCCCTGGTAGCTCACGCCGAAGACGGCGTGGGAGGCCTCGACACCGCCGTGCAGGACGTTGGTGATCGCAGGGGAGTCTCGCCGCTCCGGACCGGACCCTGAGGAGTCCGGGACCGCGTCCGGCGCGGCGTCCCGCACAGCGGACCGCGCGGAGGAAGCGGCGGCGGGGGACGTGGCGGCGGAGGGTGTGGTGGCGGTCGGCACGGCGGAGGGGGCGTCGGGCGGAGAGGTGGACGAGGCGCCGGTCGGCACGGCAGCCGGGGGAGCCGTGTTCCCGGGGTTTTCCCGGAAGGCGCCCTCCGCCGCGTGCCGGGGGCCGCCGACCGGGTACCGGCCGGGGACGTGGACCCAGACCGGCTCCTCGTACTCCTTGTTGGAGACGGCGGTGAGCGTGAAGTCCTCGGGGCGCAGCCGCGTGTGCCCCTGGGCGACCACGTCCTGGTAGACGGGCGCGGTCACCGCCACGACGAGGTCGGCGCCGGAGTCGCGGAGCGCGTCGCGCAGGGCGTCGCTGTCCACCACCCGTGCGGCGGTGACGATGCCGTTACCGGAGTAGCCGGAGGGGGAGGACACGGCGGATCCGTGGTGGACGACCATGCGCAGCCGCAGGCGCCCCGCCTCGGTCCGGTTGTGGTTGTGGCGGCGCAGGGCGTACTCGACCTCGGGCACGTAGCGGTCGAGCAGCCGGGTCTCCCCCGCGGTCACCGGGAGCACCGCCATCTCGCCGTCGCCGCCGGACTGGACGTGCCACTCCCCGCGGTCGAGTCCGCTGTGCTCGGCGGCGCCGCGCAGGAGCGCGGGTATGGCCTCCTGGAACTGGTGCTGGGTCAGCTCGTCCGAGCTGCCGTACCCCTTGGCGTCGCACGTGACGATGACGCGCCGCCCGAACTCGGGAATCTGAGACATTTCCTCACTACTTCCTGGCGTGGAATCGCGGAACGCTGACAGTGTGGACCGGCGCGCGCACGCGAATCCCTGACCAGTCGGCAATTCCCGCCCGGTTCCGCGTGAGGAGCCGCACACGGCGGAACACGGACCAGTCCGGAATCCGGCCGGCCAGAGGGGAGTGCAATACGGGGGTATTCACTTTCCGAGGAGAGGGAGCCGTGGAAACCCACAAGGCAGTGGAGTCCCCCAGGTCAGACGGTATCGAATCTGCCCTGGCCGTGGTGGCGTTTTTCCAGAACAACGTCGCCCAGGCCGACACGAAGATCGGTTTCCTGTGCGTCGCCCAGGTCGGTTTCGCCATGGCGCTCGTGAACGGCGGGAGGACCGGCGACACCGCCCCCCTTCCGGCGGCCCTGCCCGTCCTGGTCTGCGCTTTCGCCTTCCTCGTCGCGGGCTACCACCTGGTCCGCGCCCTGGGTCCCAGGCTGCGCTTCCACAGCGGCGGAAGGGCGGTGACGGGTTTTCCCCGGCCGCGTCCGCGACAGCCGCTGACCTGCGACGAGGTGTGGCGGATGGCGGAAATGCTGTCCGGAATCGCGATGGAGAAGAACCGGCACATCCGGCGCTGCATCCCGTGGCTCGCCCTGATGCTCGTCGTGATCGTGGCGAATGGACTGGCAGAAAGGGCGTGGGGCTGAGAGGGGCGTTGTCGCGCCGGGATCGGCGCCGGGAGTTCTCACGTCGGGAGGGAGGGTTCGGACGTTCTCCCGGTAAGCCGGAACCAGTCATTCGCTTCGCGGAAGCCACCGTGGTGGGCCGGACACCGGGGGTTCACGGAACGGACGTTCGGAGGAGTTCGGGTGGCGGGTGTTCGCGGAGCAGGCGTCCGCGGGGCGGGACGGAATCAGGCGTTCTCGTAGACGGCGCGCAGGGTGTCCATGTCCACGACGACGACGCGCCGGTACCGCGACAGCAACAGCCCCTCCTGGCGGAAGCGGCGCACGGCGTTGCCGACGGCGTCCGTGCGCGCGCCGATGAGCTTGCCCAGGTCGGTCTGCGACAGGCGCACCCCGAGCTCGACCCCCTCGGGGACGGCGGCCCCGTGCCTGGCCGCCAGCTCCACCAGGACCCGGGCCAGGCGGGCGTCCACCTCGTAGCCGACGAACTCGGCGCGGTGCAGGTCGGACGAGGCCAACCGGTCGCCCATGACCGCTCCCACCGCCTCCCAGGCGTCGGGGTGGCGCATCAGGAACTCCCGGAAGGCCGCGTGGGTGTAGACGCGCACGGACATGGGCGTGCACGCGGTGACCGTGGCGCTGGCCCCGCTGGAGCGGAACATGCCCATCTCCCCGACGACGTCACCGTGCACCCGGATGCCGAGCATCACCTCGGTGCCGTTGCGCAGCACCGAGGTGACCTTGGCACAGGCGGTCTCCCCGTCTCCGGCGGGGCACAGCAGCAGGACCTGCTCCCGGTCCTGGCCCTGCCCGATCAGCACCTCGCCCTCGGACACGCGGCGGGCCGGGGCCGACGCGAGCAGTCGGGCGGCGGTGTCGGGCTCCACACGGTCCATGAAGGTGCGGGCGGGCCAGTGGTTCGGCGTCATCGGGGTCCTCCCGCGACCCATGATGCCCGGTCGGGCCTCAGCTCAGGGGCGAATCCGCCGGATTGTCGGTCTTCCTTCCGAGAAACCAGGCCCCGGCCGCCGCCAGGACGGCCAGTCCGCCCAGGGCCGGGCCCACGACGTGGAACGCGTCCGTGAACCGCTCGCCCTCCAGACGTCCCCCGGTGAGCGCGGACAGGAGGGCCCCGACCGCGGCGAGGGCGACCGTCTCCACGGTGATCCGGGTCGCGTTGAACACCCCGGCCGCCACACCCGTCCGCTCGGCGGGCACCGTCCCCATGGCCATCCCGTCCACGACGCCGTTGGTGAGACCCACCCCGGCTCCGATCAGCACGAACGGCAGGAGAAGCCCCCACGGGGTGGCGTCCGGGCCCAGTACGAGCATCCCCGTGGAACCTGCGGCGCACAGCAGCAGGGCGCCGACCACGACCGCGGTGTGGGGCAGGCGCGCGGCCAGTTCCGCGCCCAGGGCTGGCAGCAGCAGTGTGGGCAGCGTGAGCATCAGCAGCCACAGCCCCGCCTGACCGGCGCCCAGCCCGACCACGGCGATCAGGTACGACGGCAGGTACACGAGCAGGGGCACGAGCACCGCCATGAACGCGGCAGCGGCCAGGGCGTGGGCGACGAACCGGCGGTTGGCCAGCAGGACCAGGTCCACCAGGGGGTCGCGGGCGCGGCGTTCGACGAGCACGAAGGCGATCACCAGCGCCGCAGTCAGGACCAGCCCCCCGAGCACCGCCAGCGGGCCGCGCGCGGACCCCTCCACCAGGACGGCGATCGAGGCGAGCAGCGCCGAGGTGAACAGGACCGCGCCGAGCCGGTCCACGGGCCTGCCCGTGCCGCGCGCGGCGGGCAGCAGGGGCACGAGGAACAGGACGAGCCCGGCCACGGCGGCCGGGGAGGCGAACGCGGCCCGCCAGCCGAGGTTCTCGACGAGCAGTCCGGCCACGGCCGGGCCGAAGGCGGTACCGGCGCCCAGCACCGTGCCCAGCAGCCCGAAGGCCCGGGTCCGCGCGGGACCCTCGAAGGCCGCGGCGATCATCGAGCTTCCCCCCGCGACCGCCGCCGCGGCGCCGACGCCGCCCGCCGCGCGCAGCAGGTTCAGGGCGGCGACGTCCCGGACGAGCAGGCACAGCAGACCGCTGGCGCAGAACAGGGCGAGGCCGAAGGCGTAGACGCGGCGGCGGCCGACCGCGTCGGCGACCGACCCCGCGCACACGAGGAAGGCGGCGAAGCAGGCGTTGTAGGAGTTGACGACCCACTGGGCGGCGGTCAGCGCGCCGCCGAGTTCGGCCTGGACGGCGGGCAGGGCCACCGAGGCGCCGGTGATGGCCAGCGGGAAGGTGAGCGTGGAGAGCAGGACGGCGAGGAGCAGTACCCCGCCGCGGTCGCGTGTGGACAAGAAGGGCTCCGTGGCATCGCAAAGCGGAGGAGCCGGGCAGCACGCGGTGCCGCACCGGCGTGGTCGCTGATGCGGCGGGAGGACTCTGGGGTCGGCCGCCGCTAGGCGGCCACGTCATCCGATTCGGGCACGGGCGGGAGCCTAGCCGGTCCCCGGCGGCACGGGCCAGCGGTTTTCCGCGCCGTTGCCGGACCAGCCTCGGTACCGCTGCCTGCCGCTGACCGCAGGGGGTCACAGGCGCATTCCGCTTCAGTTCCTGCGTGGAGACGGTCGTAGAACGACCGGCTTCGACCTCGGCCAGACACTCAACGGCGACCCGTGCGTCGTGCTCGCCACTCAGGGGTTTGTTCGGTGACGTGTCTTCTGTCGGAGCCTCCGGGTACCGGAGGGAGGCCGGCCCGTCCGACATGTGGGTCGGTTCTGCCAGGTGTGGGCTCCGGGTCGGCGTACCGGCACCCACCGGGTCAGGCGATCCCGGTGTCGCGTGCCGTGGAACTGCCCTAGGCTGACGCGTCAGCCCTCCCTCCCCCCGAGAGCCGAGATCCGTGTTCCTCCCCCTTCGCCGCCTGTTCCGCGCCTCCACCGCACCCACGCCCGTCCCCGCGTCTCCCCCGGCCCTTGAGCCCGAGGTGTCCGAACTGGAGGGCGAACTTCCGGTGTACTACGACCACGTCGTGCGCATCGGCGTGGAAGTCGACACGGAGCACGTCCCGGGCTTCCTCGCGCTGGTGCGCAGTCGTCCCTGGCAGATACGGAAGGCCGACGAAGGCCGTTACGACGTCCACTTGGCCCTCGCCGGTGCAGCGCTCGGCGCGGTCGGCGCAGCGCTCACGGAGTTCCGGCACGCCTGCGACCGAGCCGGGGCCCACGCCCGCGTCACCTTCGCCACCCGTCTGCGTCCCCAGCGCTCCTTCACCCGGAGCTACCCTGTCCTGCCACGGACGCGACTGTCACGACAGAAATGGCTCGCAGAACTAGCCCACCCTCTTCTCCCATGGCGAGCCAGAGGACGTATCCAAGCCCGTTCCTTGGCCGAGGCTAATTCTCTGCTTCCGGAGTTCGTAAAGCGCAACCCTGAAATTAACGGACCAGACGAACTCATGGTCGTCGGACCACCTGACGTCGAGGCCCCCTCCGGCAGTGCCGAAGAGCAAACAGCCCCGAACGGTTACCGCCTCTACTTCCCGCTCATCCTGCTGACAGCGGTTGCCGCCGTCGTTCTGGCTGTCTATCTCTTCAGTGAGACCGGTCTCCGCCTAGGACTCATACTTCTTCTCGTAGCCCCCTTGTGTCTGCTCGGGGTGGTACAAACGCTCCGACGGATGCCCGAGGGCCACTTCAACACCTGGCTCCCACTGATTCTGACCGCTCTCGCCGCTCCCTTGGTGATTGCTCTGGGGAACGCTCGCCACACCAACTACCTCTGGGCCTTCGGTATCGCACCAGGGGACATGGTGCTTTCCAACGCACACAGGTTCGACGCGATAGCGGACGTCTTTCCACGAGTACTCCTCGCTCTCCTCCTGCCGCTGGGGATCTTCGAGCTTCTCCGTTATCTCCATCTCGGCAGTCACAGCCACCTGCGCCTTTTCAACTGGCTCATGCCCGCGAGCACCGTCCTTCTCTACGGGCTGATCGCCGTTTCCGTAATCATGGGAAGGGACACTGACACGGGACGAGCACACACAGAGCACTACCGGACCGAAGGGGGTGCGCCGCTGACCCACGCGGGCATCCGGCCGTCGGTCATGTGCGTGGAGGTCGGCCAGACCCAGGTACAGCGTGTGGGACCGCCGCTGACCACTGACCGTCCGGTGCTGTACTTTCCCGGAACGAACAACACCGACCTGCTGTGGGACCGCGAGGAGGGCCTTACCCGGGTACCCCGGTTCTCGGTCACCCTCACACCGGTGACCGACCTGGACTCGCCCTGCCCCGAGCCCACGGCCGCGTCGGTGATCTCATCCGCACCGCCCGCCGAAGTCCTTCCGGAGGCGGTACCCGACGGGGGCTGACAGGACGTTCCGGCACGGACACCGACCACTCAGGCGACGGGGTCCCCTCCTGGTCGGCGGACCGGAATCCAGCGGCGTTCGGCCCCCACCGACGGTTGGAGCCTGGCCAGGGGCAGGTCCACCGGAGCCGCGGTTCGCGGCCTGCGCACGGGGATCTCCGCACGTCCGCCGAGGGCGACACCCCACTGATGGGCGTCCGGACGGCCCCCGTACCCCTTCCCCGCCGCCTCGAAGCGCCTGGTGACCGCGTCGGCCACCCCGGACGGCAACCCCGGGAGCATGTCGAGGGGCTCTCCGGGACGCACCTGCTTGTGACAGCTCAGCACCCGCCCCACCAACAGGGCCAGCTTGTACCGGTCAGTCTCCAGGTCGGCCCCGGTGCCGGGCTGCTCCGGGTCGTTCCATGACTCGGTGTCCGCCTGCGGCAGGACCGGCCTCTCCCCGGATCTGCGGACCCCGTCGCAGTCCAGCATGAACACCCCGTAGCCCCCGGACGCGGTCCACAGCAGGTTGGACATGGACACGTCGCCGACCACGAGGCCGCGCGAGTGCAGGAGCTGGAAGAGGGACACGTACTGGCGGACCAGTTCCAGACGGCCGTGCACGTCGGGCGGGACGATGTCGCCCCAGATCGGTTTGGGCTCGAAGATCAGGTACTGCAACTCCTGGAGGTGCGTCCCGCCGCCCTTGATGTGCCCCACGAACCTCTCCGGGATCTCCCGCATGAGGAAACCGGTCAGGAATCCGCCCGACACCACCCTGGCCAGCGGCCAGCAGGACAGGGCGAACAGTCGGTCGCGCTCGGTGTCGGTGAGATCGTAGGGCAGCAGCACGAGGCGCTCCAGCGCACGCGGGTCGGCCCCTGAAAGGGTGTAGTGCTTGTAGACCAGCCCAGTGTGGGGACCACCCGCGACACGGTGGACCGTGCCCTGTCCACCGCTGCCGAGCTCCTCGCCCAGGACCAGGGTCTCCCGGTCCACGTCGGCGCCGTCGATCCCGTGGTAGGCCATGCTCACCGCCCCCACACGCAGACCGCGGTCCGGTCGTCGTCATAGGACTTGGCCTGGAAGTCCAGCTGCCAGGCGAACTCCGTGCGGCGGGGCACGCGTTCCCCGCCCCACCAGGCGGTGAGCTGGTCGGCCACGGACGGACTGGCCATCGGCCCGGACAGCCCGTCCGTGCACAGCAGCAGCGTCCGCCCCCGCTCCAGCACGCATCCGCGTACGTGCACGTGGCCGATGTCGGTGGGCAGGGCGTTGGTCCTGGTACTGGCCACCGTGTCCTCTTCCTCCCCGCCGGTCAGCGGTCTCGCACGCCCGTCCCTCAGGAGGTAGGCGGGGCTGTCCCCCACCGCGAAGACCAGGGCCTCGGCGCGTTCCCCCTCGGGGGTGAGCCGCACCAGGGCGGCAGTCAGCGTGGTGGACAGTTCCACCGGATCCACCTCCTCACGCCGCGCGAGACCGGCCATCCCGAGCGCCACCTCACGGACGGCCAACTCGCACAGCTCGTGCAGGCGGTCGCCGTCGTCGAAGTCGCCGAGTTCCGCCAGGTGGGCGCTCACCACCTGGAACAGCAGTCGGCAGGCGTACCCGGCGCCCCGGTGCGACATGCTCCGGGAGCCGACGCCGTCGGCCACGCAGGCCAGCACGAAACGCTCGTCCCCGTGTGCCAGCTCGTACAGGCCGAAGGCGTCCTGCCGCGACTCCCGTTTGAAACGGTGGCCGTCGCCCCGAAGCGAGGCCGCGCGAATGGCCAGGCCCTCGTAGTCGGCCTCGTCCACGGCGGTGTCGGGGACCGCCCACGCCTGCACCGGGAGCCCTTTGGCGTGGTAGGCGGCATGGACGGGCCTGGTCAGGACGGGCGGCGGGACGAACTCCGCGGGACCCTGCGGTTCGCTCCCCCGCCGCTCCCCCGCGTCGGTCCACTGCAGCTCGTTCTCCTGCCGCCCCTCTTCGTCGGGCTGCTCCGCGGGGGCTCCACCGTCGGAGGGCTCCTGAGCCGTCCTTTCCGGAGCCTCCCCCGCGCCCTCCTCGTCCCTCGTGTGCTCCGGGCGGATGGGGCGCGCCATGACCACCGTGTCCGTGTCGTCCGGCGAGGCCCTGTTCGGGGGTTCCTCCCCCGCTGGCGGTGCCGGAGCCGTCTCCGAAGGAAGCCGCTCGGGACCCGCCGCCTCCTCGGTTCCGGAGCCAGCGGTGTCGTCGGCGTCCGCGACGTTCAGGGCGTCCGCGAACCGTCGCTCCGTGCTCTCCGCACCTCCGTCGCCGGTCGGACCCTGTCCCGGAGGAACACCGTCCAGCAGGTCACCGCTCTGGCTCCTGGAAGGCAGCACCTCCTCGTTCACCGGCTTCCAAGCGCGTTCCGCCCTCCGACCGCCCCGCGCGCCCGAACCCGCACCCGGCCCTTCGGACTCGTCCAACCCGAAGTAGCGCAAGGCCTTCCTTCCCAGACCGTCCGGGTTACCGCCCATGTCCCACTCCTCCTACGCTCCGGGTCAGAGCTGGTCGGCGGGCAGCGAGGTGTACCCGGCCACCTGGTCAGGGATCGACAGGGTCACCGCCCCGTCCGGCGAGGAGGCCGCCTGGGTCCCGGAGTTGACGATCGAGTTCGTCAGCGACCGGGCGAACTCCTGGAGGGCCTGGGCGGGGTTGAGGGTCCCGTCGGCCATGAACGCCCGTACCGTGGCCACCTGCTGGATGACCCGCGGGTCGGCGGCCCCGAAGCCGAACGCCAGGATGTTGGGGTGCGGCCCCCACGACAGGTCCGTGATCTGCTTGTACGCCACGTCCCAGTCGTCGTCACCCGGGTAGCCGTCGGACAGGAAGAACACGGCCGGGCGGTACACCTTGTGCCCCTCCGCCTTGAGCCGTTCCACGTCCTGGGTGATCGTCTCCCTCAACAGCCGGAACGCCTCCCCGTAGGAGGTGCCGCCGTCCGCGTGCAGCGCGGGCAGCGACTCCAGGTCGCTGAGGTCGGACATGGGCAGCAGGACCTTGGCCTCGTGGTTGAAGGCGATGATGGAGAAGTGCGCCTTGTCCGACACCACCGGGTTGGAACCGATCCGGTGGTGCAGGTCGGGCAACGCGTCGTTGATGGCCTGGATCGGCGCGCCCTCCATCGACGTCGACTCGTCGCACACCAGGTAGAACGGGAGGATCTGCTGGCTCACGATGGAATTCCCTCTCTGCTCATTCGGACTGTTCGGTTGACGCGAACAGGTAGATCTCGATCCGCAGCCAGCCGGGACTGCCGCCGAGGCTGTGGAAGGTACGGGTGACCGCCTCGTCGAAGACCCCGGGGTGGGTCTCGGGCAGCAGGGCGTTGACATCGTCGGCGAACCGCTCCCCCTCTGCCGCCCCGCCGTTGGCGCCGAAGGTCAGGACCATTCCGGCCTCGCGTCCGGCCACGCCGTGCTCGCCGAGTGCCTCGCGCAACTCCCGCACGACCTCCTCGTCACCGTCGGCGGCGCCCGACGGTGACACCCCGTCCAGCTCGACCACGACGGGTTCGAGGTCCAAACCGTGCGGCAGGGGTTCGGCGGTCTCCTCCGCCGCCTCAGCGACGGGCTCGGGCTCCGGTGCCGAGTCCATGCCCAGCGTGATGATGAGGAAGGCCAGCAGCAGGTCGGCGAACAGCCATCCGGCGATCGCCACGGCGGGCATCGACAGGTGCTGG
Source organism: Nocardiopsis deserti (assembly GCF_008638355.1). Lineage (NCBI taxonomy): Bacteria > Bacillati > Actinomycetota > Actinomycetes > Streptosporangiales > Nocardiopsidaceae > Nocardiopsis > Nocardiopsis deserti. Next base: position 418,385 of record NZ_ML703349.1, on the reverse strand, counting down.
TCGTTCACGTGGCCACCAGGTCCTCGTTGGGTTCTTCGGCGTTCCGCCCGGAGCCGGCCTCAGCGTTCTCGGCCAGGATCTCCTGGAGCGCGTCGATGCCCTCACGCAACCGCCCGACGGCTTCGGGCAGACCGCCGCCCCGTTCCCCGGCCTCCGCCAGCCCCTGGTTCAGCGCTTGGATGCCGGAGTTGAGCCGTTCCACCGCCTCGGGCAGGTTCCCCACGGCCTCGGGTAGCTCCCGCATGGTCTCGGCCACCCGGCCGGACAGGTCCGCCGCGAGCTCGACGCGGTGTGCAAAGCCGGTTCCGGTCTCCTGCCACTCGGCCAACGCCGTCCGCAGGGCCGTCTCACCGTCCGCCAGCGTCCTGCTGATGTCCCCGGAGGAGCGCGTCAAGGCTCCGGTCAGTCCCGCCAGGCTCTCCGACACCGTCCTGTTCACCTGTTCGGTCAGGCCGGTGACCACCTTCTCCAGTTCCTCGCGCGACCGGACGCGTTCGCCCTCGGCGGTCCGGGACAGTTCCTCCGAGGCGGTGGCGACACGGTCGACCGCCTCGGACACCTCGCCGAACCGGCCGTAGAGGTCGTGCACCACGTCGAGGCCCTCGTGGACGGCTCCGGTGATACCGTCGCTGCCCTCCTTGAGCACGGTGATGGCGCCCTGAGCCATGCGCAGGCTCTCCTGCGCCTGTTCCAGCGTGGTCCGGACGTCCTGTTGCGCGCGTTGCGCGAGGAGCCCGACCTCTCGCAGCTGCTGGACGCTGCTGCCCAGCTCGCTGGCGATCCTGGCCGGACTGCCGAGACGCACGGCGCCCAGCTCGAACTGGACCGCGGTCATGGCGGAGGTGAGGCGGCGCACCAGGCGGGTCCGCTCGGTCTCGTCACGGCTGTCGGACCAGCGGCGGTGGAGGTTCTGGGCCAGGACCACGGCGATCAGCAGGAGGATTCCGGTCAGCGTGTACACGGCGACCCGGTCGAAGGCGAGCCACGCTGGCAGCGCGCCGTTGAAGGCGTCCTGCCAGCGCTCCAGGAAGGACAGGCCCTCCAGGGAGGAGTCACCCTGGGAACGGCCGTACGCTCCGGCGGCCAGGGCCAGACCGGCCCAGGTGATCAGTACGGGCAGGAAGACCAGTGCGGTGGGCGCCGCCTCGATGAGGCCGCGGACGGCGCCGCCCCTCGCGGGAGGGTCGACCGCCTCCGCCGAGGGGAAGGCGGTCCCGAGGTCGACCTCGGCCCAGGTCTCCAACCGCTCGCCCCCTGCCAGGGAGTCGGCGAGCGCGGTGAGCTGGACGGCGCGTCCGGAGAGCCGTTCCTCCGCGGCGAGCGAGCGGAGCTCCTCCACCAGGGCGGTCCTGTCACCTGGTCTGATCTCGGTCTCCACCTGCTTGCCGCACCACTTCCCGAATCGGACGGACTCTGTTCTCTCCCCTCGCCCGCCGAAACGGCATGCGTCACGGGCCTGGCCATCGCATTGGCACGAGGACCAGGAAAGGGGAGGTCACCGCGAGAGTCGTTTCCGAAACCTTATCGGAGCAGCCGAATCACAGGATGGGGTTTACCTCTTTCCGTGAGAAGCCATCTCGAACAGGCGGGATCCGAACACGCAATGCGACGAGTCAATTACCTTGATATCGCCCAAAGTGGTACATAAAACCCGAAATCTTCTCCGCAACGCCCTTCTCCGTCAGTCTCCATGGCCGGATCAGGACATCCGGGCAACGGAATTCAGAGAAAGGAGTCACAAACATTCTCGGAGCGCCCCAGGAGCACCCCGCCCCGCCGCCCCGTACCGGGGAGGGGTTCGGTTCAGAAGCGGAACCCGAAGAGCCCTCCGGCCTCGGCGTCGTCGAGCTTCGGTGTGATGACGTGGGGGTCAGCGTCGAAGCCCATCCGCTGGGCCTTGACGAGGTCGTCGGAGTTCATCGTCACGACGTACTGCCTGCCCTCCTCGCGTGGGACCCATGCGGCCAGATCCGGAGCGCGGGCGACCTGTCGCTCGTTCACCCCGTCGTAGAGCTTGCTGTCGTGGACGAGGAAGTCGGGGCCGGGTCCCGCCCGGTGCGCGATCACCGCCCAGGTGAGGTCGACGCAGAACATCTTCATGTTGGAGATGCCGGTGCTGTCGTCGGCTTCGAGCTTGAGCTCGATCTCCAGATGACTCCGCCTGGCCTGGGGATCTCCTCGTGCTCGGGGACGAGCTGGAAGTCGACGATCTGAGCCTTGAGGTCGGCGATACGGCGTTCGACGACCGTCTTTACCCGTTCCGCTTCCCGTACTTATCATCCGTGGGCCTTCGACCACCGGGCTTTGGCCGTTTGTGGCCGCATCGGGCCCCGCGCCGGTGCGGCCTCCATGGTGGTCCGCTGGTTCGTTCGGCGGGTCAGATCAGCAACTGGGTGAGGTGGTGGGCCAGGGCTCCGGCGGCGGTGACGGTGGCGGTGGCATAGCCCGCGACTGTCCAGCCCAGACGGCGGCGGGGCCTGCGGTGGCTCGCCGGGCGGCGAGAGCGGTCGGACCTGCGCGGGAGAGATGACGGAGGCGTGCGCTCGCGCCTGGGCCGGGGAACCGACAGGGGCTTGGGCCTGGGTCCGTCGCCGGGTGCGGGTGCGGGCTTGTGAGCGGGGACGGGTTTCCGGTTGGGAACGGGTTTGCGGTCGGGAACGGAGACGGGGTCGGAGACCGGGGCGGGCCTCTCTCACAGGCGGGGGTCCCGGGCGCCGGAGGCCATCATCCAGGCGGGCACGTCCCCATGGGCGAGCCGGTAGCGCAGCCGGGGCGTGTCGGGCATCCGGGCGAGCAGTTCGCGCTCGCGCGGGGTCCGGCCCAGCGAGACGAGCGGGGGCGGCGGGGCGGCCGCCCGGCGTGTGGCCGAGTGGGCTGCCGGACGGGTGACCGGCTGGGCCGCGGGAGGCGTTACCGGCTGTGCCGTCGGGCGGGCCGCTGTCCGGGCGGGTGGCCCGGATCGATTTGAGCGCTGTGAGCGTGTTCGCGCCGCCTTTGCGTCGGTGGTTGATGCCCCACAGGGTGTCATCGCCCACCGAGTAGCAGCCGTGGAAGTAGGTGATGCCATGGGTGCGCCGGTAGGTAGCCGCGATGCGCTCCGGCAAGTTCTTGCGGGCCCAGCCCGTCCCGGCGGTGGGGCGGATGCCCAGGGGGCCGAACTCGTCGAAGGCGAAGACCCGGTCGGCGAAGTGCTCCATGACGTGCTCGATGCGGTCGAGTTTGGCATCGGCCTCGGGGTCGGGCGAGTCCTTCCAGGTCGTGGTGCGTTGGAAGGTGACACCGTGCTGGTGGAGCAGGGTCCGTAGGGTCTCGCGGCCGATGCGCGGGCCCGGTCCGCCTTTGTGGGCCAGGTACGCGGCGAGTTTGCGCAGCGACCAGCGGGTGAAGGGCTGGCCGAGCTTGGTCGGGCGGGTCGTGGCCGTGTGGATGACGAGGTCTTGCTCGTGTGGGGTGAGCAGGCGGGGACGGCCTCCCGCCCACTTAGGGTCCAGGCAGCTCAGCTCTTGGGTGTTGAAGGCGTGGATGACCTCGCGCACGGTTTTCTCGTCAGCGGCGACCAGACGGGCGATGACTGGGACGGTGTTGCCGCTGGAGGAGGCCAGGATGATCATCGCCCGCCGGTAGCGCACGGTGTTGGTACTGCCCCGGCGGACGATGCGTTGGAGTTTTTGGCCCTCAGGATCGGTGAGTCTGCGGGCTTTGAGGGGTGCGGACACCGCGGCTCCCAGGATCGACTGCTGGTGTTGCGGTCAACCCTGACACCGATCACTGACCCGGGCGAACGTTTCCGGCCACAGCACTAGTTCGGCGGCCGGGGTACGCGTACTCGCATCTTGCTGGTTCGACTGTTGGATCGACGGCTTCATCGGCACTCCCGGTGCAGACACGGAGACGTTCTATGCGATCGCCCCCCACAGAGGGTGAGATTCCTATTACAGGGAAGCTGAATAGACTCTTGAACACAAGTCTCATTTACAAGTCGTCCAAGTTGTCGCGACTACGAAGAACAGGCAGGATTCAGAAATGGACCGCAACCCCACGCTCGCCCAGTGGCAACTCGCACAGGAGCTGCGGCGCATACGAGGTGACCGCAAGTTCAACGAGGTGGTGAAAGCCGCGCGCACCACGGGCGGCAGTTTGGCCAGGTGGGAGACCCCTGGTGACCGGGGGTCGGTCCCAGGCCCCGCAGCCGTCGAGCGTCTGCTCCAGATCTACGACGCGGAAGACCAACTGGAGCGCATCCTCGCGCTACGCAAGGAGGCCCGGCAGCCGGACCGCTGGCAGCCCTTCGACCTGGAGCGCAGCTACCGGACCTACGCCAACATCGAGTCCCAGGCGACCTCGATCGAGTCCTACCAGGCACAACTTGTTCCGGGGATTGCCCAGACCGAGGCGTACGCGCGTACCGTGATCGAAGCGACTTTGCACCCGGCCAGCGACGTGGATCGCGAGATCGAGGTGCGCATGGAGCGGCAGAGCATCCTGAAGCGCCCCGAGCCTCCAGAACTGTGGTTGATCGTCACCGAGGGCGCCTTGCGTCAACAGATCGGTGCTCCTGGAACCATGGTTGACCAAGTGGAACTCCTGATCGAACTGGCCCAGGAACCGAACATCACCATCCAGGTCCTCCCCTTCTCCGCCGGTGCCCACGTAGCTATGCGTATCCCCGCGTTTGTGATCATGGAGATCGCTCCGCACGGTGTGACCGCTGTCTACTCCGAAGCGCAGACGACAAGCATGTTCTTCACCGACCCTGAGGATTTGACCGAGTACGCGACGATCTTCAACCGGCTTCGCGCGGCTTCCCTGGATGAAGGGCGTCCTACTCGCGGTCTGCTTGAACGGATCCTGCAAGACCACCAACGAGAGGCGTGAGATGCATCAGACCATCCCTGTGACCGGTTGGTTCAAGTCCAGCTACAGCGCGTCCCAAGGGGACTGTGTCGAGGTCGCGCACGCGCCGGCGTCGTTTCGCAAGTCGTCCTACAGCGGCACGTCATCCAACTGCGTGAAGGTGGCAGACAGCCCCAGCTTCTCCGCCGTCCGCGACACCCAAAACCGTGACATGGGCGCTCTGACCTTCGGTCCCACCGAGTGGCACGCCTTCCTCAGCACCACCACGGCCGACGTGCGCTGACCCATCCGGGCGCGCGGGTCTTCGGACCTCGCGCGCCCGTACGGCCACAACCGCGTCAGGCCTCCGCGCGCTCCACTCAACGTCGGCAACGTATCGACCGCCCCGGACGCCCCTCTCAGACTGCCTCCCGGAAGGGTGATGTGTTTTCCGCGCCTGCCACTGTCGGGCAACAGAGACACGTGTGGCGCATGACGCATGAGGGAAGGTCAGTAAACTCGACCATTTCGGCGACCCTTGATTACGTGGCGTGGTGGTCTGGTTGATTCGCCGTCTGCGGTGTCAACCGGCCCCGGAGCCAGGCACCACGGAGGCATGAGCAGGCACCACCTCAGCTCGCCTTGTCTGTGAGGTTCACACGCTCTTCGTGCTGTCAGGCGCTGCCACCGCCTGAGTTTCTACCTCGTCAGCACGACTTCAGTTGAAGTTCACACCTTCCGGAGGTTCCTTCAACATGCCAGCGTATCCTTCTGCGGACTCCTGGTCGTACCCCGCGTCAAGGTAGATCTGAACGAGCTCCTCAAGAGTGTAGTTCTCCGGATCGTCCACGAGACTGATCATCGCAACTTCCAATCGTTCTCTATAACTGCTTCGACTGCTGCCGCAATAGGTTGGAAGGAACCCTCCCTCCATTGACGATACCGCTCAACCCCCGGCTGGGAAAGCTGCATGCGAAGATCCTCCTGAAGACGGCTGTCCCCTGTCTGCTCAGCGATCCACTGAGTATATGAGCGCGCCCAGAGCTCTTGAGGGCTGCGCAGGTAACTTGCGTAGTGTCTAGGCGTGGCTTTGGCCAGATCTTTGTACTCCGGAGAAGATCTTGCCACGCTCGCCCACTCCCTCATCTCCGGGGTTGATGGCATACCTGATGCCAACGTCAGGGGGGAGCCGGTTCTTCCATGATGCACAGCGTGATCAATGGCATGCCCGATCTCGTGAACCAGAGTCTCACGAGTGTTGGGGGTGCCTGCACCAACAATGATCATACGCTCACGTGGATCGTACCTACCCATGCGACCGGGTTCTAATTTTCTGTACTCGAATACAATCGTTTCCATTCCCTCCGGAAATTGGTGAACCTGGGCCACGAGATTGACAGATTCACGAATCTCAGCCGCAATATCAGGCGGCATCTTATCAGATATTTCAACAGGGAGATCCGACCAGTTGTCCAGCCCCAGATGGTCCGATCGCGAATCTGGGTTTTCGGAGCGCCCATCCTGGCCATCGAGAGGAACTTCGTTCCCACCTATATCAGAACCGTACTGGTCATTAGATTCCAACGCACCCTGTTCTCGAACAGATTCACCACCAGGAAGATTTTCGACTTCTGGGACCACTGAACCGGAGGCGAAAGCATCCCCGCGCCCAACGGAGACATTAAAATCGCCCCCGGCCCCAAGTCCTGTGATGTCGACAGAAAACCGCGTTCCGAGTGGGACGCCTGAATTGGTGAGCGCACCAGCATTCGACCAACGTCCGGATTCAGGATTAGAGAAACCCCTCTGGCTACTCTCATCGGAAAAGGAACCAGAGTTGAACGGAAATTCAGTGCTGCCTTGGCTGGCATTGTCCTGGGAATCGTTGTCTGGGTCTGTGCTCGATGTGGGCGTGCCGGGCCTCTCCTCGGGTCCTCCCGGTACCTCCGTGTCCTCTTCCTCAGAGCGCCGCGGAGTGTCCTCGTCGGAACGGTTGGGCGGTGTGCCGCTGTCCTGGGGCTGCGGCGCGGACGGGCTCTGGGAGGGCCGGTCCCCGCCGCCGTCGGGCACGGGGGTGATCGGGGTGGAGGAGGGCGGGCGGTACTGGTTGGGGTCCAGCAGTGAGTTGTTCAGCATGGTGAGCGGGTTCTCGAAGCGCTCACCGGTGGGACGCTGCCCCTCCCCGGCGCCCGGCAGCGGGCTGCTGGGCCAGCCCCGCGTTCCCGGTCCGCCCCTCGACGTGGAGCTGTCCGAGCCCGAACCCTCACCGGAACCCGGCCCGGAGCCGTCGGCGTCCGGACCGCCTGAACCCGTGGGAGTGTCCATGGAGCTGACCACCCCCGCTCCGGCGACGATCTTGATCAGCTTGAGCGGCAGGCCACCGGTCAGCATCACCGCGTTGGCGGCCATGGTGGTGTTGGAGTAGGCGACACCGTCCTCGCGTGTGGACCAGGCGGTGTGCCCCTCCCACACCTCGTCGATACTGTCCCCGGCATTGCCCAGCCACCGGTCCCATCCTGCGCCCCAGCCCTCCTGGCCGCCCTCTCCGGGCTCCCACAGCCACCCGTGCTCGTCGTGGACACCGACCAGCCCGACCGTGTCCATCCACGCGTCGCTCCAGGCCGCCCCGGCGTTGTCCAGGCGCCCCGACAGGTCGAACCTCCACCCGTTGTCGGGGTGCCAGAACCCGAGCTTGGACGTCAGCCCCACCGCCGAGCCCCACAGGAAGTCGGTGACCACCGTGTCCCACAGCGCCTGGCCGGTGGGGTTGCCCCAGTCCGCCAGGGAGGGGTGGAACTCGCTCCCCGCCCATGCGGTGATGTCGTTGATGTTGCTGTTGACACCGTCAAAACTCAGGTGGTGTCCCAGGGACATGTCGCGCTCACCGGCGTCGGTGGGCAGCCCGTAGACCAGCACGTCGTCCCCGCCGGCCTGGTCCGGGGACACGTAGGCGGGCCCGCCGAAGGTCGCCGAGATCCGGGAGGCGCAGTCGTTCTCGGCCTCGTTGAACGTCGACCAGGCCGTGTTGACCGCGTCCTTGATGCGGACGTTCTCGCCCAGCGCCCACTCGTCGGTCTCCTCGTCCTTGGTCAGCCACCACACCTTCTTGTCGTGGTTGGCGTTCCACAGGCTCTGGGCCTCGATGCGCAGGGTGTTGAGTGAGCCGCGCGCGGTCGTGGCCGCCTCGGCCAGGTCCTCCAGCGCGCTGGCGACGGTGGCCAGATCGCTCTGGATGTCCTCGCCGCGGGTGAGGACCGGGTCCATCGCGGCGAAGAGCGTCTCGCTCTCCGGCGCGGTGTAGTGGGACTGGAGCCCGCCCCAGGTGGAGGACATGTCCTCGGCGCCGCCGAAGAGGTCCTGCCCGCCGGTGCGCAGGGTCTGGGCCGCGTAGTTGAGGGACCAGACGTCGGTGAGGGGGTAGGGGATGGTGTCGGGGTCGATGAGCGTGAACGGGTTGGGGTCCACGCCGTTCTGGGGCTCGGTGGGCTCGAAACTCACCAGGGGGCCTTCCGTGGGGGCGGGGGCGGGGTGTCAGGTCACAGGTCGAGGTTCTCGCCGGTGCCCGCCTGGCTCTGGGCTTCGGCGGCCATCTCCTCCTGGCCCTGGTTGTAGGCCAGGGTCGCGTCGTTGGCGCCCTGCAGGCAGGACAGGGTGCGGGTGAACATGGCGTCGGTCTCGCCGGTGAAGTGCTCGAAGAACCCGGACAGCGCGGCCTCCACGGGCGGGCTCTTGGCGTTGGTCAGCGCCATCTCGATCCCGTCGGCGGTGGAGTCGATGGTGTCGGAGAACCCGCCTCCTTCGAGGCCGAGCTGGTCGCCCAGGTCTCCCAGGACCAGTGAGACCCCGTAGACGTCGATGTTCCACTGGCTCATCGGTGGCCTCCCGCCGTGGGGGCGGCGAACCGGTGCGGGTGGAACACGACCCCGGGCTCAGCCTCCGGGACATCAGCGGCATGAACGCGGGCCTCGGCGGCACGGACACGGGCCTCGGTCATGCTCCGCTCGGCGACGCGGGCCCGCAGCAGCTCCAGCGAGGCGCGCACGCCCTCGACCGCCCTGGCCCTGCGTTCCCGCACAGGCCTGGGGGAGGTCGCGTCCGACTCCTTGAGAACCACGATCGCGTCGGCGGGTGCCGGTTCCCGCGGTCCGGCGACAGCGGCGTCCCCGTCCGACTCCTCCGGCGGCTCCACCAATTCGAACTTCATCCGGCCGCTACCCTCCCTCGTCGACTCCGTGGTCCGCCTGGCGGACTCCAACAGCAGTATGCGCATATGGAGTGACGTTCCATGATCGGTCCCGGTTCCGCGGGAGGAACCGACCCGGCGGTGGTCAGGGGTGGGATCCCTGGCCGAGCCGGGTAGAACACGCAGATGGGAACAATCGAAGTGACGTGCGTCACTTTCACGCTGGGAGAGGGGAACCGGCCTCCCTCCGGAACGGCTCAGGCCCTCTTCGCGGGAGCCGCGGACAGGTACTCCGTCTGCCGCCGCATGAGGTCCAGCGCCCGCAGGGGCGCCCCGGCCTCCCCCGCCACCGGGTACCAGACCGCCTGACCGTCACCCTCGCCGACGAGCGTGCCCGGGATCGGCCCCGCCTGGGCACGGCCGGTGCCGATCCGGCGCAGCCGGTCCGGCCCGACCGCGAGCCCGACCGGGACCGCGGGTCCCGCCCACACCGGCACGTAGGTGACATCGGCGCGTCCGGGGATGCGGCGCACCCGCAAGCCCTCCAGCAACCCCTCGGCCGCCAGCGCCTCCACCAGGGCCGGGAACGCGTCGAAGGGCACGGCGCCCTCGTCCTCGAACCCGGTCACCACCGACACCCGCTCCAGGAGTCGGCTCCCGCGCCGAGCCAGGTGGAGCTGCCCCGAGAAGGGGCGCCCCCCGCCCAGCGGCCCCTCCAGGTACAGGATCGAGGGCCTGGGTCCGCGCTCGTGCACGAAACCGGCCACCCGTTCGCGGTCCCAGGCCATGAGCGCGGGCTCGTGCGGCCCCCACGCCGACGGCGCGGTCCCGGCCAGGTGCTCGGCGACGACCTCCGCCGCACGGCCCGGGTCCGGGGTGAACGGGTCACGGTGGAGCACGGACACGTCCACCACGACCTGCGTTCCGGCGCTCTCGGCGAACTCCGCCAGGAACCCCGGAACCGGCTCGGCGTCCGGCTTCCCGGCCGCCCACGCCAGCCCGACCGGTTCCCTGTCCGCGCGGAACCCCTGCTCGTCGTCCCAGCGCAGGGGCAGGCCGGTGATGCCGTCGTAGTGGCCGCCGTCCCCGCCCCGCACCACCCAGCGCCCCAGCGATCCGGCCGCGAAGGTGCGCACCGCGTAGGTCAGCCGTGCGGTGGGCGGGGTGAGCACCTGGAGCGCTCTCTCCCCGCCCTGCGTGGCCACCGCGTCGCTGAGCCAGGACGAGAACGGCACCACCGCCCGGTCCTGGGCGACCAGGAGCGCCCTGGTCGCGGTGCGCTCGACCGCCGGGTGCTCCGGCTCCTCCCACAGGCCGAAGTCGGCCTGCCCCGAGGTCCACACCGCCCCGCCGAGCCGCAGCGCGAGCCCGTCGGCGAACCGGTGCGCCACCTCCCGCCCCCGTTCGTCGGGGCGGGCGCGTGTCTCCACCCACCAGAACCTCTCCGGCAGCCCCGCCACGGCCTCCGGCCCCAGCAGGCGCGCGACCGCGTCCGGACGCTCCACCAGCTGCCCGGGTTCGAGGGTGGCCAGCAGACGGGCGTCCCCGTCACGGATCTGCATGACATGGGTGTGGCCGTGCCAGTGCAGCCTCAGCTCGGGGTCCACGTTCTGAAGGGCGTGGACGATCGCGTACTCGTCGGGCTCCTCGGCGACCAGGGCCACCACGTCGTAGCTCAAGGGCTCTCCCGACCGGAGGTGGGGGTAACCGGTGCCGCTCGGTCCGGCCGCGGAGCGGATCACCGTTCGTGGGCGAGCATAGTGAGTGGACTGGCCGCAGCTGCTGGTGTGGCGTGCGGGATTCCCTTCCTCAATGATCTTGCTCCTGGCGTCACTGTGGGCGGCTCACTGTGCCTCTGGGAGCAAGATCATCCGTGGGGCGCGTCCCGACGAAGGGGGCGGGCGGGGACCGCCACGGCCCCGCCCGCCCGGATCAGGCGTCCTGGTGCTTCTCGACCCAGGACGTGAGGGGTTGCCCCTGGATGGCCGCCGCCATCAGCTCGGGGAACGCGTCGGGGGTACAGGCGAACGCGGGCACCCCCATCTCGGCGAGCGCGGACGCGTTCTGTCGATCGTAGAACGGCGCGCCCTCGTCCGACAGCGCCAGCAGCACCACCACCTGGACCCCGGCCGCCTGCATCGCGGCCACCCTCCTCAGCATCTCCGCTCGGACACCGCCCTCGTACAGGTCGCTGATCAGCACGAAGACCGAGTCGTTCGGCTTGGTGATGAGCCCCTGGCAGTAGGCGATGGCCTTGTTGATGTGCGTACCGCCGCCCAACTGCGTGCCGAACAGCACCTCGACCGGGTCGGTCAGCTGCTCGGTCAGGTCCACCACCGCGGTGTCGAACACGACCAGCGACGTGCGCAGGGTCTTCATCGAGGCCAGCACCGCGCCGAACACGCTCGCGTAGACCACCGAGGAGGCCATCGATCCGCTCTGGTCGATCGCCAGCACCACGTCCTTCTGCACGCCCCGGCTGCGGCGACCGTACCCCACCAACGTCTGCGGCACGATCGTGTCGTACTCGGGAAGGTAGTGGGCCAGGTTGCGGCGGATGGTCGCGTTCCAGTCGATGTCGGCCGCCCGGCGCGGCCGGTGCGTGCGGGACGACCGGTCGATCGCCCCCTGCACCAGGGAACGCGTCTTCTGCGCCACCCGGCGCTCCAGGTCGTCCACCACGCGGCGCACCACCGCGCGGGCGGACTCGCGGGCCTGGTCGGGCATCACCCGGTTGAGGGACAGCAGGGTCCCCACCAGGTGCACGTCCGGTTCGACGGCCTCCATCATCTCCGGCTCCAGGAGGAGCTGGTGCAGCCCCAGCCGGTCCATGGCGTCCTTCTGCATCACCTGCACCACGGTGGAGGGGAAGTACTCGCGGATGTCGCCCAGCCAGCGTGCCACGCGGGGCGCCGAGCCGCCGAGCCCGGCGGAGCGCTGGGCGCTGGTCCTGCCAGGGCCGACGCTGTCGTAGAGCGCCTCCAGGGCCCCGTCCATCCCCTGGTCGGCGGCGCTGAGGCCGGAGGCGCCGACCCCGCCGGAGCACTGCGCCTCCCTGCCCAGCACGAGCCTCCAGCGGCGCTCCCGCTCGTCCACGGCGTTCATCTGCGCACCTTTCCGTCGGTGAGGATGGCCAGCGCGGTGGCCAGGGCCGGGGCCGCGCGTCCGGTGTCCACGTCCACGCGGGCCGGGGCGGTCCGGTCGGCGACGGGCGCCGTCCCGAGCCGCAGGGCGGCCGCACCGATCTCCTGGCGCTCGGGGCCGTCGAAGGCCCCGAAGGTGCGCCGCAGCAGCGGCAGCACCGCGGTGAAGCGCTCCTCGGGCAGGGAGAGCAGCCAGGCGTCGATCAGTCCGAGCAGCCGGTCGTCGTGCACCAGGATCAGCCCGCTGCCCTGGAGGAACCCCTCCAGCCAGGCGGCGGCCGAGGCGGGTTCGGCTCCCGGGGACATCGCCAGGCCGAGGCGGCGGCGCAGCTCGTCGGCGTCCACGAGTCCGGAGTCGGACAGGATCCGGTTGACCCGACCGGCGATGCGGCCGGGCAGGGTGTCGCGCACGGCCAGGGCGGCCAGGGCCGCCGTCCAGGCCTGGGCGCCCTCCCCGCCGAGAAGGGTGGCGGCGCCCTGGGTGGCGTCGATGCGCCGGACGAACTGCGCCGCCGCGTTGTCGTCCAGTCCGTGCACGGCCGGTGCCAGTCCGACGCACACGCGCCGCAGGATCTGCTCGGCGACCGTGCTCAGGTAGGCGCTGTCGGTGCCGCGCACGTCCCCGTAGCGGGCGGAGCGGGCCAGCGGCGGCAGCGCCTCCATCAGGTGGGTGACGTCGCTGTCGGTGGCCGCGCGGTCGGTGAGCAGGGACAGCACGCGGGGCAGGGCCTCGCCCAGGTCCGCGAACAGGCACTGCTCGGTGAGGGAGGTCAGCGCGGGCAGGGCCGCGTCCTCGGCGAGGTCGGCCACCCGGGCCGTGGCCGCGGAGGCGACGGTGGTGCCCCACCGGCTGGCCTCGATCAGCGCCACGTCCATGTCGGGGTCCCAGCGCAGCCGCCACGACTCCCGGAAGGTGCCCTTCTGCCCGCCGTCGGGGATGCGGGGAACGCCCCACTCGACGCCGAGCAGCCGCAGCCGGTGCAGCAGCACGCTGCGTTCGCGCTGGCTGTCCTTGCGCAGGTCCAGGTCGAGGTCGCTGTCGAAGGGCTCGGCCTTGAGCCGCAGGCGTTTGCGGAACGCGATGAGGTCGCGCTGGAGCGGGACCATGGGCGTGGACGGGGGCACCGCGCCCATCCGCTCGCCGACGGCCATCCGGCGGTGGACGAGGGCGGCCCGGGTGGGCTCGCCCTCGCACAGGACGGCGGTGAGCGCCTCGGCCACCTCGTCGAGTCCGGCGAGCGGTCGCCCGCGCAGCACGGCCAGGCTCTCGGCCAGCCGCACGCCCTCGATGACGTGGGACGAGGACACCGCCAGCCCCTCCTCCCGGAGCATGCGGGCGGCGTCGGTCAGCCACCGGTGCACCGGCAGGTCGGGCGCGGTGAACAGGTGGTGGTACCAGCCGGGGGCGGCGACCCCGGCGCCGTAACCGCTGGAGGCGGCCAGGCGCCCGTGGGTCCAGGGCACCCAGGTGGCGGTGACCTTGACCTTGGGCAGGCCCTTGAGCAGCGCGGTGTCGTCCTTGACCGGGTGGTCGGCCAGGTCGCGCAGGGCGGGTGCGTGCCAGGCGCCGCAGACCACGGCGATCCGCTCGTGGCCCTCCTTGAGGGTGGCGCGCAGGGTCTGGCGCATGTACGCCTCCCGGCGCGCGTCGCGCTCCGTCTCGGGGCCGGACTCGGCGCGGACGGCGGCCATGGCGTCGGCGATCGCCGGGAACGGGGAGGGCTCCCCGTCCCTGCGCTGCTCGACGACGTCGTCCCACCAGCGCTCGGCGTCGTCGTAGCCCGCGGCCTCGGCGAGCACTCCGAGGGGGTCCAGCCGGATCCGCTCCGGCTCACCGACCTCGCCGCCGTCCGTCCCGTCAGCGGTCTCCGATGCCTCGGTTCCGTCGGTCTCGTCGGTCTCTTGTGCCGCAACAGCCGCGCCGGCTCCGGCCGCCTCGGTGTCCCCGGGAGCCGTGGTGTTCCCAGCGGCCCCGGGGTTCTCGTCGCCGCTTCCGGTCCCGGCGTTCCCACCGGTCCCGGAAACTCCGCTGTCTCCAGGAGCCTCCTCAGCCCCCGGATCCTCGGAGCCGCCCTCGGCTCGGGCACCCTCCTCCTCGGCCCGGCGCCGCTCCTCGGCCTCGGCGACGCGCTCGGCCAGGGTGTGCGCGGCGGGCAGGTCGCAGAAGCGGACCCGCACGCCGTTCTCCACCGCGTAGCGCAGCGCCTCCCACTCCGGGGAGAAGCTGGCGAAGGGCCAGAACGCCCAGCCCTCGCCAGCCCTGGGCTCGGCCCCCTTCGGGGTGTCGGCGAGGTAGGCCAGCAGCGCCACCGGAGGCTCCAGCTCACCCACCAGCGAGGTGAGGGCGTCCGCCTCCGGCGGTCCCTCGATCAGCACGGCGTCGGGCTTGATCTCCTCCAGCGCCGCCCGGACGGCCCGGGCCGACCCCGGGCCGTGGTGCCGCACGCCGAGGACGTGCAGCCCGCTCGTGTCCAGTCGGGGCCGACCCATCAGGCGCCCACCTCGCGGCAGGCGCGGTAGAACTCGCCCCAGCCGTCGCGCCCGCGCGCGACGGTCTCCAGGTACTCGCGCCACACCACGCCGTCGGACACCCGGTCCTGGACGACGGCGCCCTGGATGCCCGCGGCCACGTCGGCCGGGCGCAGCTGCCCGTCGCCGAAGTGCGCGGCCAGCGCGATGCCGTTGGTGATCACCGAGATCGCCTCGGCGGTGCTCAGCGTGCCGCTGGGCGACTTGACCTTGGTGCCGTTGTCCTCGGTCACCCCCGAGCGCAGCTCGCGGAAGACGGTGACCACCCGCCGGATCTCGGTGAGGCTGGTGGGCACCTCGGGCAGGTCCAGGGCGCGGCCGAGCTGCTCCACCCGCTGGGTGACGATGCGGACCTCGTCCTCGGCGCTGTCGGGGACGGGCAGCACCACGGTGTTGAACCGGCGGCGCAGCGCGCTGGACAGGTCGTTGACGCCGCGGTCACGGTCGTTGGCGGTGGCGATGATGTTGAAGCCGCGCTGGGCCTGCACCTCGATGCCCAGCTCGGCCACCGGCAGGGCCTTCTCCGACAGCACGGTGATGAGACCGTCCTGCACGTCGGAGGGCATGCGGGTGAGCTCCTCGATGCGGCCGATGGAGCCGCGCGACATGGCGGTCATGACGGGGCTGGGCACGAGGGCCGCCTCGGAGGGGCCCTCGGCGAGCAGCCGGGCGTAGTTCCAGCCGTAGCGCACGGCCTCCTCGGAGGTTCCGGCGGTGCCCTGGACGAGCAGCGTGGAGTCACCGGAGACAGCGGCGGCCAGGTGTTCGGACAGCCAGGTCTTGGCGGTGCCGGGGACGCCGATGAGCAGCAGGGCGCGGTCGGTGGCCAGGGTGGCCACGGCGACCTCGACGACGCGGCGGGCGCCGATGTACTTGGCGCTGATCTCGGTGCCGTCGTCGAGGGTGGTGCCCAGCAGGTACTGGGTGACCGCCCACGGGGAGAGCTTCCAGCCCGGAGGCCGCTGCCGGTCGTCGACCTTGGCCAGCGCCTCCAGCTCGGCGGAGTAGGTCTGCTCCGCGTGCGGGCGCATGGCCTGGGCGGCGTCGGTGCGGATGGAGGGGGTGGAGGTGGTCAACTGAGCTCCCTGTGCATGTCGAGTCGGAACCGGAGGGTGTCCCGGAGCCGGAGGTAGGCGTCGGCGGAGGTGTCGATCGGGGGTTCGCCGGGCAGGTCGGCGACGTACCCCGGGGCCATGTGCGCGGCCGCGGCCTCACACAGCTCCCGGTATCCGTGGTGGTCGTGTTTGGGGGCCCTGGTGAGCAGGCGTCCGATCACCCGCGTGCTCAGCTCCGGGGTCCAGGGTCCGTGCGTGGCGTGCAGCAGCTCCCCCCAGCGGATCAGGGGGGCGGAGTCGTCGAGGAGGCCGCACACGAGCTCGCAGCGTTCCCGCGGCGGCAGCAGCCCCAGCAGACTCGTCAGCTGGAACAGCTGGCCGGTGTTCGGATGGCGCATGGTCTGGGCCCCGACCGTTCCGAGGACGGCCCCGGCCCATTCCGCGTCCCGCTGAACCACCACGGCGTTGACGAGGGCTCCGAACAGCCAGTTGTTCCTGCCGTACCCTCCGGGCCTCTTCACCACCGCCGCGAAGACCCCGGCGGGATCGGTGCCCACGAGTCCGGGCCACACATCCAGCGGTGTGTGGGTGACCAGCGCCCACATTCTCTCCTGCCGCTGGTTCGTGCCCTCGCCCCGGCCGTCGGACGCGGCCAGGGCGAGGGCACGGCGGATGGCGGAGTCGTCGGCGCAGGCCGGGTCCATCCGCAGAGCCCCCTCCGCGTCTAGCGAGGCGTGCGCGCGGACGCGGCCGCGCAGCAGCTCGGCGTGCACGCTGTCGGGCAGCCGGGTGAGCAGGGACAGCGCGAGTCCGCGCACGTTGGCGCTGCGGTCGTCCAGCGCCCGGTCGAGGAACTCCGCGTCCGCCGGGCCGAGCCCGGTGGCGAAGGTCTCCAGCAGGCGGCGGCGCAGGTCGGCCTTGGCCAGGCCCGCCCAGACCGCGCCGAGCAGTTCGCGGGCGCGGTCGGGGTCGGTGGCGCGCAGCGCGGCGAGCGCGCGGCGGCGCTCGCCCGGGGTGCCGCAGCCCCAGTCGCGCTCGCTGAACCGGTCGGTGGGGACCGACTCGGCCAGCATGTAGGACCAGGCGGGGTTGAGCCCGGCCAGCCAGTGCCCGCGGGTGCCGACCGCGGCGGCGAGCGCAGGGCGCAGCTGGCTGTCGCGCGCGCCCTGCTCGAGGAGGGCGGGAACGCTGGAGTGCGCGACGCGCCGTCCCGAGGCGGCCACCAGCTCCAGCCACTCCGGGAGGAGTTCGGCCCGTGTCGTGAGGAGGCCGTCCAGCCGGGTGGTGGCGGCCTGTCCGGGCTCGGGGCGCTCGTCCTCGGCTCCGGGCTCGACCGGCGCGATCCCGGTGGCGGGGGTGTACCCGGCGGCGCGGCGGACGGCGATCAGGGCCGCCCGGTCCAGGAGGGCGACGGAGTCCTCGTCCTCGGGGATGGGGGGCAGGTCGGGGGTGTCGGGGACGGAGCGCTTGGAGGTGCCGACCAGGGCTGTGGAGACCAGGCGGTCCCAGGAGTCCACGGCGGCCAGGGGGTCGGGGGTCACAGGGAGACCGCCTTTCCGTTCCGGTCCCACACGGTGATGGGGGTGAGTCCCGTCCCGGGCGTCCACTCGGCGGCGACGGTGGAGGGGTGGCCGCCGGTGACCGCGAGGAGGCGCCAGGGCTCGGGGGAGGCCAGGGGCAGTGCGTGTCCCTCGTCGTCGGTGAGGTACCACCGGCCGTCGCGGGCGGGGGCGGCGCGGTCGAGCACGACCGGCCAGGTGTCGCGCCAGGGGTCCTCGGCGAGGGAGGCGGCGAAGGAGTCGAGGGCCTGTGTGACCGTGCCGCCCTCGGGTGGGGCCGCGTCACTGGTGACTCCGTCGCCGACGGGGGCGACGCGGTTGCCGTCGGGGTAGAAGGCGAACTCGGCCTCCACGTCGGTGCCGGCCCGGAAGGGGGTGGTGGGCGCCTGGCCGGATCGGGCGAAGGCCAGGTACAGGGCCACGCGCCCGGTCGCGGTGCCGCGCAGCCACAGGCGGCGCACGCGCATGTCGGCTTCCAGGGTGGGGGCGTCGCGCCAGCCCAGGACCCGCCAGGTGTCGCGGACGCGCTCGCCGCTGGCGATGACCTCCTCGGCCTTGACGGTGATGCCCACCCGGGAGCGGACGGCACCGCGGACGCGCTCGTCGAGGGCGTCGCCCGCGCGGTAGCCGTTGACCAGCAGGTGGAGGAGGCTGAGCCTTTCGAGCATGCGTTCAGGCCAGCTGTCCCCGCGCGCCGCGGAGGGCAGCCGGGAGACGAGGGAGGCCGCGCCGCCCGCCTTGGCGTCCACCAGGCGCTTGGCCATGCGGTCCCAGTGGTCGTAGCCGTGCTTGGGCACCTCCGCCAGCCCGGCGTCGACCTGGTCGCGCAGCCAGAGGCCGAGTTCGTCGACCCCGGCCCCGACCGCCTCCTCCCTCTTACGCAGGGTCGCGGCCGCCCTCTTGGGGTCGGCGGGCGCCGCCGGACCGTCCGCCTTCGCCTGGCGGGCGGCCCGTCCGGAGAGCCACTTGGCCACCCACTCGGGCCGCTCCTCCCGGTCGGCCACGCTGTCCTGGGCCCACAGGGCCAGCAGGCCCAGGACGTGCTTGCAGGGAATCTTGCGGCTGGGGCAGCTGCACTTGTAGGCGGTCCCACCCGCGCCGTCCAGGTGGACGGCGGCCAGGTAGGGCTTGGAACCGCTGCCCTTGCACTCGCCCCAGACGGCGGAGGTGCCGCCGGAGGGGGCGGCGACCGCTCCGCGCTCGGGCCAGGACGACTCCTTGGCCACCTTGAGGGCGGCCTTACGGGAGGAGGCGTCCGGAGCCAGAGCCCATACGTCGTCGGTACTCCATCGATCGCTCACACAGAGAACACTACGGACTCCCTATGACAAAAAGCGGCCTTTTCGAACCTCCTTGCGAACGCTCGCGAAACTGTCGCATCCCCGTGGCAGACTCCGGCCGCGGAGCGGCTCCCCCGCGGCGCTGAGCCCCGGGATCCGGCATGCGTGCACCTCAGAAAAAGCTCATTTAATACCATTTGTCACTAATGCATGAGCGCCTTTTCTGCGCCGTGTTGAAAAAAGAACTCCGCCCCTCCTACAATGAGTGATCCCGCTTCTCCCCTCCGTCACCGCACCGGCACACCATCTCCCCCAAGAGAGAGGGCATCGGTTCGATGACGACCACCCGGCTGTACGGCACCACACCCGACACCGGACGCGACGCCCTCTGGGCCGCGCTGCGCGAACGCCACGGACCCGTGGCCCCGGTCGAACTGGAGAACGGCGTCCGGGCCTGGCTGTTGCTGGGCTACCACGAGAACCTCGCCGTGTTACAGAACCAGCACCTCTTCTCGCGCGACACCCGCCGCTGGCGCGAGGTCGCCGAGGGGCGCGTCGACCTCGCCTGTGCCCGGCCCGCGCTGTCCTGGCGTCCCAACGCCCTGTACGCCGACGGGACCGAGCACACCCGGCTGCGCTCGGCCATCGCGGACAGCCTGGCCCGGGTGGACATGAACGCCACCGCCCGCACGATCCGGCGGATCGCCGACGAGCTCGTCGACTCCTTCGTCGCCGACGGCAGGGCCGACCTCATCGCGGAGTACGCCAGCCCCCTGCCCGTGCTCGTGGTCAACAGCCTGTACGGGCTCTCCGACAGCTACGGGTACATGCTCGGCGACCTCACGGCCATCGTCTTCAGTGAGAACGCCGAACGCGCCGAGGACGCCGTCGGCCGCATCCACCAGTACTTCTCCGAGCTGGTGGCCCGCAAGCGCCGGTCCCCCGGCCAGGACCTGGTGTCGTGGATGCTGGAGCACCCCGCGGGACTGAGCGACCACGAGGTCGCGCACCAGGCCGCGCTCATCAACAATTCGAGCCACCAGACCACCACACACCTCATCGGCAACACAATGCGCACCCTGTTCACCGACGAGGTGGTCCGCACCGCCTACACGGACGCGCAGATGACCGTCCACGAACTACTCGACCACGTGATGTGGACCGACACGCCCTTCCAGGTCCTGCCCGCCAGGATCGCCCTCCAGGACATGCGCATCGGCAGCGCCGACATCCGCGCGGGCGACGCCCTGCTGATCGGCTTCGACGCCGCCCACCGCGATCCGGCCGTCCGGTGCGAGCAGGCGGGGGGCAGCCGGGCCCACCTGATGTTCGGCGCCGGCCCGCACGCCTGTCCGGCCCGCGAACTGGCCCGGATGACCGCCACGATCGCGGTCACCACGCTCCAGGAGCGCCTGGGCGGACTCCGGCTCGCCGTGGAACCGGAGGACCTGCGCTGGGTCCCGTCGCCGTTCCTGCGCGGGCTCCGCGAACTCCCGGTGGCCTTCACCCCGGGCGAACCCGTCGCCGTCGGCCCCCGGGAGGGCGCCGGGAGGAGCGGGTCCGGAGGGGACGGGCAACCGGAGTCCGGGACACGGGCGGGAGACCGGGACTACGACGACGAGGGCCACGAGGACGACCTCCTCAGCCGCCTGCTGGCCTGGTGGCGCGGGCTGAGTTGACCCTGTCGCAGCGTCAACTCCCAGGATCGGCGGCGCGGGCGGGAGCACCGCGGCGGGGAGCGGACCCGCGGGCTCCGACCTGCGATGATCTTGTACTTATAGCGAGGTTGGACGGTCGGGACGCGCTATAAGTACAAGATCACGGCGAACCTTCGTGGCCAGGCGCTAGCCGGTCCCCATCGCGCGGATCGGCCCGGCCAGCTCCCGCTCGAAGAAGCCGAAGAACCCCTCCGGATCGGGCCCGGCGTTGATCAGGCACAGGTGGTCGAACCCCGCCGAGGCGAACTCCCGCACCACCTCCAGGTGCCGGTCCGGGTCCGGCCCGTACGCGAAGACGTCGCGCATCGCGTCCCTGCCGATCAGCGCGGTGGCCGCCTCGAAGTTCACCGGGTTGGGCAGTTCGGCCTGCACCTTCCACCCCGTGAGGGCGAAGCGGAACAGCTCGCGCGCCGACTCCAGCGCGTCGCCCTCGTTGGTCGCCCACGCCAGCGGCACCTCGGCGTAGCGGGGGCCGGAGCCGCCGTTGTCCCCGTAGACCCGGTTGAGCGCCTTGCTCGGCTCGGTGCAGAACATGCCGTCGCCCATCTCGGCAGCCAGCAGGGCGGCCTCCTCGCCGCCCGCGGCCACGACGATCGGCGGCGCCTCCTCCGGCAGGTCGAAGACCCGGGCGTCCTCCAGGGTCAGGTACCTGCCGTCGTAGGAGTGGTAGCCGCCCGACCACAGCAGGCGGATGATCTGGATCGCCTCGCGCAGCATCTCGTGGCGCCGGGTCGCGTTGGGCCACCCCTGGCCCACCACGTGCTCGTTGAGGCGCTCCCCCGACCCCAGCCCGAGCGTGAACCGCCCCTCGGACAGGAGGGCCGTGGTGGCCGCCGCCTGCGCGACGATCGCCGGGTGCACGCGCAGGATCGGGCAGGTGACGCCGGTGGCCAGCTCGACGCTGTCGGTGCGTTCGGCGATGGCGGCGAGCATCGACCACACGAACCCGGAATGGCCGTGGCTGTACAGCCACGGGTGGAAGTGGTCGCTGATCTCCACGAAGTCGAACCCGGCCTGTTCGGCGCGGACCGCCTGTTCCACGATCTCGCGGGGCCCGAACCCCTCGGCGAAGAGCTTGTAGCCCACCTTCATCGCGCCTGTTCTCCCTTCACTCCGTCTTCGCTCCGTGTCAGTCGCTTCCCGCCCGTGCGGCACCGTCAGGCGGGCACCGACGCCGTCGGCCGGTCCCAGAACCGGTGTTCCCCCAGCAGCCTCGTGAACGCGGCGACGCCCTCCTCCCCCGCGTCCGGCGAGGCGACCACGCCCAGCTCCACCCGCAGCGCGTCCACGGGCCCGGTCACCTCCTCCGGCAGCGGCGGGGCGAGCAGCTCCGTCCCCGCGCCGACCGCGGCCACCGGCTTGTGGTGCTTGTACGCCTCCAGGACGAAGTGCCGCGCGAGCCCGTCGCCCGCCAGCGTCCGGGCGGCGTCGGGGCCGCCGGTCACCACGACCGCGTCGTAGAGCACCGAGGAGACGGTCGAGTAGGCGCGGTCGACGTTGACGACGCCGCCCCGCGAGGTGCGGACCGCGCCGTCGGTGGCCGCGAGGAGCTCGACCACGGCCCCGGCCCCGATCAGGGGCTCCCGGAACGCGTCGACGGCGGCCTCGTCCACCCCGTCCGCGACCAGGACGGCCACCTTGCGGCCGACGACGGAACCGAACTCGGTGGTGAGCTGGCTCAGGGCGGGCGAGGAGAGGCCGTGGTTCGGCGTGGCCTCCCGCTCCGGCGGCTCGACGCCGATCCCCTCCGCGACCTGGACGGACAGCCCGTGGTCCACGTGGTTGAGGTTGGTCACCACCCGCTGGCGCACCTCCAGTTCCTCGCACTTGCCCAGCTCGAAGCGGAAGGCTTCCACCAGGTGCTCGCGCTCCCAGTCGGCGAGGCTGTTGTAGAAGAGGGTGGCCTGCGAGTAGTGGTCGGCGAAGCTCTCGCTGCGGACCCGGATCTTGTCGCCCTCGACCTTCTCCGTGTAGTGGCGGTAGACGCCCTCCCCGTGCGCCATGGCCGGGCAGCCGCCGCCCAGGCTGTTGGGGTGGTAGGAGGTCCCGCCCCGGTGCACGCGGTGCTGGGCGAAGCCGTCCCGCTGGTTGTTGCTCACCGGTGCCAGCGGCCGGTTGACCGGGATCTGCTGGAAGTTGGAGCCGCCGAGGCGCAGCAGCTGTGTGTCCAGGTAGGAGAAGTTGCGTGCCTGGAGCAGCGGATCGTTGGTGAAGTCGATGCCCGGGACCACGTTGGCGGTGTGGAAGGCGACCTGTTCCGTCTCCGCGAAGAAGTTGTCGGGGTTCCGGTTCAGGGTCAGCCTTCCGATCGGTCGGACCGGAACCTGCTCCTCGGGGATGATCTTGGTGGCGTCCAGCAGGTCGAAGTCGAAGGCGTGCTCGTCCTCCTCCGACACCAGCTGCACGCCCAGCTCCCACTCGGGGTACTGGCCGCGCTCGATGGCCTCCCACAGGTCGCGCCGGTTGAAGTCGGGGTCCTTGCCCTGGACGCGCTGCGCCTCGTCCCAGACCAGCGAGTGCGTGCCGAGCAGGGGCTTCCAGTGGAACTTGACGAAGGTCCCCCGGCCCCGGGCGTTGACGAACCGGAAGGTGTGGACGCCGAAGCCCTGCATCGTCCGGTAGCTGCGCGGGATCGCCCGGTCCGACATCAGCCACATCATCATGTGCGTGGTCTCGGGCTGGAGGCCCACGAAGTCCCAGAGGGTGTCGTGCGCGGACTGCGCCTGGGGGATCTCGTTGTGGGGCTCGGGCTTGACCGCGTGGACGAAGTCGGGGAACTTGACGCCGTCCTGGATGAAGAAGACCGGCATGTTGTTGCCGACGAGGTCGTAGTTGCCCTCCTCGGTGTAGAATTTCACCGCGAACCCGCGCACGTCGCGCACCGTGTCGGCGGACCCGCGCGACCCGGCGACCGTGGAGAAGCGGACGAAGACCGGCGTGGTGACGTCGGGGCCGCTCAGGAAGTGGGCCGCGGTCAGTTCGGAGAGCCCCTCGTAGGGGCGGAAGTGGCCGTAGGCGCCCGCGCCGCGCGCGTGCACCACACGTTCGGGGATCCGCTCGTGGTCGAAGTGGGTGATCTTCTCCCGGGCGTGGAAGTCCTCCAGCAGTGTGGGGCCGCGCGCCCCGGCCCGGAGCGAGTTGTCGGTGTCGCCCACCCGGACACCGGTCTCGGTGGTCAGGGGCTGCTCCGAGTCGGTCCTGACCCCGTCGAGCTGGCGGTCCTTGCCATCGCGCCCGTCGCTTCCACCACGTCCCTCAGTGCTCACAGCAGGCCTCCGTCGATCTGCGGGTACCACGTGCCGGGGTCTCCCCCCGGTTCCACCTGACCGACGCCGGTTCGGGGCAAACCTCGTTGACCGCCTTTTGGAACGGCGTTCACCGCTGCGCCGCCCGGGCGGGGTCGGCCCGCGCCGGGGCCGAGTCAGCGGGGGCGAACGGGGTAGGGGCGGGCACGCGGAAGACCGCCCGGGCACGCCCGGGCGTACAGCGCGGGGCGCCCCGGACAGGGTCCGGGGCGCCCGCGAGACCGAAACGACAGGGGGAGACGACCATGTCCGAGACTTCGCCTCCGGCGCAGAGCCAGCCCTACCCCGGCCGGACCGAGCCGATGGACCCGCAGCCCAGGGACGAGATGCGCGACTACGAGGGTCGCGGCCTGCTGAAGGGGAAGCGGGCGCTGATCACCGGGGCCGACTCCGGGATCGGCCGCGCCGTCGCCGTGGCCTTCGCCAAGGAGGGGGCGGACGTCGTCTTCGGCTACCTCAGCGAGGACGCCGACGCCCAGCACACGGTGGGGCTGGTCCAGCAGCAGGGGCGCAAGGCGGTGGGCGTACGCGGCGACCTGGCCGACGAGTCCTTCTGCACCCACCTGGTGAACCGCGCGGTCGAGGAGCTGGGCGGGATCGACATCCTGGTCGAGCACGCCGCGACCCAGGCGCCGGTGGACGACTTCACCGACCTGAGCACCGAGCAGCTGCGCCGTACGTTCGACGTCAACGTGATGGGGGTGTTCTGGACCGTCCGCGAGGCACTGGAGCACATCCCCGAGGGCGGTTCGATCATCATCACCGGTTCCGTCAACGGTCTGCGCGGCAACAAGTCGCTGATCGACTACGCGTCGAGCAAGGCCGCGGTGATGAACCTGTCGAACTCGCTGGCGCAGACGCTCATGGACCGGGGCATCCGGGTCAACTGCGTGGCGCCCGGACCGGTGTGGACGCCGCTCATCCCCTCCACGCTCGGGGAGAAGGGCGCGGAGGGCTTCGGCCAGCAGTCGCCCATGGGCCGTGCGGCGGATCCGGACGAGATCGCGCCCTCCTACGTCTTCTTCGCCAGCGGTCGACTGTCGTCGTACTACACCGGCGAGACCCTGGCCCCGACCGGCGGGGAGATCCAGGCGAGCTGAGCCGGGGGGAGGGAACGGGGACCGCGCGCCCCCGCTCCCTCCCGCGTACGGCAGCGGAGGCGTGCCCGCGCGTCCTTCCCCCGCACGGCAGCGGAGGCGTGCCCGCGCGTCCTTCCCACACCGGCGGCCCGGGGAGGCGGAAGCACCCGCATCCCCCGCACGCGGGAGGCCCGGGGGACAGGCCCGCGCACCTTCCCCCGCGCCCCCGTACACCTGCGCACATCCCGCACAGGGAAAAGCCCCTCCCGGACGGAGCTCGGGAGGGGCTGCCTGAGGTACGCCGACGGCGTGTCCGGCTGGCGTGGTGTCAGGACGAGCGCGCCCTGGCGGTGCGCCGGTTGTTCTCCTTGCGCAGCGCCTCCACCAGCTGGTCCTTGTTCATGTTCGAGCGCCCCTCGACGCCGAGCTTCTTCGCCTGCTCGTAGAGGTGCTCCTTGCTGGCGTTGGCGTCCACTCCCCCGGCGGTCTTCTTGTCCTTGCCCCGGCCGCGCGCGGCCTTGGGGTTGGACGCCTGTTCGTCCGAGGGGCCCGAGCGCTGCTTGGGCACCCAGCGGTCGCCCTGCTTCTCGAACTCGTGCTTGACCGCCGCGAAGGCGACGCGGTGCGCGCGCTCGCCCTCCCCGTACTCCTCCACAGCGGAGTCGTGCGCCTTGATCCAGGTGCGCTGGGCCTTCTCCGGAGACCGCTGGAGGGTCGACGGAAGTTCGCTTGCACCGGGCATGGTCCTCACTCCCTCGTCGTGCGCCTACACGGTTCCGCCTGCCCGGCGAGGAACCACCGAAACACCGGGGCCCACCAGCGCGGCGAGGCAACGGGCGCCGCGGTGCGGGATGCCAAGGTGCCGGAACCCCGGAACCCCGGGGCACCAGGGCACCGCAGGACCCCACAACACCGCGGGTACACCCGTGCCACCAGGGAACCACACGCCCCCTTACCCCTCGCGAGCTGGGATTCGTCACTACTGGTGATTCAACGGATGCACGTTTACCGAAACGACACCATAGTGAACCCACGGCCGAAGGGAGCCGACCCCCGGCCCCCTCCTCCGCCACCGAGAGGCGGGGCGGCCACCGCCGACCACCGTACGTGCCCCTGTCGCTACCGTGCGGTAACGTCGGCTTTCCCCCCACGGGAAACCCTTGGTCCGCGAACACCGCGAGGTGAGCGGATTCCCGCTGTACGAGAAAAAGGAAAAACCGTGCGAACACACCCCCTTTCCCCCGAAGAGACCGACGGCGCACGCAGCGGCCCCCGCTCCCGGGTGGTCCGGTTCGCCGCCCGCGCGGGTATGACCCTGGCGCTCACCGCCGGGCTGACCGGCGTCGTCGTCGCCCCGGCCCAGGCCGCCAACCCGTACGAGCGCGGCCCCGCGCCGACCGAGTCGAGTGTCACCGCCGCGGAGGGCTACTTCGACACCGACGAGGAGAGCGTGTCCTCCCTGGTGAGCGGCTTCGGCGGCGGCACGATCTACTACCCCACCGACACCAGCGAGGGAACGTTCGGCGGCGTGGTCATCGCACCCGGCTACACGGCGAGCCAGTCCTCGATGGCGTGGATGGGACACCGGTTCGCCTCGCAGGGCTTCGTGGTGTTCACGATCGACACCAACACCCGCTACGACCAGCCCGACAGCCGGGGCAGGCAGATCGAGGCCGCCCTGGACTACCTGGTCGACGACAGTGACGTGGCCAACCGGGTGGACGGCGACCGCCTGGCGGTGATGGGTCACTCGATGGGCGGCGGCGGCACGCTCGCGGCCGCCGAGGACCGGCCGGAGCTGCGCGCGGCGATCCCGCTGACCCCCTGGCACCTCCAGAAGAACTGGGACGACGTCGAGGTGCCCACGATGATCATCGGCGCGGAGAACGACAGCGTCGCGTCGGTGAACTCGCACTCCATCCCGTTCTACGAGAGCCTGGACGGCGACCTGGAGCGCGCCTACCTGGAGCTGGAGGGGGCGAGCCACTTCGCACCCAACCTCTCCAACACGGTCATCGCCAGGTACAGCATCTCCTGGCTCAAGCGCTTCGTCGACGAGGACGAGCGCTACGAGCAGTTCCTGTGCCCGCCGCCCGACACCGGGTTCTTCTCCGACTTCTCGGACTACCGGGACTCCTGCCCGCACATCACCTGATCCCGCACCGGTGCCGCGGGGCCGCTCCGTCGGCCCCACGGCGTCCGGGACAGCGACACAGCATCCGGAACAGCGACACTGCGTCCGGCGCAGCGACACTACGGCGGTCCGGGGAGCACTTCCCCCGGGCCGCCGCCCCCGTGTGTCCGGGCACCGGTGGTTGTCCGGCCGGACGACCACGGGGATCACGGGGATCACGGGGATCACGAGGACACCGTCCGCGGGCACAAGTCAACGCCCAAACCACGGGTGGCGACGGTGACGGTGACGGTGACGGCGTCGGCACCAAAGGCGGGAGCGGTTACCGGAGGGCGGTCAACGCCCGGGGTTCGGAGACGGTGAAGCTTTGCTGCGTCGGCAGCTGCCGCGATGGGAATCGGGTCGCGAGTAACGCCTACCGAAGGCGAGGGGTGGAGCTCTGCTGCGTTGGCACCAAAGGCAGCGGGTATCTGGGGACGCCGTTCAACGCCCTGGCTGTGGGTGGTGACCGGAGGTGACGGCGCCAGCTGCCGCGTGGTGGTGTGGGAGGGCGACCAACGGTGGGCGTTCGGGGGCGGTGGGCCTCTGCTGCGTCGGCACCAAAGGCGAGCGGACCCTCCGGCCTCGGGCAGCGCTACCGACCCCCGGTGGTGGGGGTGGGCGACGGTAGCAGCGACGACGGTGGGCGTTGGGCCCGGGCTGCGTGTCGGGCGCGGGCATGCCAGGGCTCGGCACGGCCGGGGGTCATGCCCGGGGTGGCGGGTCCGGGTCCCCGCCGGACGGATGGCCCCGTCCTCGTCCTCGGTGTTGGTGTGTGCGCAGTTCACGTTGGTACTTGGCCCGGTTGTGCGGCCCGCACAACGGTTGCAGGTTCGCCACCACCGTGCGCCCGCCCCGGGAGAACGAAGTGACGTGGTCGGCCTGGCAGAACGAGACCGGCACCTCGCATCCGCCCGGGTGCGCACACGTGGCATGCCCGTGGAAGGCCGCGGTGCGCTGTCGGGCTGAGGCCAACCGTCGGCTGTGGCCCACATCCAGCACCTGTCCGGTGGGGGGTGCGGTGAGCATCCGCACCACCTCGGCCTCCCCCGCCAACTCATGCACCAAGCCGACCGGAACCACCCGGCCGCGCTCGTCCAGAGCAGGAACCTCCTGGCCTTCGGCATCCAGGTAAGTCTGCACCGGCACCAGGATGCGGATCTGCGCCAACGGAGCCGGAGCCTGGGTGCATCCGGTGTGGGTGGTGGCAAAACGCAACGCCGCGATGAGCGCGTCATGCTCACGCTGGGACCGAGACCGGGTGTCCTCATCCGAAGGCGGGGTGGTGAAGGTGTCGATGGCCGCGCGCACGACCAACGCGTCCCCGACCCCGCCCCAGGCCTGCAACTGGTAGCTGCCCTGAAACGTGTCATGCACGCTCAGGCCACGCCCAGCGTGAGCGGCCTCGTGGTCACGGTCCAGGCGGTGCGGGTCCATACGGTAGGCGACCTGACGGGCCACCGCCTGGATCTGGTTGACCGACAACGCAGGCCGCTCGACCTTCGCGGCCACCAGAGCTGACTCAAACCCCTGCCGGTACTCCTGCTCATCGGGGAAATGCTGGGCGTCGCGGGTCTGGGCGGCTGTGTCGGTGGCCTTGGCGATCGCCACCGCCTCACCCAACACCACCCTGCCCTCAGCCACCGCTTGAGTGGTGGCGGGCAGCGTCTCCTCATGCACGTGCTGGGCCAAACGGGCCAGATCCTTGGCCTGACCGGTAGGCATCTTGCCGTGGTGAACCAGCCACTTGTCCAACGTGGAGTAACCGCTGTAGCGGCCCACCTCACCCCGCGCGTACAAACCCGCCATCCGCACCAGGGCCTGGTAGCGGAGCTGGTCCAGCTGCGCCCACAGGGCGGCGACTTCCTCAGCCGCGCTCTCGTCCGCTCCGGGCGGCACTTCCCCGCTCCATGCCTGGTCGATGATCTCGCGCGCACCGGCCAGCGCGGCCACGACCGGGGAGCATTCCCCGGGGGCCACGTCGGGCGCTGCAAGCATCATCTCCATACCTCTTATTATAAGCCAGAATCCGCCATTGCTCCAGTATTCACAGCCCTAGATTTCCTGCCTTTCTGGCTTTCTTCTCGGAGACCTACCCCTGATTGGAAATCCACAATTAGGGAGGACCAAAAAGCACCCAAAAATGCGCGGCCGAAACGATCGCTCGCCGCTGGTGCCACCGTCGCCCACCTCGATCACAGGAGCCCGGGGCGCTACCCAAGGCCGGAGGGTTCGCCTGTCGTTGGTGCCGACGCAGCAGAGCCCCACCACCTCCACGCCCTGGGCGTTGGTCGCCCTCCGTCAGTGGCTCCCGCCGTTGGTGCCGCTGTTCGTCGGGGACCCCCGCTCTCCACCAAACGTCTACCGCTTTTCGAAATCTGTTCCACTTCGCGGCAGCAGGTGCGCTTTCGTTGCCGCCAACAACCCCTGGCAGGAATGGCGTAGGGAGGAGCCCTGAGGACGGCCCCTCCCTACCCCTTAATTTGTTATTTCCGTTGGGATGTCAGATGCTTCTCGGTTGTTCGAGGGCATGCCGCAGCGGACAGGGGTGGGATCCCCCCTATTTCCAGGAAACCATCACCACGCCACCCACGACCAGCCCCAACCACCACCTGTGGAAAACGTGGAAGACATGGCGGCCCGCGGGAAAGATGGCGTCCTGTGGAAACCACCGCCTTGGGGAAACCACCGGTCACCGAGCTCAGTCGTGGAAGGCCAGCTCGTCCGGGCCGAGGGCCGTGAAGTCGACCTCCTCGATGGGGCCGCCCTCGCGGTCGGTCACACGCGTTTCCTGGACCATCTCGATGCTGCCGCCCGACTCGTACTGGACGACGTACACGCCCTGGTGGCCGCCGTGGTCACCGTCGCTGGAGGCGAAGGGGACGGGGCTGGGCCCCTGCCACTCCTGGGCCTCCAGGGCGTCGACGAGCGACTGGCGGGTGAGGTCCTCGCCCGCCGACCTGAGCACCTGGGCGAACATGACGGCCTGGGTCATGCCGAAGACGTGCGTGTTGGTGAGCGTGCCGCCCTCGCCGTACTCCTCGTACACCTCGATGAAGAACTGGGCCCACTCGTCGTCCTCGTCCTCCACGCGCGGCATGTAGCTCGTGATGAGCATGCCTTCGAGGAAGGCGTCGGCGGGGACGTCCGCCGCGTCGGTGTCCTGCGTGAACTCCGCCAGCAGTCCCTGGAGGGTCGTGGTGTCACCGCCGATGCTGGAGACCATCCACTGGGGCTCGTAGCCGATGCTGGCCGCCTCCAGCATGCCGAGCGCGACGAACGTCGGGATGCAGGAGCACACCACCACCTCGGCCCCCGTCCGCTCCAGCTCGGCGATCTGCGCGCTGAGGTCGGGCACCTCGGACTCGTAGTGCTCCCGGGCCACGACCTCGTCGCCGAGGTACTGGTCGAGTCCGGCCTGGGAGTCCTCGCCGACGTCGTCGTTCTGGAACAGGTAGCCGACGTTCTGGTCGGGGAAGTTCTCCGCGATGTACTCGCCCTGGATCTTCGCCTCCTTCGTGTAGTCGGTCTGCCAGCCGTAGGTCAGCGGGTGCTCCTCGGGGTTGTTCCACGCCAGGGCGCCCGAGGAGGGGAAGACGTCGGGCACGCCCTCCTCGTTGAGGTAGTCGAGGACGCCGCTGTGCGTGGGCGTGCCCAGACCGCCCACCATCGCGAAGATCTCGTCCTCGATGACCAGCTGCCGGGTCACGTCGATCGTCTGCGCGGGGTCGTAGGCGTCGTCCTCGACCCGGTAGTCGATCTCGCGCCCGTTCACGCCGCCCTGGGCGTTGACGTACTCGAACACGGCGCGGGCGCCCTGGGAGACCGCGAGGTAGCCGGGGGCCGCGGGGCCGGTCAGGGGCTGGTGGGAGCCGATGATGACGGCGTCGTCGGTGACGCCGGTGGAGACGTTCAGGTCGGCCTCGGCGCCCTCGGTGACCTCACCGGCGCCGGTGCAGGCCGTCGCCAGCATCGTCAGGGCCAGGGAGGCCGCCAGGGCGGCCCGGGTTCCGCTGCGGTTTCGCATGGTGTTCTCCTTCGTTGGGGGGTTGGGGGGTTGGGAATCGGCCGGGATCCATGACGGCGAAGTGGGCGGGACTGCGCCGGAGGCGGCCGTGGAGGGGACGGATGGGAGGCGTCCGGGACCGTTCAGCGGGGGCTGGACCCGGCGGGTCTGAGGCGTGCGGGCAGGCGCTGGAGCGCGCCGTGGATTCCCAGGGGCCAGAAGCGCAGGACGAGGATGAGGACCACGCCGAAGAACACGATCGGGAGGTTGTTCTCCGCGTCGCGGCTCAGGCTCAGGGATCCAGCCAGGTCGGAGACCCAGACCTCCAGGTAGACGATGGCGACCGCGGCCCACAGCGCACCCCACAGGCTGCCGATGCCGCCCAGGACGAGGGCCGCGAGCAGGGTCAGCGACAGCGCGAGAGTGAAGGTGCTGGGGGTCGCGGTGCCGAGCACGTAGGCCTGGAGACCGCCCGCGAGGCCGCCCGCCGCCGAGGCGATGACGAAAGCGACCACCTTCGTCGTGCCGACCGGGATCCCGGCCATGGCGGCCGCGGTCTCGTCGTCGCGGATGGCGCGCATGCGGCGGCCCAGGCGGCCGGTGGAGACGGTGGCCAGCACGGCCAGGCCGATCACCACGGCGGTCCACACGACCAGGGCCTTCCACTCGCTGTCGGTGACCAGGCCCTGGAGGAGTGGCGGCGCGCCCGCCGTGCGGATGTTGAGGCCGTTGCTGCCGCCGAGGAGCTCGTGGTAGCGGTGCGTCAGCCCGGGCAGGCCGACGGCGAGGATGAGGGTGGCCCCCGCCAGGTAGGGGCCGTGCAGGCGCGCCGTGGCCGCGCCGACCGCGATCCCGGCGACGGTGGAAACCCCCACGATGAGCAGCAGGTTGGCCGCCAGGGGGAGCATGGGCTGGTACAGGACGAGCAGCGCCATCGTGTAGGCGCCGATCATCATGAACGCGCCGTGGCCGAGGGACACCTGGCCGCTGCCGCCGACGAGCAGTTGCAGTCCGGCGACGGCCAGCATGGTGTAGCCGACGGCGGCCACGCGCAGCGCGGTGAGGTCGCCGGTGGCCAGCAGCAGCACGGTGACGGCGGCGAGGCCGAGGGCGGCCAGCAGCAGGTGGCGCAGCGGCGCGGGCAGGCCGCGCCACCGGCCGCCGGAGGAGGCGGCGGACGGGTTCGGGGAGTCGGGGTCGGTGGCGCGCTCCGCGCGCTGCCGGGTGGGTGAGGGCATCGCTACACCTTTCGCGCGGCCGGGCGGGACAGGATGCCGTCGGGGCGCACGCTCAGCACCGCGACGACGATGACGAGGGCGGCGAGGGTGGCCAGCTCGGGCCCGGCGTAGCCGGACACGTAGGACATACCGAGGCCGATGAGCATCCCCCCGAGGACGGCGCCGAACGGGTTGTCCAGGCCGCCGATGACGGCGGCGGTGATGCCGTAGACGAACACGACGTCGAACACGTTCGGGGAGATGAACGGCGGCCCGGCGAGCATGCCCGCCAGGGCGCCGATGAAGGAGGCGATCGCCCATCCCGCGGTGAGCATCAGGCCCACCCGCACGCCGCTGAGCCGGGCGGCCTCGGGGTGGAAGGCGGCGGCGCGCATGCGCAGGCCCAGCGGGGTGAACCGGTACAGGGCGAACAGCAGCAGCGCGACGGCCCCGACCGACACCAGGGCGAACACGTTGGCGGGCGAGAAGCGGCCCACGTAGCTGAACGCGTAGCCGAACCCGTGCTGCTCGTTGCCCCAGACCATCCCGACCAGCCCCTGGACGACCAGGAGGAGGCCGAGGGTGACGATGATGGCGTTGAGCTGGGAGACGCGGGCGATGGGCCGGATGACGAACCGCTCGACCAGTGCGCCCGCGGCCAGGCCCGCGGTGAGCGCGGCGGCGAAGCCGAGCCAGTACGAGCCGGTGAGCTGGGTGACGGTGTAGGCCGTGTAGACCGCGACCAGGGCGAGCGCGGGCTGGGCGAAGTTCACCAGGCGGGTGGCCTGGTAGATGATCACCAGGGACAGCGCCAGCGCCGCGTAGGCCGCCCCGGACGCCAGCCCGTTGAGGGTCAGGTTGATGAAGTGGGTCATACGGGGACTCCTCTAAAAGCCCAGGTAGGCGTGGCGCGTGCGGTCGTCGGAGAGCAGGTCGGCGGAGGCGCCCCCGACCGCGACGCGTCCCTGGTTGAGGACGAACCCGGTCTCGGTGACCGACAGCGCCCCGGCCGCGTTCTGCTCGACCAGGACGACGGTGAGTCCGGTGCGGTCGCGCAGGTCGCGCAGGAGGGTGAAGATCTGCCTGGTGACCAGGGGCGCCAGGCCGAGCGAGGGCTCGTCCAGCAGCAGCACCCGGGGCCGGGCCATGAGGGCGCGGCCGATGGCGAGCATCTGGCGCTCGCCCCCGGAGAGGGTGCTGGCGGACCGGCCGCGCCGCTCGGCCAGGGGCGGGAAGAGCTCCAGGACCTCGTCCATGGCGGAATTGCGGCGGCGGTCGGACCGCCACAGCCCGCCCAGTCGCAGGTTCTCCTCGACGGTGAGCTCGACGATGACGCCGCCGCCCTCGGGGACGTGGGCGAGGCCGCGGGTGATGACCTTCTCGGCGGGCAGGCGGGTGATGTCCTCGCCGTCGAGCAGGACGCGCCCTGAGGCGGCCGGGTGGAGGCCGGTGATGGTGCGCAGCAGGGTGGTCTTGCCCGCGCCGTTGGCGCCGAGGACGGCGCACACGCCCTTGGCGGGGACGGTGAGGGACACGCGGTCCAGGGCGCGGACGGCTCCGTAGGAGGCGCTGAGATCCTCGACGGACAGCAGGGGCGGGGCGGTCATCGGGCGGCTCCGTTCGCGTCGCCGGGACCGGCGGCGGGTGCGCCGCCCCGGTTCGTGTCGGGGGTGTCCGCGGGGGCGGGCACAGCGGCATCCGTGCCCTCGACGGGGGTGTCCGCGGAGGTGCCGAGGTAGGCCTGGGTGACGAGGGGGTCGGCCTGGACCTCGGCGGGGGTGCCGGTGGAGATGACCCGGCCGAAGTTCAGCACGACGATGTGGTCGCAGACCCGCATGACCAGGTCCATGTGGTGTTCGACGAGGACGACGGCCATGTCCCGGCTGAAGCCGCGGATCTGGTCGGCGAGGGCGTCGATCTGTGCCCCCGACAGTCCGCTGGCGGGTTCGTCGAGCAGGAGGAGTTCGGGTTCTCCGACGCAGGCGCGGGCGAGGGCGACCTGCTTCTGCACGCCGTAGGGCAGGGTGGCGGGCAGCCGGTGGGCGTGCTCGGCCACCCCGAAGCGCTCCAGGGCGGCCAGGGCGCGCCCGCGCAGCTCCCGTTCGTCGCGGTGGTGCCGCCCCAGCCCGGTGAGCAGTGAGAACGGGCCTCCGGAGGCGAGGCGGTCGGCCCCGGCGACGACGTTGTCCAGGACCGTCATCATCGGGAAGAGGTTGAGGCCCTGGAAGGTCCGGGCGATGCCCGCGCGGGCGAGGTGGTGGGGGCGGCGGCCGGGCGGAGGGGCGCCCTTCCAGGTGATGGTCCCCGTGGTGGGGCGCAGGACGCCGGACAGGACGTTGAACAGGGTGGTCTTGCCCGCTCCGTTGGGGCCGATGAGGCCGACGACGGATCCGGGCGCGACCCGGAGTCCGACGTCGTCGAGCGCGGTGAGGCCCCCGAAGCGCACGGTCACCCCGTCAGCGCTCAGGAGGTGCTCCGTTGCGGTCGTCGTCATGGGCTGCCTTTCTCTTCGACCGGAGGCGTACCGACCAGTTGGTATGAGGGGGGTGTCCGGCGGCGCCTCGACCGTCGGCCCGGGGTCAGTTGAACAGGCGGGCCAGGTCCACACGGGACCTGATGTTGAGCTTGCGGAAGATGCCGCGCAGGTGGTGCTCGACCGTGCGCGGGCTGATGAACATGTGGGCCGCCACCTCGCGGTTGGTGGCCCCTTCGGCGACCAGCCGGGCGATCTGCTGCTGTTGCGCGGTCAGCTCGCTGGTGGAGACGGGGTCGGGGCCGCGTTCCGCGGTCCCGATCGCGCGCAGCTCGGCGCGGGTCTGGCGCACCCACAGCCGCGCGCCGAAGCGCTCGAAGGACTCCAGCGCGTTGTACAGGTGCTCGCGGGCCCGGCCCGGCAGGCGGGACCGGCGCAGGTGGGCGCCGAACAGCAGCTGGGTGCGCGCGTGCTCGACGTCGTCGTCGCCGCAGGCCCGGTGCAGGGCCAGCGCGTTCTCGAAGTGGTCGCAGGCCTCGTCCCCCGCGGCCAGCAGGCCCGAGCCCCGGGCGGCCAGCGCCAGCGTGCCCGGGCTGCCCACCGACTCGGCCCAGCGCCGGTACCCGGCCAGGGAGGTGCGCGCCCACTCGGTCTCGCCCATGCGGGTCGCCGCCTCCACGAAGTGCGGGGCGGTGAGCAGCCGCATGGTGGGGTGGCCGTGCCCGGGAGCGGCGTGCACCAGGGCGCGCAGCCGGAAGAACGCCTCCGCGGCGTTGCCCCGGGACAGCTCCAGGACGGCCAGCGCCCACGCCGACAGGGCGGCGGCCAGGCCGAGGCTGTTCTCCCCCGCCTGGACGGCGACCGCGC
Organism: Nocardiopsis deserti; assembly: GCF_008638355.1. Lineage (NCBI taxonomy): Bacteria > Bacillati > Actinomycetota > Actinomycetes > Streptosporangiales > Nocardiopsidaceae > Nocardiopsis > Nocardiopsis deserti. The sequence continues at coordinate 382,965 of NZ_ML703349.1, read as the reverse complement.
GCGCCCGGATGCGGCAGGTGTCCACGTCGCCCTGGATCGCGGCGATCATCGCGAGGGACGCCAGGTGCTGGGTGGCCCACACGGTCTGGCCGGTCTCGCGGGAGATCCGCAGGCCGGTGAGGGCGGTCCCCGCGGCCGAGGGGAAGCGCCCGCTCCAGAACTCGGAGAAGACCAGGAAGCCCAGCGCGGCGGGCATGGTGGCCCGCTCGCCCCGCATGCGGCCGACCTCGACGGCGCGGGAGGTCACCGAGCGCACGAACGGGGCGTCGCCCAGGCGCAGGCCGCTGATGCCCGCCCAGACCAGTTCGGAGGGCTTGGCGATCGCGGCCAGCCCGGTGGCCTCGCGTAGCAGCGGGGTGGAGCCGGGGTAGTCGCCCCGGAAGGAGACCGCGCACCCCTCCAGGAAGGACGCGACCATGCGCATCGGCGCCGGGTCGTCCGGGCGGACCAGGGGAAGGGCCAGCGCGGCGGCGCGGCCGTGGCGGACGGCGTCCCCGGCCAGGGAGGCGGCGTCGGCCGAGCGCACGAGGGCGCGCAGGGCCAGGGAGCGGTCGTGGGGGATGAGCTCGCGGCCGACGGTGAGCAGGCGCTCGGCGACGTCCATGGCGTTCTCACCGCGCATGGCGATCTGGGCGTCGATGAGGTCGGCGGTCACCCGCCGCCGGTCGGACACGGCCAGGGGCCTCGCCCGCGCGAGCAGCCGGGTGGCGCGCGCCGAGCTCCCGGCCATGTAGGCCTCGTAGGAGGCCGTGTTCAGGCGGCAGGCGCGCTCGTCGGGGTCGGGGCACAGGTCGGCGGCGCGCTCGTAGGCGTGGGAGGCGGCGAGGCGGCCCTCGACACGCTTGACGCGCCGGGCGGCGGCGGACGCGGCGTCGGCGAGGGCGATGTCGGGGGCGTCGGCGCCCGCGGCGGTGTGGCGGACGAACTCCGCGGGCGACAGTTCGGGGTCGCAGGCGCGGGCCAGGGCCCGGTGCGCGGCGCGCAGCCGTCCGGCGGGGGCGTCCTGGGCGATGGCCTCGCGCGTCAGGGGGTCGGCGAAGACGACGGTGTCGCCCTCCACCCGCACCAGGCCGCGCTCCTCGGCGGGTTCGAGGTCGGTGACGGTCGCCCCGGACTCCTCGCAGGCCTCCAACAGCCGGTGGACGCGGGGCTCGTCGCCGAGGGCGGCGAGCAGCATCAGGTGGCGGGCCCGCTCGGGGAGTCCGCGGTAGGGGGCGAGGAAGTCGGCGCGCAGGCGGCCGGGCAGGCGCGGCGGGTCGGGGAGGGGTTCCTCGCCCAGGAGCTGGGCCCGGGACAGTCCCTGCAGGAGGCCGAGGACGGCGGCGGGGTTGCCGTGGGCGGCGCGGACCAGGGCGGAGCGCACGGCGGCGGCCGGGGTGACCGGGGCTCTGTCGGTGAGGATGTCGTGGACCGCCCGCTCCTCCAGGGGCGCGAGCAGGAGTTCGGCGACGCCGGGGACGAGGGTGTCGGGAGGGGGTTCGGCGGCGCTCTCGGGCACGCGGGCCCCGGCGGGCTTACCGTGGCCCTCGCGCGCGGTGAGGACGGCGACGACGGGGGTTCCGGCGAGGCGGCGCGCGACGAAGGCCAGGGCGTCCAGCGAGGGCGCGTCGAGCCGGTCGGCGTCGTCCACGCACAGCAGGAGGGGGCGGTCGGCGGCGGCGCGGGAGAGCAGTTCGACCAGGCCGGTGTAGAGGGTGAGGCGGTCGGCGTCGGCGACCGCTCCCCGGGCCAGGGCCTCGCGGAGGAGGTCGCGCCAGGGCCCGGGGAGGCTCTCGGTTGCCTCCGTGAGGGGGCGGAGGAGGCGCTGGAGCCCGGCGAGCGGCAGGTCCGCCTCATCGGCGATCCCACCCGCGCGGAGCACGGTGAAACCACCTGCGGAACCGCCCAGGTGCTCCAGGAGCGCCGTCTTGCCGCGTCCGGGGCCGCCGGAGAGGAGCAGGGAGGCGCCCCGGCGGGACCGCGCGTCCTCCAGGGCGTCGGCGAGGGCCCGCTGCTCCGTGTCACGACCTCGGAGGCGGGCGACGGGGGGTTGTGTGTTCCTGCCAGCCACGTGCACACATTCGCACAGCGGGCCCCCGTCGCGGCAGGTGCGGATGTCCACACTGGTCGTTTCACCGATACTCACCCGGAGTCGCACGCACCCGGCGGGACGGGGCTGGGTAGGGGCACCCGCGGGGGAGACGGGACGGGTGTGCGGGCGGGGTATCGCGGTGCCCACCTGGGTTTCCACCGCCGGGGGAGTGACGGGGCTCACCCCCGGGAAGGGGGTGCGCCGCCACCCCGGCTCCTCCACGGGCCGGGAGCACGGTTATCAAGCCGTAACGTGCGCACAACGACACACCCGCGATACCGGCAAACGGGACAAAAGATCACATGGATAGCTTTTTATCTTCTTCAGGACACTGTCGCGGCCACCCCTGACGGGGATATCCAGTCCGGGACGCCCCCGTGAGGGAGCGCCCTACGGCAGGGAGGGACCGACGCCCATGGAGAACCGCTCCACGGCAGCACACGACAGGCGGTGGCCGGTGTCCGCCGGCACCCGCACCGGGAACCGCACGGTGCCCCCGACCTTCGGCGTCGAGGAGGAGTTCTTCGTCGTCGACCCCGGCACCCGCCTCATCCTGTCGCGAGCGCCCGAGGTGCTCGCCAACACCCGCGTCCTGAGCGATCACCTGTGCGGCGAGTTCAGCCGGGCGCAGGTGGAGGCCAACAGTCCCGTGTGCGACGACGCGGGCGACGCCCTGCGCTTCCTGCGCGCGGCCCGCGGGGAGCTGGACCGCGCCGCCGGCGCCGCCGGGCTCGCCGTGGTCGCCTCGGGCACCGCCGTCCTGGGCGACCCGGCCTCGGCGCGGACCAGCGAGGGGAGCCGCTACGCCGACATCGCCGCGCACTTCGGCGCGCTGCGCGAGTCGCACGTGGTGTGCGGCTGCCACGTGCACGTGGGCATCCCGGACCGGGAGACCGCCGTGGCCGTGGGCAACCACCTGCGCCGGTGGCTGCCGTTCCTGGTGGCGCTGTCGGCGAACTCGCCCTTCCACTCCGGACGCGACACCGGGTACTCCAGCTGGCGCACGGTCGCCTGGAACCGGCTGCCCTCGGCCGGTCCTCCCCCGCTGCTGCGCTCCCTGGCCGAGCACGAGCAGGCGGTACGGGCGCTCTCCGACACCGGGGCGATCCTGGACCGGCGGATGGTCTACTGGGACGTCCGCCTCTCGGACCACCTGCCCACGCTGGAGATCCGCGTGAGCGACGTGGCCGCCACCGCCGAGGAGGCGCTGCTGCTGGCCCTGCTCGTCCGCGGCCTGGCCAGCCGCGCGCTCACCGACGTGCGCTACGGGGTCCCCGCTCCGGGCATCCCCGACCAGGCGCTGCGGGCCTCCGTGTGGCGGGCCGCCCGGGACGGGCTGGAGGGTGTGGTGCCCGACCCGATGACCGGCGAGGCCCTGCCCGGGCACGCGGCCGCCGACCGGCTGCTGCACGCCGCGCTGCCGGGGCTGCTCGCCAACGGCGACGCTGACCTGGCCTCCTCGCTGCTCGACCGGGTGCGCGCGGCCGGAAGCGGGGCGGCCCGCCAGCGCGCCGCGTACGCCCGGCGGGGCAGCCTCACCGACGTGGTGGACCACCTCGTGGTCCAGACGAGGGAGGGCCTCGGCTGAGGCGCGCGGGCCGTCCCGGCGCGGTTGTCCACAGGGGCTACCGCCCGCCCCGGATCCGGGGTTTCCTGGATACGGGGGTCCCCCGGGCCCGCCCGCGTCGTGCTGCCCTCCTCCGGCCCCCGGCTCCGTCTGCCGCGCCCGAAGGCAGCGGAAGGCAGCCGGGGGCGGCCGGAAACGCCCGGGAGAGCCCGAAGGGAACCGGAGAAGGCCCCACGGGGTCACCGCCCCCAGGAGCTACCGCTGGGCCAGCTCCTCCGGCCGTCCGTCCCCGCCCGCCACCTCGGCCATGGTGGGCGGGTTCGCCCCCTCCCGGGTCACCGTGACCGCGGCGACGGAGACCGCGAACCCCAGCAGGTCCTCCAGATCCGCCTTGTCCAGCCCGGCAAGGCGGGCCCGCGGGTCCTCCCCCAGCCGGTCGTGGCGGTCCAGCCAGTTCAGCAGGGCTCCCATGAAGGAGTCGCCCGCGCCCACGGTGTCGGCCACCTCGGTCCTCGGCGCGGCCACCGCCACCTCCTCGCCGCGGGAGACCGCGAGCGCCCCGTCGGCGCCCATGGTCACCACCACCAGCGCCGGGCCCAGCGCGGCGACGGCCTGGGCCGCCCGGGCCGGGGACAGGTCCGGGTACAGGAACGCCAGGTCCTCGTCGCTCGCCTTCACCAGGTGCGCCTGCGCGGCGTGCCGCAGGGCCAGCGCCCGCGCGGTCACGGGGTCGCCGATGACGTCGTGGCGGATGTTGGGGTCCAGCGTGAGCGTCACCCGCCCGCGTCCGTGCTCGCGGCGCAGCATCGCCTCGATCAGGGTGGCGCCGGGCTCGCGGAACAGCGCTATCGACGCGGCGTGCAGCGCGCGGACCCCCGGTTCCAGCTCCTCGGGCAGCTCCCCCGCGCGCCAGCGCCAGTCGGCGGCGTCGTCCATGCGGAAGTCGTAGCGGGCCGACCCGTCCTGGCCGAGCGTGGCCAGGGCCAGCGCCGTCGGCTCCTGCGCCGGGAGCAGCCCCGCCGGGTCCAGCCCCTCCCCGAGCAGGCGCTCGCGGATCAGCTCGCCGAAGCCGTCCGCCCCGATCCGCGCGAGCAGCCGGGTGGGCGTGCCCAGCCGGGCCGCCGCGACCGCCGTGTTGGCCGGACCGCCGCCGGGCGCCGCCTTGAGCACGTCGGCGCCGTGGGACGTGGGCAGCAGGTCCATGACGTTCTCGCCCACCACGACGAGCCGGGGGGAGGAGCCGGACCCCGCGGCCCCTCCGGCCGGGGCGCCCTGCGCGTCCCCTGGGTTCTGGGTGGTCACGCGTTTCCTCCGGGGTTCTGGTCGGTGCCGGGCAGAAGGGCGGCCGCGATGGAGGCCGACAGCCCGACCTGGGGCAGGAGTGCCGCCTGGTAGGCGTGGTAGACGTCCGGCTTGCCCGGCCACACGCTCGCGGCCGGGCGGTTGTCCGGATCCAGCTCGTGGTGCCAGCTGCCGCGCTCGCGGTCCACGTGGTACCGGTCGGCGTAGGCCCACCAGCGTTCGTACAGGTCGGTGTAGGAGGCCCCGCCGGTGTGCTCCGCCAGCGCCCAGGCGGCCATGGCGGCCTCGGCCACCACCCAGTGCATGCGCTCGCGCACGACCGGCCGGTCCTCCCAGTCGAGGGTGTAGACGAACCCGTCGGCGCCGTCGACGGCCCAGCCGCGCCGGACGGCGTGGTCGAACAGTGCCTCGGCGTCGGTGCGCAGCCACGCGGGGACGGGGTCGCCCGCACGGCTGAGCGCGACCTCCAGGTGGACCAGCAGGCGCGCCCATTCGAGCAGGTGGCCGGTGGTGCTCCCGAAGGGCCGGAAGGGGTGGTCGGGCTGGTCCCGGTTGTAGTCCGGGACGGGCTTCCAGTCGGAGGTGAAGTGCTCGGGAAGACGCCAGTCGTGCTCGGCGGCCACGCCGTGGATCAGGCGCTCGGCGACGGAGAGCGCGCGGCGGGCCCACAGGACGTCGCCGGTGGCGTCGGCCGCGGCGAGGAAGGCCTCGACGGCGTGCATGTTGCTGTTGGCGCCCCGGTAGTCCTCGGTGGCGGTCCACCCGCTGTCCCAGCTCTCGCGCAGGGCTCCTGCGGATTCCTCCCAGAAGCGCTCCTCGACGACACGCAGCGCCTCGTCGAGCAGTTCACGCGCCCCCGGACGACCGGCGAGTGTGGCGCTGGAGGCGGCCAGGACCACGAACGCGTGCTCGTAGGCGGACTTGCGCGGACGTTCATGGGAGCGCTCCCGGGAAGAGTCCACCCCGGCGTCGTCCGGTACCCGGTCGAACCACCCGCCCTCCCGGGCGTCGCGCAGGGGGCCGGACGCCAGGGCCGCCACACCGTGGTCGGCCAGCCGCCCGGCGTCGGCCTCCCCCCGCAGGTGGGCCAGGGAGAACACGTGCGTCATCCGCGCGGTGATCCAGGCGGCGGCGGGCCGGTCACGCTCCACGCGCCCGTCCGCGTCGAGCCAGCCGAAGCCGTCGGACACGGCGGATCCCGCGGCGAAGCCGTACAGCCGCCGCTCCTCCTCGCGCAGCCGCTCGGGGAGACCCGGGGCCGGTCGTGTCGATGGTGTCAATCCACTGCCTCCTCAAGGCGTCGGTGAGCGGGTCCACGGTATCCCGCGAACTCGACACCGCGGTAGACCGGGGAGCCCGGTCAACAGAACACACCATCACTCCCGTGACAGAACATTCCGGACACACAGCTTCGGGGAGGGCGCCGAAAACCGGGTGCGCGGACACACCCCCTCTGCCAGAGTTCCCCTGGCGCCGCGGCGCCGCGGCGCCCGAGGGCCGCCGGACACGGGCGCGGCCGGTCCCCCGTCCGTCCACGGCAGAAGGCAGGCCCGTCATGACCCACTCCTCCCGTTCCTCCTCTCCCGAACGCTCCCCCTCCTCCCACTCCCCGGAACGCTCCGACCGGGACGCCCTGTCCCGCGACCCCCTGCCCCTGCGCGGCAGGACCGCCCTGGTCACCGGGGCGAGCAGGCGCGGCGGCATCGGCTACGCCGTGGCCCGCCGCCTCGCCGCGTACGGCGCCTCGGTGATGGTCCACCACCACCAGCCGCACGACGCGGAGCTGCCCTGGGGCAGCGACGACCTCGCCGCCGTGCTCGACGGCGTGCGCGCGGTGCTCGGCGACCCCGGGGCCCGCGTGGCCGACGTCGGCGCGGACATGGCCGACCCCGACGCGCCCCGGCGGGTGGTGGAGGCGGCCGTCGCCGAGTTCGGGCACCTGGACGTCCTGGTGGCCAACCACGCGCGCAACGGCGGCGACGCGACGCTGGCCGAGGTGACCCTGGAGATGCTCGACGGGCACTGGGCGGTCGACGCCCGCGCGCCCCTCCTGCTCGCCCAGGCCTTCGCGGCGCGGCACGACGGGCGCCCCGGCGGCCGGGTGCTGTTCATGACCTCCGGGCAGATCCGCGGGGCGTTGCCCGGCGAGGTGGCGTACGCGTCGGCCAAGGCCGTCCTGGCCCAGATCACCCCGACCATCGCCGCCGAGCTGGGCCCGCGCGGCATCACCGTGAACGCCGTCGACCCCGGACCGGTGCAGACCGGCTACATCGACGAGGACCTCATGCACCGCATCCTGCCCGGCTTCCCGGCTGGTCGCGTGGGCCTGCCGGACGACCCGGCCAGGCTGCTGGCCTGGCTGACCACCGACGAGGCCTCGTGGGTGACCGGCCAGGTGGTCAGCGCCGACGGAGGCTTCGGCTGCTGACGGGCCGCCCACGCGCCGCCGGGAGGACACGAGGGACCTGACCTGCGCTGATCTCGCCCCTGGTGGCACTGTGGAGCGCCGACGTGGCCGCCAAGGGCAAGATCGCGGCAAAGGTGCCGGACTCAGTCCTGGGAACCGGGTCTGGTCACCCGCCCGGCCGCGTTGCGCGCGGCGGCCTTGGCGCTCCCCAGGTCGGCGGCGCGGCAGGTCCACCGGACGTGCTCGGCGGCCGTGACCGGGTCGTCGGCCATGGGGATGTGCCCGCTGCCGATCAGCGAGACCATGCGCGCGTTGGGCACCCGGTGGTGGGCGTGCGCGGCGCTGGAGGGCAGCAACGTCCGGTCGCGGTCGCCCCAGGCGATGGTGACCGGGCACTCGATCGGCCGCGCCGTGAAGACGTACTCGGCGATGTGCGGCACGAGCCGGATGTAGGGCGCGCCGTGCTGGAGGCCCCGGACGCTGAACCGGGTCGCCTTGGCCGCGGGCGACGAGGGGTCGCCGCGCAGCGCGATCCGCGCGGCCGTCCTGGCCGGGGCGGTGTTGGCCAGGCGTTCCTTGACCGGCATCGGGACGTGCGTGGCGAGGCGGGAGAGCGCGCCGATCGCGCGTATCGCGCACCGGGCGAACCTGTCGGAGAACCCCGCCGGGGAGAACACCGTGACCGACGCGGCCAGGCCCCGGACCCCCAGTTCGAGGGCGATCGACCCGCCGAGCGAGTTGCCCGCCAGGTGCGGGCGCTCCAGCCCGTGCAGGCGACAGAACGCCTGGATGTCGTCGGTCAGGGTGAGAACGTCGTAGGGCTCGTCGGGGCCGGGCCCCGGCGAGGCGCCGAACCCCGGCAGGTCCACGCAGATGACGCGGTAGTCCGCCGAGAGCCGCCGCATCACGGCGGTCCAGCTCTGGCGGCGGTCCCCGAGTCCGTGGAGGAGGACCAGGGGGCGGCCGCTCCCCCGTTCTTCGAAGGCGATACGTGTCGGGTCCATATCCTTCGGTCTACCCGATACGCGGACCTGTCGCGCCCCCGGCTCGCGAGGCGGCCGGGAGAGCGGTTGGCCGGGCGCCCGGAAAAGGGGCGCCCCCGCGCCGGGCCCCGGACCGGGGCTCCTCCGAACCGGGCGCGGAACGGTCAGCTCCTCCGGGGAGCCCGCGTCAGCACCACGCCCGCCAGCACCGCGAGCAGTCCGAGCACCGGACCCGCGCCGAGCCCCAGGCCGGACACCGTCAGCAGCAGCATCCCGCCGCCGACCAGCGCCGCGGCGGCCAGGACGCGGACCATGCCCGGGGAGCCGCTCAGCGCCTTCGGCGGGTTCTCGAACCGCACCGCCCAGTGCGCCAGCGGCACGATCAGCGGCACCAGGACCACCAGCCCCAGCACGCCCCACAGCACCCACATGCCCGTCAGCGGCTCGGGGGTGTCGATCCCCAGGCCGAACACCAGCACGCCCGCCACCACGCTGAGCGGCAGCATGTGCCACAGGTAGACCGTCATCAGCTGCGGGCAGATCCGGTCCAGCAGACGCGCCGGGCCGGGGCGCTCCGACCAGGCGCTGATCCGCTCGCGCAGCAGCACCGCGACGCCGATCTGCAGCGCGCCCATGGCGGCGAGCACCAGGGTGGGCGGGGACACGTTGGAGGACTCCGTGGCGAACACGCCCGTCATGTTGAGTGAGTAGGGACCGAACAGCGCCAGGGCCAGCGCGACGGCCGCGCCGCCCGCCACCATCCCCGCGGCGTAGCGGAGGCGGATCGTCCCCGTCGCGTAGCGGAACCCCAGCTGGTGCACGCCCAGCCACACGAAGGCCACGTTGAGGTAGCCGACCCAGTCAGCGCCGGTCGAGAAGCGGGTCAGGTCCACGGCCGCGGCGGCTGCCAGCAGGGCGATCGGGACCCACCAGCCGAAGAGCTCCTGGGCCCGGACCAGCAGCGGGGTCGACACGACCACCAGCACGTACACGGCGAGGAACCACAGCACCATGCCCGCGGCCTCGGCCCCCACCAGGACAGCCTGGGCCGGTGCGCCGCCCAGGACCAGCAGGTGGGAGGCGACGATCCACAGGGCCGCCAGCGGCACCACCGGCCAGGCGAGTCTGCGCAGTCTGCGCGCGAACCAGTCCGAGGCGGACATGCCCCGGCCCGAGGCCGAGCGCCAGCTGATGAGGTTGGCCGCGCCCCCGACGAAGAAGATCAGCGGCATGACCTGGACGACCCACGTCAGCACGAAGCCGCCCTCGGTGGACAGGACGCTGCCCGCCTCGAAGGAGCCCGGCTCGTGGACCAGGACCGGCAGCCACCAGTGCTGCATGACCACCAGAGCCATCACGAACAGCCGGATGACGTCCAGGAACCTGTCCCGGCCCGCCCCGGGGCGCGGTGTCCGCGGAGACGGTAGGAGGGCGGTGCCGGAGGTGTACGCCGACGACGCGCCTCCGCCTTCGTTCTCGACGGTCACGGTCATCGGTCGCTCCTTGGTCTACCCCGTACGCGTGTGCGTCCCCGGGCGCGGTGGTGCGCGGGGGCCGTGTGGCCGGGATCAGGGGGTGGCGACGCGTTCTCGAACGCGCCCGGTGGCGTGGCCGCGTCAGCTCTACTGTCGGCGACGCGTGGTAACGAGAGTAGGTCCGGTCGGGTGGTGGCCGCGATGGATCTGACGCCCCTCTCCGAGGGGCGGTTCGCCCGACCGTGGAAGGTGGTGCCTGCACCACCGCGCGTCGGGGCACGGCGGGTCGGGGACCGTCTTCCCCCGGCCGGAGGGCGCGGACGCGCCGAGCGGTGCTCCGGAAAACCCGGGAGAGTTCCCGCACACGGTACCCCGCGAGCCAGCGTGCACGGAACCCTCGGAGAAGGTCCGTGTGCGGAGACGGAACAGCTGTCCGGGGCGGTCGGGCCGCGCGACACCGGCGCGGGGGACCCGGGCGCGAGAGGAAACGGCGGCCCCGAACCACGTTGCTCTGGTGCCGTGACCGGAAAGGTCCGTCGGCCCAGCCGCATACGCCGTGATCGTGTACTCATAGCGAGGTTCGAGCGCCGACATCGGCTACGAGTACAAGATCATCGCAGGTCAGAGCCCCTCGCGTCACACAGGCGACATTTCCTGTCGCGGTGTCAGGGCTCAGGGTCAGGGCGCGGTGGGCAGCGCGCGCTTGTGGGCGGTGACGCGGTACCGGTCGACCAGCGCGGTCTCCACGTGCTCGGGTACCGGCAGACCCTCCAGGAAGTCGTCGATCTGCTCGTAGGTCAGACCGAGCGCCTCCTCGTCCGGCTTCTGCGGGGCGAGCGTCTCCAGGTCGGCGGTGGGCACCTTGCGCACCAGGTCCTCCGGAGCGCCCAGCTCGGCGGCGACCGCGCGCACCCGGCGCTTGGTCAGCCCGGTCAGCGGCACGAGGTCCGCCCCGCCGTCGCCGTACTTGGTGAAGAACCCGGTGACCGCCTCGGCCGCGTGGTCGGTGCCGACCACCAGTCCGCGCAGGCCGCCCGCGACCGCGTACTGGGCGATCATCCGCTGCCGCGCCTTGACGTTGCCGAGGACGAAGTCCGCCGAGGCATCGCTGGCGTAGGACATCCCGGAGGCCGCCAGGGAGTCGGCCATGGCGTCGCTGGCGGGCCTGACGTCCACGGTGAGGCAGCGCTCGGGGGCCGTGAACGCGACGGAGCGGGCCGCGTCCTCCTCGTCCTTCTGCTCGCCGTAGGGCAGGCGCATGGCGACGTACTCGCACTCGTGGCCGTTCTCGCGGGCCCGGTCCACCGCCAGGCGGCACAGGCGTCCGGCGGTGAGCGAGTCCACGCCGCCGCTGATGCCCAGGACCAGCGCGGTGGAGCCGGTGCTGATCAGCCGCTCGGCGAGGAAGGCCACACGGCGTTCGATCTCGACGTGCACGTCGAAGTGCTCGGGCACTGCGAGGTCGCGGACGATCTCGCGACGGGCCTGGCTCAGCTCGGTGTCGGTCACTGCGGTCCCCCGTGGATGTGGTGCGTGTGCCCGCCGATTATCGCCTGTCCCGCGTTCGGGGACGAGTCCGGGGAGCGGCCGGGACCGGAAGGGACGGGAGGGTGCGCGGTTCCGGGGGCCCGGGGCGGTCTCAGGAGTCCGTGCGCAGGCGGCGGGCGAAGCGCTCGTAGTCGACGACCACGCCGTCGCCGTCCACCGACAGCCGGTACTCGCCGTGCAGGGGGTCGCGGTAGGTGTAACGCTCCAGGCCCTCCTCGGCGGGGTGGCGGGTGTAGCGCTGCCTGACCCGGCGCACCCGCAGGGAGGGGATGTCGATCCAGACCACCGCGATGTCGCGGTACTCGCCCGGGCGCAGGCCGAGACGGCGGATGGGCAGGGTGTTGGTGAGCGGGGTGGCGGCGACGTCCACGTCCAGGCAGCCCACCAGCCCGGGGAGGGGGACGCCGTCGGGCCCGGTCCAGTGGCCTCCGTGGGCGTCGAGCGTGACCGACTCCAGACCCTGGGAGGAGAGGACCTCGGCGCGCACCCGCCGGGTCGTCCACGCCAGGTCCGTGCGGACGCTGAAGCGGGTGAAGAACCGCTCCTCGCCCACGACGACGGTCTCCCCGGCCTCCAGGCGGTGGCCGTCGGGCTCGGGGAGGAGCGTGCCCAGCCCGAGCCCCTCGGGGACGTCGGTCCGGGTCCACGCGGCCGGGTGTTCCGTCAGTGACGACATGTCACCGTTCTACCGTTCCGGGATACGGGTGCGCCAGAGCGGCCCTCGGCCCGCACCGCGGGCGCGGTACGGGCCGAGGGGCCGGGGCGGTCGCCGTCCCGGCCGTCGCCGGTGTGGCGGCCGGTCAGGCCCGGGCGGACTCTCCCGGGGCGGAGCCGGAGCCGGTCCCGCGGATCTCGGCCTCGACCCGGTCGAAGTCGCTCTCCATCTGCGGGGTGACCCTGGCCAGGCCGTTGAAGACGAAGATGGCGGCGACGCTGAGGATCACGGCCGGGACCATGGCGTACAGGCCGGTGCCGAAGAAGTTCGCGTCGAGGATGTCCCACACGATCGCGGTGGTGCCGCCCGCGATCATGCCCGCGAGCGCGCCGGACCAGCTCATGCGCTTCCAGAACACGGAGAGCACCAGGATCGGGCCGAAGCCCGCTCCGAACCCGGCCCAGGCGTAGCCGACCAGGTCCATCACCGACTGGTCGCCCCACAGGGCGATGGCGGCGGCGCCCAGGGCGACGGCGACCACGGTGACGCGGCTGACCCACAGCAGCCTCTTCGGGTCGGCGTCGCGGTCCACGAAGGCCCGGTAGCCGTCCTCGGTGAGTGCGGACGCGGCGACCAGCAGCTGGGAGTCGGCGGTGCTCATGACGGCCGCGAGGATGGCGGCGAGCAGCAGCCCTGCGACCAGCGGGTGGGTCAGGGCCTCGATCAGGAGCGGGAAGACCTGCTCGGAGTTCTCCAGCGGGGTGTCGAAGTAGGCGATGCCGATGAAGCCGACCAGCACGGCCAGGATCATGGCGGTGACCGCCCAGGCCACGCTGATGGTGGCGGCCTTGGGGATGTCCCGGACCGAGCGGATGCCCATGTAGCGGGACAGGATGTGCGGCTGTCCGAAGTAGCCGAAGCCCCAGGCCAGGCCGGAGACGATGACGACCCAGCCGAGGGTGTCGGTGCTCACCCACTGGCCGAGTTCGGCGTCCAGGGCGGTGCCTCCGACGGCCGACAGCAGCCCGTCGCTCTTGTCGGACACGCCCTCGGTCAGCCCGGCGAAGCCGCCGAGCGCGGTGACCGCCATGACGGGCACGACCAGCAGGGCGATCCACATCATCGCGGCCTGGACCACGTCGGTCAGTGATACGGCGAGGAAGCCGCCGAGCACGGTGTAGAGCACCACGATGCCCACGCCGATGGCGATGGCGGGCCCCGGGCTCAGGCCGAAGACCTGGTCGAACAGGGCGGACATGGCGACGAGCCCGGAGGCGACGTAGAAGAAGTAGAAGACGATGATGAGCACCGCCGAGACCCCGCGCAGCAGCCGGGTGGGGTCGTTGAAGCGGTTCTCCAGGAAGGAGGAGAGGGTCAGGGAGTCGGAGTCGCCCCCCGAACGTGCGTCGGTCACGCGCTCGGTGTACACCCGCAGGCGGGGCGCGAGGAGGATCCAGCTACCGGCGAAACCGCAGGCCAGGCCGACGGCGATCCAGGCCTCCCCCAGACCGGAGACGTAGATGGCACCGGGCAGACCGAGCAGCAGCCACCCGCTGAAGTCGCTGGCGTTGGCGCTCAGGCCCGCCACCCAGCTGTTGAGCTGTCTGCCTCCGAGCACGAAGTCCGACTGCGAGACGGTGCGCTTGTAGGCCCACAGCCCGATGGCCACCATGGCGGCGAGGTACACGCCGAAGGTCGCGACGGACCAGAGCATGGACTCGTCCAAGACCCTGCCCTCCCTTCCCTTGAGCGCGCGGACGAGAGCCTTACGCGCTGTTTATGGACATTGCGGGAGATCATTGCCCTTTGTTCGGCAAGTCACAACGTCCGCGCGTGGAACAACACCGCTTTGAGATCTCGTCGAGTTCTCGACCAGGCACTATTGTCCGCCAGGCCATACCGGGGCGCCAGTGTTTGTCGGATCGGACATACGCGGGCCGCCCGCCCCGCCCCCCGAGAGCGACTGTGATGCGCATCACGCTCCATCGGGGCGCCGGAACCCGTGCGTACCGGTTTCCACGCTCGTCCTTGTAACTCTCTTCCGCCACAGAGAGCACTTGTGGAACTCTGTTCTCTCCACTCCAGTGCCTCTTGATTCACCGCTGTCCGAGGGGGAATTGTTCCGAGAAAAGTTGACATCGAGAGAGGTCTCCCGAACGTGGCCGCCCCCCATACCCCGCGTGGTCTGCAACCCAACGAGCCCTCATGGCAGATGCGTGTGCTCGACCAGCACGACACCGTGGGCGGTGCCGTGCTCCTGTCCCCCGGCCTGCTGGTCACGTGCGCGCACGTCGTCAACGCCGCGCTCGGCCTCCACGGGGACAAGGAGGAGCATCCGGGCGCGCTCGCCACCGTGCGCCTCAAGTCCTTCGACGACCGGGAGTGGGAGGCCACCGTCGACACCCAGCTGTGGTCGGCGGGCCCCGACAGCCGCGACCTGGCCGTGCTGCGGCTGCGGGACGCGGGTCCCGACACGTCCTTCCCCGTGCTGAGGGAGTGCGCGAGCCTGGACCCGCAGCAGCCCCTGTACACGGCGGGCTACCCGGAGGGCATGCGCTCCCTCCAGGCTCCGCTGGTCTGCCAGGGGCCCGGCGGGCCCACCGGACTCACCCACCAGGTCGAGACTCCCACCTCGCAGCCGGTTCGGATCACCGGCGGTTTCAGCGGCTGTGCCGTGCGCACCGGGACCGGCGAGCTGGTGGGGATCATGCAGAAGACCCACCACTACGTGTGGAACGACCCCGACCGGCCCTCGGGCATCGCGTTCATCCTCCCGGTCGAGGAGCTCGTCGGCGAGCGCGACGGGGGCGACGTCGTCTCCGTGCAGCGCCTGGCCGACGAGTCCCTGTGCGGCAGGGAGGCCTACGACAGTCTGCACGACCTGCTGGACTCGGTCTCCCTGGAGGTGCTCCCGCCGGAGGACCTGCTGCGCCCGAGCGAGACGCGCAGGGCCAGACGGCACGGCACGGGCGCGACCGCGTGGCGGGTCCTCACCGCCCTGTGGGACCTGGTTCCGCCCCTGGGCGAGCCACCGCCCCGGGTCGCCTGGGTGCACCACGTCCACCAGGAGATCCGGCACCAGAGACCGCTCCCGCCCGCGGTGTGGTCCTGGATCAGGCGGGAGGCCTCCCCGATGGGGCGCGACTGGGAGGAGGTCCTGACCCGCGACCGGGACCGGCGGCTGCTCAGGAGCCGGGAACCGGACGCTCCCGCGGCGCCCCACACCCACCGTTCCGTGCGGCCTCCCGGAACGGTGGTGACCTTCGAACTGGAGCCGGTGACCGGCGGCTACCGGCTCCTGCACAGCATCGACCACCGGGACGAGAGGGTCAGGCTGCCACAGAGCACGAGGCTGGTCGGCGAAGCGGAGGTCTGCGACGAGATCGCCGACCTCATGGGCGAGGCCACCATGCAGATGTTGATCACACCGGACGAGGACTCACTGCGGCTGAGCGTCCGGCTGCCGAGGGAGCTGCTGCACCTGAGCCTGGGACAGGCCAGCCCGCACCGCGACCTCGTGGCGTTCCCGCCCCTGCTCTGCACGATGTACGAGATCGTCTACCACGTGCGCGAGCGCGTGACGGAACCGCACTACCTGGGCGCCTCGGAGCGGTGGCGCACACGCACCATGCGGCAGCGGGCCCGGCCCCTGGTGGAGGACCGCAACGTCCTCACCTCGTGGAGGCAGGAGGCGAACGAGGTGGCCAACGTCCTCTCCGACCTGGACCTGACGGTGCTCGTCGTGGACGACGAGAGCCCGGACCTACGGCACGTCTACGACGCGGCCCTGTACCAGGGGGTCCCCACCATCATCAGGGGCCCCAAGAGCGCGATCCTTCCCCTTCTCCAGGAACTACTCGACCAGGAACCCGACGCCCGGGTGCGGATATCCGGGCTCCCCCGTTATCTGCGCGACAGGGCGCGGGAAAATTCGGACAGTAGAAAAATTGCGATCATCCATGACTCCTTTGAGGACACACTCCTCTGGAACGCTCTCGGCGGCCCCGGCGACACTGAGAGCCCCTGAGCCTGGGGGATGATGGAGGGGCACGGCACGCCGGGTACGGTCGCCACACACCGGTCGTATTCGCGTCCGGACCGTAACGGCTCCCGTCCCCGCGGAGAAGCCGCCGTCTTTCCTGGCTAGAATCTCTCTGATTGGATAGGAGAACCAGAGAGGTATTCCCAGGGAGACAACGGGGACACGCCCACCGATTCGGATTTTAGGTCCATATTAGGACAAAGATGGATGATCTGTCGCACAGGTATCGCAACGCACTCGGCAACCTGACGGACGGGCCGTCCCGTCTGGCCGTCCTCGTCGACTCCTCGTCCCTGATGGACCTGCACCAGCGCAGTGTCGCGGAACTGGCCGAGGCGGCCGAGCGGGCGGGAGCGTCGGTCGTCCGCTTCCACCCAGGCCACGCCGCCCACGCGCCGAGGGTCCACGGCGCCGAGGCGGCCGTCCTCGTCACCGACACCCAGGACCGGGGTTGGCGCCAGCCGAAGCTGCGTTCCTGGGTCGCCGCGCTCGCCTCGCGGATCCCCACCGCCGTCCTGCACCTCCTCGACCGCTCCGTGTGGTCCGGGGGGCCGCTCACACCGCAGCCGATGCGTATGACGGCCCCGTCCCCCGCCGCCCCCGCCTCGTGGACCCTCGCACGCGCCCCGGACGAGAGTTCCGATCCCGTTCTCCCCGCTGACGCGGCGGTACTGCCGGTCCTGGAGTGCGGGCCGGATGCCCTGGCGGAATGGGTCTCGGTTCTCGACGGCGGGATCCGGGTGTGGGAGGCCGACGTGTGCGTCCTCCCGCCCGACGGCGCACGGCCGCCCAGCACCACCCCCTGGGAGGCCGACCCGGTGTCGCGCTTCCTGTCCCGCGCCTCGCGCGGTGCCCGCGAACTCGCGGTACGCCTCACCCAGGCGCCCGTCAACCTCGCCGTCGCGGAGCTGATCCAGCGCAACATCCCCCACGCGCCCCGCGACGGGCGCCTCGCCGTCACCGAGATCGCCGAGGTCTTCGGCGGCGAGCTGATGGACCCGACACTGCCCACCGGCGACCTGCACGACCCGGCCGCCACCGCCCTGGAGTTCCTGCCCGGGGTCCGCAGGGACCTGCTCGGCAGGTTCGGCGACCTCAGCGTCATGCGGTCGGTGTACTACTCGCTCGGCATCGAGTTCAAGGACTCCGCCCGGATCTACCAGTGGCTGGCCCGGATCGAGACCGGAGCGCCCCTCGTTCCCTCGCTCGACGGGGAGGAGGACCTGGCCAGGGCCGTGCTCCCCGCGCTGTCCGAGATGCCCGGAGAGTACCGGCGCTTCGCCGAGCACCTGCGCGCCGCGCTGGAGGGGGACTCCGGTCCCGCGGTCCCCGACGCCGCCCCCGCTCCCTCCGCCACCGCACGCCGCACGACCGCCGCACCCCGAGAGGAACCGAGTCCGACCGTGACCGACACCCACGCCTCCGAGACGGAGTCCACCCCCTCGGAGCCCACCGCCCTGCGCCCCCGGAGTCGTCAGCCCCGGACCAGGTCCCTGGCCAAGCTCCGCGGCGTGCCTCCGCACAACCTCAACTTCACCGGGCGCGAGAAGATCCTCGAACGCGTCCACGGCCTGCTGGAGGAGTCCGCGGGCGGGATCTACCTGCTGTCGGGCGGAGGCGGCATCGGCAAGACCCAGATCGCCATCGAGTACGCGCACCGGTACCGGGACGACTACGACCTGATCTGGTGGATCACCGCCAACAGCCCCGCCGACATCCAGCAGTCCTACATGCACCTGGCCCGGCACCTGGGTGTGGCCGAGGACGGCGGCAACCTGGAGAGGACCGCCCAGCACGTGCGGGACGTGCTGGAGAGCGACCCCGAGGTGGGACGCTGGCTCCTCGTCCTCGACGACGTCTCCGACCTGGACCAACTGGGTGCGGGGGAGATCCCCACCAACGGTCCCGGCGACATCATCATCACCTCACGCGACCAGAGCTGGATCCCCAGCGGGCGCAGCGAGGGCTCGGTCGTGCCCAGCCTGACTCCGGAGGAGAGCGTCGCCCTGCTCCGCAAGGTCTGCCCCCAGGGCCTGGAGGACGACGGGGACGCCCTCCGGATCGCCGAGCGCCTGGAGCACCTCCCCCTGGCGCTGGCCCAGGTGGGCTCCTACCTGCGCGATTCCCTGATGAGCGTCGAGGACTTCCTCCAGCTGATCCAGGACAAGTTCGACGACTTCGTCACGCACGTGGAGTCGGAGGACCTGTACCCCCTGCCGCTGGCCGCCGCCTGGAACATGCAGCTCGACGACCTGCGGCGCGGCAGCGGCGGGGACCGCGCGCTCAAGCGGATGGTCCGCGAGTTCGTCCAGCTGTGCGCGTTCTTCGGTCCCCGCCCGCTGGCGCGCACCCTCTTCCACCGGGCACGGGGCCTGAGCGCCAATCCCGAGCTGGCGCAGATCCTGGGCAACGAGATGGCCCTGTCCAGGGTGCTGCGCTACGTGAGCAGGCACAGTCTCGCCGAGTTCGACCGGACCAAGCACACCTTCCAGATGCACGTCACCTTCCAGACGGTCGTGCAGAACACGCTCGGCGACGAGGAACGCGTACGTTACCGGGACCTGGCCCACCGCCTCCTGGCGCAGAGCGACCCGCTGGGCCCCGAACTCCCGCAGAACTGGCCCGAGTACCAGCTGCTCTTCACCCACGTGACCGCGTCGGAGGCCTGGCGCAGCCACGACCTCCAGGTCCGCGGACTGGTCTACAACGTGATCATGTACCTGGTGGAGACGGGCAACGACAACGAGGCCCTGAACCTGGCGGACCGCGCCATCGAGTCCTGGTACGACGACACCGCGCAGCGGTTCCAGGTGCAGCTGCTCCGTGCCCGGCTCCTCCGCGCCCAGGGCGACAACGAGATCGCCCTCTCCGAGGCCGAGCGGATGTACGCGGAGCAGACGGAACTGGAGGGCGCGGAGAGCGAGGAGGCCCTGGACGCCTACCGCGCACGGGCCACCGCCCTGAGCAACCTCGGCCACTACGGCGAGGCCCTGACCATGTTCGAGGACATCCACCGGGTCAGGATCGCCCGGTTCACCGAGGACGACGAGAGCACCCTGAGCCTCGCGCATGACATCGCGGTCTGCCTGCGCCGCCTGGGCCGGTTCCAGGACGCGCTCGACCTGGACCGCCGCACTCTCGAACAGCGCAAGTACGTGTTCGGGACGAACGGCATCCCCACCCTGCGCACCCGGCTGTCCATCGGTCTGAGTCTCATGGCCCTCGGGCACCTCCAGGAGGCCCGGGAGACGCTGGAGGACTGCCAACGGCGCTTCGACGCCGCCGAGGCGGACGCCAGTGTCCACACCGCGGACATCCCCGTCTTCCTCTCCGTGGTCCACCGCAGGCTCGGCGACCACGACCTGGCCCTGGAGCTGTCCGGGCAGGTGCGCGACGCCAACGCCCAGCGCCACGGGCCGCACACCCGGCCGATGCTGCACATCAACAGCATCCACATGGTGAACCTGGCCCTCACCGGCCGGGTGGAGGAGGCCAAGGACCTGGCCGAGGACCTCCTGGAGCACATGGACGAGGAGTTCTCCAGCCGCCACCTCTTCCCGTGGGCGTCCCGGGCCAACGCGGCGATCGTGTTCCGGGCCGCGGGCGAGTACGAACGTGCCTACGACCTCGACCGCGCGGCGTCGGAGGAGATCCGCGGCATCTTCCCGGACGCGCTGATCACCCTGGCCGCGGTCGAGGTCAACCTGGGCAACGACCTGTTCTCGCTGGGACGGCTCAAGGAGGCCCGCACCCAGGACACGGCCAGCGTGGAGCTGTGCCTGGAGAGCCTGGGCGAGCACCACCTCTTCCTGACCACCGCCCGGCGCAACCTGCTCATCAGCCGCCGGGCTCTGGGAGAGGACGTCCGGGAGGAGTGGGGAGCCCTGCGGGACCTGTACGCCGCCCGTTTCGGCCCGGACCACCACTTCGTGACCACGATGGCGGACTTCGTCCGGCTGGACACCGACATCATCCCGGTCGGGGGCTGAGGCGCGGATCCGGAGAACGTCCGGGAACGCTCCGAATCGTAGGAAGCGGTGTCAGGAGAGGGACGAGAGCAGGGACAACCACTCCTGACGGCCGAACACCAGCACACACCCGCCCGGATGGCGTGAATCGCGGAAGAGCACCCGGCCCGGTTCTGTCAGAGAGGCCTCGCAGCAGTTCTCATGCCCTGCGGACCTTGACGACTTACGCCATCCGGTGCCGTCGCGTCCGTCGCACCAGTGGGCACGCGCGTCGTTTCGCCCGGTCATAACTGGTTCGTCCCACCGTTTCCTCCGCGCGGACGGCAGCGGAATCTCGCCTTTTGCGGACACTTGCCAGTATTTTACTTTCCGAGCTCTCCCACAGGAATAGCTTTCCCCTCCCCCAAGGAACGCGTGAGGTCAAAGTGAACAAAGTGATCGACTTCGTCACCGACGACGGCACCGTGGTCAGCATCGAATCCGTGCCCGCCCGCAGGGAAGGTGCCTCCAACGTCTCCAGGAGGTCAGAAGAGGCCACCGGCGACAAACGTCTCGACGACGTCCTGCTCCGGATCCGCAAGGTCGCCGAGGCGGTGTCCGAGCAGTTGCGGGAACTGACCTCCGCCTCGCTCGCCCCCTCGGAGACCGAGGTGGAGTTCGGGGTGAGCGTGACCGCCGAGGCCGGGGCCGTGGTCGTCAAGGGGAGCGCTGAGGCCACCTTCAACGTCAGGATGACCTGGTCGGGCAAGGGCTGAGCGCACACGGCGGTGGCCCGGGTCGCGCGCCACGACCGGGCCACCGCCGAGGGGAGGGGAACCGGCGCGGTGACCGAAAAGGGGCACCGCTCCGGCACGGACCAGCGTGATCTTGTACTTACAGCGCGCCTCGAACGCCCAACCTCGCTACAAGTACAAGATCACCACGGAGGAAACCCCCTGGTTCACACCAGCAACATCTAGTCCCAGTCCAGGCCGCCGCCGGTCTGGTACTCGATGACGCGGGTCTCGAAGAAGTTCTTCTCCTTCTGGAGGTCCATCATCTCGCTCATCCACGGGAACGGGTTCTCCGTCTCGCCGAAGATGGGCGCCAGGCCGATCTGCTCGGCGCGGCGGTCCGTGATGAAGTGCATGTACTTCTCGCACAGTTCCGAGTTGAGGCCGAGCACGCCGCGCGGCATGGTCTCGCGGCCGTAGGCCACCTCCAGCTCACAGGCCTCGGTGAGCATCTGCCGGACCTCGGCCTGGAACTCCTCGCTCCACAGGTGCGGGTTCTCGATCTTGATCTGGTTGATCACGTCGATGCCGAAGTTCAGGTGGATCGACTCGTCGCGCAGGATGTACTGGTACTGCTCGGCGATGCCGACCATCTTGTTGCGGCGGCCCAGCGACAGGATCTGCGCGAAGCCGGTGTAGAACCACATGCCCTCGAAGATCACGTAGAAGGCCACGAGGTCGCGCAGGAAGGCCTGGTCGGCCTCCGGGGTGCCCGTGCGGAACTCGGGGTCCTCCAGGTTCTGCGTGTACTTGAGCGCCCAGGCGTCCTTGGCGGTGATCGAGGGGACCTCGCGGTACATGTTGAAGAGTTCGCCCTCGTCCAGGCCGAGGCTCTCGCAGATGTACTGGAAGGTGTGGGTGTGCACCGCCTCCTCGAAGGCCTGGCGCAGCAGGTACTGGCGGCACTCGGGGTTGGTGAGCTGCCGGTACACGGCCAGCACGATGTTGTTGGCCACCAGCGACTCGGCGGTGGCGAAGAAGCCGAGGTTGCGCTTGAGCATGAGGCGCTCGTCCTCGGTCAGCCCGTCCCTGGACTTCCACAGCGCGATGTCGGCCTGCATGGCGACCTCGGTGGGCATCCAGTGGTTGTTGCAGCCCGCGAGGTACTTCTCCCACGCCCACGTGTACTTGAGCGGGAGCAGCTGGTTGACGTCGGCGCGGGCGTTGATCATCGCCTTGTCGTCGACGTTGACGCGCTCGGCGTCGCGCTCGATCTCACCGAGGCCGCTGGTGGCGCTCGCGCTGTTCTCGGAAACTGCGGTCATGCTGGGGTTTCTTCCGTTCTCCGGACGTACCGGAAGGGTCGTGGCTGGGTGGAGGGCCGGACGCCTCCGCGGCCCGGGGCCCGCCGGAGGGCGGGGGCGGCGCGACGCCGCCCCCGCCCTCCGGCCGTCGCACGGGGTGCGCGGCCGCCGGGACGGCGGTGCTACTGGCAGGCCTCGCACTCGGGGTCGTCGATCGAGCAGGCCTGGCCGTCGATGATCTCGAACTCGTCCTCGTCGGCCGCGCCGCCGGTGGCGGGCCCCGGGTTCGGGGACGGGCTCGGGCTCGGGCTCGGCGCCGGGGCGGGGCTCGGCGCGGGCGTCGCGACAGGAGCCGGGGCCGCCGGGGCGGCGGGGGTCGCGGCGACCGCGTTGAGGCGGCCGTCGGTGCCCTTGAGCGTGCTCTTCTCCACGTGGGTGGCGCTCTGCGAACGCAGGTAGTAGGTGGTCTTGAGACCGGAGCGCCACGCGCGGCGGTACAGCGAGTCCAGCTTCCTGCCGCTGGGGGCCGCCATGTACAGGTTCAGCGACTGGGCCTGGTCGATCCACTTCTGGCGGCGCGAACCGGCGTCCACCAGCCACTCGGGGTCGACCTCGAACGCGGTGGCGTAGAGGGCCTTGAGGTCGGCCGGGACGCGCTCGATGGCACCGAGGCTGCCATCGTGCATCTTCAGCGCGGAGACCATGTCGTCGTCCCACAGGCCGCGGGCCTTGAGGTCGCGCACCAGGTAGGGGTTGACCACGGTGAAGTCGCCGGACATGTTCGACTTGACGTACAGGTTGCGGTAGACCGGCTCGATCGACTGGCTCACGCCGGTGATGTTGGCGATGGTCGCGGTCGGGGCGATGGCCATGACGTTGGAGTTGCGCATGCCCGTGGCCTTGACGCGCTCGCGCAGCGAGTCCCAGTCCAGGGTCTCGCCCCGGTCCATGTCCAGGTCGCCGTCGCGCGACTCGGCCAGCAGGCGCAGCGAGTCGATCGGCAGCACGCCCCGGCTCCACAGCGAGCCCTCGAAGCTCTCGTAGGAGCCGCGCTCACCGGCCAGCTCCATGGAGGCCTCGATGGCGTAGTAGCTGATCAGCTCCATGCTCTCGTCGGCGAAGGTCACCGCGCCCTCGGAGGCGAACGGCGTGCGCAGCTTGAACAGGGCGTCCTGGAAGCCCATGAGGCCCAGGCCCACGGGGCGGTGGCGCATGTTCGCGCGGCGCGCCTCGGGGATCGTGTAGAAGTTCACGTCGATGACGTTGTCGAGCATGCGCACGGCGGTGCGGACGGTGCGGCGCAGGCGCTCGGCGTCCAGGCCGTCCGGGCCCGTGTGCTGGGCCAGGTTGACCGAGCCCAGGTTGCAGACCGCGACCTCGTCGGCGCTGGTGTTCAGCGTGATCTCGGTGCACAGGTTGGAGGAGTGCACCACGCCGACGTGCTGCTGCGGCGAGCGCAGGTTGGACGGGTCCTTGAAGGTGATCCACGGGTGCCCGGTCTCGAACAGCATGGTCAGCATGCGCCGCCACAGGTCGACGGCCGGGAGGGTCTTGGAGACCTTGATCCGGCCCGCCACGGCCTCGGCCTCGTAGTGGGTGTAGGCCTCGGCGAACGCGGCGCCGTACTTGTCGTGCAGGTCGGGGACCTCGTCGGGCGAGAACAGGGTCCAGGTGCCGCCCTGCTCCACGCGCTGCATGAACAGGTCCGGAACCCAGTTCGCGGTGTTCATGTCGTGGGTGCGGCGGCGCTCGTCACCGGTGTTCTTGCGGAGGTCGAGGAACTCCTCGATGTCGATGTGCCAGGTCTCCAGGTAGGCGCACACCGCGCCCTTGCGCTTGCCGCCCTGGTTGACCGCGACGGCGGTGTCGTTGGCGATCTTCAGGAACGGCACGACGCCCTGGCTCTTGCCGTTGGTGCCGCGGATGTGCGAGCCCAGGCCGCGCACCGGGGTCCAGTCGTTGCCGAGGCCGCCGGAGTACTTGGACAGCATCGCGTTGTTGCTGATGCCGTGGAAGATGGCCTGGAGGTCGTCGCCCACGGTGGTGAGGAAGCAGGAGGACAGCTGCGCCCGCACGGTGCCCGAGTTGAACAGGGTGGGCGTGGAGGCCATGAAGTCGAACGAGGACAGCAGCTCGTAGAACTCGATGGCGCGGGCCTCGCGGTCGTCCTCGTTGAGGGCCAGCCCCATGGCCACCCGCATGAAGAACGCCTGCGGCAGCTCGTAGCGCACCTCGTCGCTGTGCAGGAAGTAGCGGTCGTAGAGGGTCTGGATGCCCAGGAAGGTGAACTGCTCGTCGCGCTCGGGGCGCAGCGCGGCGCCCAGGCGGGCCAGGTCGAACTTGGCCAGCGCCGGGTCGAGCTGGCCGAGGTCGATGCCGCGGCCGACGTAGGCGGCCAGGTAGGCGGCGTAGCGCTCGCCCATCTCGGACTGGCCGGCGGCGTCGGGGGCGCCGCTGATGAAGGTGAGGGCCTCGCGGCGCAGCTTGTCCAGCAGCAGGCGGGCGGCCACGTAGGAGTAGTCCGGGTCGACCTCCACGAAGCTGCGGGCGGCCATGACCAGGGCGAGTTCCACCTCGGCGTCGGAGATGCCGGGGTAGAAGCCGCGACGGGCCTCGGTGAGGACCTTCTCCGCCGAAACACCGGTGAGCCTCGCACAGGCCTCGGCTACGACGTGCTCGATCCGGTCGACGGCGGCGGGGGGGTTGCCGTCCTTGCTGGACCGAACGGATGCGGGCACGGCCTCGACGTCAAGGGTCATACAGCGGCTCCAACCTCGATAGAAGAGTCCCGGCGGGGAGGGGACGAGAAGCGAGGGTCGCGCGGCGCTTCCGGCGGACCGGCGCACTGGGTGCGCGCGGTCGTCTGGCCGGCGGGCCGCGGCGGCTCGTTCTCGAAGCCCCGTCGTCGGCACACACTCAGGTGTGCATCACCGGTGGCGGGTGCGCGGGGACCATGACACCGGGGGTCCACGGGGGTTCCCAGTGCCTGTGACGGCCTCTTCTTCCACTCACCGCTGCGGGGACGGCCCGACTCGCGCCGGGTCCCCTCTGCCTCACCCCGGGGGGTGAACCACCAGCGGGAGAGATACTACATCTAGGGGATGGTGCGTTGGAACACCGCAAGATGATGGCGTGTCATCGATTTCTCAGGTTCTTCGACGATTGTCGAACACACCCCGGAGGCGTGGTATGAGGGGCTCTCGGAGGCCCGTCGGCGCGGGGGCTGAGCGCCCCGCCGGGGCGGCCCTGAGGCGACCCGACACAGCCTAGGTCGTCGCCGGGGCCGCCCGTACCCGGACCGCCCCGCGCCGCCGCCCCAGTCGGCACGCAACGCCCGCGCACGGCGGCCGGACGGCTTCGCGGAACCTGGCGTACCCGGTCGTGCGGCCACGACCGCCGGGCGCTCCGGAAAAGCGCTTCGGCCGGGGCGGCCCGGGCGTGTCGCGGCCTCCGGCGGGGAAACGTCGGAAACCTCACTCGCCCCGGTCGGCGCTGGCCTCACCCGGCGTCGAGCCGCCGGTCCAGGGCGTCCTCGTCCAGGCCCAGGTCGACGCGGACGCGGAACCGGATCCGCAGCAGCTCCAAGAACAGGTCGTGGACGTAGGGCGAGGCGTCCAGGCCGAGGAAGCGGTGCGCGCCGACAGTGGACCACCGTTCGGCGCCCTCCAGGTCGTCGTGCGCGTACAGCGCCTCGGCGACGTGGATGTAGGTCTGGAGCCCCGGGGGCTCCTCGTCCTCCAGGCGTCTGAGGTGGGTGTAGGCCTGCCCGACCTCGTTCAGTTGCAGCAGTGCCCCGGCGCTGAGGGCGCGCGCGTCGATCACCGTGGGCCCGCCGTCGTCGATCGCCCGCTGGTAGGCCGAGCAGGCGCGCTCGAACTCCTGTGCGATCTCCCACTGCTCCCCCGCGCGCACGAACAGCTCCGCGCGGGAGATCTCACTTCCGGCGTCGACCCGGTTGGCCAGGTCCATGAGTTGGGCGGCGACCCGTCCGTGCTCACCGGACCGGACGGCGTGGAATTCCAAACGGTCGAGTTCTGCCGTCGTCACGTGGGTCAACCGCATCGCCCCCATCCCCTACTCGCACTCCCCGCGCAAGGCTCTCAGGGCCTGGCACGCTCCAGTGCCTGCCAGAACCCCTGGCGCAGTCCGTCCCGGACCTCGTCACGCAACAGGTGGTCGATCGGCAGCGAGGAACCCTGGAGCAGACGCGCCTCCAGGTCGGAGGGCATCCGGGGCCTGCGGGCGAGGACGGCCTCGACCCACAGGGCGGGTGCCTCGCGGGCGATCGACTCCGCGAAGTCGTTCCCTTCTTTGTGCGCAACATGCACCGCTTCGTCAACGGTATGCGTGGCGGGGCGCGTCTGCTGGGGATATCCAGGACTGGGACGCGGTTCCCGGTAGTCGCCGGTGCCGAACCGGCTGTCGTGTTCGGGACCAGTAGGCCGCGGTCCCCCGTAGGAGGGGGCCGCCGCACCGCGTTGGGCGGTGTCAGTTTCCGTACTGGTCCCATAGGTAGGGTTTGCGTCGTTCGCACCCCCGAAGCCGGGATTGTCCCCCGGGCCGAACCTGGGGTCCTGGGGCGGTGCGCTCCTCTGCGGTGGCGCGTGCCCCGGCTGGCCGTGTCCCGGTTGCCCGTGCCCCGGCTGGCCGTGTTGGCCCGGCTGACCGTGTTGGCCCGGTTGCAGGGACTGCCCGTCCTGGGAGAACGAGCGCTGCGGTCCGGTTCCGCCGGCGAAGGACTGCTGTGGCCCGGTCCCGCCGGCGAAGGACTGCTGCGGCCCCGTCATGTGCTGCTGTGGAGGCGGCGCCTGTCTCGCCGGAAGCCCGTAGCCCGTGTGGTCGTCCCCGCGCAGGGACTGGTGCCCCCCGGTGACGGGGTAGCCCCCCTGGCCGCCCTGCGCCGGGTGCCCCCCGGTCATCGAGGCGCCCGGATAGGCCCCGTTGCCGCCCACGTTCGGCGGGATCTGGCCGCCGGAGGGGAAGCCGTTGGCGTCGATCGCACCGGACTGCTGGTGGTCCGTGCCCTGCCCGGCCAGGTGGTCGCCGCCGCCGCGCTGCTGGGCGAGGGACCTGCGCATGGCGCGCAGCTGGTCCATGGCGCTGCCCTGGGGGGTGGGCTGTCCGCCGGTTCCGGCGAACATCGCCTCCAGGCCCACGGCGGAGGAGGAGGCCGACTCCACCCGGTTGCCGCCGGGCTGCGCCGTCGCGACGGGCTGTCTCGGGGTCTCGGGCGCCGAGCGGGAGCGGCCGTTGGCGAACGGCGTGGTGGTCTTGGCCGCGGTCTCCTGGGCGGAGCCGCCGCTGGAGAGCAGGTTGACGTGCGGGCGCAGATGGCCCGCGCCGATCTCGATGAGGTCGTCGCACTCGCGGCGCAGGGCCCGGGAGATGGTCCAGTTGCCCTCGACGGAGACGTGCACGACGGTGACGCGCACACCCATGTCCTGTACGTCCGCGACGACCGACGCCATGTCCTCGTCCCCGCTGACCAGGACGGCGTCGCACAGGACGCCGGTACGGGCCAGCGTGGTGAGGTCGCGCTGGACGTAGCTCTCCACACCCTCGCGACGGCCGGGCCTTATCCGCGCGCCGCGGAACTTGATACCGGGGATGTCGGCGATGCCGTCCTGCTCCTGGGTCCGCCGGTCGTCGGCGACGGCCTCGTACCAGTAGCAGCGCAGGAGCGGCAGACCGGTGCGGTCCCGCGCGACCTCGTTGAGGAACTGGACGAGACCGGTGTAGTCCCAGGAGACGGAGTCCCGGTTGCGGGTTCCGTGCACTGCCATCGCGCCGTCCGCGAGAAGGTACCCCGCGTCAACGAACAACGCGCAGCGGTCCACTGGCACCGACCCCCTTCCCTGTTGTCTCTGGGCCATGTCCATGACCGGGCCACAGCCTAGCCAAGTCTGTCTGGTTTTGCGTGTCCACTGTGAATACGCAGAGTTATGGACCTGCTACACACGGGCGGTTTTCCGGTGCGGTCAGAGGCTCCGAAGCGTCCGGACAGGCCCGGACGGGGCGGGTGGACGCCCGTGCCTCAACTGCGCATGGGAGCCGTCAGCACCACGGCCCCCACCATCACGGCGTCCTGTTCCGTCAAGATTCGGATGTCCGTTTCTCGGCCAAGTACTGAGTCGAATCGGACCACGTCGGTGCCGAACGCGAGCGGGTCACCCACCGCGCCGCGGGCCGAGCCGGTGAAGGCGTTGTCCGCCCGCCCGTGGCCGCCGACCGGCGCCACCGCCGTCCCGTCCACGGTCACCCGGTCCCCGCCCAGGTCGGGGTCGCCCTCCCAGGCCACCACGTCGATCCGGGCGGGTACGGCGGCGGGCAGCAGGCCCGACACCGCGAAGGGGTCGTCCCCGCCGCCGTGGAAGGAGACCCGGGTGTCGTCGAGGACCATCACCTGGTTGCGGGCGCCCACCTGTGGATCCTCCAGCACGACCACGAGGCTCCAGCCCGCGTAGTGGCCGCGGCCCTCTCGCGCGGGGGCGTCGCCGACCCACCACTGGCCGCCGCCCTGGGCTCGCACCAGGTCGGTGACCTCGGCGAACGCCTGGTAGGCGGGGTAACCGGGCAGCTCGGCGACACGGCTGTCCGTGGCCTCGACGGTGCGGTAGTCCGTCATCCCCGGGCCCCGGACCCGGACGGAGGGGGCGTCGGGGGTTCCGGTCCCGGAGAGGTAGAGCCCCGCCCAGCGCACCCTGCCGCCCTCGGGGAGTTCCCAGGTCGCGGAGCTGGAGGAGGCGGTGGAGGGGTCGTCGTCGGCGTCCAGCGGGGCCATCGTCCAGTGGTCGTTGTCCAGGCGCGGCCCCCGGCGCAGCCTGGCCTGGGCGCAGGGGCCGTCCTGCGACTGGTCCTGTGCCTCGGGAGCACTGCGGGGTTCAGGGGAACTGCGGGGTTCGGGGGTGCCGTGAGGTTCGGGAACCTGGTGGGGCCCGGGGTCACCGTACGCCTCGGACACTCCGGATTTTTCGGGCATTCCATGGAATTCGAGGACACTCCCGAACGCGGAGGCGTCGTGGAGCCCGGAGCCCTGGCCGGGAGCGCCGTGGGCCGCCGTCACCGGGACGGGACCGCCGTGGCCCGCGACGCCTCCCGATGACGGGTCGCGCACCGTTTCCGTGGGCACATTGTTGTCCGGCGCATCCGCCGTCCCGTCAGGAGCCCCTTCACCCTCTTGCTGACCAGGAACCACATCCTCCTCCGCCCCCTCCTCCGTGGTCGCTTCGGAGTCCGGCGGCTCCGGGCTCGGGGACGCGGGGACCTCCGGAGCGGGAGAGGACTCCGTGCGCGGCGCGGTCTCGGAGCCTGGCGGTCGCGGGTCGGGGACGTCCGGAACGTACGGCCAGTCCCACCACGACCACGGCCAGTGGTCCCTCCGCTCCGGTTCGACGCAGGTCATCAGCGCGTTGCCGACGCTCTCCGCGCGTACCCGGCCCGCGGTGGCGTAGCGGGCCGTGACGCCCTCCGCGCTCACACCCCGCTCCCCCGTCGCCTCGGCGGTCGCGCCCGCGGAGGACACCGACACCGCCGCCGGAACGCCGACCTCGGCGTCCGGGGCCACGCGCACGTCGATGAACTGGGTGCCGTCCTCCCCCGCCGCCATTCCCGGATGCGCGCAGCGGCCGCCCCCGCTGCCCGCGGAACAGCTCCAGTCACCGTGCCCCACCGCCATGGGAACGGCGTTGCCCGCGCCGCCGGAGGAGACCATCTCCACGCCCGGGGGCAGGGTGAGCAGGGCGACGACCCCCTCGGCCGCACCGCCGCCGATGTTGCGGACGTCCATGACCATGATCCCGTCGCTGCCCGGGAGCAGGGAGCCGACCGGGTCGATCCCCACGGCGAACCGCGGCCCGGGCTCCTGCGGCGCCACCTCCTCCTCCGGTACGTCGGCGGGCGGTACCGCCGTGACCGGTTCGGCGGGCTCGGGCCGCTCGTCCGCGTCCGGGCGCGGCCGGTCGTTCGCGGGGGGAGCTGGCTGCGGCGTGTCCGGGGCGGGTTGGGGCGCGTCCGGAGCGGGTGGCGCCTGGGGCTGCTCCCACGGGGCCGCCACCGGGGGCGGCCGCTCGCCGGGAAGCGGTTCCGGTGCGCTGGTCAGTGCCAGGGCGACCGCGACCGCCACACCGGCCGCCGCCGTGCTTCCGGCCGCCGCCTGCTGCTGGCGGCGCGACATCCTTCCCCACCAGGCGCTCCCGGCGGTCCCGGCGGAGAGGTAGCCCGCCGCCCCCGCGCCCGCCACCAGCGGCAGGACGACACCGCGCAGTCCGACGTTGACGTCCGTCAGCTCGGCGTAGACCTCACGGCAGTCCGCGCAGCCGTCCATGTGCCGGTCGACCTTGGCGGTGTCGCGCCGGGACAGTCCCTCCCTGACGTGGGCGCCGAGCAGGCCGAGGGTCGGGCGGCAGGCCTCGGCGGCGTTCCCGCCCGCCAGGTGCATCTGGAGGTAGGCCTGCCGCAGGCCCTCCCTCGCCCGGTAGGCGAGGGCGGCGACGCCGTTCGGCTTCATCCCGAGCACGTCCGCGACCTCGGCCGGTTTGGCCCCCTCGATCTCGGTGTGCCAGAGAACCGACTGCCAGCGCTCGGGGAGCGAGAGGAAGGCCCGGGCGATGAGGGAGCGCTCCAGCCCCTCCAGCGCGGGGTCGACGAAGGGCTGGCCGGGGTCGAGGCTCTCCATGTCGTCGGTGACGACCTGGCGCCTCTCCCCGCGTCCCCGGTCGTAGGCGGCGTTGCGGACGGCGGTGAGCAGGTAGGGGCGGAAGGAGTCCTGCGGCCCCCCGCCGCGCCGGATGACGCTGAGCACGCGGGTGAACGCCTCGGCGACGGCGTCCTCCACCTCCGCCTCGCCGCGCAGCAGCTGCCGGGACAGCCCCCGCGCCGCCGCCACGTGGCGTTCGTAGAGGGTGGCGTAGGCGCCGGCGTCGCCGCCCCGCACCCACTGAAGCAACTCACCGTCACCGACCAGAGTCTCTGTGTGATCGTCGGGGACGTCGTTCACCCGGCGTCCTTTCTGGGGAGTGCGCGCCGCGGTCCGGGACGGAATCCCGGTCCGACGCTGGAGGACACGTGCTCGAAAAATATCCCGCATTCGCGTCACAGCCGCCACCGATCTCCGTAATCAGGGGTGAGGGAGGACGGAACGCCCCGAGCGGACGCGGGCCCGCCTCCAGGGAGGACCGACGGACGGGAGCAGCGCCATGGGAGATGCCGAGGTGGGGGCCGGAACGCGGGACCGTGCGGCCCGTCCCCGGGAGCTGCGCGCGCCGTGGGGCCGACGGAGCCGGGAGGCGGGGTGGGATCCGCCCGAGAGCTGGTGGACGCCCGCCGTGGACGCGGTGTGTGAGGCCTTCGCCTCGGGGGACGACCTGGCCGGACCCTGCGGCCTCCTGGGCGGTGCGAGGGCGCGCTCTGGGGTGGGGATCGGGCAGAGCCTGGACGACCTGGCGGCGTTCACGTCGGTGGCGGGGTGGCGGAACCCGCCGCCCGTCCTGGTCCGGGCGCTGGCCGAGGGGTGGGCGGACGCGGGACGCGGGTGGGAGACCTGCCAGGACCCGCTGACCGGCCTGGCCACCGCGGAGTACCTGAGGACCCGGCTCGGCGAGCTGTACCGGCACACCGGCGACGGGGCGCCGCCCGCCTCGGGGCACCGGCTCGTGGTCGTGGCGCTGGACCCGGGGATCGACCCGTGGCGGCGCACCGCGCGGCTGATCGTGCTCGGCTACGAACTGCGCAGGTTCTTCACGCGCGGGGAGTCGGTGTGCCTGCTGGCTCGGGGGCGGATCGCGGTGGTGGCCGCCGAGTCCGGGGACCTGGACCGCGAACTGGACGCGCTGCGCCGGGGAACCTGCTGGGAGCACGGAGCGGCCGTGTGGACGGTACCCCTGCCCGCCAGCCACGGGGAGGCGATGTCCCTGATCGGGGGGCTGGAGGAGAGGCGATGACCTGAGGACGCCGTCCCCGCGCCGCGAGGCCCCGGCCTGAGCGGCCCGGCGCGGGACGGCCGAGCCGACCGGACCGGTGTTTCGCCGAGGGGACGAACCCGGACGGTCGGCGCCCGCCGGACCGGGTTTCCGGGTTTTCTGGCCCCGGGAAGGGCGGCCCGGGAACCGGACCGGCGGATGGGGGGTGCCGTACGGCGTCCCCGGAGGCGCGTCCGCATGGGGAGGCGGGCGCGCCTCCCCATGCCGTCACCCGACCACGGGTTCATCCCAGGTTGAGGCGTCCCCCGGTCACCGCGAAGACCGCTCGGCGCCAGGAGGAGGCCGGGACGCTCCTCACCTCGGCGATCCTCTGCTCGTATCCACCCTGGACCGGGGTGCGCCGGTCGTCCACGGCGTCGATCCAGGACTCGATCCCCCGCACTGCGGGGTCCTGTGCCGAGGGGCCCTGCGCCGGGGCCTCCGGGCCCGGGAGGTCCGAGGTCGGAGCGTACGGGGTCGGAAGGTCCAGGCGACCCTCGGCACGCGGCACTCCCCGGTCCGGTTCCGGCTGGCCCCCGCCCGCGTAGGGCGCGGCCGGGATGTCCGGGAACCCGGTGGAGGCCAGCGGCCGGTCGCCGTACGCGGGGTACGGAACGCCCTGCTCCGGCCCCTGGGCTCCGGGAGAAGCGGACGCCTGTCCGGCTCCCGGACCGGAACGCCCTGCGGCCTCCGCGGGACCGGTCTCCTGCGGCGCGGGACCTCTGACGGCGGTGCCCGTCTCGGGGGGCGCGCCGACGGGTTGGGAGGGGCCAGCGGGACCGGAGTCCCCGGGGAGGGCCTCTCCCGTCCCGGAGTCCGGCACGGACGTGTCGGGACGCACGGGGTCGGAGTCCTTCGGGGAGGCATCGGTCTCCTCCTCCTGGCCGCCGGGTTCCGCCGCCTCCGTCTCGGGTGCGGGCAGGGAAGCACCCGGGTACAGAGGGGAACCGTGTTCCCGCGAAGGCTCCAGCGCGTCCAGGGCCGTTGGGCTCTCCGGGGCGTCAGAGGTGTCCGGGGCCTCTGAGCTCTGCGGGGTCTCCTGGTCCTCCTCCCGCGTCTTGCGGGCACGCCGGTCGGCGCCCATGACCAGGAAGACGTCCGTCTCCTCCGCGTCCGGGTCCGGTGGTTCCTCCTCGCCTCCGGGGTTGACGGTCACGGGATCCGCCGGGCGCGGCGGACCGACCCGCCGGGGCTCCCGGGTCGCGCCGGGGCGCACCGGCGGACGCGACGCCCCGGAGGGAGGGGTCGAACCGAACCAGGCGCGGGCGGGCGGGAGCTCCTCCCGGGGCTGGGACACGGAAGGCGTACCCGGGTTCCGCGGCGCTTCCTGCCCGGCCTGCGGTTCCTGCCCGCCCGGCTGCTCCCGCCTGCCGGGCGGTCCCTGGTCGCGCGCCGGCTCCGGCCGCGGAGCGGGCGACGGCTTCGCGGGAGGCGCCGGTGGCGCGGCGGGAGGCACTGCGGGAGGCGCCGCCGACGCGTTCCGGTCCACAGGCACGACCGGGTCCGGCTGCGGCTGCCATGGCGCCGGCTGCTCCGGTCGCCGCGGTGGCTGTGGTGGCTGTGGTGGCTGTGGTGGCTGCTGCCACGATGTCCGCTGTTCCGGCGGACTCTGCGCAGGCCCGTACTGCTGGGGTCGCTGAGGCTGCTGGGGCTGTTCGGGGGGCGCCGGAGGCTGCTGGGCCGGCGGGGCGGGCATGGGCGTCCCCGACAGGAAGGCCTCGGCTACCGAGTCCTGCGCGAAGGTGCGCGGCGTCGCCGTTCCGCCGGGTGGTGCGGGGGGACGTTGCGGCCCCGAGTGGCCCGCCCAGGGCGCCTGGTTGGGACCGGTGGGCTCGTGCGGCCTCGGCGCCTCGACGGCGTAGGGCGTCGGAGGAAGCGCTCCCTGGTGCGGATGGCCCGGCACGCCTCCGGGCGGAGTGCCCTGACCGTGTCCGGGGACGTCGGAGAACCAGCCGCCGGACGGAGCTGGCTGCGGACCGCTGGCACCCCCGCCCGGAAAACCCTGACCTGCCGCGGAGTGAGGGCCGCCGGGCCCGCCCTGCTGGCCGTACGCATACTGAGGACCACTCGGAAAGCCCTGGCCGGAGGCGGGTTGTGGCCCGCTGGGAGCCACGTGCGGACCATAGGGCCGCTGCCCGCCCGAGGAGGCCCGTGGTCCGCTCGGCGCCGCGTTGTCGCCCCCCTGCTGGCCGTACGGGTGCGCCGTTCCCCGGCCCGGGTACGGCGTGTGCGGGGAGGGCTGCTGGCCGCCGGACGGCGTGCCCCGCCCCGGGCCCGTCCACCGCGCGGCGTCCTGACCGGTGGCGGGCCCCTGCGGCCCGCTCGGGGCGGCGCCCCCGCCCGGGAAACCCTGACCCGCCGCGGGGTGGGGGCCGCTCGGTGCCGCGTTGCTCCCCCGTTGCCGGGCGTCGTGGCCGCCGGACGGAGCGGGCTGGCCGTGCACCGGCCCGGCGTACCGTCCCGGTTCGCCCCACGGCGCCTGGTGCTGGCCTCCCTGAGCATGCCCCCCGTGCGCGGGAGCCCCCGGCTGCCAGCCGGTCGGGTTGCCGGCGTCCGGCGGCGCGACCGGGTTCCCCTGCCCCTCGCGCTCCTCCCGGGCCTCCTGCTCCCCGGAAGGGGCCTCCCGTTCCGGGTCGGGTCGCTGCTCCATGGCTACTCCCCTCCTTCGCGGGCCCGGCCCGGCCCGGCGGCGTCCACCGAACGGTCCAGGGCCTCGGCGGCCACCAGCTGGACGATCCGGTGGGTGGCCTCACCGATGAACCTGGGGCGTACGACCGTGCCCTGCGCCAGGTGCCGGTCGTGCGGCAGGACGATGACGCCCGCGCCGCTCTCGGCGATGATCCCGGTCGTGCGGGCCACGTCGAACCCCGGGTCCTCGCGCCGCCGCTCGTCGAAGACGACCACCACGGTCCGCCGCACCTCGTCCTGTCTGCCGTCCGCGACCAGCAGGTCCAGTTCGCGCCCGACCCGGAGCGCGGCCTCCCGGGTCGCGCGGACCACGCGCACGCGTGCGTGGGCGGCCTCACCGACGGCCGCCACGAACGCACCGCCCGACTCCCCGGCGACGAGGGTCACTCCGAAGAACCGCGAGATCGGCAGCAGCCCGGACATGTAGGCCCCGGCCCCGTCCGGAGCGGCCCGTACCGTCCACAGGTGCTCGTTGACCTCGCCGAGACTGGCGCACACCGACTCGAAACCGGTGGCGTCCACCCCGTCCAGGTCGCCGGGCTCGTCCAGGCCCAGCCGTTCGGCCAGCGACGGTGCCCGGCCGGTGGCGTCCACCGTCAACACCCGGTCGTGGCGGAAGTGCGCCAGCGAGCGGGCGACCAGGGCTGTCACCACCGACGCGTCGGCGCCCGATCCCAGGTCGTCCACGACGATCCGGCGCCCGGTCGAGGTGGGGCGCTGCAACCGCCTCCCCAGCTCGATGATGTCGGCCACCTCGTCCGCCGCCCGGAACGGGCGCAGCGCGGCCCGGCCGACGCGGCGCACCCAGCGGTCGCCAGGCACCGGCCGTGTCCCGGAGGCGGCCGGGGAGGCCCCGGTCGGGGTCTGCGTCTGTGAGGCGTTCATCGTCCCCCCGCTCAGAAGGTCGTGAGGAGGCGCTGGAAGGTGCCGAACGCGCCGATCGCCAGGGGCACCAGCACGACGACGGCGACCGCCTCGAACCTGCTGGTGACACCGCGCAGCCGCGCCCGCACGTGCTCGGGCTGCTCGATCGACAGCACCACCGCGGGGACGGCCGCCACCGCGACCGTGATCCCCAGCGCGGGCCACACCCCCCAGGGCCCGGCCTCGGCCCAGGCGAGGAGGAAGGCCACCAGCACCACGAGGCTCGCGGCGATGAGCACCGACTTCTGCGCGACCAGCGGGAACAGCCGGGCGCGGCTGGCCACGACCAGGGCGAGCACCACCGACAGCCCCGCCGTCCACCAGTCGAAGTGGGTGGCCAGGCCGATCCCCGCCGTGGCCGCGGCCACCGCCACCGCGATCGTGGCGATCACCAGACTCCGGTGGGCGCCCGCCACCGAGGTGAGCACGTCGCTCCGGGTCACCGCGTCCCCGGAGCTGCGCCGGTCGTCCAGGACCGCCAGTCCGGAGAACATCAGCGCCAGGCGGAGCAGCAGGCTCAGCAGCACCACGCAGGCCACCGCCATGATGACGGCGACCTGGTAGGTGGGCAGGCCCAGCGCCGCACCCACCGACCACACGGCCGCCAGGGCGAGCCCGACTCCGCCGCCGGTCAGGCCGCCCCGGCCCAGGCCGGAGGTGAGCCCGAGCAGCAGGACCAGGCCCGAGACCAGGACGGCGCCGCCGCCCCAGCGGGCCCACTCGGGCCAGCCGAGCTGGTCGCAGGCCAGCCACAGGGCCAGTCCGCCGACCGCGGCGCCGCTGATCGCCAGCGCCGTCCCCAGGGGCTCCCGCCAGGTCGGTCCGATCGACGCACCGGCCGTCACCAGCACGGCGGCGACCGCGGCCAGCCCGACGAGGCCGCCGTTCCCGGAGAAGTACCCCTGCACGATCCAGGCCGCGCCCACCGCGAGGGAGACCAGCGAGACGGTGGCGGTCCAGCGGGCCGCCACCGGGTTCCAGCGCCCCTGGTGGTCGTCCAGGGCCATCGAGACCGCTTCGGGGACCTCGTGCACCACCGGGGCGGGCACCGGCTCCTCCGCCCGGACCAGCCGCAGCACCGCGCCGTCGGTGACCTGCCGTTCCGCGAGCGTGGTGTCGCCCTCCAGGACGATCCCGGAGGCGGTCACCAGGTGCCGCAGTTTGGCGGGGTTCTCCACCTGGTCGCCGAGGAGGTCGAGCACCTCGGGCATGAGCGCGCCCACGGGTTCGCTCGCGGGCAGGACGGCGTCGACCCTGCGCTCCTCGCCGACGAGGGTCACGCGGCTCCAAGCGGTCATTGCCTTCCCATCCTCGCTCCTGCGTTGCCGGTGGCTCCGGCCACCGCTCTCGGATCCGGGGTCCGGGCCCCGGAATTGGGTCGTGTTCTCCAGCCGGACGGCGTGGGGGCCTCCAACGGCGTCCCTAGCCGGGCACGTCGCTGACGGCGATGCGCTCCAGGTAGCCGTTGCCGATGAGCCAGCGGATCGTCGGCACGGGGGGCACCTCGGTGAACCCGGCCGTGTCGAGTGTGAAGCGGACGCCGCCGCCGGGGTTCTCCCCGTTCGCGGGGGCGCTGGTCGCGCTCACCTGGAAGGGGTGGATGACCCGGTAGCGGTGGTAGAGGTCCTCGCCGTCGGGGCCGGTCCGGGCGTGGTCGGGCAGGCCGCGTTCCCCGAAGGGGATCCCGTCGGGGAACAGGTAGCGGCCGCTCTCCTGACCGAAGGCGTCCACGACGTCGCCGACCGCGAGTCCGTGCAGGTAGGAGCCGCCGCTTCGCTCCTGCAGACTCTCGCGCACCGTGGTGACCAGCTCCGCCGTGGCCTCGGAGGTCCGCTGCTCCTCCGCCTGGGTGAGGACGGTCGGCTCGGGCTCGGTGGTGGCCAGCTCCTGGTAGAGCCAGCGGGCCGCCTCGTCCTCGGTGGTGAACTCGGGGCCGGGGCGTCCCTGGTCGAAGTCCATGACCGCGGCGGACAGGTAGCCCTCCGCGTCCTGGCTGAGCAGGTAGTAGCTGTCGAGGGTCCCGGGCTCGGGACGGGGTGCGCCCGGGAGCACGTACAGGCTCCCGGGGACCCCGGCGGCGTCCAGCTCCTCACGCAGGTCGTCGAACGTGACCTGCGCGCCGACCCAGTCTCCCGGGATGGGCGGAACGGCGTTGTTGGCCGGTCCGGACGCCTGCTGCTCCTGCTCCACCCGCTGGGTGCTGAGCTGGTTGCTGACGAAGGACCAGCCGACGGTGCCGCCGCAGATGACGGCGGCGAGGCAGGCGCTGATCGCCACCTTGCCGAAGTTCTCGTCCAGGCGGCGCCGGGTGCGCTGGCCGCCGAAGAGCACCGCCTCACGCAGGCGCTGTCGGCGCACGGCGACGGACTCCAGCAGCTGACTGTCGTAGTCGCGTGCCAACCGTGCTCCTCACTGCCTCTCGTGTGCGATCCGTCCCGCGGGTCCGGTCAGATGTTCATGACCGCGCTGTTGGCGCGGCTCAGGGTCTCCTGCGCGGTGGAGTCGTTGGTGGACAGCGTCTCGCGCACGAGCCGGATGATCTCGCGGACCTCGTTACCGGCGTTGTGCCACTTGAGCTCCTTGGCGCTGTACTCCTCGGACACGCCGGTGGCCTCGAAGTCGGCCATGGCCTGGCTGACGTCGGTGTCGTGCTCGCCGATGAGGGTCTCGAGGCGGTTCGTGATCGACTGGATGTTGCCCTGGGTCTCCTGGGAGGCACCGAGATCGTAGGCGTTGTTGCTCATTGATGCTCCTTACGGGGGGTCAGGGGATCAGCGGAACTTGGCGGCGTCGAAGTTGGCCGAGCCCATGCTCTGGTTCGCGTCGTCGGCCATGGTCTGGTCACCGGTGACGAACGCGGTGTTCATACCGGTCTGGCCCTCCTGGATGGAGCCGAGTCCCGCGCGCAGGTCCGCGGTGATGGCGTCGGCCCTCAGCTTGAAGGAGTCGAACGCGGCCTTGCCCGCGCCGTCGAACTTGCCGGACAGGGGCTCGGCGGCCTGGACGAGTTGCTGGATGAGGCTGCTCAGCTCGTCACCGGTGGTACCGGTGCTCTGGGACAGGGTGGTCAGGGTGCTGTCGCCGATCTGCCAACGTGACAACTTTTCACCTGCTTTCCTCGGGGGTCCTCGCGAGGCTGTTCGCCTCCCGTGGGGGATGACGCACGCTGGGTGCCCGTGGTTCGGAAGACGATCCGCGACCGGGCAAGGACTGGATCCCCCCATAGGGGAGGATCTGCATCATACAAGCGGCCTCTGACGGAGGAACAGGGACGATCCCCGCCTGTGGACGACGGCCGGTGAACGGCCCGAACGCCTCCTGCGGACCGGCCCGGCCCGCTCCCGCACCGGGTTCTCCGAGGCGGGCGCCCCGGATACGGCCGCACCCCTCCCATCGTCGGCGCGTGGCCGTATCCGGCCAACCCGGACGCGGGCGCGCCCCGCCGGGCGCCCTCGGGGAAACGGGGGCTTCCCGCTCCGCGGACCCGGTGAAACCATCAGCGGGGAACGGGCGTCAGACTCTGGTGTCCGCGCGGGCCGGGGCGCGGCACCGGGCCCGCTCCCACGGGCGGCCGCCGCCAGGCGGCCTGACCGGCGGGGACCGGCCGGACCCCCGCCGGGGACGGCCACCGGGGCACCGCGATCCGAAACCGTGGTCGCGGCGTCCCGTCGAGGAGAGGACACCGGCGGACGGACGCGCACCCGCACGCCCGCACCGGAAGCGAAGGGACGCCCATGAGCACAGCGGTCGGCGAGCTCGCCGCGAGGATCCGTGCGATCGACTGGAACGCCGACGCCGGTCGCACCCGGTCGCGTGCGGCCCTCATGCGGGAGTACCTGCGCCGTTCGGCCGTGTGGACCCGCGTGCTCGGCACCAGGGGATGGCCCTTCTACGACATCGCGGCGGTCGCCGCCCCCGGGGTGCGCGCGGACGAGGAGACCGTGAAGGGCGTGCTGGAGGACCCGCACGTCGTCCAGCAGTTCCCCACCGTGGGCAGGACCTGCGCCTGGGCGCTGCACCTGGCGGCGGTCCGGGACGCGGGAGCGCCTCTGCCCCCTCGGCTCAGCGACCCCTTCGCACCGCTGATCCGCATGTACGAGCGCGGCGGCGGCTTCTCCCTCTCGGCCACGGGGACGATCGACGTGGACGAGGCCGGTATCCACCGCGGAACCCTGCTCCAGCACCTCGGCGACACCCCGAAGGCGCCCGAGACCGACGAGGAGCTCGACCTGCTCGACGCGTGACCCGCGGGCGGACCGCGCTCCTCCGGCGCACGGCGCCGCCCCTGCCCGCTTCCTCCCCCGGCCTCCGGCGCCGCGCGGCCCCCGGCGCCACGCCCGCTCTCCGTCATCCGCACACTGGTACACCGTCCCTGGCCGGTCCGCCGGGATCGCGCGCCGTCCCCGGACACGCGCGGTCTCGCCCCCACGACGCCTACGGCGCCTGGGAAGCGCCGCGGTCCCGGTCCCCGCCCGCGGCCTCCCACACACACAGGTAAACGAGGAGATCCCTTGAGCCACGACGCGGTCGCCCTCCTGGCTGGCCCTCCCGACCGGCGCGCCCTGACCAGGGCCCTGGTCGCCGCCGGACCGGACCTTCGGGTGCGGTTCGCGGCCGACGGAGCCGTGGTCGAACTGCTCGACGCCGGGGGCCGCCTGGTCGCCGCCATGCAGGCGGCCCAGCGCCTGGCCCTGTCCGCCGAGGCCGAACGGCTCCTGGCCGACGGCATCGTCGACGACCTGCCCGCCCAGCCCTACTGGGTGGAGGCCCGCGGCGCCGAACTCGCGGACACCGACACCGCCGGGGCCGTCGGTCGCTTCGTCCGCGACCTCGCGGACCGGCTCGGCGGCGTCGTGTGGGAGCCCGAGCCGCGGCTCTCCCGCGGCGACGCCTTCCTGGACGGCTCCACCGACCACCCCGCCGTCACCGCCCGCACCGACAGGGCCGTGGTCGTGGTGCAGGACCGCCCCCTGGTCCCCATGTCCCCCTGGCTCGTGGACACCGTCGCCGCCCACGGGCGCGAGGGACTGCGGCTCCAGGTCGTCACCCCCTCCACCAGCCGCGTCACCCACGCCCTGCGCTCGGTGCTGGCCAACCCCACCGCCCGCTGGGTGGTTCAGGCCCCCGACGGCGCCTACTACGACGGGTTCTCCGGGGTGCCCCTGGTCTGGGACGAACAGGAGGCCTTCGTCCTGGACCGGAGCGCCCGCGCCGAGGACGGACCGCACGAGGCGTTCCGGGCCCGGGCGGAGGAGACCGGCTCCCATCTGCTCGTGGAGCTGAAGGCGGAGCACCCCGCCGACAACGGCCTGGTCCTGGGTGAGGCCGCCGAACTGCTCGCCGAGCGTCTGGGCGGCCGCGCCCCCGCGCTCTGGGGCACCAGCGAACCCCTCCCCCAGGAGTGGAACCGGGCTGCGCTGACCCGCCTGTGCCGCGAACGCGCGCCCGGGCAGACCTGGTTCGTGTTCACCGGCCCGCCCGAGGGCGTGCGCGAGGAGGGCGTGCTCCCCTTCAGCGGCACCCAGCGGGTGATGCGCACCGCGCACGGGGTGCGGGAGAGCGTCTCGTTCGCGGTGGCCCGGCCCGCGGGCGAGGAGCACGACCTGGACGCGCTGGCGTCGGTGGTCCGCACGCTCACCGAACGCGACGTCCTGCGGACCATGACGGTGCAGCACGCGGCCGGGCGGCCGGACCTGACCCACGAACCGCGCTGGTGCGGCCTTCCCCTCCCGGTCGGCCTGGCCGTCGGAGTGGAGGGGATCTCCTCGATCGGCACCGACCGGGCGCTGTCCGCTCCGGTGCGCGGGGTGCCGTTCGGCCCGCCGCTCACCCCCTCGGTCTGGTACCGGGTCGGGGACGGCACCGAGCCGGACGGCTGGCAGCGCTTCCGCGAGCTCATGGACCACCTGCACCCCGACGGCGCCCGCGCGGACTGACCTCCGGCCGCCGCCGGGCGCGCGGCCGGGCGGCGGCGGGTCCGTACGTACGCGAAAAGCCCCTTTGGCACTGTCTTCGATAGGGTTTTTCCGCACCCCCGCGCAGCCCCCGCGCCCTCGTCCTCCCACCCCTGCGCCGAGAGGAAAGCCGATGAGCCTTCGCGTCGTGCACCGGCCGACACGAACCGTGCATCCCACTCCGGCCCAGGAACCGCACGAGGTGGAGGCCCCGCCGACCCTCCCCGACGGCAACGCCCAGGGCAACCCGCTGATGACCATCCTGCCGATGGTCGGCATGCTGGCGTCGATGACCATCATGATGGTCATGCGCAACCCGGCCTTCATCGCGCTGGGCGGCGTCCTCCTCGTGGTGGCCCTCCTCGCCGCCGTGGTCATGCTCTTCTCCCGGCGCGGCCAGGTCGCCCGGCAGCGCCGCAACCAGCGTGAGCTGTACCTCCAGTACCTGGAGGAACTGCGCGAGGAGCTCACCGCCTGGGAGCAGGGCACCCGCGCCCACGCCCGGCTGCTCGACCCGCCGCCCGAGGCCCTGTACGACGTCATCCGCGACCCCACCCGGCTCTGGGAGCGCCGCCGCAGGCACCGCGACTTCCTGCGGGTGCGGGTGGGCACCGGCCTGACCGAGGGCCGCCCCCTCCGCCTCGCCGAACAGGGCACCGCCCTCATGCCCACCGACCCGTTCATGCTCTCCGAGGCGCAGGCCGCCATCCGGCGGTTCGCCTCGGTCCCCGAGATGCCGCTGACCCTGCCCCTGGACATGGCCGGGAACGTCAGCGTGATCGGCGAGCGCGAGGACGTGATGCGCGTGGTGCGCGCCCTCGCCGCCCAGTTCGGCGCCTTCCACGCCCCCGAGGACGCCGGGTTCGCGGTGTCCTACCCCGCGGACAGGGCCGAGGACTGGTCCTGGCTGCCGTGGCTGCCCCAGGCCCTGGACCCGCAGCGCCGCGAGGGCGGCGCCGCCGTCCGCCTGATCGCCCCCGACCCGGCCAAGCTGGGCGGCCTGCTCGCGGACGAGCTGCGCTCGCGCACCGACTTCGCCTCCGAGGTCCGCCGGGGCATGGGCAAGCGCGAGGCGTACCGGATGCTGCGAAGGCTCCTGGTCATCCACGACACCCACGGCGACGTGGCCGCCGAGCTGGTGCGGCCCGACCACGCCGTGGACCCCGTCGACCTGGGCGTCACCGTGCTGCACCTGGTGTCCCGCCAGATCGACGAGCCCGGCGACGTGAACGTGCGCGTCACGGTCGCCGGCGACCAGGTCCGCGTCGAGGAGCTGCGCGGCACCGACCCCGTGGTCACCACCGGCACCGTGGACGACGTCTCCGACGCCACCCTCACCGGCCTGGCCCGCATGCTGGCCCCGCTGCGCCTGTCCCCGGAGTCGATCGAGGAGACGGCCCAGGAGGGCGGCAGCGTCGACTTCCCCGCGATGATGGGCGTCCAGGACCCCGGTTCCATGGACGTGCAGCGCCTGTGGGCGCCGCGCAGCGAGCGGGCGTTCCTGCGGGTGCCCATCGGCGTGGACGACATGGGCCAGCCCGTCGTGCTGGACCTCAAGGAGTCCGCGCAGCTGGGCATGGGACCGCACGGCCTGTGCGTGGGCGCCACCGGTTCGGGCAAGAGCGAGATGCTGCGCACCCTCGTGCTGGCGCTGGCCGCCTCGCACCCGCCCGAGCGGGTGAGCATGGTCCTGGTCGACTACAAGGGCGGCGCCACGTTCGCCCCGTTCGAGGACATGCCGCACGTGGCCGGGGTGATCACCAACCTGGAGGACGACGCCGCGCTGATCGAGCGCGTGTACGCGAGCCTGTCCGGCGAGGTGCAGCGCCGCCAGCAGGTGCTGCGCGACGCCGGGAACGTGTCCAACATCGGTGACTACACCTACAAGCGCGAGCACGACCCGAGCCTGCCGCCGCTGCCGCACCTGCTGGTGATCATCGACGAGTTCGGCGAGCTGCTCACCGCCCGTCCCGACTTCATCGAGCTGTTCCTGTCCATCGGCCGCATCGGGCGCAGCATCGGCGTGCACCTGCTGCTGTCCAGCCAGCGCATCGAGGGCGGCAAGCTGCGCGGCCTGGACACCTACCTGTCCTACCGGCTGGGTCTGCGCACCTTCTCCGAGGAGGAGAGCCGCACGGTCCTCAACACCCCCGACGCCTTCCACCTGCCGTCCCTGCCCGGGTTCGGCTACCTGAAGGTGGACACCAGCGTCTACCAGCGCTTCAAGGCGGGGTACGTGTCCGGCGCCTACCGCGGCCCGGTGGCCGAGGAGGAGCCCACCGAGGGCGCCCCCTCGGTGCGCCGCTACACCGCCTACAACGCCGACGCGGAGCCGGCGGAGGCCGCGGCCTCCGGGTCCTCCGGCGAGGACGTGCCCATGCCCTCCCGCACGGTGGGCCCGACCCTGCTGGACGTGATGGTCGGCCAGTTCGGCAGGCACGGCGAGCAGACCCGGGAGATCTGGCTGCCGCCCCTGCCCTCCGCGACCACGCTGGACGCGGTGGCGGGCGAGCCGGAGGAGAGCGACCGCGGGCTGCGGCTGCCCGGCGAGCACGAGGCGATGCGCGTGCCGCTCGGCCTGCTGGACGACGCCACCAAGCAGTGGCAGGGCGTGTGGAAGCTCGACCTGACCGCGTCCGGCGGCCACGCCGCGATCATCGGCGGCCCGCAGAGCGGCAAGACCACCCTGCTGCGCACGCTGGTGCTCTCGCTGGCGCTCACGCACACCCCCGCCCAG
Organism: Nocardiopsis deserti; assembly: GCF_008638355.1. NCBI lineage: Bacteria > Bacillati > Actinomycetota > Actinomycetes > Streptosporangiales > Nocardiopsidaceae > Nocardiopsis > Nocardiopsis deserti. Next base: position 338,671 of record NZ_ML703349.1, on the reverse strand, counting down.
GCGGCCGTGTACTGTCTGGACCTCATGGGCGGCGGCATGCAGTCCCTGGCGGCGCTGCCGCACGTGGGCGGCGTGGCGGTGCGCACCGACGCCGAGCGGGTGCGCCGCACGGTGGAGGAGATCCAGGGCATGCTCGAACACCGCCAGACGGTGTTCCGCGAGCGCGGGATCGACTCGGTCGCCCAGCTGCGCCGTATGCACGCCCGCGGCGAGGTGCCCGAGCTGGCCAGCGCCGACGTGGTGTTCGTCGTGGACGGCTTCGGCGCGCTGCGCAAGGACTTCGAGGACATCGACCCGATCGTGACCGAACTGCTCCAGCGCGGCGGCGGGTTCGGCGTCCACGTGGTGGCCGGGATGCTGCGCTGGAACGACGTGCGCATCGCCGCCCAGTCCAACTTCGGGCAGAAGGTGGAGCTGCACCTCAACGACGCGTCGGACTCCACCATCGACCGCAAGCTCTCGGAGACGATCAGCGCCAAGACCCCCGGCCGGGTGCTGACCGACGCCGAGCTGTTCGGCCAGGTGGCGCTGCCCCGGTTCGACGGGGTGGCCGACAACGACAACCTCGGCGAGGTCGTGGAGAAGGCCGTGCGCGCGGTGGACCGCTCCTGGCGGGGCGCGCGTGCGCCCCGGGTGCGGATCCTGCCGCACCGGCTGTCCGCCCGTACCCTTCCCACGGCGGAGTCCGAGCCCAGGGCGGTACCGGTCGGCGTGGACGAACGCGCCCTGGAGCCGGTGCTGCTCGACCTGTTCGAGCGGGACCAGAACCTGCTCGTCATGGGTGACGGCGAGTGCGGCAAGACCAACCTGCTACGGCTGGTCGCCGAGGGCCTCGTGGCGCGCTACTCCTCGGACGAGGTCGTGTTCGCGGTGATGGACCCGCGCCGGACCCTGCGGGACGTGGTGCCCGAGGAGTACATGGGCGGGTACGCGAGCAACCCCCGCGTGTGCGCGGGGCTGGCGGGCGGCGTGGCCAAGGAGGTCGAGGGCCGCCTGCCCGAGGACGGGGACGTGGACTCCCTGGAGCCGGGCTCGTTCAAGGGCCCTCGCATCGTGGTGCTCGCCGACGACTACGACGTGCTCACCACGGCGGGCCAGAAACCGCTGGCGCCGTTCGTCCCGTTCGTGCCCAACGGCCGCGACATCGGCCTGCACTTCGTGGTGGCGCGCCGGGTGGCCGGTGCGGGGCGCGGGATGTACGACCCGCTGGTGCAGGCCATGCGCGAGATCGGCACGAGCGCCCTGGTGATGTCCGGCGACCGGAGCGAGGGCCAGATCCTGCCCCGGGTCTACGCGGCCAGCCAGCCCCCCGGGCGCGGCAAGTGGGTGACCCGCGGCGGTTCGTCGCGGCTGGTGCAGACCGCGCTGCGCGACCCCCACGACACACAGGTCTGACGCCCCGCACAGGCCCGACGACACACGGCAGGAGAGCCATGCAGCCCCCGTACCAGCCCTCCGGCGCACCGGCGGAGAACGAGCCCCCGCGGCAGTACCCCGGGAACGACGGCCGGTCCGTGCCCCCGACCCCCTACGCACCGGTCGGCTGGCAGGACCCGGCCGCCCGGCCGGGCGGCCAGCCCGGGACGCAGCCGGGGATGCCTCCGGAGGGCCACTACGGTGGCCAGCCGGGATTCCAGCCCGGGGCACAGCCGGGGTTCCCACCCCCTGCGGTCCCCGCCTACCCCGCGCCCTCCCATGGCCTTCCCCACCAGTACCCCCACGCCCACGGACAGCAGGGGTACTACCCGCATCCGCAGAACTGGCTCCCGCAGGTGATCACCGACCCGGGGCAGTGGAGTCCGCACAACCCCGAGGTCGGCCGCGCCGAGATGGGCGTGCGTTTCGTGGCGCGGCTCCTCGACACGTTCTTCGTCGGTTGTCTCTGGTACGCGATGATGATGCTGGGAGCGGTCGTCAGCCTGATCATCGGTGGCGGCGACATGGACGGCGGCGCCGGTGAGATCGCCTTCATGGTGACCGCCTTCTTCAACTTCTTCCTGTTGGCCATCGTCGTGGAGTGGTTTCAGGTCCGTCTGTGGGGGCGGTCGGTCGGCAAGATCCTGCTGGGCCTGTGGGTGGTGCGCTCCGATGGCAGCGGAAGGGTCAAGGCCGGTCGCGCGTTCGTGCGGGCGCTGCTCTACGCGCCGGGCGTGAACCCGGTCAACCTGCTCCTTCCCTGGTCGCTCACCAACGTCCTGTGGCCCCTGCGCGACAAGAGGCTCCGCCAGTGCCTCCACGACAAGGCGGCGGGCACGGTGGTCGTCCAGGTCCGCCGCTAGCGGTACCGGCCGGACCCGCGTCCGTCCGCGTCACCATGGGCGAGGGCCCGCCCCCGCGACGAGTACAGCGGCTGAACCCCCCAACCTCCGGAAGGAGCAACCGACGTGTCCGCGTGGAACATCCAGGTGTCCGAGGTCAGCGGTGTACTGGCCGCCGTCGGAGAGCACATCGGTGACGAGGAGGGCACGAGCGGGCTGACCTGTGACATGCGGCTGCTCGGTCTCCACCTCGAACAGGCCGCCACCTCGTCCGACAGCGATCCCATCGGCATCGCGCTCGGCGCCTTCGCCGAGCACTGCTTCGGAACGCTCCAGGGCATGACGGAGCTGAGCGCCAGCGCCGTCAACGGAGCCGGGAGCGCCACCCTGTACTACGTCGAGGGCAACACGGAGATGGCCGCCGAGGCCCAGGGCAACGCCGGAGCCGTGGAGGACCCCCCGCGGGCGACGGGCGGCGGCACGGTCTTCCACTACTGAGGTCTCCTCCTGGCCACAACCGGCCAGCGTGGCACGGCCCGTCGCGGACCCCGCTCCGCCCGGGGGCGTGTGTGTTCTTCCGGGCGAGGACCAGCGACAACACCCTCCGAAGCCCGGTGGCCACAGGGCTTCGGGAGTCCGGGCCGCGTGTGGACGGCCCGCCTGCGCCCCGCTAGAACAAGAGGGACATTCCGGTCCAGTAGTGCGGAGATCACTCCGCGGTGTCCCCCGACAGGGCCACCCGTCTGCCCAAGGACCCCTCCCCCCAGAGTCCCGGAACAAGCGGTGGTGGCACGTTGAGCGATGGTCTGATCGATCCGGACGCGATTCCCCTCCCGATCTCCCTGACGAACCTGGTCATGCTGGAGAGCGCGGCCGACTCCCTCAAGGAGGACGGCGAGTCCATCGCCGGGCGGGCCCACGACATCAGGTCCTCCTGGTCCGGACTCCAGGGCCTCTACCAGGCACCCGAGGCCGAGACCCTCTTCTCCGTCCTGGACCCGGTCCCGGACGACGGCGAGAGCGTGGAGAGCGACCTGTCCACGGTCTCCGGTGCCCTGAACTCCTTCGCCGAACGCGCCCGTGAGCTGCGCAGCGAGATGGTCGCCCTCAAGACGCGGGCCCACGTCTTCCTCGCCAGCATCGAGGGCGACGACGACTGGGACGAGGGCGGGCCGCTCGGCGGTGAGAACCCGAAGGTCGCCGAGCACAACGAACTGCTCAACGAGGTCACCCGCATCCAGACCGACTACATGGAGGCGGAACGGGACTGCGCCAACGCCATCACCGCGCTCTTCGGCGGTCCTGTCTTCGTGCCTATGAACGCCGACGGCTCCAATCCGCCCAGCGGCGACGAGATCGGCTACGGCCTCTCCGAGCCCCCGGTGGACATGCCGACCGACTGGGGCAGTCCGCAGGGCACCGACCACCACTGGTACGTCGACGTGACGCACAGCTTCGGGGACTGGACCACCGGAGCGGCCGTCGACCTGGCCGGCGCGACCGGCCTGCACTACGAGGGTCAGTGGGGTGTGCCCATCATCTTCGGGCCGCTGGCGGCCAATCCGTGGACCAACCCACAGGGCACGGCCAACGCGCAGAACTACGGCCAGGACACGTTCATGGGCCTGATGTACCTGAGCGGGTTCTACACGGGTGAGGCACCGCCCCGGATCGAGGCCGAGCGAGAGCTGGTCCGCGGGTCCTTCGCCTGGGAACTCGACGGATGGACCATGCCGTCCTCCACCGGAGAGTGGTGGGACAACGCGGGACCCTACTGGACCGAGGTCGTCGAGGGCGTGCTGCGCCTGGACGAGTGGGAGGAGCGCCCCGGTTACGCGATCACCCAGATCGCCCTCGACGCGGGAGCGGGCGGAGGAGCGCTCAAGGCGCTCAGGGAACTGAACTCGACTGGCGGCGGAGGCCCCGACGCGGGCGGCGTCGACGCGAACCCGACGGACGGCACACCCGAGTTCGGCGGCCGCGCCCCGGAGGGCGTGCCCTCCCCGGAGGGCATCGGCGACACGGCCGACCGGAGCCGGGAGTCCGACGCGCTGGAGTCCCTCGACTCCACCCTGGACAGGCTCGCCGAGCATCAGAACGGCTCGCCCACCGGGCCTCCAGCACACTCACCCGATCCGGCTGGGACTCCTGTGACACCGCAGGAGAGTTCGGTACCGCCCGGCACAGCCTCTCCGGAGGGCGACAGCACGTCGGAGGCGAACGGGGCCGAGGTACCCGAGCGCGCCAACGTGTCCGAGAGCGACGACGCCCCTGTGCGTGAGGGCGCCGAAAGCGGGGCACCCGAGCCCACCACCAGGGAGGAGTACGAGGCGCTCGTCCGCGCCGAGATGGTCCGCAACGACCCCGAGCTCCGCGAGATCCTGGAGGACATCAGCCTGGACCTGCCCGAGCGGGTCGACGCCGTGGACCCCGACGCCCCCTGGACCACGAGCGCCGTCCGCGAGCCCGAGATGGCCATGGCCGGAACCGGAGGCGGTGGGAACGGTGGTGGCGGTGGCCCCGTCGACACCCCCGCCGGCGGCTCCGGCCACGCCCACGTGGACGCCCCCGGCGCGGGTTCGGGTGGTGACCACACAGGAGCAACCACTGCATCCAGCGGCAACCTAAGCCTCTCCGGAAGCGGCCGTGGTGACTCACCGGCGTCGCCATCGGAGGGCCCCCACGGCCCAGGAGACGACAAAAGCACCAGAAGAGCACCGGACGCACCGCCCGAAGTGCACCGAACAGAGAGAATCGAATCGGACCACGAACTTTTCCACAACGGAGAGAAGAGGTTCGCAGAAGGACTCGAGGACAGACTCACACCGAACACAAAGTACGAGATCACTGGAAGCACAAGAGTGCCTGCCACAACAATATTCACCGACGAGAACGGGGACATAAGATACGTTGTGACCAAATCCGGACCCGCAGGACCCGGCAACCCAGAATTGGTGGATCCACGACCGAACGCGACTTATAGGATAGAACAGTACACTTACAAAACAGACCACCTCGGACGAACCGTATCCGTCGAAGGCGAACTCACCAGGGGGCGCCATGGAAGGAACGACCAACAGACACTGATCGGATACGACGGCCAGGACTACTACAGGCAAGCGAACAAGGACCCCGAAGCAGCCTTCGCCAACCACCCCGACCGGGATTCCATCCTTGAGGACTTCAACGGTTTCGAGGACGTCAGGTACAACGGATCCCACATCATCGGAGGAGGAGAGTACGGAGGAGCCGGAGAACGCATCAACGTCATCCCCCTCCAAGAGGCGATCAACCAAGTCAGAACCGCGAAGCCCACCATCGCAGACAACTTCCGCAGGCTGGAGTTGACTTGGAAGTACCTGATCGATCGGGATTGGAAACGACTTCTAGGAATCGCCAACGCAGCTCCAGGATGGGAGACTCAGGTTCAACATTGGCAAAGAACAATAGAGGCCTCCCCGGAGGACGCAAAAATATATGTAAAATTCGACATCGAGTACGATGACGACATGAGCCCCGTCAACTACAGCGGAGATGACCACGGAGACAAAAACCCCAAACGCCCCGACAGGGAAATCAACCCCCCTCCTGCCTTCGTGAACGTGGCATGGTCACTCAACGGCGTAGACCAGGGAAGCATCCAGTACGAAAACTCACCCAGACTGAAATAATCGAGAGAGAAGAAGATGACCTTTCCTCCAAAAAAGAGCATAGGACCCCAAGAACAGGAATCCATCATCCAGGAAATTGGGATGGATATCACAAGGTCGATCAACGGAGCCTGGCACCAGATATCATACGAGCACTCATCCCTGTCCGGAACCTCCTTCGGCATCTCAAAAGTAACCTACCAAAATGGAGAAACAGAGAGGAAGAACCCGCCACCTCGGGTTATGAGGTCCATACGAAATCTTCGCTACGGAATGTACCAGAGCGGCAGGGGGACCTGGTTTTCAATGACATACAAGATCCTCCACTCTGGAAGTTATAATATAGATTTCAACTATGACGATCGGCCAGTTTTCCTCTTCCCGCCAGCTCCCGGTGACTACGCTGACGACCTGGAACTGTTTCCCCGGAGCCCTGAGCACGTTCCGGGATGGCTCCAAGAGGAACTCCGCAAGGCCGAACAGGGCTGAGGGCTTCGCCCCTCTGTGACGCCCCGACCGCGATGGAACCGACGCCCGCCCTGGTACCTTCACGCAATGACGCGATTCGTGGGACCCCTCATCGGCGCGGGTTTCGGTCTTGCCTTCGTCCTGGCCAACTCCGGACCGCCGCTCGGTCCCACCGTCGCCCTCGTGCTGCGGGTGTTCGCGGTCGCGGCGTTCGCCGGGGTGATCGCGCTGTCCGTGGTCACGGGCCGCGGGTCCGGTCCCTCCTCCGAACCGGATCCCGAGGGACCCCGGATGCGGTTCGACGCCTTCTACGGCGTGGTCGTGCTGCTGGAGCTGGTCCTGATCCTCGGCGGCATCCAGGTGCTGCGCGTCCTGGACGCGCCCGTGCAGGCCAACGTCGCCTGGATCGCCCTCGCCGTCGGGCTGCACTTCCTCCCGCTGTCCCGGCACTGGCGGACCAGCTCGCTCCTGGCCGTCGCCGTCTACATGTCGGCGCTCGGAGTCGCGGGACTGGCGATGGCCCTCACCGGGCACCCCGACTGGGTGCCCCTCGTCAGCGGTGTGGTCACGGGGCTGGGCATGCTGACCGGGCTCCTGGTCGGCCTGCTGATCCCCCTCGTGTCCGGGGGCAGGTCCGGCTCGGCCTCCGCCGACACCGCCGACACCGCCGACACCGCGCCGACGCCCTCGCCGTAGACGCGGGGACGGCGCCCCCGCGCCCCGCCTACTCCGTTCCGAACCCGTCCAGCCCGAAGAACGGCAGGCACGGCTCCAGGCCCGTCACGGTGACCGGGACGGTGCGGTGCGCCGCCCAGTCCCTCCTGGTCAGCCGGTAGTGGTTCTCCACCACCCGCTTCCCCCTGACCTCGACCAGGTCGAACCCGTTCCTGCGGTACCCCAGGCGTTCGGAGACCCTCTCCGAGGCGGTGTTGCCCTCGAAGACCGACGACACCGCGGCCACGGCGCCCAACCCCTCGAAGGCCAGGTGCAGCACGGCGGCGCGCATCTCTGTGCCGGTCCCCCTGCCCTGGTGGACCTTTCCCAGCCACGATCCGGTGCCCACCTGGCGCGTGACCGCGAAGTCGCGCCCCCTCATGTCCTGGACGCCCACCACGGCGCCCTCGTGGACCACGACGAGGTTGAGGCCCCAGTCCCGCGGCTTCCACGAGGCGAGGACCCCCAGGTTGTGCTGCACCACGCCGAGGGCGAGCTCGTCCGGCGGCTGGTCGGTCCACGGTTCGACGAAGGGCATCGTGTCCGGGTCGTGGATGCCCCCGACCGCGACCTCGGCCAGCTGGCCGAGGTCGTCGAGGGACGGGATCCGCAGTTCGAGACGGGGTGTGGTCAACCGCAGGTCCAGGGGCGGGAAGTGGTCGGTGATCATGCGCCGATTCTCCGGAGCCCCTCCTGCGGTGTCACCCGGTTTTCCGGCACGGCGCCACCGGCCGCGTGCTCAGGAGCCGCCGCGCAGCTCCACCAGCAGCGCGGCCAGGGCCGCGGACGCCTCCCGGGGGGCCGCCTCGCGCACGCTCCAGCCGCGCAGCTCCGCCAGGCGCGCGGCATGGTGCAGGTCCGGGTCGGTGAGCAGGTAGCCGCACGGGGCGTCCGGCCAGTCGGAGACCATCGGCAGCGGCTCGGTCCGGTAGCCGGGGGGCTCTCCGGGAAGCACCGCCGCGGCCTGGTCCGCGCCCTCGGGGCTCTGCGACCTCGCGACGTCCGCGCGGGTGGGGCTGCCCGGCTGGGGCAGGAACGCGTCCACCAGCACGTAGCCGAACACCGGCCGGTGCGCCGCCCGCTGGGCCGCGCCCACGGCGCCCAGCAGCGGTCCGGCACCGCCCTCGGCGACGAGCGCGGTCGGCGCGTCGGGCGCGACCAGGCGGTTGACCTCCAGACTGGCGCGAGCGACGTAACGGGCGGCGTGCGGCGGGTGCTCGTCGCCGCCCACCTCGGGCCGGACGGCGGTGAGGCCGTACTCGGCCAGCCGGTCGGCCAGGCCGGGCAGCCGCGTGGGTTCGCCGAGGGTCGGGGGGAGCAGGACGGCGATCACGCGGAGGTGCCTCCCCGGGTCTCGTCGCGCACCCACTCCAGGTAGGCGGGGTTGCCGCCGGTGACGGGCACGGCGACGACCTCGGGAACGTCGTAGGGGTGGACGTCGCCGATGTGCGCGGTGAGCTCGTCCAGCCGGTCGGCGGCGGTCTTGACCACCACCGTCCACTCCTCGTCGGCCTGGATCCGGCCCTCCCAGCGGTAGAAGCTGGTGACGGGTCCGCTCACCTGCGCACAGGCCGCCAGCCGGTGCTCGACCACCGACCGTGCCAGCCGTTCGGCGCCGTCCCTGCTGTCGACGGTGGTCTCCACCCGGACCGTGTCCCCGGACTGCGGCATGGCCGTCCCTCCCACCGGGGCGCCGCGGTGCGCCCGCGTCCCGTCCGGTGTTCTAGGCTCACTGATCATGAGCGAACGTGATGAACTCCTGCGTCAGATCAACGATAAGGCGGTCGTGCGCGGGAAGGTGACCCTGTCCTCGGGTATGGAGGCCGACTACTACGTCGACCTGCGCCGGGTCACCCTGGACGGGGAGGCCGCGCCGCTGGTCGGCTCGGTCATGTTGGACAACGTCGCGGACCTGGAGTTCGACGCGGTCGGCGGCCTGACGCTGGGCGCGGACCCGGTGGCCACCGCCATGCTGCACGCCGCGCACGCGCGCGGGCGCACGCTGGACGCCTTCGTGGTGCGCAAGGCGGGCAAGGCGCACGGCCTCCAGAAGCGGATCGAGGGAGCCGACGTGCGCGGGCGGCGCGTGCTCGCCCTGGAGGACACCTCCACCACGGGCGGTTCGGTGCTGACGGCCGTGGAGGCGCTGCGCGAGGCGGGCGCCGAGGTGGTGGCGGTCGCGCTGATCCTGGACCGGGGCGCGCGCGAGCGGGTCACCGCGGAGGGTCTGGAGTACCGGGCGGTGTACGGGGTCTCCGACCTGGACGTCTAGCACGCGGGCACCGCAGGGGCGTTCAGCGGTCGCACGCGTCGGGCAGGCGCCGTCGGGGGGCGTGCACCCCCCGGGCGGCCTCAGCCGTCCTGTGGGTCGATCGTGAAGCTGAACTCGGGTTCGCGGTCGGAGATGTCGCGCTCGTCGCCGTCGACGAAGACCTCGACGGCGGCGGGGTCGCCGATGGTGACCTCCAGGCCCTCGGTGGCGGTCGCGTAGTTGACCGACTGGCCCTGGCTCATGTTCTGGTCCATCAGCACGTCGCCGCCGGGGATGCGGACGAAGACGTCGCTGGACTCGCCGACGACGCGGATGTACAGGACGCCCATGTTGCTCGGCTCCGCGCTGTCGCCGGCCGTCTCCGAGGCGTTGGCGCTCACGCTGGTGCCGGGGAGGGAGCGGTACAGGAAGAAACCGCCCAGGGCCAGGAGCGACACCAGGAGCACGACGGCTCCAACGATGGCCATCACCTGGCCAACGCCACGAGGATCATTCCTATGCCTTCCCACGGCGTTGAATGTAGCGCGTATCACGGCAAAAAGCGACAGCAGTCGCCTGGAAGCCCCCCACCTCCCACAATCCCGCCACAACGGGGAGGAACGGGTCACTCTCCGTCGTCCCGGACGCGCGGAGCCCGTTCCCCGGCCCCGCCATCTGCGCCTACGCCGACAACCCCGGGCAATTTGGTCTAGACCTTTTCAAGGGCTCCGGGTATTCGGGATACTTGGGTGACACCTGGTGGACACACCCGGACGCACGGCCCGAGGGCCGCCGCCCCCGACGTCCGGCTCCACCGGGGCAACGCACGTGGGGTGCCGTCGGCGTGATACCGGCGGCCGCTCGCTCCAGGCCGAATCCAGGGAGAGTCAAGCATGCCCATCGCCAGCCCCGAGGTCTACACCGAGATGCTCAGCCGCGCGAAGTCCGAGGGCTTCGCCTACCCGGCCATCAACGTGTCCTCCAGCCAGACCCTGCACGCCGCCCTGCGCGGCTTCGCCGAGGCCGAAAGCGACGGCATCGTCCAGATTTCCACCGGTGGCGCGGAGTTCCTGTCCGGCGCCACGGTCAAGGACATGATCACCGGCTCGGTGGCCTTCGCCGAGTTCGCCCGCGTCGTGGCCGAGAAGTACTCGGTGAACATCGCCCTCCACACCGACCACTGCCCCAAGAACAAGCTCGACGGCTTCGTCCGCCCGCTGCTGGAGATCTCCAAGGAGCGCGTGGCCAGGGGCCAGGAGCCGCTGTTCCAGTCGCACATGTGGGACGGCTCGGCGGTCGAACTGGAGGAGAACCTCCAGATCGCCGAGGAGCTGCTGGCCGCCTCCAAGGCCGCCCGGACGATCCTGGAGATCGAGGTGGGCGTCGTCGGCGGTGAGGAGGACGGCATCGTCGGCGAGATCAACGAGAAGCTCTACACCACGCCGAACGACGCCCTGCGCACCGCCGAGGTGCTGGGCCTGGGCGAGAAGGGCTACTACATGACGGCCCTGACCTTCGGCAACGTGCACGGCTCCTACAAGCCGGGCTTCGTCAAGCTGCGCCCGGAGGTGCTCAAGAACGCCCAGGACGCCATCGCCGAGAAGTACGGCCGGGCCAAGGCGTTCGACTTCGTCTTCCACGGCGGCTCGGGCTCCACCATGGAGGAGATCCACGAGGCCATCGAGTACGGCGTGGTGAAGATGAACGTCGACACCGACACGCAGTACGCCTACACCCGCCCCGTGGTCGACCACATCATGAAGAACTACGACGGCGTGCTGAAGATCGACGGTGAGATCGGCAGCAAGAAGGCCTACGACCCGCGCGCCTACGGCAAGGCGGCCGAGGCCGGCATGGCCGCCCGCGTGGTGGAGGCCGCCCAGCACCTGAAGTCCGCCGGCAACAGGATGAAGTAGTCGCGGCCCGCCACCGGTTCGGTGGTCCGCGAACGGTGCCCGGCGGCCTCGGCCCCCGGGCACCGCGCTTTCCCGGGCACCGCGCCGGTTCGGCCTCCCGCTCCGGCGGCCCCGCCGCCCGGTGGCAGGATGGGGGCTATGAACCTGCACCAGAACCTGCTCAACGAGCCGCCCGAGACGCGCCTGGCCGACAACCCCGAGGCCCGCGAGGCCCTCGCCTCCGCCGACGACCCCACTCCGGTCGCCGGGCGCTTCCCGGAGTACTCGGCCGCGTGGGCACGGCTGGCCGAGCTGGCCCTGGCCGACGGCCAGCCGGTGGCCGCCTACGCCTATGCCCGGACCGGCTACCACCGCGGCCTGGACCAGCTGCGCCGCTCGGGGTGGAAGGGCCACGGTCCGATCCCCTGGGAGCACGAGCCCAACCAGGGCTTCCTGCGCGCGCTGCACGCCCTGGGCAGGGCTTCGGCGGAGATCGGCGACAACGACGAGGCCGAGCGCTGCGCCACCTTCCTGCGCGAGTCCAGCGCCGAGGCCGACAAGGCGCTCAACGGCTGACACGCCCGCGCGCCGGTCGACGGCCGTCCGGAGCCCGCGCGGCATCCGGACGGCCCGTCCGAGCATGGGAGCCCTTGGGGCTGGCGGGGCCCGTGTGCCTCACATGCCCCAGTGCCCCACTTAACCCGGATGCCCTGGTCGTGTACCCTCAATACGCAACGGCCCCTGTCGCAGCCTTGCGCCAGGGGTTTTCCGTGTTCGGGGCCGGAAAGCCCCGGGTCAGGTGTCGAGCGAAGAGGTAGAGACCAATGCCGGCGATCACGCTCGTGGGTGCCCAGTGGGGCGACGAGGGTAAGGGCAAGGCGACCGACCTTGTCGGCGACCGCGTGGACTACGTGGTGCGCTACCAGGGCGGGAACAACGCCGGGCACACCGTGGTCATCGGCGACCAGAAGTACGCCCTGCACCTGCTGCCCTCGGGCATCCTGTCCCCGAACGTGGTACCCGTCATCGCCAACGGCGTCGTCATCGACCCGGGCGTCCTGCTGGAGGAGCTGCACGGCCTCCAGGAGCGCGGCGTGAACACGTCCCGCCTGCTCATCTCGGCGAACGCGCACCTGATCATGCCCTACCACCGGGCACTGGACAAGGTCAGCGAGCGCTTCCTCGGCAAGGGCAAGATCGGCACCACCGGGCGCGGCATCGGCCCGACCTATGCCGACAAGGTCTCCCGCCAGGGCGTGCGCGTCCAGGACATGTTCGACCCCAAGATCCTGCGCAAGAAGATCGAACTGGCCCTGCACGACAAGAACCAACTGCTCACCAAGGTGTACAACCGGCGCGGCCTGGAGGCCGAGCCGATCATCGAGGAGTACCTGGGCTACGCCGAGCAGCTGCGCCCCTACGTCGCCGACACCTCCCTGATCCTCAACAAGGCGCTCGACGAGGGCAAGACGGTGTACCTGGAGGGCTCGCAGGGCACCCTGCTGGACATCGACCACGGCACCTACCCGTTCGTGACCTCCTCCTCCCCCACCTCGGGCGGCGCGGCGGCCGGGTCCGGCATCGGCCCCACCCGCATCACCAAGGTCGTGGGCATCCTCAAGGCCTACACCACCCGCGTGGGCTCGGGCCCCTTCCCCACCGAGCTGCTCGACGAGCAGGGCGAGTGGCTGCGCACCCAGGGCGGCGAGTACGGCGTCACCACCGGCCGCAACCGCCGCTGCGGCTGGTTCGACGCGCCCATCGCGCGCTACGCCACGCGGATCAACGGCGTCACCGACTTCTTCCTCACCAAGCTCGACGTGCTCACCGGCCTGGAGCGCATCCCCGTGTGCGTGGCCTACGAGGTCGACGGCGTCCGCCACGACGAGATCCCGATGACCCAGACCGACTTCCACCACGCGAAGCCCGTCTACGAGTACCTCGACGGCTGGTCCGAGGACATCACCGGCGCCCGGGCGTTCGACGAACTTCCCAAGAACGCGCAGGCCTACGTGCGTACCCTTGAGGAGATGGCGGGGGCCCCGATCTCCGCCATCGGTGTCGGACCCGGCCGCGACGAGACGCTCCAACTGCGTTCCCTGGTCTGACCCCCGTCTGTCCGCCTTCAACACGAAGAGGCCCCCAGTAGTGAAAGCCCTCGTTCTCGGCGGCGGAGGCCGCGAGCACGCTCTGGTCCGCGCCCTGTCCCTGGACCCGGGTGTCACCAGCATCCACAGCGCCCCGGGCAACCCCGGCATCTCGGAGCTGGCCGAGAACCACGTCCTCAACGTGACCGACGGCCTGGCCGTCACCGAGCTGGCCGCGCGCATCCGCGCCGAGCTGGTCGTCATCGGTCCGGAGGCCCCGTTGGTCTCCGGTGTCGCGGACGCCCTGCGCGACCGGGGCATCCCGGTGTTCGGCCCCGACCAGGAGGCCGCCCGCCTGGAGGGGTCCAAGGCCTTCGCCAAGGAGGTCATGGAGGCCGCCGGGGTGCCCACCGCCAAGGCGCGGGTGTGCAGGACCGCCAGCCAGGTGTCCGAGGCCCTCGACGAGTTCGGCACGCCGTACGTGGTCAAGAACGACGGCCTGGCCGCGGGCAAGGGCGTCGTGGTGACCGAGGACCGCGCCCTCGCCGAGCGGCACGCCCGGGAGTGCGGCCGCGTGGTCATCGAGGAGTTCCTCGACGGCCCCGAGGTGTCCCTCTTCGTGCTGAGCGACGGGCTGCACGCACTGCCGCTGCTGCCCGCGCAGGACTTCAAGCGCGCCTACGACGGCGACCAGGGCCCCAACACGGGCGGCATGGGCGCGTACGCGCCGCTGCCGTGGGCCCCGGCGGGCCTGGTGGACGAGGTGATGGGGTCGGTCGTGCGGCCGACCCTGGTGGAGATGAACCGGCGCGGCAAGCGCTACCAGGGCCTGCTGTACGTGGGGCTGGCGCTCACCTCGCGGGGACCTCGCGTGGTGGAGTTCAACGCCCGGTTCGGCGACCCGGAGACCCAGGTGGTCCTGGACCGGCTGGCCACCCCGATCGGCGCCGTCCTCCAGGCCACCGACACCGGCGGCCTGGGTGGCATCGGCTCCCTCCAGTGGAAGTCGGGCGCCGCGGTCACCGTGGTGGTCGCCGCCGAGAGCTACCCGGGCGACCCCGTCAAGGGCGACGTCATCGGCGGCCTGGACCAGGCGAACGCCCTGGAGGGCGCGTACGTGCTGCACGCGGGCACCGACTGGGAGGGCACGAACGGCGTCAGGTCCAGCGGCGGCCGGGTGCTCAACGTCGTCGGTACCGGGATCGACCTGCGCCAGGCGCGCGAGCGGGCCTACGAGGCCGTGTCGCGCATCGAGCTGCGCGGCTCGTTCCACCGCACCGACATCGCCGAGCGCGCCGCGGCCGAGCTGTAGCAGGGGTGCGGGCATGCCTGAGGGCGGGCGTGCCCAGGGCACCCCGATGGGGAGGGGGTTCGAGGCCCCCTTTCCAAGTCCATCACGGACCGGGGCACGTTCCACAGTCCCTTCCCGAACCTGTGGACAACCCGCCCGACGCCGCTCGGCGGCCGGTGCGTAGGAGAGGGAAAGCCATGAGCGGTTTCGTCGTCAGGCCCGAGCCCGTCCGGGTGGAGGGGCTCACCCACCTGCACACCGGCAAGGTGCGCGATCTGTACTCCGCGGCCGACGGGTCTCTGGTGATGGTCGCCAGCGACCGCGTGTCGGCCTACGACTGGGTGCTGCCCACCGAGATCCCCGGCAAGGGGCGGCTGCTCACCCAGCTGTCCCTGTGGTGGTTCGAGAGGCTGGACGGCCTGGTGCCCAACCACGTCGTGTCCGAGGAGCTGCCGGAGGGAGCCCCCGCCGACTGGGCGGGGAGGACCCTGGTGTGCCGCAGGCTGGACATGGTGCCGGTGGAGTGCGTGGCTCGCGGCTACCTGACCGGTTCCGGCCTGGAGGAGTACCGGGTGGACGGCACCGTGTGCGGGATCGCGCTCCCCCCCGGGCTGGTCGACGGCTCCGAACTGCCCGAGCCGGTCTTCACCCCGGCGACCAAGGCCGAGGTGGGCGACCACGACGAGAACGTCTCCTTCGAGGCCGTCGCCGCCGCGCACGGGGCCGGGCTGGCCGCCGAGCTGCGCGACCTCACCCTGCGCGTGTACGGACGCGGACGGGAGATCGCGCGCGAGCGCGGCATCATCCTCGCCGACACCAAGTTCGAGTACGGGCGCGACGCGTCGGGGAACCTGGTGCTGGCCGACGAGGTGTTCACCCCGGACTCCTCCCGCTACTGGCCCGTCGACACGTGGGCGCCGGGCGGGCCGCAGACCTCCTTCGACAAGCAGGTCCTGCGTGACTGGCTGCGCTCGCCGGAGTCCGGTTGGGACCGCGCCTCGGAGACGCCGCCGCCGGAACTGCCCGAAGACGTGGTACAGCGCACTCTTGACCGTTACGTGGAGATCTATGAGCGCCTGACCGGGGCGAAACCCGTCCTGTGAGGCACCACGCGGGGGTGATTCGACGCACGCGACCGCCGTTTCGTGCCCGGAAGCACGTATGGTGGTGACGTTGTGCGGGTCATCGGAACGGGCGGACAACCATACGCACGGCATCCCTGGTCTTTCCCGTGGGCCGAATACCTCTTTGGCCGTTTGGCGGGACTCCATCCCCCGATCTGCGGGTATACCACGTCCTGGACCGGTACATGCGGGCGGGTGCTATAGAGTTCTCGCGAACACCGGTTCACTGGCCGCGCAGGTCACACGCATGATGTCGCAACGTTCCAGGGGAAACCCGCGTCTCATACGCACACAGGCGAAGCCCGACGAGGGTGACCTTTTTTCCACATCTGCCTCACAAAGGAGCACATGAGCATGGGCCAGGAGGTTCGTTACCGCGTCCGCGGCGGACGCCCCCTCAGTGGAACGGCGTTCATCCAAGGCGCGAAGAACGCCGTCCTGCCGATGATCGGGGCCGCCCTCCTCGCGGCCAGGGGCCGTACGGTGCTGCGGAATGTTCCGGTCATTGAGGACGTCTACCGAGCTCTGGAGCTCGCCGAGCACGTGGGTGCCAAGGTCGAGTTCCACGAGGCCGAGCGCACCGTCGTCATCGACGCGTCCAACCTCAACGACCCCGAGCGGGCCGTCCTGCCCGCCGAGATCGCGGCCCGTTTCCGCGGCTCCGTGCTCTTCGTTCCGGCGCTGATGCACCGCACCGGCCGCGCCCGTATCGAGGGCGTCGGCGGATGCAACCTGGGCAGCCGCAACCTGGACTTCCACTACCGGGGATTCGCGCGCCTGGGCGCCGAGGTCACCGAGGACCCCGAGCGCAACCACATCAACGTCGAGGCCAGCAACCTCCGCGGCGGCCGCCTGTACCTGGACACCCCGTCCCACACGGGCACCGAGAACCTGCTCATGGCCGCGGTCCTGGCTCCTGGCACCACCGTGATCGAGCACGCGGCGCTGGAGCCCGAGGTCATCGACGTCATCGACTTCCTGAGCGCCATGGGCGCGAAGATCAGCGGCGGCGGCACGGGCCTCATCACCGTCGAGGGTGTCAAGGAACTCACCGCGGTCGAGCACACCATCATGTCCGACCGCATCGACGCGGGCGTGTTCGCGATGACCGTCGCCGCCACCGGCGGTGACGTCAGCCTCGTGGGCGCCCAGCTGGACCACCTGGGTGTGGCCCGCTGGAAGCTGGAGCAGATGGGCGTGGGCTTCTCCCAGGAGGGCGCCGTCCTGCACGTCCACCGGGACCCGTCGGTGCCGCTGCGGCCGATCAACGCCGTGACCTCGCCGTTCCCGGGCTTCGCCACCGACCTCCAGTCCCCGCTGATGGCCCTGGCCACCCTGGCCGAGGGCGAGAGCTACATCCACGAGGCCATCTACGACGGCCGGTTCGCCCTGGCCGACGAGCTCACCAAGATGGGTGCCAAGATCGAGGTCGAGGGCACCCGTGCGATCGTGCACGGCACCACCAACCTGCGTGGCACCGAGGTCATCGCCCACGACCTGCGCACCGGTGCGGCCCTGGTCCTCGCCGGACTGGTCGCCGAAGGTGAGACAATCGTGGCGCCCGGCTATCTGGTGGACCGCGGTCACGCTCAGTTCGCGACCCGGCTCGCTGCGCTAGGCGCTGACGTGGAGCGCGTCGTCGTCTCGTAGGGAGCCGAAAGCGCAGTTCAAGCCGGGGTGGGAGCCCGCCTCCCACCCGGGCTTTCGGCGTTGATATGGAAAACGATCTTCTTTGGCCCCGCACAATGGGTACGATCTCGGCAATCATGCCGTGACAGAGATCGGGTCGGGAAACCAGTGGGCGCACATAGTGAAGAGCGTGGAATGGTAGCGGGGAGCAACCCGAGGTGAGTGCCCAGCGTACTGGCGATTTGACGATCGGCGTCATAGGACCCCATGAGGTGGTCGAACGGGTCATGCTCATGGGTCCGGGGTCCACAGGGCCCCTCAACGCCAGACTCATCGCCGCCGCGTACCGAGATGAGCAAGAGGCGACGGACAAGGTCGTCAGGCTGGGTTCGGCGATCGACGCGTACCTGTTCGCCAGCCCTGTCCCCTACGAGTTCGCGCGCAAGGCCGGTGTGCTGACAATGCCCGCCACCTTCGTGCCTCTCGGCGGGGCGAGCCTGCACGAGGCCCTGCTCCGAGCGACCCTGGACGAGCGCTACGACCCGACCAGAGCCAGTCTGGACGTGCTCAGCCGCGCCGACGTGGTGGAGGCCTACTCCGAGGTCGACCTGCCCGTGGACGGGATCCACGTGCACGAGGAGCTCACCAACACCGCACAGCTCACGTCCTTCCACGAGGGTCTGTGGCGCCGCAAGGCCACCAAGATGGCCATCACCTGTGTGCGCGGGGTCGCCGAGCGCCTGGAGGCCATCGGTGTGCCGGTGGTCCGGCTGCGGCCCACCAACGCGGGTGTGCGCAGCGCCCTGCAGACCGCGGGTCTGCTGGGGGCGCACCACCGCCTGGAGGAGGCCCAGCTGGGCGTCGTGGTGGTGGACGTGCCCACCCTGCGGGACTCGACGCGGCGTTCGACCCCCCGGTACTGGCGGGAGGAACTGCGGCTGTCCCTGCACCGGCTGCTGCTCCAGGAGGCCCACCGGATCAACGCCACGGCGCACCGGTTGGACGACCACTCGTTCATGGTGACGGCGACCCGGGGCTCGCTCGTGACCGCGACCGAGGGGTTCCGGCAGCCGCCGTTCGTGGAGCGGATCAAGGCGGAGCTGGGGATCGCGATCGAGGTCGGGATCGGCATGGGGCGGACCACGCAGGACGCCGAGGCCCACGCCCGGGCCGCGCTGAACCGCGCCCAGGCGTCGCGGCAGAGCTTCGCGGTGGACCGCGAGGGCCGTTCCCTGGTGCCCGCCCAGCGCGCGCCCGCACGGCAGTCCTCCGAACCGCTGCGCACCAAGGGACGCGAGACGCTGATCCGGCTCTCGGAGAAGATCGCCGAGGAGGACGGGCCGCTGGTCGTCGACGCGGAGAACGCCGGGCGGATGCTCGGTGTCACCTCCCGGACCGCGCGCCGGCTGCTGCGGACCCTGGTGGAGGAGGGGCTGGCGTGGCCGCTGCCGCCCAACCGGACCCTCCAGCCGGGCCGTCCCCGCCAGCTGTACCGGCTGATCGTGGAGAAGCTCGACAAGGACGCCGCGGGTAAGTAGCCGACGGCCGGTGCCGAGCCGCACGAGCGCCTGTGAGACGCGCGAACGCGTCGGACGGGGGCGCTCCCGACCCAGGGGGCGCCCCCGTCCGCGTGCGCGGCTGTGGGGTCGTGTGAGCGGCGCGTGAGCGTGCGCGGGGCGGCAGGCGCGGGTGGCACCGCCCGCACGGACGCCGTGAGCGGCGCGTGAGCGTGCGCGGGGCGGCGGGGAGTACAGCCCCCCGCATCCGCCCGAACGACTCCGGCCCGTGCGCACGCACGGGGCGGCGGGTGCGGGACGGCGGGTACGGGGCGACGGGTACGGGGTGAAGTCCGGCCGGGAGGCGGTCCGCGGTTGTCCACAGGCTGTGGACACCGGTTGTCCACGGGACGGGCGCGCTGGGATCCTGGAACACGGGGGTGCCGAACGGCGGCCACGGCGGACCGCGGCGCCCCCGAATCGAGGCTAGCCCCGCCCCGCCTGTCCCCACCAGCCACCGTCCACAGGCTGTGGATAATTCCGGTGACCCGCACCCTCCCGCCTGACAGGCTTGCGCGCATGAGCGACCACGACGGCAGCGACAGCGCTCCGGGCAGCCTGAGCGGCAACGGCAGCAGCGATACCGGAAGCAGACGCAAACGCCTCCTCCTCATCGGCGGCGGCTCGGGAACCGGCAAGACCACGGTCGGATGGGAGGTCTCCGTCATCCTCCAGCGGCGCGGACTCGCGCACTGCGTCCTGGAGGGCGACTACATGGACCAGGTGCACCCGGCCCCGCCCGGCGACCCCCACCGAGGCGGGATCACCGAACGCAACGTCGCGGCGGTCTGGGCCAACTACGCGGCGCTCGGCCACCGCCGCCTGGTCTACACGAACACCGTCAGCGTCCTGGAGGAGGACATGCTCCGCCGCGCCATGGGCGGCGGGGACATCGGGGTCACGAGGATCCTGCTCACCGCGGGCGAGGCCACCGTGCGCGCACGCCTGGCGGTGCGCGAGACCGGCTCGCAGCTGCTCCCCCACGTCGAACGCAGCCTGAGGGCGGCCGTGCACCTGGACGCCGAGGCGCCCGCGGGAACCGTGCGCGTGGCGACGGACGGCCGCACCGTCGAGGAGGTCGCCGCCCGGGTCGTGGCCGCCACCGGCTGGTGAGCCGCGGGCTCCGCCGCCTGTCGCCCGGGGCTCACCGGCCGGGCAGGCGCGTGGTTTCGTCCACAGCCTGTGGACAACCTTCGGCCACGCGGCGGTGAGGTCCGTGAGGGCCTACACCGGGGTTGGCGGAACACCCGCTCCGGGCCTCTCCGCGCACCACCGCGCGGTGTCCCGCAGGGAGGGACGGCCCCGTGCCGTGTCGAGCCGCTGGAGGGCCCCGGCGAGCAACCGCTCACAGCGCACCGACGCCACGTCCCCCAGGCGGGGCAGCACTTCGCGCACCAGGACGGCCTCCGCCTCCTCCCAGGACCGGGCGCGGGCCAGCGCCCACAGCAGGCTCACCATGGCGTGGAACAGGAACCGGCTTCCCGCCCCCTCCGTCCCCGCGGCCCGCACGTCCGCCCGAACCAGCTCCACCGCCCGGGCGAAGGACTCGGCGGCCGCGCCCCACTCCCCGGCGTCGGCGCTGGCCCTGGCCCGGTGCCAGGCGATCTCCGCCTCGGTCAGCCACCACGTCCACGCCGGATCGCCACGGCGCGGTCCCTCCAGGTACCGGCTGAGGGTCTCCCCGATCAGCCTCCGGGCCCGGACCCGATCGCCTTCCTGGGCCGCGGCACACGCCAGCCTCAGGGTGAACAGGGTGCGCACGCTCCCCGACAACCCCGCCGCCAGTGCCGCCTCGCACACCCGCCGGGCCTCGTCCGGCCGCCGCAGGTGGACGTCCTGCATCGCCAGCTGGCTGAGTGCGAAGTACTCCATGGAGCGGTCGCCCGCCCCGTGCGCGGCGTCCAGCGCAGCCAGGGTCATCCGCCGGGACAGGCGCTGGCGCTCGGCGTCGAAGGTCACCCAGCCGGCGACCTGGTGGAGCTCGGCGGTCGCGGCGAGCACGTCCGCCGAGTCGGGGAAACGCGTGCGGACCGCCTTGCGGGCCCGGGCGGCGGCGCGCACCGCGGCGTCCACGGTGTCGCGGGCGCCGTACCGGGTGTCCAGGGCGATGACGCGTGCGCTGACCGCGCGGATCGCCTCGGCTGCCTGTTCCGGCGAAGCCCGGAGTTGCACCGCCTCTGGGAACCCGACCGCGTCAGAACCCACAGGGGTCACCAACCGGCCCCGCACCGCCCTGTCGGCCGCGCGGGGAACCGGCACGGCTCGGCTAACGGCGCTTGCCGTAGGAGGTGGCCACGGACAGGAACGCGTCGTTCTCCTCGGGGGTGCCCAGGCTCACCCGGGCGCCCTCTCCGGCGAACGGGCGCACGGAGACGCCCTCCCTCGCGCACGCCTCGGCGAAGTCGAGCGTGTCCTCGTCCACCCGCAGCCACACGAAGTTGGCCTCGGTCGGCGGGACCGTCCACCCCGAGGCGACGAGCGCGTCGCGCACCCGGCCGCGCTCCTCGACGGTGGCCGCCACGCGCTCCAGCAGCTCCTCCTCGGCGGCCAGGGAGGCGATCCCGGCGGCCTGGGCGAGGTGGTTCACCGCGAACGGGACGAGGGTCTTGCGGACCGCGGCGGTCACCGGGGGGTGCCCCACGAGGAAGCCCAGGCGCACGGCGGCGAGCCCGTAGGCCTTGGAGAAGGTGCGCAGCACGGCGACGTTGGGCCGGTCGCGGTACAGGGAGACGCCGTCGGGTACCCGCGGGTCGCGCACGTACTCGCGGTAGGCCTCGTCCAGGACCACCAGAACGCTCTCGGGGACCCGGTCCAGGAAGGCGACCAGCTCCTCCTCGCGCACGGTGGTGCCGGTGGGGTTGTTGGGGTTGCACACGAGCACCATGCGGGTGTTCTCGGTGACCGCGTCGGCGATCGCGTCGAGGTCGTGCGTCTCGTCCCTGAGCGGGACCCGCACCGAGGTGACCCCCGCCAGTTCGGCGAGCAGCGGGTAGGCCTCGAAGGAGCGCCAGGCGTAGACGACCTCGGCGCCGGGCTCGCCGACGGCTTCGAGCAGCTGCTGGAGCAGGCCCACCGATCCGGCGCCGAGGGCGAGGTGCTCCTCGGGGACGTCGATGTGCCGGGCGAGCACGGAGGTGAGCTCGGCGGCGCCCGGGTCCGGGTAGCGGTTGAGCTCGGCCGCGGCCAGGGAGATGGCCTCACGCACCGACGGGAGCGGCCCGTAGGGGCTCTCGTTGGAGGACAGCTTGACCGAGCGCCCGTCGGGACCGACGACCTTCCGGCCCGGCTTGTAGGGCGGGATGCTCTCCAGCACCGACCGCAGATATGGCGATTTCGACTCCGACACCATTGTCCTTCCTCAATACTTTGTGCTAACCCCGAGACACTCTCAGCGACATCACGTCCGGGCCGGTCACCGCTCCCAGCGGAAATATCGCACAAAAGAGGAGATATCACCATGCACTTGCGTCCCTGCGCCCCGAACTCGGCACGGATCGTCGCTGGTCAACTCCCCCAGCCGCGAGAGAGGCGAGGATTCATCCGGTCATTGGCCCTCCCTGTGGCCGTGCCCGTCGCGGTCCTGCTGAGCGCGTGCGGCGGTGCCGCCGAACAGCCCGCCGACCCCGGCGCCGAGGCCGCGGAGGCACTGCACGAGGCGCAGCCCCTGCACGTCCGCGACGCCACGTTCGCGGCCGAGAGCAGCGAGCGCGGCACCTACTCCGAGCTTGCCACAGTGCGCTACAGCGAGCAGGTGCGGGCCGCCGCCGAACTCGACAAGCCCGAGTGCATGGACGCCGCCAACCAGTGGGCCGGTCTGGACGGGGTGCGGGACTCCCCCGCCTCCGTGGCGGCCTACGAGTGGCCCGAGGGCGCGGTCACGCACATGCTGGTGCGGCTGGACGAGGCCACGGCCGCGGAGGCGCTGTCCGCCACGCCGCCGCAGAGCTGCGACGAGTACACCGCCACCCACGAGGACGGAACCACGTCCGAGTACAGCGTGGGAGACCTGGAGGACGTGCCGCGGATCGGGGACGAGTCGCGGGCCTTCGCCGTCGAGGTGGAGTCCGGGGACGACAGGAACCGCATGGTCAGCCTCATGTACCGCAACGGCGACCTCGTCGGCAGCACGTCCGTCCTCGGAGACGGCGAACTGGAGGACTACGAGACGATGCTCGTGGAGTTCAGCGAGGCCGCGGTGGAGAGGCAGCGGCAGATGCTCGGGCAGGAGGCCGACCGCTGACCCCGAACCGGCACCGACTCCGGGGTCAGGTCCGGCCCGGGTGCGCGGCGGCACCGGAGACGGACCCCGGGGAAGCCGGGGCCCGTCGCGATGCCCTCATCCGGCCGGGGTCGGTTCGCGCCCGCCCCGCTCTGTCCTGTCGGTGTCCCCGTCCTGCCCGGCGGCGCCCTGTCCGGCCGTGTCCCAGCCGACCGACTCACCCTCGGCCGGGTCACGCTGCCCCGGAACACGCTCGTCCCGGACACGTTCGCCCCCGCCGCTCCCGTCCGGCCCGCTCTCGACGGGGTCCCACACGGCGGAGCGTTCCCGGGCGGTCCGCAGGCTGAGCTCGGCCCTGGCCTCGTCGTGCCGCCACGCGTCCCGCCTGGCCGCCTCCCTCGGGTGGAGGAGCCTGCGCGGCGGGCCGGTCAGCCCGATACGGGTGACCGCGCCGAAGGAGGCGACCACCGCTCCGCTCTCGCGGTCGACCAGGGCCGCGCGCACGGCGGTGCCGCGCCTGCCCCCGGTCCTGACCGCGTACACCACGTCGACACGGCGGCCCTGCCGCAAGCCGTCGTAGCGCAGGAACCTCCAGCAGCCCTGGCGCCACACGTCCTCGGGCTCGGACCCGAGCATCACCGGTTCGTTGACGCGCCACACGTTACTGCGGTGCAGGGTCCGCACGGTGCGGCGCAGCGGGACCTCGCGCAGCGCGCAGGGCTCCTCGCGCAGGGTGCGCGCGGCCGCGGTGCGCAGTTCGGGGCTGACCAGGGCCAGGAGCAGCAGTTCGGCGCCCAGGACCCCGGCGTGCAGCGGGGTCGGCGAGGCGACCACCTCCCAGCCCGCGGGTTCCAGGCCGAGCGTGGCCAGGGCGGCGGCCGACAGCAGCCCGGCGCGCGCCAGCGTCCGCCATCCGATCGGTGCCTGGCTCAGCCCGCCGAAGCAGCCGCAGCCCGCCTCGGGGTCGCGCCTGCGGATCACCACCAGGGCCACGACGGAGACGGCGAACACGACCGCGGTCAGCGCCCGCACCGCCTCGCCCAGCAGGCCGGTCAGCCCGAGCAGGCCGAGCGCCAGCGCGGCCTCCAGCAGGCCGGTGCCGACCGTGGACGCGCGGCGCAGCCGCTCCGGCACGAGGACGGCCAGGCCCGTGGCGGCCGCCCGCCTGGTGGTCTTGGCGACGGCTCCGACCAGGAGCAGCACCGCCAGGAGCGGTAGCTGCACCTCGCGGGCCGCATCGACGATCTCCGGGAGCATCGGTCATCCCTCCCCGTCGTGGACGGTGACGGTCGCGTTGAAGCAGCCGTCCTCCAGCCGCCCGCCGAGGGCGACGAAGCCGGTCATGGTCAGGGAGGCCAGCCGTCCCGCGCTCTGGCCGCCGCAGGAGGAGCACAGGTCGCACAGCCAGCTGTCGGCCGCGGCGCAGTCGACCACGGGAAGCGCCGCGGCCTCGTGTGTGCGGTCGTTGCGCAGGCTCAGGGTCGCCCCGGTGGACAGCAGCGGCAGCGGAACGCAGGAGGTGCGCCGGTCGCAGGGCCCGTCGTGGCCGACGGGGTCGAGCGCCGGGTAGGCGATCCCGTCGACGTGGGCGCGCGGGTCCACGTGGGAGGAGCGGCCCCACGCCGGGTCGTACCAGGTGGCGACGCCGCTCAGCGTGGTGGCGCGCCGACGCGGGGGCGGCCGGTGCGGTGTGGCTCCGAGCGGGTGGGGCGGCTGGGTCGTGGCGGGGCGCACGGCCCGCACGGCCCCCTCCCACCAGACGCCGACGGCGTCGAAGACGTAGCCGGGTTCCAGCCGCGGGTGGCGGACGGAGATCCGGCCCGAGGTGCGGTAGGGAAGGACGACGGTCTGGCGCGGACGCCCGTGACCGGGGTCGATCTCCAGGGTGTCGCCGTCACGGCTGACGATGACGCCGGTGGCGCGGGCGGTCTGGGCCCACACGCGTGCGGCGATGGGGTGGCCGCCGGGTACGCGCAGCACCACGGCGTCGTCACCGGCTCGGAGTTCGCCCGGGCCGACCTCCCCGCCCCGCCAGAACACGGTGGAGCTGTCGTACATGAAGTGCTCCTCGCCTCCCGGCACGGCCAGGCAGAGGATGCGCGCGTTGGCGCTGACGACCACGCCGCGTGCGACGCGGTGCCCGATCGGCGTGGGTTCGGGTGCGCTCGCGGCGCCGAGCACCGCGGCTGTGAACCTTCCGCGGTTCCGTCCGATCTCGGTGGTCACTGACATCTCGACTGAGCCCCCTCACCAGCACGACTCGTCGCTTCGTCCCCGTTGTCCAGACATGTCCCGGCGCCGCGGCCCCAAGCGACGCGTGGGGCACCCCATGGAACCAGAGAAGGGTTCCGCGCACACCGGGCTTCGCCCGTCGGGCGACTCGGGATCGCCCCACCACAGCCTGTCGTTACAAAGCTACGCATAGAACCCATAAATCTAGAAAGATTCATAAACACCCACAAGACCCCCCAAAACACAGGGGTTCCCGTGCGGTGGCCTCCACTTCCCCCGACCGGCGGAACCGGCCTCCGCCGCGGAGCCCGGCGGGCGGCACCGGCCCGCACCACGGGCTTCCCGACCGTCGGCGCCGCGACTCGCCGGGTCCGGAGACCAGGCACGGGAGGAGGACGTACCCCTGCGGTTCTCCGGTGGGCCGTTTGACGGCGCGTGGGACACACATGCCTGGATGTTTGCGTTGGCTGTGTGAGAGTTGGAGGGGAGAAACACGACGAAAGCCCGCGCAGCGCCCGTGAAGGTCGGTGGTCGGCGTGACAGGGACGACCCGGACGCCCCGGTACGACGAGTTCAGCCACTACGTGGCCGAGCGCGGACCGGCCCTGCTCCGGATGGCCCGGTCGCTGACGAGCAGCCACGCCGACGCCGAGGACCTGCTCCAGGCGGCCCTGGTCAAGACCTTCCTCGCCTGGGACCGGATCGCCAACCCGAAGGCGCGCGACGGGTACGTGCGCAGGGCCATGGTGAACACGCAGATCTCCGAGTGGCGGCGCAACCGGCTGGACGTCTACCCGACCGACGAGATCCCCGAGCAGCGCGTGGACGACCCCACCTGGCGCAGCGACCTGGCCGACGTGGTGGAGCGCGCCATCGACCGCCTGCCCGACCGGCAGCGGACCACGGTGGTGCTGCGCTACTACGACGACCTCACCGAGGCGCAGATCGCCGAACGGATGGGAGTGACGCTCGGCACGGTGAAGAGCACGCTGTCCCGCGCAGTGGACAAGCTGCGCCTGGACGCCGACCTCATCATCGAGCGGACCACCCACTGACCCGCGCGCACGGCGGGACGGTCCCTCAGCCCGGACCGACCGGCCGTGCGGCCGGTGTCGGGGGCCCGGGGACCTGCGGCCTCACACGGACGCCCCGGCCGGGGGCGGGGCCCCCCGTTCCGCGATCGCCGCGACGGTACGGCGCAGGGCCCTGTCCAGGGGGGTGCGCGGCCTCCAACCGGTCACCGAGCGGAACGCGGACGAGTCGACGACCATGTCGGTGAAGTCGGACGCCTGGGCGTGCCCGGGGGCCGGCACCCGGACGACGGACACCGGATCCCCGCCGGTGTGCTCGGCCACGAGCGCGGCCACCGTTCCCAGCACGTCGCCGAGCCGTTCGCTCCGGTCGCTCCCCAGACACCAGGGCCGCCCGGCGAGGGAGTCGGCGTGGTCGAGCGCGAGGAGGAAGGCGTCAGCCACGTCGTCGACGTACAGGAACTCCCGCCGCACCGCGCCGTCGTGCCACAGTGTGAGGGGTTCGTTGGCGAGCGCGCGCCGGACCATGGCGGCGACGACGCCACGGTCTCCCCCCGGGGAGGGGCCGAAGACCGTGGGCAGCCGCAGGGGGACGGCGCGCACGACCCCCTCGGAGGTCGCCTCGCGCAGGAGGGCCTCGGCCTCGTCCTTGCGGCGGTCGTAGGCGCTCACCGGCCCCTCCGGCTCCACGTGCCCGGACCCCAGGGTGCTCCCCCGCTGGGTGGTCGACCCCGCGAAGAGGACCGCCGGCGGCGGCCCCGCGCCCGGGCGTCCGCGCAGGGCCTCGATCAGTTCACGCACCACGTCCACGTCGACGCACCGCCCCGCCTCCCCGTCACCGGCCCCGCGCCAATCGCCGCGGTCGAGGATCAGGTGGATCACCGCGTCCGCGCCCTCCACGGCGCGCCCGACGGCCCCGGGGCGGGTGAGGTCGGCCCGGTGCGTGCGCACGTCCGCGTGGCGGCCGGGCGGCGGGTCCGGGACACGGCGTGCCACGGCGCGGACGACGGCCTCCCGCTGGGAGAGCGCCGAGGTCACCGCGGAACCGATCATCCCCGAGGCGCCGAGGACGGCGACCAGGGGGCGTGAGGTCCCGCCTTCCTCACGCACCCCCGTCACCGGCCGGGACGGACGTCACGGGCGTCGTTGCGGTACAACGCCTGCCAGTAGTAGGGCCAGAGGCTGTTCCTGTCGTCCGCCACGCAGATCCATCCCTCGCCCGGCCGGTAGGCGTCGACGAACACCGGCCCCCGCGCGGCGACCGCCCGGTTGTCGTGGATGTCGACGATGTCCCTCAGCACACCCGTGCTCAGGGCGAGGGACACGAGTTCCTGGCCCTGGGAGTGCCCGTCGAGGGAGGGGTCCAGGTACTTCCCGACCGGGTTGTTGACGTAGAAGCGGGCGCACCCGGCGTCCACGAGGGCGAGGTAGGCGCGCACGGTGTCCTCGTGCATCTCCGCGAACGAGTCGATGTTCAGGCAGAGGTCGAAAGGGGTCTCCCGGAAGAGGGTCTCGGCCTCCTCCACCCCGTGGAAGTGGATGCGGGCCAGCGTCGCCTCGTCCAGGACGGCGGCCAGGTACGTACGGCACAGACGCAGCGACGGGGCCAGGTCCACCACGTGGTAGGCGGCGACGTCGTGGTTGGAGAGGATGGCGTGGCATGTGCGCCCGTAGCCCGCGCCGATCTCCACGACGGTCGCCCCGTCGAGGGGGGTGTGGCCGGCGATGAACTCCAGTTCGCGCACCGCCATGAGGTAGTCCAGGCACACGTCCTCGCCGTCGTAGGAGACGGTGATGGGGGAGCCGACCCCGCGCCCGGAGATCCTCCTGAGCCTCTCCCAGTTCTCCGGGCTCAGCCCCGAGCACAGGGTGTGGATGAGGGTCTTCAGGTACCTGACCCCATTCGTTCCCGGATCCCAGAGCGCGAGTTTGAAATTGATCTCGCTCGACTTGAAATCGGACAGATCGGAGTCCTCGGTGAGCTTCGTTGCGTTGTAGTGCTCCCAGAGGGCACTGCTGCCGTACTTTTCGTCCATTTTCTCTCCGGGTCGGTGGGGGCCGCTCTTCGCTCTGGGGCGAACGTATCGATGAGACCAGGTCCGGTGTGGGTGGGGCGCCCGAATCTCCGCCTGGTCCGTCACTGTGGGGCAGGCCCATAGCGAATCGTCTGCTTTGCACGCGTATATCACAAAGGAGGCGCCATTCGCGCCTACGGTATCGTCGTCCCGCTCGTGCTCAGGAGGACTCCGTCGCGCGGGCCGGGGGAGAATCCGCCGCGTACGAGAGCACCGGCCCACGGTCCCGAGTGCCCGGGACGGCTCATCGGCGCCCGGGACAAAAGGAGAGACCGGACCATGGATACGACGAGCCCCAACTTCGACCACTCGTGCCGGATCTGCGCGGGCGAGGTCATCGAGTGCCTGGACCTGGGACAGCAACCGGTCTCCAGCGACTATCCGAGCGACGCCGCCGACGACTCGGGGCTCCGCTTCCGGCTGGCCGTGGGTGTGTGCGCGTCCTGCACCATGGTCCAGCAACTGGAGGAGATCCCACCGACCAGCATGTTCGGGAAGGCCTACCCCTTCCGCACCGCCACCTCCCGGCACATGGAGGCGCACTTCCACTCCACCGCCGAACGGCTCGTGCGCGGACTCGCGCGCACCGCCGACCCGCTCATCGTGGAGATCGGCTCCAACGACGGCACACTGCTGCGGACCGTCGCCGACGCCGGTGTACGCCATCTGGGGGTGGACCCCTCCTGCGACGCCGCGACGGCCGGGGTCCGAGTGCTGGTGGACTTCTTCCACGAGGAGACCGCGAAGGCGGTCCGGGCGGAGCACGGGGAGGCCGACGTCGTCTACTCGGCGAACACGGTCAGCCACATCTCCGGCCTCGGGGACGTCCTGCGCGGACTGGACGTCCTCCTCAAGCGGGACGGGGTCTTCGTCTGCGAGGACCGCTACCTGTCCGACATTGTGGCCAACACGTCCTTCGACCAGATCTACGACGAGCACTTCTACCTGTTCTCCGTGCGGTCGGTCCAGGCCCTGGCCGCGCGGTTCGGTTTCGAGCTCGTCGACGCCGAGCACCTCGACGTGCACGGCGGCTCCATGCGCTACACCATCGCCCGCGCGGGGACCCGGATCGCCTCCCCCTCGGTCACCGCGCTGCTGGACCGGGAACGTGAACTCGGTCTGGACGACCCCGCCACCTTCACCCGCTTCGGCGAACGGGTGGAGGCGATCCGCCGCGGACTCGTCGGGCTCCTGAGCGAACTGAGGGAGCAGGGGGCCGGCGTCGTCGGCTACGCCGCGACGGCCAAGAGCGCCACGGTCCTCAACTACTGCGGGATCGGCCCCGAGCTCCTGCCCTTCATCTGCGACTCGACCCCGGCGAAGCAGGGCCGCCTCGCCCCTGGCACGCTGATCCCGATCCGCTCCCCCGACGCCTTCGTTCCGTACCCGGACTACGCCCTGCTCTTCGCCTGGAACCACGCGGAGGAGGTCATGGCCAAGGAACGCTCCTTCACCGAGAACGGCGGGCGCTGGATCACCTACGTTCCCGAGGTCCGTGTCACGGGCGCCCGGCCCTGAGGGACCGGGTGACCGGCCTCATCCGCCGACGAACTCGCGGATGGAGGAGACGACGTAGTCGATCATCTCGTCGGTGAGCCCCGGGTACACACCGGTCCAGAACGTGTTCTCCGTGACGATGTCGCTGTTGGTGAGGTCCCCCGCCACCCGGTGCGGCCGGTCGAGGTAGGCCGGGTGGCGGGTCAGGTTGCCGGAGAACAGCAGGCGGGTGCCGATCCTGCGCGACTCCAGGAAGTGCACGAGCTCGGCCCGGGAGTAGGGGGCGTCGGGCTCGACGGTCATGACGAAGCCGAACCAGCTCGGATCGCTTCCCGGCACGGCCTCGGGGAGGATGATGCCGGGAACGCCGTCGAGTCCTTCTCGCATCCTCCCCCAGTTGTGCCGCCGTGCCTGCCCGAACCCGTCCAGCCGGGAGAGCTGGCTCAGCCCCAGCGCGGCGTGGAGATCGTTCGCCTTCAGGTTGTAGCCCACGTGCGAGAACGTGTACTTGTGGTCGTAGCCCTTCGGCAGGGTCCCCAACTGGTACTGGAACCGCTTGCGGCAGGTGTCGCTCTCCCCCGGCTCACACCAGCAGTCACGGCCCCAGTCTCGCATCGACTCCACGATCCGGGCGAGCATGAGGTTGGACGTCAGGACGCAGCCGCCCTCGCCCATGGCGATGTGGTGGGCCGGGTAGAAGCTGGCCGTCGACAGGTCGCCGAAGGACCCCGTGGGAACCCCCTTGTAGAGCGATCCCACCGCGTCACAGTTGTCCTCGACGAGGAACAGCCCCCGCTCCTCGGCCAGTTCGGCGACCTCCTTCACCGGAAAGGGGTTGCCCAGGGCGTGGGCGATCATGATCGCGCGCGTCCGGGGGCCGATGGCCTCCTCGATCCGGTCCACCGTGGTGTTGTACGTCCCGACGTCGATGTCGACGAACACCGGGACGAGGCTGTTCTGAAGGATGGGGTTGACCGTCGTGGGGAACCCGGCCGCGACGGTGATGACCTCATCGCCCGGGACGAGCCGCTGGTCCTCCAGCAGGTGGGAGGTGAGGGAGGACAGCGCCAGCAGGTTGGCGGAGGAACCGGAGTTGGTAAGGTGTGCCTTGCGCGCGCCCAGCCTGCGCGCGAGGAGCGTCTCGAACCTGCGCGAGCTGCGCCCCGCGACGATGCGCATGTCCAGGGCCGCTTCCACCAGGGCGACACGGTCGTCCTCGTCGAGTACCGCTCCCGACGGCCAGATCTCGGTCACCCCCGGTACGAACTCCCCCTCCCTCCCCTGCCGTAGCGACCTGTCGTAGGCACGTACGGCTTCC
Organism: Nocardiopsis deserti; assembly: GCF_008638355.1. Taxonomy (NCBI): domain Bacteria; kingdom Bacillati; phylum Actinomycetota; class Actinomycetes; order Streptosporangiales; family Nocardiopsidaceae; genus Nocardiopsis; species Nocardiopsis deserti. The sequence goes on along the minus strand of NZ_ML703349.1, from coordinate 307,376 downwards.
AGGACGACAGCCGCCTCCGCATTCGTCTCCATGCTGTTCTCCCCTGCTCGGTACTCGGCGGTCCTCGTCGTCGCCTGCTGCGCGTCCGACACAATAAGGGATGAAACGCGGTCCCGTCCTTGGCGCTATGACAGCATGGCCTCGCCGGAAACAGGCGTGCGCCATACTGACGCCGTTGTCCGACGGACCACGCCGACTCCGAAGGAGGGATCTGTGCTTTCGACTCGGGAAGGTGCTGAGGAAAAGCCGGTACGCTTGGGCGTGGTGGGATGCGCCGATATCGCCTGGAGGCGGGTTCTTCCCGCGGCGGCTGCGACGCCCTCGGTCACCGTCACCGCGATCGCCAGCCGTGACCCGGACAAGGCCCGCCGTTTCGCCGAACGATTCGACTGCGAGCCCGTCACCGGATACAAGGCGCTGTTGGACCGGGACGATATCGACGCCGTGTACATTCCGCTTCCCGTGGGAATCCGCCATGACTGGGTGGAAAACGCGTTGCATCGGGACCTGCACGTATTGTCTGAGAAACCCCTCACCACGAACGCGTCGTCCGCGGAATTCCTCGTGGGGGAGGCCCGCCGGCTCGGACTCACCCTGATGGAGGACTTCGCGTTCCGCCACCACTCCCAGCACCGCGCGGTGGCGCGGCTGGTGGAAGAGGGCGCGATCGGCGCCGTGCGCTCCCTGATGTGCGAATTCGGCGTCCCCGAACGCGCCGACGACGACATCCGCTACCAATCGGAACTGGGCGGAGGCGCCCTTTTCGACGTGGGTGTGTACCCGCTCGGCATCACTCGCGCGCTGTTCGGGGACGACCTGCACGTGGTCGGGGCCTCCTTGAGGTTCGGCCGGGGTGTCGATCTCGGCGGAGGGGTGTTGGTCGAGGCCCCCGGAGGCGTGACCGTCCACCTGGGCTTCGGACTGGGCACGGGCTACCGCAACACCTACACCCTGTGGGGTGAGAAGGGCTCGATCACCGTTGACAGGGCCTTCACCCCGCCACGGACCCTCGCTCCGCTCGTCGACCTGGAGACCGGTTCGGGCGCGCGCCGGATCGGCCTGGAACCGGATCACCAGTTCCTGAACCTGTTGGAGGCCTTCGCCGACGGGGTCAACGGGCGTGTTCCCGTCGCCACGGACCCGATCCTCGCCCAGGCCCGCCTCGTCGACCGGGTCCGAGCGGCGGCCGCCCCTTCCGGAGCGTGACGGCCGGCCCTCACAGCAGGTCGGCGAGCTCGCCCGCCAGGCGGTCGGGCGAGGGCATCGCGTGCATGGCCTCGCTCAGCCGGACGGCCCCGTCCCTGTAGGACGTGTCCGAGAGCAGGGCGTCCAGGGCCGCGCGAGTGCTCTCGGGGGTCAGGGACCCGTGGTCGAGCGAGATGGCCGCACCCTCCTCGGCCACCATGCCCGCGAGCATCGGGTTGTCGAACCAGTGGGGGACGATGACCTGGGGGACCCCCGCGTCCATCGCCGTGAGCACCGTGCCCCAGCCGCCGTGGTCCACCATGGCGTCGCAGGTGGCGGCGAGCAGGTGGAGCGAGGTGTGGTCGACGAGGCGGGCGTTGGGCGGGACCGTGCCCAGGCGTTCGCGTTCGGCGGGGGGCAGGGTCGCCACGACGTCCGCGTCCAGGTCCGCCAAGCCCTCCAGGACGTCCCGGAAGAGGGCGTCCCCCCGGTCCTGGGCCATCAGGGTGGTCCCGAGCGTGACGCACACACGGGGACGGGCCGGTGGCGTGCGCAGCCAGTCGGGGACGGCCGCGCGGCCGTTGTAGGGGACGTAGCGCACCGGCATGTAGCGCAGCCGCGCGGGCAGGCGCAGGGCCGGGGGGATCTGCTCGATCGTGGCGTGGCCGTTCACCAGGGTCTCGGAGAACTCCACCCCGTGCCGGGCGGCGATCCGGGTGAGCCAGGCGGCCAGGGGGTCCTCGCGCTCGTCCTCCGGCTGTTCGGCCCGCCGGGACAGGAAGCGCTCCCTGGTCCGCGCGAACAGGTCGGCACCCCAGAGGTAGCGGATGTGCCGGGCGCCGCAGGCCTCGGCGGCGACCGCCCCGGCGTAGGTCACCGCTCCCCAGACGACGAGGTCGGGGCGCCAGGCCCGGCAGAGGTCGACCAGGTCGTCGGCCATGGGGTCGTTGACCAGTCGCCACCACCAGGGGACGACCCTGCGGTAGCCGTCGACGAGGTACTCCCACGGAACCCGCTCGGCGGGCTCGCGGACACGACCGAACAGCGGCGCCTCACCCATGGCACCGTGCAGGTCGAAGGCTTTCATCGTCCGCCAGAGGGCGTGGTCGCGGCCGACGCCCGCGTACGGCAGGCCGGTGGCGCGCACGACCGGTTCGAGTTCGGGCTGGCTGGCCACGAGCACCTCGTGACCCGCGGCGCGCAGGGCCCAGCCCAGGGGAACCATGCCGAGGAAGTGGGGTTTCTCCGCGGCGACCGCGACCAGGACACGCATACGTGGGGCTCCTCCTCGCTCACAGGGGGAAGAGTAGAAGAGACCGCGCTACCCGTCCAACGACTCCAGCGGAGCCCCGAGCGCGAACTGGTACACATGGCGTCGCCCGGAGCGGTGCGCGTTCCCCGCCGCCCCATGCGCCCACCGCCACGCGTACGAGAGGAGAGCCGCACGTGCGAGTCGTGCTGGTGTCCCTGGCCGAGAGGACGAACTTCCTGAACCTGGTCCCCCTGGGCTGGGCGCTGCGCGCGGCCGGCCACGACGTGCTCGTGGCCAGCCAGCCCGCGCTGGGGCCGCTGGCGCGCGCGTCCGGTCTGCCGTACGCGAGTGTGGGCCGCGACCACGCGTTCTGGCGGCACCTCAAGGCGGTCTCCTCCTTCGACGCCGTGCGCGGTGGCGTGCCCCTGTTCGCGGACTTCGAGGAGGGCTTCGGCGGCAGGCCCTGGGACGAGGTGAGGGACTCCTACCGGCAGGTCGTGACGTGGTGGTGGCGGATGGTCAACGACCCGATGACCGACGACCTGGTCGACCTCTGCCTGGCCTGGCGCCCCGACCTCGTCGTCTGGGAGGCGGTGACCCACTCGGGAGCGGTCGCTGCCGAGGCCTGCGGCGCCCGGCACATCCGCTACCCGTGGGGCAGCGACCTCTTCGGTGTCGTACGCGAGACCTTCCTGTCCCGGTGGGCCGAGCAGCCGGAGGACGAGCGTGAGGACCCCCTGGCCGCCTGGCTCTCGCGGACGGCGGCCCGCCACGGGGTGGAGTTCTCCGAGGCCCTGGTGACCGGGCACGCCACCGTCGAACAGATCCCCTCCGACCTGCGCCTGCCCACACCAGAGCACATCCACTACCTGCCGGTGCGCTACGTCCCCTACAACGGTCGCGCGGTCGTCCCCGACTGGCTGCGCACACCGCCCGACCGCCCCCGCATCGGCCTGTGCCTGGGCAGCAGCACCGCGGAGTGGCTGGGCCGGTTCGGGATGGACACGCGCGCGGTCCTCGAAGGGCTGGCGGACCTGGACGCGGAGGTCGTCGCCACCCTCCCCGACGCCGAACGCGAACGCCTGGGCACCGTCCCCCCCAACACCCGCCTCGTCGACTACGTCCCCCTGCACGCACTCGCCCCCACCTGCGCCGCCATGATCACCCACGGAGGCACCGGAACCGTCCTCAGCGGCCTCGCCCACGGCGTCCCACAGGTCATCTCCCCTCGGCCGACCTACGACGAGGCGCTCGTGGCCCGTACCGTCGCCCAGCGGGGTGCGGCGATCGCGCTCGATCCCGAAACCGTCACGAGCGGGGTCATGGCACGGACCATGCGGACCCTCCTCGGGGACGCCCGCTTCACGTACGCGGCGCGCGCCCTGGGCCAGCAGGTCGCGGACATGCCCTCTCCCGCGGAACTCGCCGGACGGCTCGCCGACGACGACTGGTGAATCCCGCGCAAGGCGAAGAACCCGCTCCCGTCCGATTCACTCCCCTCCGGGTCCGGGGCTCTCGCGTTGCGGATCCGTACAGGCTGGTCTCGGGTGATGCCGTGGAGAAGCACGGAGTACGGGAGGACGACACGACGGGCACAAGGCCTTACGGATAGTGGCGGCTCGACAACTCTGTGATTCTTCGGGCCCGTGCCCGTTTTCGCATGTCAGAACCCGGCCATACCCCCGCGCCCCGTCCAGGTCCGGCATTCGTGCGCTCCCCGGAAAAACGCGAGAACTCCGGGGCCCTGCCTATGGTTCACTGTCCGGCATAGGGCAGACCGCCGCTGGAAGTAGGTCCATTCCCCCTCTCCTATCGCCCAGCGAACGGCAGACAGAGCCGCAGAAGACCAAGAGGAACGCGATGCCAATTCTTGAAGCAAGAGGTATCACCAAGAGGTACGGAGACCACCTGGCCGTCGACGACATCAGCTTCTCCGTGGCCGAAGGCGAGACGTACGGCCTCCTGGGACCCAACGGCGCCGGCAAATCGACGACGATCAAGATGATCGCCGGAATCTCCACGAGGGATGCCGGCGATATTCATATCAACGGCATCGAACACGGTCCGACCAACCAAAGGAGCAAGTCCCTCATCGGCTACGTCCCGCAGGAAGTCGCCGTTTACCAAGAACTGAGCGCCAGGGACAACCTCCGCTTCTTCGGACGTATGTACGGCCTTTCGCGCACTGAGGCCAGGAAGCGGGCGGACGAGGTCCTGGAGACCGTCGGACTCACGGACCGCGCGCGGGAAACCGTCTCCAAGTACTCGGGCGGAATGACACGGCGTCTGAACATCGGTGTCGGCCTGTTGAACCGCCCCCGCCTGCTCGTCCTCGACGAACCGACGGTCGGAGTGGACCCCCAGAGCCGCCACTCCATCCTGGAGAGCGTCCACGCACTGGCCCGGAGCGGGATGTCGGTCCTCTACACGACCCACTACATGGAGGAGGCGGAGCAGTTGTGCGACCGCATCGGCATCCTCGAAGGAGGCAGGATCCAGGCCGAGGGAACCCAGCGGGAACTCGTCGCACAGGTCGGTGAGAACGACACCGTCCTGGTCGATCTCGGGCCCGGGGACGGGGACTTCACCGACGCGCTCGTCGCGATCGAGGCCGTTCAGGAGGTCACCGTCGAGGGCGACCGTCTGCGGCTGCTGGCGAGAGACGCCCGCGACTGCCTCCCCACCGTCATGAGGGTCCTCACCGAGAACGGCGCCGACATCCGCTCGATACGAATCCAGGAACCCGACCTGGAGAGCGTGTTCCTGGGGCTGACCGGCAAGGCCCTGAGGGAGTAGCGATGACGACGACCCTCTCGGCGGTCTGGACGATCGTCGTCAAGGACATGCGCCGGTACGTACGCAACGGCGGCCTGCTGACCTTCGGACTGCTTCTCCCCCTCGGAACCGCCTTCTTCTTCAACCTGGTGCTCGGCGGCGGTTCCGCCGAGCGGGACCCGTCCGTCTACGCCGTCGCCGACACGGACGAGGGGGAGATGGGCTCCCGGTTCGTCGACGAAGTCCTGGCCCCCCTGGAGGACGAGGGGGTCCTGCGGATCGCGGAGGCCGACTCCGAGGATGAGGCCCGGACGATGATCGAGGACCGGGACGCGCGGGCCGCGTTCCTCATCCCCTCCGACTTCACCGAGGCCCTGGAGTCGGGTCGGGAGACGGTCCTGACCGTCGTCGGCAACGCGAACTTCACCATGGAGACGCACATCGCCCGCGAGATCGCGAACGCCTACTCGACCGAGCACATGCGCCTGCGTCTGACGGTGGCCGCGAGCTTCGAGGAGGAGCCCTCCCAGGAGGAGGCAGAGGCCCTGATGGCGGAGGCCGCGGCGGCGCCGCCCCCGCTCCGGATCGCCGAGGAGGACGGAGTGCCCAACCGTGAGCTGGACACCTCCAGTTACTACTCGGCGTCCATGGCCTACTTCTTCGTCTTCTTCGCCGCGATGCTCAGCGTGACGAGCATCTTCGAGGAACGGTCGCAAGGCACGCTGGCACGCCTCCAGGCGGCACCCGTGCCGCGTCAGGCGATCATCCTGGGCAAGCTGGCGGGCGGTCTGATCGTCGGTCTGACCAGTATGGCGGTCCTGGCCCTGGTCACCTCCACCGTCTTCGGCGCCGACTGGGGCCACCCCGCCGGCGCGGCCGTACTCATCGTCACGGGCGTCACCGCCGCCATCGGGCTGACCGCCGCCGTGGCCGGCTTCGCCCGGGAGGGCGACCAGGCCGCGAACCGCGTCTCGGTCCTGGCCATGCTCATGGGCGTGCTCGGCGGAGCCCTCGTCCCGATCTCCCAGCTCAACGCCTTCGCCTTCCTCGGCTACCTGACCCCGCACCGGTGGTTCCTGGAAGGGCTGGTCGGACTCACCTCCGACGACCTCGCAACGGTCGTCCTGGCCTGCGGGGTGCTCCTGTCCATCGGTGTGGCCGGCTTGTCGGTCGCGATGTTTCGCATGGGACGGATCGTGAACTCATGAAGATCCTGGTGATGGGTGCCATCAATCTGCGCCGCGTCTTCAGTGACCGGGCGAACATCTTCTTCGTCGTGCTCCTGCCGTTCCTCATGGTCTTCGCCGTGGGTCTGATGCACGGCGGCGACCGCCCCCTGCTGGCGGTCGCGGACCAGTCCGGAGGGGAGCTGAGCGAGCGGCTGGCCGACGCCCTCGCCGAGGACGACCGGCTCGAGGTCGCCGACGTCGGGGAGGACGAAGCCCTGTCCCTCGTGGAGGACGGCGCCGCCCAGGCGGCCCTGGTCATCCCCGACGACTACGACTCCCGGATCGCGGAGGGGGACTCCGTCGAAATCCGCCTGCTCACCAGGGACGACAGCCAGGCGGGGGCCGACGTGGCGACCTGGACCCGGTCCCTGGTCGCCCGCGAGTCCTCCGTGCTGAGCGCGGCCCAGGTGGCCGACTCCGCTGGGGACGACGACTTCCTCGACCTGGTGGAGACCACCGCGAGCGCCGATGTCCCGGGGGTCGTGGTGGAGACGACCACGCTGGGCCAGGCGCCCTTCCCCGAAGGCCTGTCCTCCCACAGCCTCGCCGCCCCGCCGATGCTGCTGCTGTACACGTTCATCACGGCCCTGACGACTTCGTTGACCATCGTCCAGGCCAGGAACTCCGGGATTCTGCGACGCCTGTACGCCACACCGACGTCGGCGTCCGGCCTCGTCCTCGGCGAGGTCCTCGGCCGGTTCCTCATCTCCCTCACGCAGGCACTGCTCATCCTCCTCGGCTCGGCGCTGGTGTTCGGCGTCGACTGGGGGAACCTGTGGGTCACCTCGCTGGTGGTCGCCGCCTTCTGCCTCGTCAGCAGCGGTGCCGCACTGCTCCTGGGCAGCACGGTGCGCTCCGAGGGAGGGGCCATCGCCGTCGCGGTGGGCGTCAGCCTGGGAGCCGGCGCGTTGGGAGGGACGATGGTCCCCCTGGAGGCCTTCGGCAGCGGATCGGAACTGACCGTGTCCTTCCTGACCCCCCACGCCTGGGGCTACACCGCCTTCAGCGAACTGGTCCGCGAACAGGCGGGCCTGGTCGAGGTCCTCCCCCAGTTGGGCGTCCTCCTGGCCTACGCCGCGGTGCTGCTGGCCCTGGGCACGTGGCGGTTCCGTGTCATCCTCACCCGCTGACCCGTCCGGGACCGCCGCGCGTCCACCGTGACCCGGCGCGGCCCGGCAAGGACGCGCGGCCCCCTGGTTCTGTCCCGCCAGCGGGACAGAACCAGCCGGCTCCACGGTCCGCGGCCCCACGGATCCTCTGAATCCGCTTCGTTGTTCGCTATTGTGCGAAAATCCCCGAGAGCAGCAGGAAAGTGCACAGAGGAAAGGAATATCGGCAATGACCGAAATCAGTCAGGGCGACGTCCTGTCGGAACTCATGGCACAGGCAAAGGCCGTCCTCATCTTCGCGTCAAGTGATCCTCAGGCGGAAATCCCCGACCCCTCGATGGATGACATGGACTCCTTTTCGATCGTGCAGATCATCCTGATGCTGGAAGAGGTCTACAACGCGTCCCTGCTCGAGGAGTTGTCGGAGTTCACGGGGAAGACCTTCGAGGAGATGGCGGGATTCCTGGCGGAACGGATCCGTTCCCAGCAGACGGTGTGACGGGAGGCCGGGATCCCGCCGCCCGGGTTCCCGGCCTCCCCACACTCCCTCAGCCGAGGGTGTGCAGGCACAGGAGCAGCGTCCTGGCCTCGATGTTGAGGTAGTGGCCGTGTCGAACGAACCCCATGAGCTGCGCGGCGGTCACCCAGCAGAAGTCCTGTGGGACGTCCGTCGACAGCTCGGGCGGCGCCTCGACGATTCGGTAGCGGGTCTGGGCGTGGTGGAAGCGCCCTCCCTCCTCCGACAGGAGCGTGTCGAAGAGCACGCGCCCCCGCGCCCGCGCCGCGTGGGCGTAGGGCTCGGTCCGTCCGAGCGCCTCGGCGGACGGTGAGTCCTGCACCGTGGGCCCCATCTCGACACCGTCCCGGGTGCCGGGTTCGGCCCTCGCCCGGACCAGGACGTGGAGGACCCCGTCGATGTCCTTCGTCAGGAACGCCGCGAACCCGGGCCCGGCGGGGGCGAGCAGGGGCTGGACCCAGGATCCGACCTCGCGGATCCGCGCCCGGACCGAGACCATGATGATGTGGAAGCCCGCGTCGTCCCCCACGGGCCTTATCTCGCCGTCCGTGCGCTCCCAGCCGGCCAGCCCTCTCAGGGGGACCAGCCGCGACTCCGCCTCGTTGACCGCCTTGGCCTCCGTGAACCAGCTCAGGACCTCGGTCGTGGAATGCAGCGACGCGTCCCCGTAGGAGCGGTACAGGGCCCTGGTGAGGGGGTCGGCTCCCTCGTGCGCGCCGGGGCGCTCCACGGGAAGGGCGGACAGGACCGTCCGGGTGTCCATGTTGACGACGTTGTCGCGGCGCAGCATGCGGTGGATCTGCGCGAGCGTGAACCACCTGTGGTCCTCGCGCTCGGAGACTTCGGTGTCCGCGGGCACCTCGACCACGATGTTGCGGTTGTGCTTGCGCCAGAACCACTCCCCCTGTTCGGACTGGAGCACGTCGGACAGGACCCTCCCCGGACGCGGCGTCCGGAAGTACTCCACGTAGGGCGTGCTCCGGCCGCCGTGGACCGCCGTGTAGTTGCTCCTGGTGGCCTGGACGGTCGGGGAGAGCTGGCGGAGGTTGACGTTGCCGGGCTCGAACTTCGCCTGCATGAGGAAGTGCGGGACACCGGCGATCTCCTTCACCAGGATCCCGAGGATTCCGATCTCGGGCTGGTGGATGACGGGCTGGCGGACCGTGCGGCCGGAGCCGGAGGCTTCCAGCCCGCGCACGCTGAAGAACCCGCCGCTGCGGTGGGCGAGGTCGCCCGTGTCCTCTCTGAAGTACCACTGGTCGGTGGCGTCGAACCCGGTCCTCTCAACGGAGAGCAGTGCGTGTCTGGGGCGGGTGCTCCACCACTCCTCCTGTTCGGCGTCGGAGGACGACGCGGACGCGTCCTCCGACGCCGACAGGGCGATCCTGCGTCCCAGCGGGATCTCCATCACAGCCCCGCCAGGACCGTGCGGAGCGCGTCGATAATCCGTCCTTGCTCGGTTTCCGGGAGCGAGGGGTACATGGGCAGGGAGAAGATCTGGTGTGCCAGCTCCTCGGTCACGGGCAAGGACCCGGACCTGTGACCGAGGTGCCGGAAACCGGTCATGGTGTGAACCGGCCACGGATAGCTGATGTTGAGCTCCACATCGTGGGCCCTCATCGCCTCGATGATCCGATCGCGTTCCGGGTGGCGGACCACGTAGAGGTAGTACGCGTGCTCGTTCCCGGGCGCGACCGCGGGGAGGACCAGGCCGGTGTCGGCCAAAGCGTCCTGGTAGCGCCGGGCGATGGCCCGCCGACCGGAGATGTAGGCGTCGATCCTGGTCAGCTTGCGCCGGAGGATCTCCGCCTGCACCTCATCGAGCCGAGCGTTCTGGCCATGTGGGGTGACCACGTAGTAACGCTCGGGGTCCATGCCGTAGTAGCGGAGGCGGCGCAGGTCCTCGTCGATCCGGGGATCGTCGGTGATCGCGGCGCCGCCGTGGCCGTAGGCGCCGAGGATCTTGGTGGGGTAGAACGAGAAGGCGGCCGCGCGCCCCATCGTTCCCGCGATCCTGCCCTTGTGGGTCGCTCCGTGGGCTTGGGCGCAGTCCTCCAGAACCACGAGACCGTGCCGGTCCGCGATCTCCTGGAGCGGGTCCATGTCGACGCACTGCCCGTAGAGGTGCACCGGAAGGACGCAACGGGTCGCGTCCGTGACGGCGGCCTCCACCTGGTCCACACGCATGAGATAGGTGGCCGGGTCGATATCGACGAAAACGGGTGTGGCACCGACGGCCGTGATCGCCAGAACTGTGGGAGCCGCGGTGTTGGAGACCGTGATGACCTCGTCCCCCTCGCCGATCCCGAGGGCCCTCAGAGCGAGCACGATGGCGTTGGTACCGTTGTCGACGCCGATACAGTGAGAAAGGCCGTGGTAACCGGCGAACTCCTTTTCGAATCCAGCGAGCGAGGGCCCCCAGATCAGGCTTCCGGACTTGAAGACGGTATCGACCGCATCGAGGATGTCTTCCCGTTCCCGGGCGTACTCCTCAAGGTAACCCCAAACATGTGTGGCCATACGCACCCTCAGCCCCAAGCCTTCTCATCCTTCAAGGAAGGCACAATTGACGTTGCTGTAGAAAACATCTACGATAGATACCATAAGCTGCCAGGATTCGCGAGCAAACGACCCAGGCGCTAAGCCAGTTCGACCGTCTTCTGCGCAGCCCTGTCAAGAGCCTCCGAAGCCCATTGCGGAAGGCTCATGCCGGAGTTCTCGGCGGCCTCCTGCCACTGCTTCTTTCGCTCCGGATTGATCGCCACCTGCACATACGTGGTCTCTGGGATCGTGCTCTCCTCTTTGATCCGCATCTTGATCCGGCGACGCAGTTCATTGCGGGACCAGCGGCCCGCCTCGGCTCGGGCCAGCCATTGCTCCTGTTCACTCTCCGGAAGACTGCATACTTCCGCGTGGTGTTGGAAACTGAGCTTCTCACGCCGGCGACCGGGAACGAATTTCCGGGCGACCCACGCGTAGTTGCGCAGCGTCTGGTAGTCCAGCGAGGTCTTCTCGATTGCGCTCTTGTACCTGTTGGGATAGTTTCTCTGTCCGTAGATCAGCCAATCACCGAGCCACCATCCGGAGGCGTCGGATATGACGAATATGTGGTTCCCCCACTTCTCCCACTCAGCGATGATCAGCCCCTCCGGGAGCTGAAGGCTCGTCCGCTTGGTGGAACTCTTCTCGACAGGCACCCGACCAGATTCCCCTCCGCTTCCATGGGACGTTGTTCGCCGCGCCACTGGCTTCTCACTCAAGGCTTGACCCTCACCTTCCCCACGACCCCTACACATTCATCCCATCGGTTTAATAAACTTGCGTCCCCAGAAATCAACAATCCCACTCCCCCCTTTAACAGGTGAACCTGGAAACTTTTATTTCATGTGGCCGACGGGGCCGCACGGAGGAAGAGTACGAGATGCCCTCCGACCAGACAAGACTATTAGTCGATATAACTAAAAGCGCTTGTTAATTCACTCTCAGCTACGGGGGGGTTCATCGTCTTCATCCACCAGGCGCCCTTCATTTCGAATTAACCTGCCTCCACCGAGGACACGGCTCTCACCTGGCGCAATCACCAGCAGAGAAGAACGGGTTTCCCATGCGCATCTTGTTCGCAACGATTTCGGAGAGAACGCACTTCATCGGGGCGGTGCCCCTGGCCTGGGCGTTCCGGTCCGCAGGCCATGAGGTGCTGGTCGCCAGCCAGCCCGAGCTGGGCCCCGTGGTGCGGGCCACGGGGCTGCCGTTCGCGCAGGTCGGAAAGGACCACCTGCTCGCGCAGATCATCGCCCTGGGCAACCGCACGCCGGGCGGCGGGGAATTCGGGTTCGACATGGCGGAGGTGGCGCGGGAACCCGGCCCCGGGCTGGAGGCACTGCATTCGGCTTACCGGGATTCCTACATTCCCTGGTGGTGGCGGCTGGTCAACGACCCCATGACCAATGACCTGGTCGACCTCTGCCGCGCGTGGCGCCCCGACCTCGTCGTCTGGGAGCCCATCACCTACTCCGGCGCGATCGCCGCCGAGGCCTGCGGCGCCCGGCACGTACGCCACCTGTGGAGCCTGGACCTGTTCGCCGCCCTACGCCACCTGTTCCTGGAGAGGCTGGACGAGCGGTCGGAGGAGGGGTGGGACGACCCCCTCCGCTCCTGGCTGGAGCACCGGGCCGCGCGCCAGGGTGTCGACTTCTCCGAGGCCCTGGTGACGGGACACGCCAGCATCGACTACCTGCCCCCCTCACTCGACGTGCCCCTGTCCACCCGGACCAGCCGCCTGCGCACGCGCTACGTTCCCTACAACGGCCGCGCGGTCGTCCCCAACTGGCTGCGCACACCGCCCGACCGCCCCCGCATCGGGCTCAGCCTCGGCACGACGGCCACGCAGCGCATGGGCGGCTACACGGTGGACGTGGGCGCGGTCCTCGAAGGGCTGGCGGACCTGGACGCGGAGGTCGTCGCCACGCTTCCGGCCACCGAGCGCGAACGCCTGGGCACCGTCCCCCCCAACACCCGCCTCGTCGACTACGTCCCCCTGCACGCACTCGCCCCCACCTGCGCCGCCATGATCACCCACGGAGGCACCGGAACCGTCCTCAGCGGCCTCGCCCACGGCGTCCCACAGGTCACCATTCCCCACCAGATGTACGACGAGGTCCTGGTCGCGTCGGCTCTGGAGGAGTCCGGCGGAGGGCTCACCCTGAGCCCCGAGAGCGCCACCCCCGAGTCCGTGCGCGACGCGGTCGGGAGCCTCCTGACGGAAGCGCGCTACGCGGAGGCGGGGGCGCGTCTGCGGAACGAGATCGCGCGGATGCCCTCTCCCGCCGACCTCGCACTGAAACTGGTCGACGCCTGAGGGCGGTGCCCCGCCGCCAGGATCAGACGACCCGGACCTCGGGGACGTAATGGATCCAGCGCCCCCCGGCCGCACGGAACCCGGTCTCCTTGGCCATGATCTCGTCCGCGTGGTTCCAGGCCAGCAGGAGCGCGTAGTCGGGGTAGCGCCCGGTGAAGCGGTCGTGCCCGACCACGGGCACGTGCGATCCCGGCGTGAGCCTGCCCTGCTTGGCGGGCGTGGTGTCGCAGACGTACTCCAGCAGGTCCGGGCCGATCCCGCAGTAGTTGAGGACGGTCGCGCTCTTGGCCGTGGCCCCGTAACCGACGACCCGCCTGCCCTGGTCCCTCAGCGAGCGCAGCACGCCCGCCAGGCGATCGCCGTTGGAGCGCACCCGGTCGGCGAACACGCGCAGCGCGGCCGGGGAGGTCAACCCGCGGCGGGCCTCCTCCTGGAGGAGCTCCGCCACCCGGGGCGTGGGCGCCCGGCGCCCCTCCCTCGCGAGGGTGTACCGGAGTTCGCCTCCGTGCGTCGGCAGCCGTTCCACGTCCACGAGCGCGAACCCGGACCTTCGGGCCATGGCCGCCACGGAAGTAGCGGTGAAGAGGAAGAAGTGCTCGTCGTAGAACTGGTCGAAGGAGGCCTTCTCACTCACGTCCCCGAAGTAGGGGTCCTCGAAGACGAAGACGCCCTCCGGTTCCAGCAACTCGCCGAGGCCGGCCAGGACCGAGTCGACGTAGGGGATGTGGCAGAAGGTGTTGGCGGCGTAGACCACATCGGCGGGACCGTCCTCGTCCAGGATCTCCAGGGCGGTGGTCTTCTCGAAGAAGGACTCACGGACCCTGACCCCCTTGTTCCGGGCGACCTCGGCCACGGAGCCGGAGGGCTCCACGCCCAGGTGCCGGACCCCCGCCCGGGCCACGGACTCCAGCATGACCCCGTCGTTGCAGCCCAGTTCGACGACGAAGGGGTCCTCCCCCGCCGCGTACTCGTTGACGAGCCGGTCCGCCGTGGCCTGGAAGTGGGACCGCATCACGGTCGAGCCCGACGAGTAGTAGGGGTACCCCTCGTGGAACATCCGCTCGCGGGGGACCGCCTCCATGAGCTGGACCATGTCGCAGCCGGAACAGTGCCCGACGGCGAGTCCGTAGAAGAACTCCTCGCTGTCGTCCGAGGGGTCGCGAAAGGCGTCGGACAGCGGCTGCTCCCCGAAATCGACGAACCTCCTGACGGTTCCCTCGCAGATGCGGCACGTACTCGTCTCAGCCAACCTGTGCTCCCCAGTGTTGGGGTCCCAACCGGACGGGTGGGACCGGATGCGTCGTCAACGGGAGGCGCCCTCCGGCCGGTCGAGCCACCGCGGGTTCTCCCTCGCCCAGCGGACGGTCCGGGCGAGCCCGTCACGGAGGCCGACCGAACTCTTCCAGCCCAGCAGCGACCGGATCCTGCCCGTGTCGGGCACGTGCCTGTCCAGACCCTGGTGCGAGGCCCCCGACCGGCGTCCCGCGTCCACCGAGCAGACCCCGTCGACCGTTCCCGTGAGTTCGACGACCAGTTCGACCGTCGCGCGGATCGAGACCTCCTCGGTGTCGCCCACGTTGAAGCACTCACCGACCGCCTGCGGGCTCGAACCGACGAGGACTGTGGCCTCGACCGCGTCCTCGACGAAGGCGAAACTCCTCCTCTGGTCGCCTAGGCCATAGACCACCGGCGGTTCTCCGCGCAGCGCCCGATGGATACTCCTGCTGATCAGGAACGCCGGCCTCTGCCGTGGACCGTACAAATTGAAATAGCGGACGACGGAGGCACGCAGGCCCCTCTCCCGCACATATCCCAGGACCAGGTGCTCGGCGAGCGCCTTGCTCGACGAATAGACCCACTGATCGGCCGCCGTGGAGCCCAGGACACGGTCGGCGTCCTCGTCCCACGGCGCTTTCGGGTTCTTCCCGAACACCTCGCTCGTGCTGGCGTAGACGACCCCGGCCCCCACGTCCAGAGACCGTTCGACGACGTTTCGGGTCCCGACGAAGTTGACGTCGATGACGTCCAGAGGCGAGGCGAGGTACTTGTCGACGCCCACAAGGGCAGCGAGGTGGTAGACCACGTCCACGTCCGGGGTGATGGCGCGTTCGAGGTCGGCGCGGGAGGTCACGTCGCCCCGCACGTACTCCGCCTTCTCCCACAGGGGCGAGGGAAACTCCGGGGCTCCCCGGGGACCCAGCACGACGACCCTGTCCCCGCGGGCGACGAGCGCGTCGACGAGGTGGCTGCCGATGAAGCCCGTCCCCCCTGTCACCACGACACGTGCCACGCCTACCGCCCGGTCCCGGGAACGGCGGCCCCGGGTCCCCACGGACGGGCGGTGTCCCGCGCGCGAGGGCCGCCGCGCCCACGGCCAGTCGACGGAGAATTCATACACGCCCCCCATTCACATATTGACCTGAGAACTGGAACAGGTGGCAGGATACACGCATGGAGAATTCTCCGGCACCGCCCCCCGAGGGACAATGTGTGGATGATATCGGACCCCAGGAAAGCCCTACGATCGCGTTTATAAGATGACGATAAAAACCAGCCCGACCACCAAGGGAGATGCCGACCAGTGAGGGTACTCATCGCGTCAGTGGCGGAACGGAGCCATTTCCTGAACCTCGTGCCGCTGGGATGGGCCCTGCGCGCCGCGGGCCACGATGTGCTGGTGGCCAGCCAGCCCGCGCTCGGGCCGGTCGTGCGCGCCACCGGCATGCCCTACGCGAGCGTGGGCCGCGACCACCAGCTCAGGAGGGTGATGCGTTCCAGGCACCGCGCGGCTCCCGGCGAACTCGGCAGGTTCACCATGACGGAGGACCGCGACGAGATCATCACCTGGGACTACCTCCTGGACGGGCTGGAGAAGACCGTCACGTGGTGGTGGCGGATGGTCAACGAGCCCATGGCCGACGACCTGGTCGACCTCTGCCGGACCTGGCGCCCCGACCTCGTCGTCTGGGAGCCCACCACCTTCTCCGGGGCCATCGCCGCCGAGGCCTGCGGCGCCCGGCACGTGCGTTACCTGTGGGGCGTCGACGACTTCGGCCGCACGAGGGAGCGGTTCCTGTCCCTGTGGGCCGAGCAGCCGGAGGAGACGCGGACTGACCCCCTGACCTCCTGGCTCACCCGAATCGCCGGGCGCAACGGGGTCGGCTACTCGGAGACCCTGGTGACCGGGCACGCCACCGTCGAACAGATCCCCTCCGACCTGCGCCTGCCCACTCCCGAGCGCATCCGCTACCTGCCGGTGCGCTACGTCCCCTACAACGGCCGCGCCGCCCTCCCCGACTGGCTGCGCACACCACCCGACCGCCCCCGCATCGGACTCAGCCTCGGCACCAGCGTGAACGACTGGTACGGAGGCCGTGAGATCGAGCTCTCCGACGTCCTGGAGGGGTTGGCGGACCTGGACGCGGAGGTCGTCGCCACCCTCCCCGACGCCGAACGCGAACGCCTGGGCACCGTCCCGCCGAACACCCGGCTGGTGGACTACACCCCCGTCCACGCGCTCGCTCCCACCTGCGCGGCGATGATCACCCAGGGGGGACCGGGCACCACGCTGACGGCCCTGTCCCACGGGATCCCCCAACTCTTCACACCCAGTACGACCATGTTCGACCAGGTCCGGACCGCCCGGCTCGTGGAGGGGACGGGGGCGGGCCGACTCCTGCCCCCCGACCAGGTCACCGCCCAGAGCGTGGCGCGCGAGGTCCGCTTCCTCCTGGAGGACACCCGCCACGCCGCCGCCGCGGGCGAGATGCGCGACCGGATCGCCGCCATGCCCGCCCCCGCCGACCTCGTCCGCACCCTCACCGCACTCGACTGAGCTGGCGGGCCGGCCGTCAGGACAGGTCCGGCAGCCGCCACGCCCCCGCGCGAGCCGCCGCCTCCGCCGCGAGCACGTCCCGCACCGCACGGACCTCCGCGGCCAGGGGCCGGTCCCTGTCCAGCGGTGGGGAGAGTTCGGCGACGCGCGACCAGATCCCGCTCTCCTCCCGCCGCCCCAGAATCGCGGCGAGCTGGGCGAGTCCCACGCCCAGCGATCCGACCACGAGCCACGCCAGCTCGACCGCCTGGGCAACGGAATTGGCCCCGTTCAGGGCGACCGGAACGTGGTCCTGGTTCCCGTTGTTGCAGGGGAGAGCGGTGAGACTCGAAGGCGTGACGAGCTGCCGGATCCGTGAGACGAAAGAGGTCGCGCTGATCTGGACCCCGGCCAGCCCGCTGCCGGCTCCGGGGATGGGAGTCAGCATGGGGGGCAGGCCGCCGTTGGTCTCCGACGCGCACAGCAGGGAGAGCTGGCGGTCGGCGAGGAAGGCCACCTGCTGAAGGCACAGTCCCAACTGGTCGGAGGCCAGACCCACCGGCATCGCGTGGAAGTTGCCCCCGTGCAGGATCTCGCCGGCGACGCTGACGGGGTTGTCGGTGGTGCCGCCCGCCTCGCGGAGGAGGATGAGTTCGGCCGCCGAGAGCTGGTCCGCCACCGCGCCGAGGACCTGCGGGGCGCACCGCAGGCTGTAGGGCTCCTGGAGGGGGCGGGAGGGATCGCGCACCGCGCCGGGGGTCAGGCCCTCCCGGATCCAGCCCGCGACCACTGCCTGGCCGACCTGTCCGCGCGCCTTGGCGATCCCCTCGCTGTAGGCCTGGGGGTTCGCGCCCAGGAGTTCGGCCATCCGGGAGGTGAGCAGGGCGACCGCCCGGACCGCGTCCGCGATCCGCTTGAGGTTGTGCAGGGTGAGCGCGAGGCCCACCCCGCTGCCGTTGACGAACGCCAGGGCCTCCCGTGCCGTCCACCTCACGGGCTCGGCGCCGAGCAGGGCCAGGGCCTCCGTCGAGGCGACCCGGCGGAAACCGCTTCCCCCCTCTCGGACCCAGGCCTCGCCCCGGCCCGCGAGGGAGAGCGCGGCGCTCGCCAAGGGCTGGAGGTCGCCGCTGGCGCTCACCGTCCCCTCGCAGGGGATCACCGGGGTGAACCCCCGGTTCCACAAGTCGACCAGCCCCTTCCAGAAGTCGACGTCGACCGCTGAGTGGCCGCGGCGCATGCTGATGATGCGCAGGGCCACGACGAGTCGGCTGACCTCGGCGGACAGGGGTTCTCCCTGCGCGCTGCCCAGATGGGAGATGAGGCCTTCGCCCTGGGCCCCGGCGGACTCCGCCGCGGGGAAGGCCACGAGTGGGCCGAAGCCCCGTGTCACCCCGTAGACCTCCTCGCCCCCGGCGAGGTGCTTGGCCATCGTCGTGGCGCTCTCCCGCATCCGCGCCAGGTCGTCCTCGGTCCACCCGATCCGGGTCTCCGGATCCGTGAGCCGGAGAACCTCGTCGAGTCCGCTCGGGTTCGAACTCATGCATCGGCTCCTTCGGAACTGACGTGCGCCGACTGCACACGCCTCAACTTGCCTGTCTCCGAGCGGTCGATCCGCTCCACCACCCGCACGGCTCGCGGCCGACACTCGACGGCGCGCACCGCCCCGGCCAGGGTCCGCTCGCTCGGCGGCCCCTCCGCACCGGGGACGATCAGAAGTTCGAAGTGTTCACCGGTCATGGGATCGGTGACGGGCACGCATGCCAGATCCGCGCACGAGACGATCCCGCGGAGGCGGTCCTCCATGGATTCCAGGTCCAAGCGGCGGCCGTTGACGTTGACCAGACGGGTCCTGCGTCCGGAGAAACCGAAGGACCGGTCCCCGAGGCGCACCACATGGTCGTCCATCCGGTGCTCCCGCGCGGCGGTCCCCCCTTCCGGAGCGGCCAGCCGGGGGCTGCGGACGACGAGCCGGGACTCCTCGCCCGGGGCACCGGCACCCTCGCCGAACTCGACGTCCGGGAAGAGGGTCCAGGGCCGGTTCACGGGGTGCCACACCCGGTGGGCCACACCGCCCGTCTCGGTGGAACCGAAGACCTCCGTCAGCGTCGCCCTCCCGCCGAGCCGTCCCATGAGCTCGTCCGCGCTCCGCGGAAGCACCGACGTGCTGTGCAGGAAGGCGAGGCGTTCCGCCCCGTCGAGCCAGGCGCCGCGGCTGCCCAGGATGGGGAAGGTCCAGGGGATGGACACCACGGCCCATCTGCGCGGGCCCGCGGGCGGAAGCGGGGCGAACCGCGGGACGTACCAGACGGGCACCCCCAGCAGAGCGGGCATGAGGACGCTGGCGAGCATCCCGTAGACGTGCTTGGGGGGAGCGAAGGCCACGACCGCCTCGGGTCCGGACTCCGCGACCAAGTCCGCGAGCATCCCGGCCTCGGACAGGAGCTGGTCCCGACCGCGGGACCAGGTGCGGGGGCCGCCGGTGCTCCCCGACGTGGAGAACTCCGTCCGTTCCGGCACCAGTTCCCGGAGGAGGTCCGCCGGAGAACCGGTCAGCGCCGCCCAGTCCACCGTCCAGGGGCGGTCCATGACCTCGGGGGAGGAGGGCAGCAGAGCGAAGAGCTCGGCGGGGGAAAGTCGGTCAGGCACCGTGTCCTCTTCCTGTGTTCTCCGGCGCCCGCGCGGCGCCGTGCTCCTGCGCGGGACCGGTTCTCCCTGTCCCGCTGGCGGGACAGGGAGAACCGGTCCCGCGGGGACGCCTCACGGGGCCGCCCCGGCCGCGCGCTTCCTGAGCGGGTCCCACCACCAGCGGTTCTCCGCGTACCAGGCGATGGTGCTCTTCAGGCCCTCACCGAAGGGGACCGCGGGCGCGTAGCCGAGTTCGCGCACGGCTTTGGAGTCGTCGACCGAGTACCTGCGGTCGTGGCCCTTGCGGTCCTCGACGAAGCGGATCATGGAGCCGTCGTGGCCGAGGTGGCCGAGGATCGCCTCGGTCACCTCGATGTTCGTGCGCTCGACCGTCCCGCCGATGTTGTAGACCTCTCCGGCCGCACCGTGCTCGGCCGCCAGCGCCAGGGCGTCGCAGTGGTCGTCCACGTGCACCCATTCCCGCACGTTGCCGCCGTCGCCGTAGAGCGGGACCGGCAGTCCGTCCAGGAGGTTGGTCACGAACAGGGGGATCATCTTCTCGGGGAACTGGAACGGACCGTAGTTGTTGGCACAGCGTGTGACGCACACCCGCATGCCGTAGGTCCGGTGGAAGGAGCGGGCCAGCAGGTCCGCCCCGCTCTTGGAGGCCGAGTAGGGAGAGTTCGGCTCCAGCGGATCGGTCTCGGTCCACGCCCCCGAGTCGAGGGTTCCGTAGACCTCGTCGGTCGACACGAGGACGAACCGCTCCACCCCCGCGGCCATCGCCCGTTCGAGAAGTGTGTGGGTCCCGAGGACGTTGGTCCGGACGAAGCCCCCCGAGTCGGTGATCGACCGGTCCACGTGGGTCTCGGCCGCACAGTGGACGACCGTGGACACCCCGTCCATCAGGCCGCCCACGAGTTGCTCGTCGCACACGTCGCCCTGAACGAAGCACAGCCGGGAGTCGTCCTCGACCGAGGCGAGGCTGCCCAGGGTTCCCGCGTAGGTCAGCTTGTCGAGGACCACGACCTCGGCCCCCTCGAAGAAGGGATAGACGTCCGAGAGCACGCGTCTGACGAAATTGGAACCGATGAATCCGGCTCCTCCGGTGACCAGTATTCTCATACGGCCGCACCCTGCCATACGAGGTCGTCCAGCGCGGCTTTTCCTCCGGAAGCCCACTCACGGGCCACGGACATGACGTACTCCCCGTAGGGGGAGGCTCCCATCGCCTCTCCCAGGCGGTGGCACTCCTCGCTTCCGATGTGTCCCATACGCAATGCGACCTCTTCGAGACAGGCCACCCGGGAACCGGTTTCCCGCAGCACCGAGGACACGTAGTCGGCTCCTTCCAACAAGGATTCCTCCGTACCGAGGTCAAGCCACTTTATTTCGCTCCCCATGGTCATCACCTCGGCCTCTCCGAGTTCCATGTAGGCCCGGTTGACATCCGTCACCTCCAACTCTCCGCGAGCAGAGGGGACGATCCGCTCGGCGATTTCCAGCACTCGTTCGTCATAGAAATAGAGGCCGGCGACGGCGTAGTCGGAGACGGGTTCGGCCGGCTTCTCGACCAGTGACTCCAGGCGGCCGTCGCCGTCGAAGCCCGCGACCGCGTAGCGCTGGGGCTCAGTGACCTCGCAGCCGAAGAGGGTGCAGCCCGCCGAAGCAGAGACTGCCGCCGCCAGCAGGGGAAACATGCTTGCCCCATGGAAGATGTTGTCTCCGAGGACCAGCGCGCTACGCTCTCCCTCGATGTGGGAGCGCCCGATGAGAAAGGCCTCCGCGATCCCCCTCGGCTCCGCCTGGGCCGCGTAGGAGAACTCGACCCCCAACTGGTTCCCGTCACCCAGCGCCCGCCGGATCAAGGGAAGGGCATCGGGCGTGGAGATGATGAGTATCTCCCTGATCCCCGCCTGCATGAGAACGGAGACCGGGTAGTAGAACATCGGCTTGTCGTACACCGGAAAGAGATGCTTCGACACGCCACGGGTGGACGGGAGGAGGCGGCTACCCGTACCGCCGGCCAGAACAATACCTTTCAAGGGGGACTCCCAACGAGGGTCGAACATCGATATTGCTGGGCAAGCACACCAGGGGCATACTATGAGCCTTTGGTGAAAGTACATATCGGACGCCTGATGCTAGGCTCAGTGAAATCTTCCGAAGGAACCACCACAGCAGATCCACCACCTGGGTTCATCGGGGGCGAAGAGGCCGCGATGCGACGAAAATGAACAGGCAGCGCATCCGGCTTGTCAAGGAACGGCGTCGCCTTGTGCTCCTCCGAGCACGGACCCGGCGACAATCCTGGAAGTGAGGGGACACGGTGCGAATCGTCGTCGCTACATACCCGGACAGAGCCCATTTCTTCAGCATGGTGCCGACGGCCTGGGCACTGCGGGCGGCCGGACACGAGGTGCGGATCAGCACCGGACCGTCCATGACCGAGGCAGCGGCCGACACCGGCCTGACCGTGATGCCTCTGGGGGAGGGAGCCGGCCGGGCCGCCGAGGAGGTCGAGGCGGGCCCGCCGGGGCCGGATCGTGCCACGTGGTGGAGCGCCGTCAACGAGCCCCTGGTGGCGGACATGGTCGCCTTCTTCCGTGAATGGGAACCCGACCTCGTCCTGTGGGAAGCCGCGACCCTGGCCGGTGCGATCGCCGCGGAGGCGGTCGGAGCCGCGCACGGCAGATTCCTGGCCGGTTCGGACCCCCTCGTCCACGGCCGCGCGTCCGCCGGGAGCGCCGCACCGGGCACGCCGCGGGCATGGCTGGAGGAGACGGCCCCGCGGTTCGGCGTCTCCCCCTCGGACTCCCTCCTGCTCGGCCGGTTCTCGGTCCACCAGCTTCCGGAGGACCTTCGCCCCCGGGAACGGGAGTCGGAGGGGCGCCGGTTGTCCGTGCGGCCCGTGCCCTACCGGGGCGCCGCCTCACTCCCCTCCTGGGCCCGCGGCGAGGCGGCGGGTACGAGGGTCCTGGTGGACTGGTCGTCCTTGGACAGGGGCCCCGAGGGAGCGAAGGTCCTCGCGGCGGTGACTGCGGGAACGGACACCGAGGTCGTCGTGCTGTTCCCCGCCGGCCGGGAGGAGGAGCTGCCGCCGCTCCCCGAGCACGTGCGGGTGGCCGACGCGTCGGCCACACACCTGCTCCTGGACTCGGCCTCCTTGCTGGTCCACGGCGGCGGCTTCGACGCCGTCTGCGCGGCGGCGGTCCACGCCCTGCCCCAGGTGGCGGTGCTCAATCCGGCCTTCCCCGACGCGGCTCCGCTCATGCGGCCCCTGGCGGAGCGGGGGTGCGCGGTCTCGCTCACCCCGGCCGAGGCGGTCGGCGGTGCTCTGCCGGACGCGGTGTCGCGCGTGCTCTCCGGTACCGACGCAACAGCCGTCACGGCCCTGGGCAAGGAAATGGCGGCGACGCCCGCACCCAGCGAGCTCGTGTCCGTGCTGGAGGAGCTCGCCGGGACGTCGCGCGCGTCCTGACCCGGTCTCAGTCGAGTGCGGTGAGGGTGCGGACGAGGTCGGCGGGGGCGGGCATGGCGGCGATCCGGTCGCGCATCTCGCCCGCGGCGGCGGCGTGGCGGGTGTCCTCCAGGAGGGGGCGGATCTCGCGCGCCACGCTCTGGGCGGTGACCTGGTCGGGGGGCAGGAGCCGGCCCGCCCCCGCCCTCTCCACGAGCCGGGCGATCAGGGCGGTGTCGAACATGTTCGTGCCCGGTGTGAGCAACTGGGGGACCCCGTGGGACAGGGCCGTCAGCGTGGAACCCGGTCCCCCGTGGGTGATCATCGCCGCGCAGGTGGGGGCCAGGGCGTGCAGCGGGGTGTAGTCGACCAGGCGGGCGTTGGGCGGGACGGTGCCCAGGCGTTCGCGCTCGGTGGCCGGAAGCGTGGCGACGACCTCCGCGTCCAGGTCCGCCAACCCCTCCAGGACCTCGGACAGGTCGATCTCGTGGCCTCCGTACCACTCCGTGGTGCTGCTGCCCAGGCACAGGCCGATGCGGGGGCGGTCGGGCGGTGTGCGCAGCCAGTCGGGGACGACCGCGCGACCGTTGTAGGGGACGTAGCGCACCGGCAGGTAGCGGATGTGCTCGGGAGTGGACACGCGCAGCGGGTGAGGGACCTGCTCGATCGTGGCGTGGCCGGTCATCAGGGTCTCGGAGAACTCCACCCCCTGCCGCGCCGCCATCCGGGTGAGCCAGGCGGCCAGGGGGTCCTCGCGCTCGTCCTCCGGTTGCTCGGCGCGTCGGGCCAGGAACCGCTCCCTCGTCCGCGCGAACAGGTCGGCTCCCCACAGGTAGCGGACATGGCGGACCCCGCAGGCCTCGGCGGCGATCGCCGCCGAGAAGGTGATGGGCTCCCAGATGACGAGATCGGGGCGCCACTCACGGCACAGCCGTGCCACGTCGTCGGCCATGGGCTCGTTGACCATCCGCCACCACCACGTCAGGGCCTTGTCGTAACCCTCGCGAAGGTAGTCCCAGGTCAGAATGTCATCGTCGTCCTCGGACATGTCGAAGCCGAAGTGCTCGGCCGGCCTGCCCTGGAGCAGACTGAGCTTGTGGCGCAGCACCCTCCTGAGCTGGTGGTCGCGGCCCACGCTCGCGTAGGGCATGCCGGTGGCGCGCACGACCGGCCCGAGCGCGGGCTGGCTGGCCACCAGCACATCGTGGCCCGCGGCGCGCAGGGCCCATCCCAGCGGCACGAGGTTCAGGAAATGGCTGCGCTCGGCCTCCGTGGCGACGAGGACCCTCATCCGGCAGCCCTCTCCCCCGCGGTCTCCTCGACGAACCCCGCGCCCTCGTGGTCCCAGCCATCGCGGAACACCGCGAAGACGCTCACGTCCCGCAGTCGGCCCTCGTCGAGCACGTACTCGGTGAGCAGTCCCTCTCTGACGACGTTCGAGGAGACGGTGCAGAGCGCGGGCAGGGACCTCTCGACGGTCCAGAAGTTGATCTTGCGCACGCTCCACATGGCGAACGCGTAGTTGATCGCGAGCGCGTAGGCGTGGGCGAGTACAGCGTCGCCGGTCCTCGACGGGTCGGCCGCGACGGAGCAGTCGACGTGGCGTGAGTTGAGGCCCAGGGAGTGGAGGGAGGCGTATCCGACCACCCCGCCCCCTTCTCCGAGCCTGATGAGGAACTGGGCCGCCACCCGCTCGTACTCCTTGGGCCACAGGGACGTGAACACGTCCCTGCTCGGAAGTCCGGTCAGTCCCCGTTCGGCGAGTTCGTCGAGGACCGCGTCCCCGAAACGCACCCGCGTCGGAACCAGTTCGACCAGGGGGGTCGACACGTGGGGAAAGATAATCCTGGACAAGAGCTCTCCATGGTCCGTTGATCAGGGGTGGGGAACGGCACCGCACGCCCTTTCCGAGAAGCAGTCGCCCGCACATCGCGACATCCGTCATCGGAGCGCTTTCGCTGGTCGCAGCCGCACGTATGAGTGACCGCGCCGCAGAGCATGACCGACCCGCCGACCACGCTGTCCCTCCCATGCGGGGACAGAACATCGGAGAGAGCCATCACAGAACTCCTTTCCGAGGCCCTGGGGACCGACCCGGCACGGACGCGAACCGCCGAGGAGTGCGTGAGGTAGCCACCCCGTTGACGAGGTGGCCACCCGTGCCCCGGACGGAGGACGTCCGCCGTCGGGCGCACTGAGGACTACCCGCAGTCGCAGGTGGCGCTCAGGCCACTGCAGAGCATGACCGACTCGTCGACCACGCTGTCCATCCCCTGCAGGGACAGAACGTCAGAGAGAACCATCGCATAACTCCTTTCCGAACATAGGAACCGATACCGGCAGAAAGGAACCTAGAACAGGCCCGTGGAAGAACACAAGAACCGCTGAGGAAAGCAAGAGGTGGCCGCTCCGTTCACGGAACGGCCACCCGCGCCCCGGACGGAGGACGTCCGCCGTCGGGCGCACTGAGGACTACCCGCAGTCGCAGGTGACGCTGGAACCACTGCAGAGCATGACCGACTCGTCGACCACGCTGTCCATCCCCTGCAGGGACAGAACATCAGAGAGAACCATCACAGAACTCCTTCCGGAGATAGAAATCCGACACGGGCGCGACGAAATCTAGAACAACTCCGTAGAAGAGCACAAGAACCGCTGAGGAAAGCAAGAGGTGGCCGCTCCGTTCACGGAACGGCCACCCGCGCCCCGGACGGAGGACGTCCGCCGTCGGGCGCACTGAGGACTACCCGCAGTCGCAGGTGACGCTGGCGCCACTGCAGAGCATGACCGACTCGTCGACCACGCTGTCCATCCCCTGCAGGGACAGAACATCAGAGAGAGCCATCGCAGAACTCCTTCCGGAGATAGAAATCCGACACGGGCGCGACGAAATCTAGAACGACTCCGTGTGTGGACACAAGGACCGGGATCATACGCTGCGACGACGCCACGACCTTACCTCGGCCCCTGTCCCGCCAGCGAGACAGGGATACTTCCGCAGGCAGCCCCCGGACAACTCCCGTGGATAAGGTTCGGCCCATGCTGACCCTCCACCTTGAGACGCCCCGTATCACCTTCAGAGCCATGAAGGAAGAAAGCGTCCCGGAACTCTACAACCTACTGATGAAACTGGGCCTGGAAAGCCTGCCGTCACTGGACGATTACACCGAGGGCTACAGGAAGGTGGTGGAGAGCGCGCTGGTCGAGATGATTGAGATAGAACTCAAAAAGACCGGAGAGATCGTCGGCTTCGGTTCGATCCGGGAACACGATCCAGCCGGACACGTGAAACTCGGTATCTTCACTGATTCCGAGAGGCTTCCCGTCGGAGTGGGTGCGGAGGCGATGATGATGCTGGTCAACTACTCGTTCGCCAAATGGGAGTACCTGCGGAAGGTCTACGCGATGACGACCGAGGCGAGCCTGAAGTCGTTCAACTCGGCACTGGCGACGTCGCCGCGCGAGGCCCTGCTCAGCGAGCAGATGTACTTCCAGGGCCGCGCCTGGGACCTGCACTACTACTCCGTCACCAGGGACAGTTGGACCGCGCACGGCAGGCCCATCCTCGACCGGATCGTCAGCGGAAAGCGCCCCGAGCGCCCCCAGACCTCCCCCACCGCGACACGAGGTGCCCAGTGATCGAACTCATCGAGATGTACACCCTCGCGGACCGGACCTTCTACGAGACACCGGCCCGCATCACCGATGACTCCCCCCGGTCGTTGTGCTCCCCGGCACGGTTCACCGTCACCGACAGGGAGCCGCCGCCCGGCTGGCGCACGCGTGTGGAGGGCCTGTGGAACGTGGTCTTCCCCGAGGACCCGAACCTCCCCGAGCAGGGCTGGAAGATCCACGTCTCCACCACCCTGGACGAGGCGGACCGGACCTGCGCGGACGTGTGGGACTACTGCGTCGCGAACGGCCTGCCGTTCAAGTACCTGCTGAACAAGAACATCGCGCTGATCGTGAACACCAAGTACGCGGCCAGGGGGTCCAGCGGGAAGCTGATCACCGTCTACCCGCGGGACGAGGCCGAGCTGCACAAAACCCTCCTCGGGCTCTCCGAGCGGGTCGGCGGCCGTCCCGGCCCCTACGTCCTGAGCGACCTCCGGTGGGAACAGGGACCGCTCTACGTCAGGTACGGGGCCTTTCGCCTGATGACCTGCCTCAACGCCGATGGAGAGAAGGTGCCGGCCCTGCGCCGACCCGACGGAGTCCTGGTCCCCGACCGCCGGGCGCCGGTCTTCACCCCTCCCTCCTGGGTCGCGCTCCCGGACTTCCTCGCCCCGCACCTGGAGGCCCGCTCGGGAGCGGGCGAGGGCGAGGAGAGGCAGCCGTACGCCGTGGAGGAGGCGCTGCACTTCTCCAACGCCGGGGGTATCTACCGCGCACGCAGTGAGAGGGACGGGTCCCAGGTCGTCCTGAAGGAAGGCCGGCCGAACGCGGGAGTCGACTTCGACTTCCACGACGCGGTCGCGCGCCTGCGGCAGGAGGAGGCCAACCTCCGTACCCTCGAAGGCGTGCAGGGGGGTCCCCCGGCTCATCGACAGCTTCGTACTCGGGGGGCACTTCTTCCTCGTCGAGGAGCTCGTCCCGGGACGACCGCTCAACGCGTGGTGCGCCCTGCACCACCCCGGGGTGCGGACCGACGCCTCTCCGGAGGAGCTCGCGGCGTTCACGGAGCGCGTCCTGGTGGTCTTCGAGAAGCTAGAGCGCGTCCTCGCCGAGATCCACGGGCGCGGCCTGGTCTTCGCCGACCTGCACACGAACAACGTCATGGTGGACGACGACGACAACGTCACCCTCATCGACTTCGAGGTGGCCTTCGACCGCACCCGGGAGGGCCACCGAGCCCCGATCAACGCCCCCGGGTTCGCCAGGCGCGGCCTCACGGGAGAGGCGGTGGACCGCTACGGGCTGGCGGCCACCAAGCTGAACACCCTTCTCCCCTTCGCCCGGATCTCTGCGCTCGACCAGGGAAAGATCCCCGAGCTGGTGCGGGTGATGCGCGAGTACTTTCCGGTCCCCTCGGACTGGGCCAACGCCGTCGAACGCGACCTGCTCGCGGGTGAGAGCGTCACGTCCGGGCAGAGCGCCCGGCTGGACTCCGGGGAGATCGGCCTCGGCATCCTCGCCTCGGCCACTCCCGACCGGACGGACCGCCTGTTCCCCGGCGACGTCCAGCAGTTCGTGAGCGGTGGGTACGGCATGGCGCACGGGGCCGCGGGCGTTCTGTGGGCACTCGACACCGCGGGACTGGAGCGTCGGCCGGAGTACGAGGAGTGGCTGCTGGAGGCCGTGCGGGACCTGAAGTCACCGCGGATCGGCTTCTATGACGGTGTCTCCGGGGCTGCCTACGCCCTCGACCACCTCGGCCACGCCCAGGCTGCGACCGACCTGCTGGAACGGCACTCCGACGAACCGGTGGGAGGTATCTCGCTCTACTCCGGCGTGGCGGGCGTGTGCGCCAATCTGGCGCACTTCTCGGAACGGCTGTCCGACCGAAGCCTGCTCGACCGGGCCCTGGGGTTGGCGCGGCGACTGGAATCGGAGGTCCGGTCCGTGGCCGTCTCCGGGGACCACGGTCCGGCGGGAAGCCGGGCGGGACTGATGCGCGGTTGGAGCGGAGTCGCCCTGGCCCTGGTCCGGCTCCATCGGGCCACGGGGGACACGGCTCTGCTCGACACGGCCGTACGGGCCCTGCACCTGGACCTGGACCAGTGCGAAACCAGTCCCGACGGGACCCTCCTGGTGCGTTCCTCCGGGAGCAGGGGCCTGCCCAACATCGACGGGGGCGCGATGGGGGTGGCGCTCGCCGCCGACGAGCTCCTGAGGTACCGGCACGACGATCGGTGCGCCGAGAATCTGCCGCTCCTCTTGGAGTCCTGCCGCGCCCTGTTCCACGTGCAGGCGGACCTCTTCTACGGCAAGGCGGGGCAGATCGCCACGCTGGCCCGGGTCGGGGGACGGTCCGAACTACTGGAGAAGCGGGTCCGCGAGCTGGAGTGGTACGCGCTCCCCTTCCAGGGCCATACCGCCTTCCACGGCGGCAGGATGCCGCGCCTCAGCATGGAGCTGGCTTCGGGGAGCGCCGGCGTCCTGCTGGCCTTGTCCTCCGCTCGCGGGGGCGGGACGCCGTTCCTCCCGTTCTTCAGCGAGGACTGACACCCCGGCTACGCGGGCAGGGAGTCATGTTCGGCCCCGGAGCCCGGCTCCTGGTCGAGCACCCTGCCCGTGCGTTCGAGGAAGACGTCGTCCAGTGAGGGGGAGCTGACCTGGACCGAGGTGATGGGGACGGTGATCCGGGAGAAGAGGTCCGGCAGGAAACTGCGGCCCTCCTCCACGGAGAAGCGCACCGTTCGCCCCTCGACGGACGCGTCGATGCCGAACTCAGTCCGCACGCTCTCCGCCAAAGAGGCGGCGTCCTCGGCCGTCACCTCCACGCGGTCGCGGCCGATGCCGGCCTTGAGCTCCGCCGGGCTGCCGATCGCCACGATCCTGCCCTGGTCGACGATGGCGATCCGGTCGCAGTGCTCGGCCTCCTCGAGGTAGTGGGTGGTCATGAACACCGTGACCCCCTCCTCCTTGTTGAGCCGGTGGACGCGCTGCCAGATCTGCTCCCGCGAGCGCGGGTCCAGACCGGCGGTGGGCTCGTCGAGGAAGAGCAGGCGGGGGCTGTGCAGGATGCCCCGCGCGATCTCCAGGCGGCGGCGCATCCCCCCGGAGAACGTTCCGGCCATGCGGAGCCGCTCGTCCCACAGTCCTACGTCGTGCAGCGCCGCGGTGACGCGCTCGTCCACCTGGTCGCGCGGCACACCGTAGATCTCGGCGTGGAACCTGAGGTTGTGCCAGGCGGTCAGATAGCGGTCGAGGGTCTCCTCCTGGAAGACCAGGCCGATGTTCCTGCGCACCTGGGGTCGCTCCCAGAGAATGTCGTACCCGGCGATCGCGCCGACCCCGGCCGTGGAGGTGACGATGGTCGCAAGCATCCCGATGAGCGTCGACTTGCCCGCGCCATTGGGACCGAGCAGGCCGAAGAGCTCCCCCTGTTCCACGTCGAGATCGATCCCGCGTACCGCGTGGACCTTCCCGTATCTCTTCTCCAGATCGCGGACCATGATCATGGGATCGCCCGCGCCTCTTTCCTCTGCAGCACCGTTCACCCGTCCTCCAAAATGAAATGCGTTCCGGCTGAATTCCAACGGCTGCGACGATATACGGGACGGTGTCGAACGCCCTGGACGCCGCCGTGTCCCGGGCGTGATTTCGCGAGGGGGGACCGGGACCGGGAATCACCGCTCATGAGACCCGCAGGCGATCCCGCTGATAGCGCTCAGGAACATACGCGACTGGGAACGCGAGCACAAGCACGAAATGCACGGCGGGGAAAGCGGGTCGGGTCCGGTACGGTGTCGTCCTGATCGAACGGCGGCCGACAAAATCGAGCGGCCGAAGCCCGCCGCCGCCGGCACGAAGTCACGGCTGGCGCATCCCTCTCTCCAGAGGAAGGCCAATGAACGCACAAACCAAGCCCCTCAGGACCTCGCCCTTCGGATTCGCCCATGATCTCCGGACCGTCGGAGTGGTGGTCAAGAGGGACCTTCTTCGCTTCGTCCACGACATCAGCCGTGCCGTCTCGATGTTCCTGCAGGCGCTCCTGTGGCTGTTCGTCATCGGGGTCGGCTTCGGTTCCCTCATTCCGCGTGGGAGCGACGACCTCCCCTTGAGCACGGTGATCTTCCCCGGCGTCCTGGTCATGACCACCATCAGCGTCGCGCTGGTCTCGGCGGCCAAGATCGTGACCGAGCGCGAGACGGGCTTCCTGCGGGGGATGCTCGTGGCCCCGGCACGCCGTTCGGCCCTCATCCTCGGCAAGGTACTGGCCGGAGCGATCCAGGCCACCATCCAGGCGTGCATCGTCCTGGCGATGGCCGGGCTGGTCGGAATCCCCTACGCACCCGGGCTCATGTTCAGCCTCTTCGGACTCATCTTCCTCGTGGCCCTGACGGCCTCCTCCATCGGCGTCCTCCTCGCCATCTCCGTCAAGGAGAACGAGGCCTTCATGGGCCTGACCCAACTCGTGATCTCCCCGCTGGTGCTGCTCTCCGGGGCCATGTTCCCCATCGGCAACCTGCCGACCTGGCTCGCCTCGATCGCACTCGCCAACCCGATCACCTACACCGTCGACCCGATACGGCAGACGATCTTCAGATACCTGGACGCCGCCCCGGAGACCGAGGCGCTCTACAACAGCGGGATTGAGTGGTTCGGTTGGCGGGTCCACTGGGGGGCCGAGGTGGGCCTGGTCGCGGGGGCCTGCGCGCTCATCATCGCCCTCACGGTGGCACGGTTCAACAAGACCGACTGAGTGAGAGGTGAGGAGAGCATGCCCGAGAACCGACGGAGCACGCGAGAGTCCCTCCCGGGCCCGGTGCAGACCGACACGATGAGTGTCCGCGCCCTGGCCGTCGACGGGGCCTTCGAGTTCACGCCGAGAGTGTTCCCGGACGAGCGCGGGATCTTCGCGTCCCAGTTCCAGGAGAGCGTGTTCACCCAGGTGGTGGGCGGGCCGCTGTTCCCCGTGGCGCAGATCAGCCACAGCAGGTCCAGGCGCGGCGTCGTGCGTGGGATCCACTTCACCGCGACCCCTCCTGGAGCGGCCAAGTACGTCTGCTGCCCCCGCGGGCGGGCCCTGGACATCGTGGTGGACACCAGGGTCGGTTCACCGACCTTCGGCCGCTGGGACGCGGTCCTCCTGGACCCGGAGGACCTGCGCGCGGTCTACTTCCCCGTGGGGGTGGGCCATGCGTTCGTCGCGCTGGAGGACGACACGGTGATGTCCTACCTGCTCTCCGCGTCGTACGTGGCGGAGAACGAGCTGGCGGTCTCCTGCCTGGACCCGCAACTGGCGCTGCCGATCCCGGAGGAGCAGGCACCGGTCATGTCCGCCCGGGACTGGGCGGCGCCGACACTGGCGGAGGCCCAGGGGCAGGGTGTGCTCCCGTCCTACGACAGGTGCCGGGAGATCCAGCAGGCGCTGTGGCAGTAGCTGCGACGGGCCGTGACCGGGCCTCCCGGACGGCGGCTGGCATTCGTTTTGCGCAACCGTCCGTGGTGTCTGTAGGCTGTTCCCAGCCGGGAGGATTCGCCTAGTCAGGTCTATGGCGCCGCACTGCTAATGCGGTTAGGGAGCAATCCCTTCCGGGGTTCAAATCCCCGATCCTCCGCGCTCTGACCTGGGGCTCCTCTCACTCACGAGTGAGAGGAGCCCCAGGTTTTTTCATGCCCAGGGGATGGTTGGCACGGGGTCCGTTCCGGTCACACGCGCCCGCCGCCCCGACCGCCCACAGCCCGCCCACAGCCCGTCCCCGGCCGCCGAACCGCGAGGACGGCGGAGGCGGACCCGCCCCTGGCGGTGACCCGGGTTCCCACCGCGCCTGTCGGCGGGACGCGGAGCGCCCCGTTCCGTGGTCGTGCGGCTGACGCCTCGGGCGGTGTCAGGTCGAACGCCCGGCGATGGGGTGGTAGGCGCGTTCCCTGCCTTCGAGGGTGTCCGTGACCGCGGCTCCGAGGCTGTTGAGGATGTGGGAGCGCACCAGTCCGGCCGCGGCGGCACCGTCACCGGTGATGACGAGCTCCAGGATCTCGTGGTGCTGGTTCAGGTCGATGGTGCGCGGCTCGGCGCCCGCGGGCAGCTCCAGGCCGATCCGCCGGTACCGGTCGGCCTTGTCCCACAGGTCGTCCAGGAGCCTGATCATCACGTTGTTGTGGGAGGCGGCGTAGATCGCCCGGTGGAAGGCCCGGTGCGCCGCGATGGCCTCCTCGCCCCAGGTGCGGGTGACCGGCAGGAGCGCGTCGGCCGCCGCCCTCATCGTGGCGATCTCCCGTTCCGTCCGGCGCAGCGCGGCGAGCTCGGTGGCGGAGGGCTCCAGCGAGAAACGGGCCTCCAGCAGTTCGCGCGCCTCGGAGGCGCTCATGGGTGCCACGCGGACGTCCCGGTGGGTGTCCATCGTGACCCAGTCCTCGCTGGCCAGCCGCCTGATCGCCTCGCGCAGGGGCGTGATGCTCATGCCCATCTCCTCCGCCAGCTCGTACTGCGGCAGGCGTGATCCTGGGGCGAGCTCACCGGAGGTGATGCGGCGGCGCAGCTCGGTGTAGGCCAGCCCGCCCTTGCTGGAGAAGACGTTCGCGCTGGTCATCGTGACCTCTCTCACCCGGTTCTCGCTCACGGTCTTGTGACCCCCGTCTCAGCCAGTATAGGCTCCGCATAACTTATAAGGGTCTTATAAGACCAAGCTCAGCAGGAAGAGACCCATGCGAATCGTTTCCGCCCACGTCGGCACCATCCCGATCAGCTCGTCGATGCGTAACGCCTACATCGACTTCAGCAGGATGGACTGCACGGTCCTGGCACTGGTCAGCGACGTGGTGGTCGACGGCAGGCCCCTGGTGGGTTACGGCTTCAACTCCAACGGCCGGTACAACGCCACGGCCATCCTGAACGAGCGGATGCTGCCGCGGCTGCGCGAGGCCGCGGCGGAGGAACTGCTGGACGGGAACGGCGAACTCTCACCCGCCAGGGCGTGGGACGTCATGATGCGCAACGAGAAGCCCGGCGGACACGGTGAACGCTCTGTCGCCGTCGGCGTGGTGGACATGGCGCTGCACGACCTCGCCGCCAAGGCGGCGGGGGTCCCGCTGTACCGGTGGATCTCCGACCACTACGGCGACGGCGACCCGGACGAGGACGTCTTCGTCTACGCGGCCGGCGGCTACTACGCGCCCGGCAAGACTCTGGAAGACCTCCAGGACGAGATGCGCGGCTTCCTCGACGCGGGGTACGAGATCGTCAAGATGAAGATCGGCGGCGCCGACCTGGCCGAGGACCTCCGGCGTATCGAGGCGGTCATCGACGTCCTGGACGGCGACGGGTCCCGGCTGATGGTGGACGTCAACGGCAAGTTCGACCTGCGGACCGCGCTGGAGTACGGCCAGGCCATCGACCAGTACGGCCTCTTCTGGTACGAGGAGGTCGGCGACCCGCTGGACTACGGCCTGAACGCGACGCTGTCGGAGAACTACCGCAGTCCCATCGCGACCGGCGAGAACCTGTTCTCGTTGCAGGACGCCCGGAACCTGATCCGCTACGGCGGGATGCGCCCGGACCGCGACTTCATCCAGGTGGACCCGGCACTGAGCTACGGGCTGACGGAGTACCGCCGGGTCCTGGACATGCTCGCCCAGCACGGCTGGTCCTCCCGCCGGTGCGTTCCGCACGGCGGGCACCAGTTCTCACTGCACATCGCCGCGGCTCTCAAGCTCGGCGGCAACGAGTCCTACCCCGGAGAGTTCCAGCCCACGGGCGGCTTCACCGACGACGCGGTGATCACCCGCGGTCGCGTGGCGCCGGGTGACCTTCCGGGCATCGGCCTCGAGGGCAAGGCGAAGTTCCACGACCTCCTCCGGGGCCTGCACGCCTGACCGGCCGAGACCGGTGGCTCCCGTGCCGGTCGCGACACGGGAGCCGCCGTCCCCGACTTCGCACACGACCGCTCCGAAGCAGCGTGGACGACCGTTCGACGACGAGCGCCGCCGGCGGAGTCGGTTCCACGACCACCGACGGACCCCCGTCCCCCGTGCGGAGTACCCGCGGCACGTTCTTCCCCCCATGGCCGGTGCCGATCCGCGTTCCACCCGAACCGACCTCCTTCGGCGAGCCGAGCCGGGTCGAGCCGAGCAGAAGACCAGAGAAGGTACACAATGGCAACCCCCTACCTGCAGCCCCTGTGGGGAGACCTGTGGGCGTCACACCGAGAGATCAAGGACCTTCTGGCCTTCTCGAAACGCAGGAGACCGCCACGAGCGGCACTGGTGGCGTCCGACCGGGACGGCGACAGCGGCCCCGCCGCCGCCCGTGAGGGCCTGGAGAACCCGGAACCGGCCGAAGGGTCCGGCGCCCCCGACCCCGGACCCGGGTACACGCCCGCACGCGTCACCGGGCTGCTGCTCGGTCCGCTGCTGTTCGTGGCGACGCTCGTGTTCTTCGAACCCGAGGGGCTCTCACCGGCGGGGCAGGCGGTCCTCGCCACCACTCTCTGGGTCGCGACCTGGTGGATCACCGAGGCGATCCCCATCCCGGTCACGTCCCTGCTCCCGGTCGTGCTCCTGCCGCTGACCGGCGCGCTGGAGGGCGACGCCGTGGTCGCGGCGTACGGCAACGACATCATCTTCCTGTTCCTCGGGGGGTTCTCGCTCGCGATCGCGATGGAGAAATGGAACCTCCACCAACGCATCGCCCTCTCGATCGTCGCGGCGATCGGCACGAGTCCGCGCCGCATCGTCCTCGGTTTCATGGTCGCGACGGGCTTCCTGTCGATGTGGGTCTCCAACACGGCCGCCACGATGATGATGATCCCCGTCGGCCTGGCGGTCGTGTACCAGGCCGCCCGCTCGCTGCGGGGCGGGGAGTTCGCCGCCGACCTGCCGAAGTTCGAGAAGTCCATCGTCTTCGGCATCGGGTACGCGGCCACCATCGGCGGCCTCGGGACGCTGATCGGGACGCCGCCGCTCGCCGTTCTCTCGGCGACCGTCGGGGAGCTCTTCGGTGAGGACATCTCGTTCGGCGGGTGGATGCTGTTCGGGGTCCCGACCGCCGCCGTCCTCCTCGCCCTCGCGTGGTTCTACCTGACGGGCGTCACGTTCAGGGTCCGGTTCAAGCAGCTTCCCGGCGGCAGGGAGATCATCCGGGAGGAGAGGAGGTCCCTCGGCGGGATGTCCACCGAGGAGAAGGTCGTACTCGGCGTGTTCCTCGGAACGGCGTTCATGTGGGTGACCCGGTCGTTCCTCTGGGAGGACCTTCTCCCGGGTATCAGCGACGGTGTGATCGCGGTCGTCGCGACGGTGGTCCTGTTCACCCTGCCCGCCCGCAACGGCGGGGAGAGGAGAATCCTCCGGTGGGAGGACTCGAAGAAGGTCCCCTGGGGGATCCTCCTGCTGTTCGGCGGCGGACTGGCCATCGCCGCGGGGTTCGTCGAGACCGGCCTCTCCGCGTGGATCGGCGATCAGTTGCGCGTGCTCGACGGGGTCAACGTCGTCCTGACCATCGTCCTCGCCACCGCGCTCGTGCTGTTCCTGACGGAGATCACCTCGAACGCCGCGACGTCGACGATGATCCTCCCGGTCATGGCGGCCTTCGCGGTCTCCCTCGACATTCACCCGTACGCGTTGATGGTCCCCTGCGCGATGGCCGCGAACTGCGCGTTCATGCTTCCGGTGGGCACCCCTCCGAACGCGATCATGTTCGGTACCGGCAGGGTGAGGATCATGGAGATGGTCAGAACCGGGTTCTGGCTGAACATCACCGCCCTCGCCCTCGTCGTCGCGGGGGCGCTCTACGTGCTGCCGTTGCTGTGGGGAGTCGACCTCATGACCCTTCCCGCCGGATTCCGGTGACCGGACCGGCACGGACGGAGCCGGGACCTCCGGCGGCCCGGGGCCCCTCGCGTCGCGGACGCGGGAGGGGCCCCGGGCCCCTGCCGAGGGACCCGGGACCCGGCCGCGGTCCCGTGGTGCGCCCGTCCCCGTGCGGGGTCAGGTCACCAGCCCCTGCCGGTAGGCGTAGACCACGGCCTGGACGCGGTCGCGCAGGTCGAGCTTGGTCAGGATGCGCGAGACGAACGTCTTCACGGTCTCCTGGCTGATGAACAGGCTCGCGGCGATCTCGCCGTTGGACATGCCGTTGGCGATCAGGCGCAGGACCTCCAGCTCGCGGGGGGTCAGCCGAGCGTCGACCACGGAGGTGTGGGAGGGCCGGATCCGGGCGGCGTACCTGCCCACCAGCTGGCGTGTGACCTCGGGGTCCAGCAGCGCCGCGCCGGTGGCCACGGTGCGGATGCCGTGCAGCAGCTGGGCCGGGGGCGCGTCCTTGAGCAGGAACCCGCTGGCGCCCGCGCGCAGCGCCTCGTAGACGTACTCGTCGAGGTTGAACGTCGTGACCACGAGGACCTTGACGGGGCGGGCCACCCCGGCACCGGCCAGGCGCTGGGTGGCCTCGATGCCGTCGAGCACGGGCATGCGCACGTCCATCACCACGACGTCGGGGCCCAGCTGTTCGGCGAGTTCGACCGCGGCCTTGCCGTCCCCGCACTCGCCGACGACCTCCATGTCGGGCTGGGCGTCGATGATGGTGACCAGGCCGGTGCGGATCAGCACCTGGTCGTCGCAGACCAGGACCCGGATCGGCGTGCTCATGCCCGGTCGCCCACCGGGGCCCGTGCGGGGATGCGCGCGTGCACGGTGAAGCCCCCGCCCTCGTGCGGGCCCGCGGTGAAGTCGCCGCCCAGGACCTCGACGCGTTCGCGCAGGCCGACCAGGCCCCGCCCGCTCCCCCCGGGGGAGACGCCCGGAGGCCCGGCGTGGTCGGTGCTGACGTTCACGGTGATCTCCTCGGGACGGTGGCGCACCCGCACGGTGGTGGGACTGCCGTGCGCGTACTTGAGGGCGTTGGTCAGGGCCTCCTGCACGACGCGGTGCGCCACGAGGTCGGCGCTGCCGCGCGAGGCGGCCGGGGTGCCCTCCTCGCTGAACTCCACCGGCTGCCCGGCCCTGCGCGTCTGCTCCACCACGGCGAGCAGCCCCTCGTCGGAGGCGGGAGCGGGGGTGGAGTGGTCGGGGTTGAGCAGGTCGAGCAGGTGGCGCAGGTCGGTGATGGCCCGCCTGCCGGTGTCGGTGACCGCGGTGAGGGTCTGGTCGAGCCGCTCGGGCGCGGAGGTCAGGTAGCGCGCCGCCTCGGCCTGCACGACCATCGCGGTCACGTGGTGGGTCACGACGTCGTGGAGTTCGCGGGCGATGCGGGTGCGTTCGGCGGTGCGGGTGGCCTCGGCCACGAGGCGGCGGCGTTCGGCCTCGGCGATGCGGGTGGAGCGCAACCACGCGCCGATCCCCCAGGCCAGGGCCAGCGCCGCGTAGAACGTCACGTAACCGGCCGGGGTCTCGCCCGCCCCGACCCGGTCCACCGCGACCGCCAGCACCACGTAGGCCGCCGAGCCCACCAGCATGGTGGTGCGCCGGTAGCGGTGGAGGTGGGCGCCGGCGCTCACCATCGCGATGGGCAGCGCGGTGCCCGCGAACAGGTGGTAACCGCACAGCTGGTCGAGGGCGAAGCCGCTCGCCACCAGGGCCAGGGCCAGGGCCGGCCACCGCCTCCGCCCGGCCAGGGGCAGGCTCTGGAGAGCGGCCGCGACCAGGCCCAGGGAGTCGAGGGGTCGGTCCGCCACGCCGCCGAACTCGGTTCCCTGTCCGTGCAGTGACGGGATGAGCGAGGCGACCAGGAGCAGCAGTCCCAGGGGCAGGTCCCGGAGGGTGACGTCGAGTCGCTGCCACAGGTGGGGGAGCCGCCGGAGACTGGTCACTGGGGAAGTGTAGTGGTGGCGGCGGGTCGCTCGACGCGCCTGCGGACGGGGAGGGGCACGGCCGCGGCGACGGCCGGGAACTGCCGGGGAGGTCTCATGGGGTTCCTTCGTCGGAGCGGCGCGGCCGGGGCGCCGCGACTGGGGGAAACGCTACGGACCGGGGCGGCGCGGGGTCGTCCCCCGAGCGAGCTACACGCAGGTGTCCACCGTGCGGTGACGACCCGGGCACCGCCGCGTCCGTAGGTTCTTCCCAGTCGCGGAGTCCCGGTTCACGGGAGCGGGACCGACGCCCTCTCTCCCCCGGCTCCGCGGCACCACTCGCTGAACCCCGTCCCCGAACCCCTCGCTGGAGACCCCGATGCCGCGCACCATCCGGACGACCGCCCTGACCGCACTGTGCCTGGCCGTGGCCGGAACGGGCCTCGTCGGGTGCTCCGACGTGCGGTCCGGCCTGGAGGACGTGGGTGCCGGCCTGGAGGAGGTGGAGTCCGACCTGGAGTCGGCCGCGGAGGACGTGATGACCGACGGGGAGCTGTTCACCGGGACCAAGACGCTCGACGTCAAGGGAGGTTCCCTGAACGTCTCCTGCTCCGGCGCCCCGGCCGACGAACGGCCGGTCGTCGTCCTCATGGCCGGGATGGGCGACGGCCTGGACACCATGGCCGACCTCCAGCAGACCCTGAGCGAGGGGGACCGGGTCTGCTCCTACGACCGGTTCGGCGAGGGCGGGAGCGACCAGCCGCCCGGTACCCAGAGCATCGCCGACGTCGGGCGGACCCTGACCGCCGTCCTGGACGACGTCGCCGGTGACGGCCCGGTCGTCCTGGTCGGCCACTCGCTGGGCGGGCTGATCGCCGCCCGCTACGCCCCCGACCACCAGGACCGGGTCAGGGGTCTGGTGCTGCTGGACGCCACCTCCCCGACGATGCTCGACGACATCACCGAGGTGATCCCCGAGTCGGCCACCGGCCCGGGCGCCGAGGTGCGCGCGCAGAACCTCGCGGTTTTCCAGGGCGAGAACCCCGAGAGCATCGTCATCGACAGCGACGCGGAGGTCCGCTCCGCCGGGGACATCCCGACCGAGGTCATCCAGCACGGGGTCCAGTACCTCGGCGAGATCCCCGAGTACGGCGCCGACCTGGAGCGCGTGTGGTCCGAGGGACAGGAGCGGTGGCTCCAGGTCTCCGGCGACAGCCGGCTCAGCACCGCCGAGGAGAGCGGTCACCACATCCACGTCGACCAGCCCGAACTCGCTGTCGAGGCCGTCCGGCGCGTCACCGACCAGGCCGCCGCCTGAGGCACCGGCGGGGGTGCGGCGTCGGCGGGAACTCGGCGTCGGCCAGCAGTACGCGGATCACCGGTCCTCCCCCCTCCCCCGCGCCCGGAACGACCGCGTCCTCGGCCGCGGGGTCCCGTCGGCGTAGCGCAGGCGGTGCCGGCCGCCCGGGCCGCGGCGGTGCTCCGGGCCCGTCGGGCGTAGTGCACGCCCGGAGGACCGGGGAGGCGCACCTGGACGGTGGGCGCCTCCCCGGAGCCGTGTCCGGATCCTCAGACGGGCCCCTCACGCAGGCCCGAGGTGATCCGGTGGTAGAGGCCGCCGGAGGTCAGACCGCCGTCGACGACCAGTTCGGTCCCCGTCACGTACCGGGACGCCTCCGACAGCAGGAACAGCACCACGTCGGCGACCTCACCGGGTTCGGCCACCCGGCCCGCGGGCACCGAGCGCAGGCTCTCCTCGACGAAGTCGTCGGCCCCCGAGCGCAGCAGCGGGGTGTCCACCAGTCCGGGGTGCAGGGAGTTCACCCGCACGCCCCAGGGCGCGAACTCCAGCGCGCCCACCTTGCTCAGGCCGCGCACGCCCCACTTGCTCGCGCCGTAGGAGGCGGAGAAGTAGCCGGTCATCCCGGCGATGGAGGACACGTTGACCACCGACGCCGACCCCGACGCGCGCAGCAGCGGGGCCATGGACCGCATTCCGTAGAACACGCTGGACAGGTTGACGTCGAGTACGCGGCGCCAGTCCTCGTCCGTGGTGTCGGCGATCCCGAAACGGTGGCTGACCCCGGCGTTGTTGACCAGGCCGTCGAGGCGTCCGCCGTCCTCGTCCGCGATCCGGTCGCGCAGACGCGCCCAGTCGTCCGGGTCGGCGGCGTCCAGGCGGACGAACCGCGCCGTCGCGCCCAGTTCACCGACCTCCCGGGCCGTGCGCTCGCCCCGCTCCCCGTCCAGGTCCGCCACCCAGACCCGGGCGCCCTCGCGCCCCAGTGCCAGGGCCTCCGCCCTGCCCATGCCGCCCGCGGCGCCCGTCACCAGGACGACGCGCCCGGCCAGTCCGTGTCCGGCTCCGCCGGTCGGTGAGTCCGTTGCCCGCATGCCGCTCCTCCTCTCAGTCGATCGGCAGTTCGGTGCCGCGCGTCTCGGTGACGAACAGGACGGCCACCAGCGTCACCACGGCGGTGAGGACGAAGTAGCCCGCGGGCGCCAGCGGCTGGCCGGTGGCGCTGATCAGCCAGGTCGCGATGAAGGGCGCGGTGCCGCCCAGGAGCGTGTTGGTGACGTTGTTGCCGAGCGCGATCCCGCTGTAGCGGGTGGAGGCGCCCAGCATCTCGGCGTAGGTGACGAACGAGGCGCCGTTGACGACCGAGACGCACACGAACAGGGCCGACTGGCCCACGATCGCGGCCCAGGCCGGACCGGCGGACATCATCATGAACATCGGGAAGCCCAGGAGCACGGCCCCGACGCTGCCGATGAGGATGACCTTCTTGCGGCCGATGGTGTCGGCCAGGTAGCCCGAGAGCGGCAGCGTGGCGGCGCCGATGACCATGGCGACCGAGGTCGAGGCGAAGGCCAGCTGCGCGGAGTGCCCGGCCGTGGTCTGGAGGTAGGTGGCCGCGTACACCGAGACGATGTAGTAGCCGCCGGTGATCACCGCGCCCAGGCCGATGATCTTCAGCACGGACCGCCAGTTGGTGACCAGCAGGGTCCGGATCGGCATGCGCTCGGTCTCGCCCTGGTCCGCCAGCTGCTTGAACTGCGGGGTGTCGTCCAGGTGGCTGCGGATGTAGAGGCCGATGACGCCGATGGGCAGGCTGAGCAGGAACGGCAGGCGCCACGCCCAGTCCAGCATCTGCTGCTCGGTGAAGACCATGGTGAAGGCGAGCGCCACCAGCGAGGCGAACAGCGAGCCGAAGTAGGTGCCCGAGTTGACCAGGGAGGTCTGCGTGGCCCGCCAGCGGGCCGGGGCGGACTCGGCCACGAAGGCGTTGGCCCCGCCGAGTTCGCCGCCCGCGGCGAAGCCCTGGACGCAGCGGCACAGGACCAGCAGGGTGGTCGCCCAGACGCCGAGCGTGTAGTAGTTGGGCAGCACGCCGATGGCGGCGGTGGCCAGGACCATCAGCAGGATGGTCCACGACAGGGCCCGCTTGCGCCCGTAGCGGTCCCCGATGTGGCCGAAGAGGATCCCGCCGGGCACGCGCATGAAGAACGCGACGGCGAAGGCGGCGAACGTGCCCATCAGGGCCGCCGTCGGGTCCTCGGAGACGAAGAAGAGCATCGCCACGAACGTGGCCATGTAGCCGTAGATGCCGAAGTCGTAGTACTCGACGACGGTGCCGATGACCGCCGCGCGGATGACCTTCATCCGCGACTGGAAGCCCGCCTCCGGTGCCGGTGCGGGCCCGGACGCCGACTGCTGGTGGAGTGGCATGCTGCCTCCCTGGGGAGAGGGTCGGATCGGTGTGTGCGCCGCCCGATCCCGTGGTTGTGGGGGATGGCGGGGGGCCGGGGCGCGTGCTGTCCACTGGCGGGAACGCAGTGGGAGCCGTGTGCCGAGGTGGACCGCGTGAGGCGTCCGGTGCGGTGGGGCGGAAGGTGCGGGGCGGTGGAAGGTGCGGGGCGGTGGAAGGTGCGGGGCGGGTGGAAGGTGCGGGGCGGGTACGCGTCAGGGCGTCTGCCCGCGGTGCACGCCCCGGGGCGTGTCCGGTGACGCCCCCCGTCGCGCGGCGGGGGTGTGGACGGAGTGTGTCCGCCGGACAGGCCCTACAGGCCCTGTCCCCGCGCCGCCGCTCCCCGCCCGGCGACGCGGCCCATGGTGAGGGCGTTGGCGACCGCGTTGCCGCCGCCGACGTAGCGGGGACCGAGGACCCCGGCGCCCGCCTCGCCCGCGGCGAAGAGCCCGGGGACCGCGGTGCCGGTGCGGTCGCGCACGGCGGCGGAGGAGTCGATCTCCAGACCGGCGTGCGTGCAGACGATCTCGGCCGGGAGCACGCGGACCGCGTGGTAGGGGGCGGTGTCCAGGGGCTCGGGGTCGGCCTCCGCCCCCTTCGCGCGCAGGGTCAGGTGGCGCAGGAAGTCCGGATCCTCGCCGTTCGGCAGTTGGGAGTTCCAGGTCCGCACCGTGGTGAGCAGCGCCGCCTCGGGCACCCCCATGAGGGCGGCCAGTCCCTCCAGGGTGTCGGCACGCAGGGTGCGGCCCGCGTCGGCCTCCTCGGTGACGCGTTCGGGCGTCCAGTCCGCGTACCCGGCGGGCAGCGAGGCCCGGGCCCGGTCGTCGAACACGCACCACGCGGAGCCGCCCTGGGCGTCGATGATGCCGGTGGAGACGGCGTAGGAGGCGTCCTCGTCCATGAAGCGGCGCCCGGCCCCGTTGACGTACACGCGCGAGAGCGGGGGGAACCCCGACTGCCAGTGGTGGTGGCGCTGGAAGTAGGCGGTGGGCATCCGCAGCCCCCAGCCCGCGCCGGTGACGGAGGCCTCCACCTGCTCGGCGAAGCGCAGGTGGTCGCCCCGGCTGCCGGGCGCGGCCACGACGAACGCGTGCTCGCCCGCCTCCAGGGCGTCCGGGTAGTACTCCTTGAGCAGTTCGGGGTCCCGGGCCAGGCCACCGGTGGCGACCACCACGGCGTTGGCTCGGACGGCGACCCCGTCGGCGACGACGCCGCGCACCCGGCCGTCCTCGAACAGCAGGTGCCGCACCCGGGTGTTGAGCACGGTCTCGACCCCGAGGCGGCGGCAGGCCGCGGCGAGCACCTGGACCAGACCGAGTCCCTGGTCGGCGGGGACGTGGGCGCGCCAGACGTCCTCGACCCCGGCCCGGGTCAGGCCGGGCATGTGCGCGTTGGTGGAGGTCCGCGCCGGGAACCCGGCGCCCAGTCCGATGAGCCACTCCAGGGTGGGTCCGGCGTTCTCGCAGAAGGTGCGGACCAGCCCGGGTTCGAGCATCCACTGGTTGAGGTCCATGTAGTGCTGGTAGAAG
Organism: Nocardiopsis deserti; assembly: GCF_008638355.1. Taxonomy (NCBI): domain Bacteria; kingdom Bacillati; phylum Actinomycetota; class Actinomycetes; order Streptosporangiales; family Nocardiopsidaceae; genus Nocardiopsis; species Nocardiopsis deserti. The sequence goes on along the minus strand of NZ_ML703349.1, from coordinate 263,885 downwards.
CGCTCGGCGCTGTCCTCCACGCCCGCGCCGCGCTGGACGCTGGTCGCGGCGGCGGTGAAGAGCCCCGCGGAGAGCTGGGTGGAGCCGCCCAGCTCGGACTCGGACTCGAACAGCAGGACGCGCGCACCCTCCTCGGCGGCGGTGACGGCCGCGGCGAGCCCGGCCCCTCCCCCGCCGATCACGACGACGTCGGCGCTCTCCTCGTCGTCGTGGTGATCGGCGCGCTCAAGGTGCTCAGACATGGCGGGATCCCCCGTCGACGGCGATGCTGTGCCCGGTCACGTAGCGGCTGCTGTCGGAGAGCAGGAAGAGCAGGACGCCGACGACCTCCTCGGGGGAGCCGACCCGGTGCAGGGGCACGTTGTCCAGGGCGGCGGCCAGGGCCTCGGGGTCGTCCTGGAGCCAGCGCGTCATCTCGGTGTCGATGAAGCCGGGGGCGATGGAGTTGACGCGCAGCCCCCTGTCGCCCAGCTCGACGGCGAGGGACTCGGTCAGGTGGGCGACGGCGGCCTTGGAGGCGCAGTAGGCGGCGCGGCCCCGGCGCACGCGCACCGCCGACACCGAGGACATGTTGACGATCACGCCGCCGGGCAGCATGTGGCGGGCGGCGGCCTGGGCGCCGTGCAGGACTCCCTGGACGTTGACGTCGAGGACGGTGGACATCTGCTCGGCGGTGATCTCGCCGACGGGTGCGTGGGGGAAGACCCCGGCGTTGTTGACCCAGTAGTCGAGGGAGCCGAACTCGTCGGCGGCGGCGCGGGCGAGGTCGTCGTGCTGCTCGGGCACGACCACGTCGACGCGGCGGGGCGCGACCCGGCCGGGCCGCTCGCTCAGGGCGCCGTCGGCCAGTTCGCGGTTGATCTCGTCGGCGGTCCGCTTCATGTCGACGTCGTTGATGTCGGCCGCGACGACGTTGACGCCGCGGGTGGCCAGGGCGGCGGCGAAGCTGCGGCCCATGCCGCGCGCGGCCCCGGTGACGACCGCGGTGCGACCGGCCATCTCGGGGTGGACGGCCTCCATCACGCGGTGGACGACGCGGGCGGGACCGGTGCCCTCGTGCTGGGTCATGGTGTGCGGCCTTTCCGTGGGTGTGGAGGGAACGGGGCGGTGGGTCCGGGTTCGGTCGGGTGGGGCCGGGGCTGGCCGGTGGGAACGTGTCGGTCGGTGGGCCGGGGTCGGAGGACGCGGCCCGGGTTCAGGCGGTGTCGTCGCGCCGGACGTCCCGGCGCGCGATGCGCCAGTCCTCCCCGTCGCGGACCAGCCGGTCGCTGACGGTGGTGAGCCTCAGGATTCTGGTGTCGCCCCTCACACGGGTACCGATGACCTGAAGATAGGCGCTGACCTGCGCCTGTGTGGTGTCCGCGGACTCCACGAAGAGGTTGGTGACCACGTGGCGGCGCACCTCGCCCGCCTCCCGGGCCGCGTGCGCGAAGTCCTCGGCGAAGGCGCGCAGGCGGTCGCGCCCCACGACCGGCGCGGGATAGGTCGGTGAGTGGAACTCGCCGTCGGGGGCGAAGGTCCGGGCCCAGGCGTCGGCGTGGCCGCCGTCGATCAGGTGGGACTGGCGCGCGTAGAGCTGGTGGATGCCGGTGACCAGCGAACCGTCCATGCCTCCCCCTCCATGTGTGCGATAATCGCACTAGGTGTGCAATTAAGGATTAACGTATGTGTCACACGTCACCTGCGTCAAGAGGCGGGAGGTGTATCTTCGCGATGCGAGAGGAGCCAGATGCCCGAGACACCGGCCGACAGGCCCAACACCAGGACGTCCAAGACCCTGCACAACGGGATCGAGGTGTTGGAGCTGCTCAGCCGCAGTCCGCACGGACTGTCGCTCACCGAGATCGCCGAGGGGGTGGGGGTGCACCGCACGGTCGCCCACCGGCTGGTGCGCACGCTGGAGGAGCACCGGCTGTGCAAACGCGGTCCCTTCAAACGCATCACCCTGGGGCCGGGACTGGTCGCACTGGCCGAGTCGGTGGAGGCGGACCTGCGCCAGGTCGCCGGTCCGGTCCTGGCCGAGCTGGCCGAGTCGCAGGGGGCCACCGCGCACCTCGTCGTTCCCGAGGGTGAGGACGAGGCGCGCGCTCTGATGGTGGTGGAACCGCGCAGGGCCACGGCCCACATCGCCTTCCGGACCGGGCGGGTCGACCCCATCGACAAGGGGTCGGCCGGTCTGGCGCTGCTCGCGGCCATGCCGCCCCGGCCCGGGGAGCGCGAGGAGGTCGCCCTGGCCCGCGGGCGGGGCTACGCCGTCTCCCACGCCGAGGTGACCAACGCGGTGACCGGGGTGTCGGCGGCGGTGGTCGGGACGCGTTCCGAGCCGGTGGCCAGCGTCGGCATCTCGGTCCTGGAGCTGGACGACCCCGCCCCCTTCGGCGCCGCCGTGCGGGAGGCGGCCCGCCGGATCGCCGGGATGGTGCATCTGCCCTGAGCCGGGCCGGGCGGGACCGGCACGGGCACCCCGCTGACAGCCGCCGCCCGGATCCGCTCGGGCGTGGGTTCCCGCCCCGCGTCCGGGTCCGCTCGGGGTGGGCCGTGTCGGGACCGGTCCCCGCGCCGTTTACACGTTTCCCCCACGGGTAGCGGCGTCCACGCGTTTCGGCCACACGGGAAGGGGTGGTGTCGGTGCCGTCCAGGGACAGGGTCGCCGAACCATGGGGGTCGCGTACCCCGTACGGGCCCGGCCAGGAATGGCCGGCCAGAGTGGACAGCCACCTGGCCGAGGGGGTGGGCCCCGACCAGGTGGACCGCTGGGTGCAGTCCGCGACGATCCTGCACTCCAACGGCGACGGGCTCGACATCGCGGTCAAGGACGACCGGATCGTGGGGGTGCGGGGCCGGGAGGGCGACCGGGTCAACCACGGGCGCCTGGGGCCCAAGGACCTCTACGGGTGGCAGGCCAACCACTCGCCCGACCGGCTCACCCGGCCCCTGGTGCGCCGGGACGGCGAATTGGTCGAGACCGACTGGGACACCGCGATGGACCTGGTCGTGCGGCGCAGCAGGGAACTGCTCGACGAGCAGGGTCCCAGCGCGATCGGCTTCTACACCAGCGGGCAGCTCTTCCTGGAGGAGTACTACACGCTCGCCGCCATCGGGCACGGCGCCATCGGCACCAACCACATGGACGGCAACACCCGGCTGTGCACGGCCACCGCGGCCGCCGCGCTCAAGGAGTCGTTCGGCTGCGACGGACAGCCCGGCTCCTACACCGACATCGACCACGCCGACGTCATCGCCCTCTACGGCCACAACATGGCCGAGACGCAGACCGTGCTGTGGACGCGCGTGCTCGACCGGCTGGCCGGGCCCAACCCGCCCCGGATCCTGTGCGTGGACCCCCGGCCGACCCCGGTGGCGCGGGAGGCCGCGCTGCACCTGGCGCCGCTGCCGGGGACCAACGTCGCGCTGATGAACGGCATCCTGCACGAGATCATCCGGCGGGACATGGTCGACCACGACTACGTCGAGGCCCACACGGTCGGCTACGACTCCCTGGTCGCGGAGGTCGAGGCGTACCCGCCCGAGCGCGCCGCCGGGATCTGCGGTGTCCCCGCGGAGCGGATCCGCGAGGCCGCCGTGCTCCTGGGCGGTGCCGAGCGGCTGATGTCGACCGTGCTCCAGGGCTTCTACCAGTCGCACCAGGCGACAGCCGCGTCCGTGCAGGTCAACAACATCCACCTGATCCGCGGCATGCTCGGCAGGCCGGGCGCGGGCGTCCTCCAGATGAACGGGCAGCCCACGGCGGAGAACACCCGCGAGTGCGGCGCCGACGGCGACCTCACGGGCTTTCGCAACTGGAGCAACGACGACCACATCAACGACCTCGCCGCGGTGTGGAACCTCGACCCGATGCAGATCCCGCACTACGCGCCGCCCACCCACGCGATGCAGATCATGCGGTACGCCGAGAAGGGGTCGATCCGGTTCCTGTGGGTCAGCGCCACCAACCCGGCGGTGTCGCTGCCCGAGCTGGCGCGGATCCGCTCGGTGCTCGCGCGGGAGGGGCTGTTCCTGGTGGTGCAGGACATCTTCCTGACCGAGACGGCCGAACTCGCCGACGTGGTGCTGCCCGCCGCGACCTGGGGCGAGAAGACGGGCACGTTCACCAACACCGACCGCACCGTCCACCTGTCCGACAAGGCCGTCGAGCCACCCGGCGAGGCCCGGCCTGACCTGGACATCTTTTTGGACTACGCCCGGCGGATGGACTTCCGCGACAAGGACGGCGCGCCGTTCCCGCAGTGGCACGACCCCGAGTCGGCCTTCGAGGCGTGGAAGGGCGCCACCGCCGGACGGCCGTGCGACTACACCGGCCTCACCTACGGCAAACTGCGCGGCGGCAGCGGCGTGCAGTGGCCCTGCAACGACCAGAACCCGGACGGCACCGAGCGCCTCTACGCCGACGGCCGGTTCTGGGCGGCGCCCGACCAGTGCGAGAGCTACGGCCGCGACCTGGTCACCGGGGCGCCGCTGGAGCCGACCGAGTACAAGGCGATGAACCCCGAGGGCCGGGCGATCATCAAGGCCGCCGAGTACCTGCCGCCGCACGAGGAGCCGGGCGGGGAGTACCCCTTCGCGCTCATCACCGGCCGCACGCTCTACCACTTCCACACGCGCACCAAGACCGGGCGCTCGCCCCAGCTGCAACGGGCGGCCCCCGAGGTCTGGGTGGAGGTCTCACCCTCCGACGCCCGGGAGGCCGGGGTCTCCGAGGGCGATCCCGTCGAGGTGACCTCGCCCCGCGGGGTGATCCGGGCACGGGCGCGGATCAACGACATCCGCCCCGGGGTGCTGTTCGTCCCGTTCCACTACGGCTACTGGGACCGGCATGCCGACGGGGGCTCCCTCGACCGCGACCGGGCGGCCAACGAGACGACCGTCACCGACTGGGACCCGGTGTCCAAGCAGCCCCTGTTCAAGACCGCGGCGGCCCGGCTGCGGCCCCTGGGACCTGGAGACGGCTCACCCGCGCCCGCGCCGACGACGACCGCGTCCCGGCCGGTCGGCACCGGGGTGCCCGAGACCGTGGGCGGCCCCGACGCCGCCTCCGAGGAACACGTCACCGGAGGTGGACGATGAGGATCACTGTGGCCCTGCGCGAACTGTACGACGCCGAGAGCGCCCTGGCCGGGGAGCTGCTCAGGATCGCCGACCGGCACGAGAAGGAGCAGGAGATCCACCACGTGGCCAGGGACCTGGTCCGCTGGTCGCGCGAGCACGTGCGGGAGATCGCCGAGGCCGGTGCCCGCTACGGCCTGGACCTCGGGGATCCGGAGCTGGAGAACCCGGACCCGCCCACCGAGGAGGCGGGCGAACTGCCGGGCGACGACTCCGACCCCGACCTGCTGCTCCTGGCGGACCTGCGTCGGCTGTACCGCATGGCGGCGGGCGTGTCGCTGGACTGGGACCTGCTCGGACAGGGCGCGCAGGTGACCGCGGACGCCGGGCTGCTGGCGCTCACCAAGCGGTGCCACCCGCAGTCGCTACGGCAGATGAGCTGGGCCGACGCGATGCTCAAGACGGTCTCACCGCAGATCCTGGCCACCTGAGGGACCGCGCGGATCCGTTCCGCGCGAGGCTGACGCGGCCGCCCGCACGACGTCGTACGGGCGGCCGCGGCGGGCTCACCGCCCGGCGAGGTCGGCCAGGACCGCGGCGGCGGCGCGCTCCCCGCTGACCAGGGCCCCCTGGAGCGAGGGCGTGTCGCGGTGGTCGCCCGCGACGTGGAGGCCCTCCTCCAGGCGGACCGGACGGCGCAGGTCGCCCAGGGGCGGCGGTGCCGCGGGCAGGGCGTCGGGCACGTGCACCGTCTCCAGGTGCTCCCAGTCCCCGTCGTGCGCGCCCAGGATCCCGGCGGCCTCGGCGCGCACCTCCGCCTCCGGGGGCTGGTGGGGGCCCACCGTGGACGAGGCGATCAGCGCCCGGCCGGGAGGTGCGTAGGACGGGGCGGTGGCCGTCAGCACCATGACACTGGTCAGCCTGGTCCCGATGCGCCGGGAGCGCCCGTCCACGTGCAGGAGCGGGTCGTCCTCCGGTCCGGCGGGACGGGAGTGGTAGTAGGTGGTGGCGGGGTTGAGCACCGGCGCGGGCAGCGAGGGCAGGAGTTTGGGCACCGCACCCGGGCCGACCGCGACCACGACGGCGCGGGCCCGCACGGTTCCCGCCTCGGTGCGCACCCATCCCGGCGCCACCTCGTGCGCGGCCGTCCCCAGCAGGAACCGCGCGCTCCCGGCGCGCGCCGCGAGCTGGTCGGAGACGGCCTGGATCCCCGCCTCCGGAACGGTCAGCCGCCCCCGCGCGAAGCTGCGCCAGACCAGGTCGTTGACCCTGCTGGACGTGCTCAGGGACTCGTCGAGGAAGACGCCGGTCAGGAAGGGGCGCACCAGGGTGTTCACGGCCCGTTTGCCCAGGCCGAGGCGGCGCAGCGCGGTGAGGGTGTCGGTCTCGGGCCTGGCCTTGATCCGGTCGGCCGGTTCCAGGGCGTCCGCGGTCACGGCGCGCAGCAGGCGGAAGAGGTCGGAGGGGCGTACGAGCGATCCGGACAGCAGGGACAGCGACGACAGGGCCCCGGAGGGCGAGGGGTGCAGCCGCAGCAGCCCCCGGTCGGTGCGCACGGCCATCCCCTTGGGGAAGGACCGCAGGCGCAGGGCGTCCAGGTCCAGGCGGCGGCGGACGGCCGGGTAGGCGGTGTTGAGGATCTGGAAGCCGCGGTCGAGCACGTAGCCGTCCCGCACGTCGCTGCGGACGCGTCCCCCCACGGACTCCCCGGCCTCCACGACGGTCACGTCGAGCCCGGCGGCGGCGAGGTCGGCGGCGGCGACCAGCCCGGCCATGCCCGCCCCCACGACCACGGCGTCGCAGCGCTGCGGCAGATCAGTCATGGCGCCAGAGTAGGCCAGCCGCCCGCGTCCGCCCCGGACGCGGACCGGCGAGCCGCGGGCGGCGCCGACCAGGGCTCCGTTCCGGTCGCCCGAGGGGTCCCGCCGGGGAGTCGGAGGGAGTACGGGGGCCGGAGGGTTCGCAGGGGTTCGGGTGTCTCAGAGGAGTTCCCGCTTCCGGCTCCGTCCCTGTCCGGGAGCGCGTGTGTGCGCGAAAAGCCGTTTCGGCGACGAGGCCTCCTACCTTACGGTCCACCATCACCGTCCGTAACTCCCGAGGGCGGTCGGCTACTTTTCGCAGCCGGACACGCTGGGTAACCCCATGGCGTCTCGTTGTCCTCGCAGCTCAGGCGGCTTCCATGTCCCACGGCCACGACATTCCTCCCCTGACCACCATCGCCCCCTCCGACAAGCGCTACCCCGCGCTCAACCGGGGGTTCAACCAGCGCTGGATCGCCCGGCCCGACTACGTCCGGCTGGTGGGCTCACCCGAGGGCGCCGCCCGCGCCCTGTCCGAGGCGGTCAACCAGACCGCGGCCCAGCCGGACCGCACACGGATCACCGTGCGCTCCGGTGGCCACTGCTACGAGGACTTCGTCTGCGGCGACGACGTCCGCGTGATCCTGGACATCAGCCCCATGTGCGGGGTCTACCGCGACCCCGTGCTGGAGGCGTACTGCGTGGAGGCGGGCGCCACCAACTGGCACGCCTACAGCCACCTGTACCCGCTCAGCGGCAGGGCCCTGCCGGGCGGCTCCTGCTACTCGGTGGGGATGGGCGGCCACATCACCGGCGGAGGTTACGGCCTGCTCTCCCGTCAGTGCGGGCTCACCGTGGACTACCTGTACGCGGTGGAGGTGGCGGTGGTGCGGCCCGACCGCTCGGTCGAGCTCGTGGTGGCCACGCGGGACGACCCCGACCCCGACCGCCGCGAGCTGCTGTGGGCGCACACCGGGGGCGGCGGCGGGAACTTCGGGATCGTCACCCGGTTCTGGTTCCGTGACCTGCCCGAACCCCCGTCGAACGTGCTCCTCACCGGACGCTCGTGGCAGTGGTCGGACTTCACCAAGGAGGACTTCGCCAACCTGGTCACGGCGTACGGCGCGTACTTCCGCGACCACCAGGACCCGGACGAGGCGTCCGGGAGGCTGTTCGCGATGCTCAAGCTCAACCACGTCAGCAACGGGGAGATCGGCCTCGTCGCCCAGGTCGACGCCGACGACCCCGAGGGCGGACGGGCCATGGAGGAGTTCCTGGAGGCCGTGGACGGGGGCATCGCGCCGCGTTCCGGGCAGATGGCGGCGCCCATGGGGGAGCATCCGCCGGTCCAGGGCATGCTGGCGCCCCGGAGGCTGCCCTGGCTGACGGCCACGCAGGTGCTCAACGGCTCCGGTGAGAACCGGTGCGGCAAGTACAAGTCGGCCTACCTGCGCAGGCCCTTCAGCCCGGCGCAGATCGAGGCCATGTGGGCCTACCTGGGCAAGGAGCACTACACGGACTACGTCAACAAGGAGGCCCTGATCCAGGTCGACTCCTACGGCGGCGCCATCAACCAGCCGCTGGAGGACACCGCCGTTCCCCAGCGCGACTCCGTGCTCAAGCTCCAGTACCAGGTCTACTGGAAGCGCACCGAGCCGGACTCCGACGTGGCCCGGCACATCGCGTGGATCCGCGACATCTACCGCAAGACGTTCGCGTCCACCGGCGGTGTCCCCGTGGTCGGCGACGCCACCGACGGGTGCTACGTCAACTATCCCGACGTCGACCTCGACGACCCGGCCTGGAACACCTCGAAGGACCGCTGGTCCAAGCTCTACTACAAGGACTCCTACCCCCGGTTGCAGCGGGTGAAGAAGCGGTGGGACCCGCTCAACGTGTTCCGGCACCGGCAGTCGGTCGAACTCCCCGCGTCGGCGGGCGACGCCGGGCAGGGCCCCGAGTCCTCCTGAACCGGACCGGCGGACGGCCGCCCGCTCCGGCGCGCTCCGGGCACGCGGAAGGGGCCCGCCGCATGTGCGGCGGGCCCCTCCCCGCGGTGTCACCCCGTGCTCGCCACGGGGTGACACCGGTCATGGATCAGCTGGTCAGCCGATGTAGGTCGGGTACGCGGGCACGGCAACGGGAGCGGGCTCCGACTGGCCCGGGTCCTCGCACAGCTCGACCTCCACGCCCGGCTCCTCGACAGGCGCCTCCGCACCCGGCTTCTCGACGAGCGTCTCCACAACCGGCTTCCTGACGGGCGGCTCCTCGTCCTCGATAGGCGCCTCCGCACCCGGCATCTCGACGAGCGTCTCCACAACCGGCTTCCTGACGGGCGGCTCCTCGTCCTCGATAGGCGCCTCCGCACCCGGCATCTCGGCGGGCGGCGCGGGATCCTGGGAGGGGTCCGCCGGGCAGTCGACCGAGGCGGGGGACCCGGAGGGGGCGACCGCGTCGTCGGCCCAGGCGGGAGATCCGCCGAACAGGGCGGCGGCCGCGAAACCGGCGACGATCAGGTAGTTCTTCAGACGCATGGCAGTCCTCGTGTGTGGTTCGTGTGCGCGGGATACCGTCCCGCGCGGCGGTCCGGAGCCGGTCGGCTCACGCGGAGATCTCGACCGGGGTGCCGATCGGCAGGTTCTCGGCCATCCAGGTGATGTCCTCGTTGGAGACCCGGACGCACCCGTGGCTGACCTGGCGGCCCAGGGCGTCCTCGTCGTTGGTGCCGTGCACGGCGAGCTGGCCGGGCCCGCCCGCGAACGTCTCCAACGTCTCGGAGAACCCGCTCAGACCGAAGGCGTAGACCCCGTAGGGCCCCTCCGGGTCCGGCGGCTGGAGCAGCTCGGTGAAGTAGTAGCGGCCCTCGGGGGTGGGGGTCTCGCCCTCCCCCGTGCCGATCACCCCGGTACGCACCTCCTCTTCCCCGTCGAAGACGGTGAACGCGAAGTCGCCGGTGTCGACCTCCACGCGGTACTCCGTGGTGGTCAGCGACACCTCCTCGCTCCTGACCCAGCCCGTGCTGCCGTTCGGTCGGACCGGCAGCAGCACCTGGAGCCACTCGCCCTCGTTGCGCTCGACGAGGAACGCCCGCTCCACCCCGAAGTCGTTCGGACTCGCGAGGGTGTGCAGCACCTCCTCGCCGCCGGGCTCGGCGTGGACGGCGACCCCGTCGCCGAGGACCGTGGCGATCTCCACGCCCTCGACGCCGTTGTCAGCGGTGTCGACGGGCGCTTCCTCCGACGCCGGTTCGTCGGCCGGGGCGGACGAGCAGGCCGTGAGCGCTGCCAGGGCAGCGGCGACCGCGAGGGACGTCAGAACCCGGGTGGGGCTCACGGGCATCGTTGGGCGCATGGGATTCCATCCGGCTTCGCTTGGGGAGGCGTCCGGTGTGCTCACGCTCCGGACGACAACGAACACTGGCCGACGAATGTGAAGAACCCGTGTGCCCGTCGTGTGTGTCCCGTGTGGTGACCTGCGGCGGCTCCGAAGGCCCGCTCCGGCGCCCTCGCGCGCACGCGTACGATCGAGCCGCACCGAGCCCGACCGGGCCGGAAGCCGATCGGAGGTCACCGTGTGCGCGCATGTGCTGGTCGCCGAGGACGACGTCAACCAGGCCGACCTGATCCGGCGCTACCTGGAGCACGAGGGGCACTTCGTCCGCGTCGTGCACGACGGGCGCGCGGCGGTCGCGGCGCACCACCGGGACCGCCCCGACCTGGTCGTCCTGGACGTGATGATGCCGGTCATGAGCGGCCTCGACGCGTGCCGGGCCCTGCGCGCGGAGTCCGACGTGGCGGTGCTGATGCTCACCGCCCGCTCCACCGAGGAGGACCTGCTGACCGGGCTCGACCTGGGCGCGGACGACTACGTCACCAAGCCCTACAGCCCGCGTGAGCTGATGGCGCGGGTGCGCACGCTGCTGCGCCGGTCGCGCAGGGACCCCGACGACGCGGACCGGGTGCTGCGCGCGGGCCCGGTCGCGGTGGACCCGTCGCGCCACGCGGTGCGGGTGGACGGGGCCCCGGTCACGTGCACGCCCGCCGAGTTCCAGCTGCTCGCCGCGCTCGCCGCCCAGCCGGGCCGGGTCCTGACGCGCGCCCAGTTGCTGGAGCACATCCACGGCATGAGCCGGTTCATCACCGAGCGCACCATCGACGTGCACGTGAAGAACCTGCGCCGGAAGCTGGAGCCGAACCCGCGCAGGCCGGTGCGGCTGGTCACCGTCTACGGCGTCGGCTACAAGCTCGTGGGGAAGAGCGATGACCGCTCGGCGTAGGGGCGCGCTGCGGCACAGCCTGCTGGCCCGCCTGCTGGCGAGTTCGGTGCTGGTGGCGGTCTGCTCGATCTTCGCGACGGCGTGGCTGGCGGTGCAGAGGACGTCGGAGTCGCTCACCGTGCAGCAGGGGGAGACCCTGGCCGTGGACACCCGCATCCACGACACGCTCGTCGCCTACGCCGCCGACCACCCCGGGTGGGACGGCGTGGGCGAGACGGTGGGGCGCCTGTCCGAGGAGACGGGGCGGCGGATCGTCCTGACCACCGAGAACCGCGGGCTGATCGCGGACTCGGCCGAGGAGGCCCGGCCGCTTCCGCCGCGGACGACCTCGGTGGTCGACCCGCTGGCGGTGGACGTCACCCTCGCCTCCGACGTCAACGGGCGCATCGATCCCCGTGCCGTGGGGCCGTTCGCGCTGTCGGAGCAGGAACAGCTCCGGCTGGCCGAGGTCGCGGAGAACACCGCCGCCTGCCTGCGCGACCTGTACGGGCTGGCGGTGGAGGTGGAGGACGGGCCGAGCGGACGCCCCACCGTCACCGGGGTCCAGGCGGACCGGTACGCGTGGCTGGAATGCGGACTGGAATCGCTGGAGGAGCCGACCGACGGGGAGCGGAAGGCGCTGGACGAGCTGAACGGGCTGTTCAGAACCTGTCTGGGCGTGGAGGCCCCCGAGGAGGCGGAGGTAGCGGCGGAGTACCGGATGGACGGGGCCCTCGGGGTTCCCGTGGCGTTGCCCTTCGGCTCCGTGTCGGACCCCGGGGGCTTCGCGGACGAGGCCCGCGCTCCGCGCGAACCCGGGGTGCCCGAGGACGAGTCCGGGTCCTGGGTGCCCCCCGGGGAGGAGCCGAACGATCCCGACAGCGGCGCGAACCCCGTGCCCGTGGAACCGTCCGCGGAGGACCAGGGCGCGACCGGGGGCTCGGACGCGCCTCCCGTGCAGGACGATCCGGCACCCGAGGAGGAGCCGTGGTGGCCCGAGGTACCCGAGGAGGAGCAGCTCCCGAGTGCGGTTCTCGAGGAGTCGGGCGTTTCGGGGTCCGGGGCGCCTCCCGAGCCGCCGCGGTTCGACGCGCGCACCTCCGCGTGCCTGGACTCCGCCCGGCGCGAGCAGCTGGACCCCTACGTGGCCCCGGCGGCGCTGCTGTTCACCGACGACCCCGAGGCGGAGGCGTCGGGCGTCGTGCCGCTGACCGGCGAGGGCCTGGTTCGGGTGTTCGGTGTGGTGCTGCTGGTGCTGGTGCTGACGGTGGTGGTGAGCGTGGCGGTGTCCACGCGGCTCGTCCGCCCGGTGCGCGCGCTCACCGACGCGGTACGGCGGATGCGCGAGGGACGCGGGCGCTCGCGCGTGGAGGTGCGCGACTCCGGGGAGATCGGGCAGCTGGCGGACGCGTTCAACGAGATGGCCGAGCACCTGGAGCGGTTGGAGAAGCAGCGCCGGGCGATGGTCAGCGACGTCTCGCACGAACTGCGGACGCCGCTGAGCAACCTGCGCGGCTGGCTGGAGGCGGCCCAGGACGGGGTCGCCGACCTGGACCGGGAGCGGATGGGGATGCTGGTCGGCGAGACGCTGCTGCTCCAGGACATCGTCGACGACCTCCAGGACCTGGCGCTGGCGGACGCGGGCAGGCTGCGGCTGTCCCCGGAGCCGGTGGACGCCGGGGCGCTCGTGGAGCAGGTGGTGGACAGTCAGCGGCTGAAGGCCGCAGGGTCCGGACTGCGGCTGGCGGCGGAGGCCGGGGACGTGGTGGTCGTCGCCGACCGGACCCGGCTGGTCCAGGTGGTCGGGAACCTGCTGGGCAACGCGCTGCGGCACACCCCGGCGCCCGGGGCCGTCACCGTGCGGGCGCGCCGATCGGGCGGGGAGGCGGTCATCGAGGTGGCCGACACCGGTGTGGGCATCTCGGCGGAGGACCTGCCGCACGTGTTCGACCGGTTCTGGCGGGCGGACAAGTCGCGCAACCGGCGCACCGGCGGCAGCGGGCTGGGGCTGGCCATCGTGCGCAACCTGGTGGATCTGCACGGCGGGTCGGTGTCGGTGGAGAGCGTCGTCGGCGAGGGGACCACGTTCACGGTGCGGCTACCGCTGGCGGGCCCGGGGTCGTTGGAGGGGCCGGAGTGGCCGGAGGGATCGAAATGGCTGACGGAGGACTGAGAGGTTGACGGGTCCGCAGTTGCGGCCGGAGACGGTCACGCCGCGCCCGGAATGCCCTGTCTCGTCTAGGATTCGGAAAGGCGCGGCACCGGCCCGACCGCGCTTCCCCCTGCCCCGGGCCCGCGGAGGATGCGTGCGCCAACCCCCGAACGTCCGTGTCCCGAACGTCCGTGTCCCGAACGTCGGGGAGGGCTACGCCCGGTCGTACGACCGCCGAGTGACGACCTGCGCGGTTCTCTTCGGCGTGTTCTTGGGATCCCAGTTCCTCAACGTCGGAGCGATGTTGTTCTCCGACATCTCCGGGACGTTCCGGAAGTGGGGGGAGTTCGCGGCGGTCCTGTCGGCCGCGGTCTCGGCCGTGGCCTTGGCTGTCCTTCCCCTCTCCCTGTTGCTCCCCCTCCTGTTCAGCCGCGTACCGGCGCCGCCGAGGCGGCTTCCTCCGTGGACCACACCCGAACAGGCACGGACCGCGAGGGCGCTGGTGAACGACGGTGTACTCAGCAACGATCCCTGGACCGACCAGGTGGCCCGGGCATGGGCGGACGCCCTCACCTTGAACGCGGGGCTCCTGTCCTCCCCCGCCTTGCGGCTGGTCCCCGTCGCCTGCGGCGTCCTGATGCTCGCGATGAATGCCGCCGGTTTCGCGTGGGGAGCCCGGGAAGGCGACCTGAACCAGATGGCAATCCAGGCCAACGGCTTCGCCTTCTTCGGAGCGATCATGTTTTTGGCGCCCCTCCAGTTCCGGCGATTGGAGAGGGCACGCGGGTTCCGCGCACTCCACGAAACCGCGTACGGAAGGACGAGCCGATGAACCAGCGGCGCCCTCCCCTGTTCGTCCGTATCCGTGCCTATGCTCACCGGGACCCGCGCGGTTATGCGATCCGCGCCGGCCTCGTCGTCGGCCTCCTCTTCGGTGCGTGCATGGGGCTCTTCTTCGCCTTCCTCCTTCGGGCCCCCGGGGATGACGCGATGTGGGCCCTTCCGATCGGTGCGGTTGCGGGAGCCCTCTTCGGCACGTTCGTGGCCATGGTCATCGTCAGATCGCTTCCTTCGACCCCCCTGCCTCCGGGCACCGACCGGGCCGGGATGCGCGAGGCCGCGCGACTGGTCCGCAGCGGTGTCCCCGGCACCGATCCTCTGGTCAACCAGATCGCCCGCCACCAGGCCGAGGCGGTTCTGCGGCAGCAGTACTGGCCGAAGACCATGTCCGCCATCTTCGGTCTGGGCCTCGCACTGAACCTGTGGGCAGTGGCGTACGCCACCGGACCCGGGTTCTGGGGCAACGTCATGGGCATCGTGGTGTTCCCCCTCATGCTGTTCGTGGCGATGCCGATCACCGCACGCCAACGCAGACGGGCCCGGGCCTTCCTCACCGCGTTGGAGGAGGACCCGGGCCCGCGCCCGGACGCCTGAGCCCTCAGCGGCCGAGCGCCCGGAACCGCCGCACGCACAGCGGGAAGAAGACCGCCGTGAGCACCAGCGGCCAGACCACGGCCATGAGCACCGCGTTCTGCGCGATCCAGCTCTCACCGCCCCACCCCGGGTTGTCGAACAGCTCCCGGGTGGCGGCGACCGTGGACGACAGCGGATTCCAGTCCGCGACCGCGCCCAGCCACACCGGCATGGACGCCGTCGCCACGAAGGCGTTGGACAGGAAGCCCAACGGGAACTCCAGCATGTGCACCGCCGTGACGGCTCCCTCGCCCCGCACGGCCAGGCCCACGTAGACGCCCACCCACACCAGGGAGAAGCGCAGCAGCAGGAGCAGCCCGATCCCGGCGGCGGCCTCACCGATGCCGCCGTTCCACTGCCACCCCACCAGCAGGCCGCACAGGACCAGCAGGACCAGGGTGATCGCCGACCTGAGCATGTCCGCCGCGCACCGGCCCACCACGACGGCCGAGGGCGCCATGGGCATGGAGCGGAACCGGTCGGTGACCCCGCGCGCGGCGTCCTGGGACACGGCGGTGACCGTCTCGCCCACCCCGAAGACCATCGCCATGGCGAACATGCCGGGCATCAGGAACTCCCGGTAGTCCCCGCCGCCGGGCACGGTCATCGCCCCGCCGAACAGGAAGCCGAACATCAGCACCATGACCACGGGGAACAGCAGTCCCGCGACGAGCTGGCCGGGCTGGCGCAGCCAGTGGATGACGTCGCGCCGGGCGATGGTCCACCCGTCCGCCAGGGCCCAGCGCAGCCGGTCGGCGGGCGCGGGCCCCGCGGCCCGGACAGCGGTGTCGTTGGTTTCGTTCATCGGTTCTCCCCCACTCGGTCGTCGCTGTCTTCGTGCTCTCCGCGCTCGCCGTGGTCCTCGCGGTCACCGCGTTCCCCATGAACGTCACTGCCGTCACCGGCTTCACCGACGCCCTCACGGCCACGGCGGTCGCCATGGTCATCGCGGTCGCCACGGTCCTCATGGCCGCCGGTCAGGTGCAGGAACACCTCGTCCAGGGTCGGGCGGCGCAGCGCGACGTCCTCCACCTCGATCCCCTCCTCCTCCAGCGCCCTCACCACCTCGGTGAGGGCCGCGACCCGACTGCGGACGCCGACGCCGATCCGACGCGCGTCGGCCTCGACCTCGGGCCGCTCCCCGGCCACCCGGCCGATGAGGGCGGCGGCCCGGTCCAGCGCGGCGGCGTCGTGGAGCACCACGTCGAGCCGGTCGCCGCCCAGGCGGGACTTGAGCTCCTCCGGTGTGCCCTCGGCGACGACGCGGCCGGAGTCCACCACCGAGATCCGGTCGGCGAGCTGGTCGGCCTCCTCCAGGTACTGGGTGGTGAGCAGCACCGTGGTGTCGCCCTCCACCAGGGCGCGGACGGCGTTCCACACCTCGTTGCGCCCCCTGGGGTCGAGCCCGACGGTGGGCTCGTCCAGGAACAGCACGGGCGGGGACAGGATCATGCTCGCGGCCAGGTCCAGGCGTCGGCGCATGCCGCCGGAGTAGGCGCTGACCGGCTTGCGCCCGGTGTCGGCCAGGCGGAAGCGCTCCAGCAGCTCGTCGGCCCGCGCGGCGGCGCGCCGGGCGCCCAGGTGGTACAGGCGGCCGAACATCTCCAGGTTCTGCCGTCCGCTGAGCACCTCGTCCACGGCGGCGTTCTGGCCCACCAGTCCGATGCTCCGGCGCACCGCGTCCCCCTGGGAGGCCACGTCGTACCCGGCGACGCGCGCGGTGCCCTCGTCCGCGCGCAGCAGCGTGGCCAGGACGCGTACGGCGGTGGTCTTACCAGCGCCGTTGGGTCCGAGCAGCCCGCACACGCTGCCCGCGGGCACGTCCAGGTCGAACCCGCGCAGCGCCCAGCCGGTTCCGTAGCGCTTGCCCAGACCGCGCACGGTGATCGCGCCTCCGGTCGTGTTCACAGCGTTCCCCTCTCCACGCTTGTCGTACGCCGTACAGTACGACCCACGGAGAAGGGAACGCCAGAGGGGATCGAGATAATTCCGTACGGCGTACAGAATCTTTTTTTCTTTCTGGAACGGGGTGCCGCCTCCCCTCTGCACCGGGGTTCAGGCCATGGGCTCCCGACCGACCCGGAGCAGTCGGCGGACCTCGGCCGGGTCGAAGCGGAGGTGGCCGCCGGGGGTGCGCACCACGGGGATGCGCCCCTGTGCGACCCACCGGTTCACGGTCCTGGGATTGACCCTGAACAGGTCGCCCACCTCGGCCACGGTGAGCAGGGAGACGGGCAGGTCGGCGTGGGGTGCGTGGGGTATGCGGGTCTTGCGGGCTGTGTGGGGTGTGCGGGGCACGGTTGTCCTTCGTCGGGGGTGGAGGCGGGGCGGAAGGCGGAGGGTGGGGCCGCGGGGGGGGGGGGGGGGGGGGGCCCCCCCCGCCCCCCGGGGGCCTTGGGGGGGGGGGGGGGGGGTGGGGGGGGCGGGGGGGGGGGGCGGGGGGGGGGGGGGGGGGGCCCCCGGGGCCCGCGACCGGTTCAGGGAGTGGGTGTGCGCTGCCGGGGGATGGACGGCAGCTTCTCCGGTGGCAGCGCCTCCAGCGGTGACCTCCACACGACCGGGTGGAGGCGGTGGTGTTCCCAGGGGGTGCGGCACACGCGGACCTGCGTGCCCTGTCGGGCTCCGTAGACCTCCTCGTGCTGCCAGGTCGAGCCCAGGTAGCGGACCCTTACCCCGTGGGCGCACGCCCAGGCGTGCAGGGCCGCACTGCTCTCGACCTCGCGTACCTCGAACACGGTCCTGGCTTCGCGGCGCGGTTCGGGTACGGCGGTCATGGCTTCCGCCCCTGCCGCTGGTCGGCCTCGCGCAGTTCGTGCGCGGCCTGGGAGGCCAGGCGGGCGAGCTTCTCCAGGGCGGCGATTCGCGCGGCGCGACCGTGCGTGCTCCAGCCCGGGGAGAGGTCGACGTGGCAGGCGGCCACGGCCAGGGAGGCGAGGGAGCCCGAGCCGTTGGCCTCGCGGCACAGGCGGACGTCGTCGCACGTGAGATCCGTGACGGGGACGGCGGTGGTCGCGGACATCATCGCTTCGCCTCCCGGAGTGCCTGGTGCGCGGCGCGCACGATCGGGAGGACACCCGTGGCGACGCTGACCCGTGCCGTGGGCAGCGCGGTCGGCAAGGGGCGGGCGCGGCGGCTGCGGTGACGGCGGTGACTGCGGTGGCGGCGCGGCCGGAAGGCGAGGGAGTTCACGCCCTCACCCCCTCGAAGGTTCGGGCGGCCTGGACGGTCTGGGCGGTGTGCCACTGGCGGACCACGGCTGCGAGGTCGGTGAGTCCGTCGGACGGACGCGGGCGCGGGGTCGGGGGCGGCGCGGCCGGGGTGATGACGTGCAGGAGGTCGCCGCCGAGGTGGTCGGGGGCGGGTCGCTTGTCTGCTCGCGTGCGCTCCCAAGCCCGGTAGTAGGGCGGGATCAGGTCGCGTTCCACGGGGGGTTCGACGGGCTCCGGAGGGACGGGCTGCGGGTCCTGCCACTCCCAGCGGCGTCGCACGGGCGGACGGCGGCGCGGGGCTTGGGTTCGAGCGGGAGGCGGCACGGACCGCGCGTGGCGGCCCTGGGCGGGCGGGGCTATCGCCCGCCACAGCATGACGAAGCACTGGATCAGGTATCGCACGAGGCGGCTCCTCTCGGCTGCCGGATGGGAGGTCCGGCGGGAACTGAGTAGGCTCATAGTGCATCTAGGATTCCAAGTTTTCAAGAGCGGGATTCCTAGTTGTTCACTTACGCCCGATATCCAGTTACAGGATTCCTAAAATGTCCCTCTCTGACCGCCGACGATCTACGATCAGGGGCATCATGGCCACCAGGTACTCGCCAACCATCAGACGACGTCGCCTGTCCGCTGAGCTGCGACGCATCCGCCAAGCCGCGCGCATGACCAGTGAGGAAGTCGCGAAGGCCGCCGAGCTGTCCAAGTCGACGTACTCCAACATCGAGTCCGGCCTCAAGCAGCGCCCGAAGCTCCCGGAAATCCGAGCCATCCTCAACGCCTGCGGACTGCCGCCCGGCCGCGAGTACGAGGAGATCCTCGACCTGTGCCGCCAGTCCCTCGAACGCGGCTGGTGGAACCGGTACCGAGACGTCCTGGCCGCGAGATACGTGGGCTTCGAGACCGAGGCCAACGCGATCTCCACGTGGGAGCCCGTAGTCCTGCCCGGCCTGCTCCAGATACCGGGTTACATAGAAGTCATCGCCCAAGCCGCACTGGCCCAGCCAGAGGACATCCGACGCGCCATCGACGCGCGGATGACCCGACAGCGCATCCTGGACGACGAGGACGCACCGGAACTGTGGGCCATCTTTGACGAGACCGCACTTCTGAGGCTGGAGCAGCACCCGTTGGTGCGCCAGGAGCAGGTCCGGCACCTGCTGGAGATGGCCGAGCGCCCGAATGTCACCCTCCAGGTGACGCGCGCGACCCAGCTCAACGCGGGGAGCGGAGGCCCCTTCGTCATCCTGGAGTTTCCCGAATCGGTCGATCCCACGGTGGTCTATTTGGAAACGGACACCGATGGGATCTACTTGGAGGAGCCCGAAGAGATCGCCCGCTACAGAAACCTGATGAACCACCTGCGTCTGGCCGCCCTCCGCCCCGGCGAGACGATCGACCACCTTCGACAGATGATCGAGTAGAAGACCATGACCTCAGTTCCCACCCCGCTCAACTTCCGCAAGTCGAGCTACAGCCAGCCCACCTCAGGCAACTGCGTCGAGGTCGCGGACACCGGCACAGGTGCCGCCGTCCGCGACACACAGAACCGCCACCTCGGTCACCTGGAGGCACCCTCAGCCGAGTGGGCGGCGTTCCTCACCAGCGTCCGTTCCCGGTAACACGCATAAAAGGGGCCGCCAGCGATCTCCGCTGGCGGCCCCTTCTCAGTTCCCATGGGAAGTCTACTGATCAGACCATCCCCGCGTGCGCGGGGAGCACGCGAAGCGCGTCGGCGTGTGGAAGTACAGCCGGGGACCATCCCCGCGTGCGCGGGGAGCACCTTCCGGGTGCGCTCCGACAGCGCCGATCTGGCGGGACCATCCCCGCGTGCGCGGGGAGCACATCGACCTGGTCATCGTGGACTACTTGCAGTTGGGACCATCCCCGCGTGCGCGGGGAGCACTCCGGGACCGGTGTTCACAGATGGTTGACGCTGGGACCATCCCCGCGTGCGCGGGGAGCACGGCCGCGTCGGTCGGGGCGGACTCGGAGGGGCGGGACCATCCCCGCGTGCGCGGGGAGCACACGGTCAGGGTCAGCACGGCGACGATTGCGCCGGGACCATCCCCGCGTGCGCGGGGAGCACAGTCAGCGACCTGGGAACTTAACAGTGGCAAGCAGCCGAATTTCCAACTTCCCGAGAAACAGACATTTCACCCACAAAGCCAAGTCCGATCCAACAGATGATTCCACACAGGCCCATGCGTCCACGTTGTCGAACAGGCACGCGCTCGGCGGGCCGCCCTCGTGTCCGCGCGTACCCGGCCCCGCCGAGAGCGGCAGCCACCCAAGAACGGGGAGTCACACCCCTCCGGCACCACCGATGATGTGCGGGCGGGGCCTGGGCTCCTCCCCCTCCAGGGGCAGCTCGACCACGGGCACGTACCGGCCGACCGCCTCCCCGCCGTACTCGTCGCTGTAGCCGAGGACCCCGCCGCCCGCCCGGACCTCGTGGGCGCTGTTGAGCAGCATCAGCTGGGACGCCACCTCCTCCGCGGTGGGCGGGCCGCCGTCCAGGTCCATCCCGTTGGTCATCCGCACGGCACTGGCCGCCACGGCGAACGCGTCGTGGTTGACCAGGGCGTACCCGTTGTTGAGGGCGTCGGGGTCCTCGTCCCCTATGTACTCGTGGAAGGCGTTCACGAAGGACGCGTAGTGCGGCGGCGCGTTCTCGGGGGCCTGTCCCGCGCTCCAGCGCGGGTCGACGGCCGAGGCGTAGACCAGCGTGATGTCCCCGTCGCGCAGGTACCCCATCACCTCCTCGTCGTCCATGGCGGTCAGGCCGGTCACGGAGAACAGCACCCGGAAGGGCTGGTCGGAACAGGCCCGGCTGGCCAGGGAGGCGAGGAACTCCTTGAGGTCCGGAGCCCGCCCCGCGAAGAGCACCGTGTCGGTGTCCGAGGCGCACACGTTGAGGGTCACCGTGTGGAACAGGCCCGCACGGGGAGGGTCGCCGACGGTCGTTCCGGTGTACTCCTGGGGGTGCCCGGTGATGTAGACGCCGAGCTGGTTCTCGTAGGCCTCGCGCAGGGAGGAGACGAACAGGTCGGGCTCGTTGGCGTCGTAGACCAGGCTCGCCCGGGGCGTCTCCTCCAGGTCGTCGAGGTAGGCGCGCAGCGCCCGCACGTACTCGGTGTTGCTGGGCGCGGCGCGCATCAGGCCCGGCGTCTCGGGGTGGGCCAGGCCGTCGGCGGTGACCGCGGCGGAGACCATGGGGATGCCGTGCACGTCGAGGCGGGCGGCCACGTCCCGGGTGGAGCTGACGCTCACCCCCATGCCGATGACCGCGACGAGGGGGTTCTCCTCGTCTCCGGCCATGGCGACGAGTTCGTCCACCACCGGCTCCCAGCTCTCCTGCTGCCCGCCCATGTTGGCGAGGTGGAGCTGGATCGCCGGGCTCTGGTCACCGAAGTGGGGGGTGTGGTTGGCCCGCATCTGGGCGGTGTGGGCGCCCTCCAGGGACCTGACCATGCGGACGGGGTCCATGGGACTGACGTCGCCGAAGGTGAGCATGCCCAGGAGGGCGATCCGGACGACGTGCCCGTCGGCTTCCTCCGCCACCCGGGCGTTCTCCGCGGCGATGGCGGCCTGCACCTCGGCGTACTCCTCGTGGTAGACGTACGACCCGTCGGTGACGCCCACGCACTGTCCCTCGGACAGGCGCACGCCGCTTCCGGGCCCGCCGCATGTGAACACGTCCCAGTAGAGGACGGCCGGGACCAGCAGCAGGAGCGCCAGCGCCGGGACGACCAGCTTCCACCACCGCCGCAGCCACCTGCGGA
This sequence comes from Nocardiopsis deserti, assembly GCF_008638355.1. Lineage (NCBI taxonomy): Bacteria > Bacillati > Actinomycetota > Actinomycetes > Streptosporangiales > Nocardiopsidaceae > Nocardiopsis > Nocardiopsis deserti. Next base: position 242,151 of record NZ_ML703349.1, on the reverse strand, counting down.
CGAGGGAATCCGGCCCGCCGGGCGGGCGCGGCGACAGGTGTGCGTCATGGGGGCCGGTCATGGTCGTCCCTTCGGTGGTGGGCGGTCGCTCATGCCTTGGCGCCGAACTTGGCGACCAGCCGCAGGTGCCACGCCGCCTCGTCGAAGATGTGCGCCGCTCCCTTCGGAGCCCGCCCGGCGAGGTCGTTCAGCGCCATGTGGCAGACCGAGTGCAGCGCCCCGGAGCGGAAGAGGTCGGGGTCGTTGAGGATCTGGCGGGCCGCGACGAGCTTGAGGACGGTCTCGGTCTCCTCCGCGCCCTCCGCCCCCTCCGGGGCCGCGTGCCGCTGCCAGGTGTGCGTCCACGCGTCCAGGAGCGGGAACGACGGGCGGACCCGCAGGGGCGCCGCGGTGACGCCCCGCAGCAGTCGGACCCACTCCTCGCCGCCGATGTCGGGGGCCTTGAGCCAGCCCTGGAGGTGCCAGGCCACACGGGTGAGCTGTCCCGCGCAGAGGCGGTGGTAGATCGCGCACTCGGCTGAGCGCCGGTTGTCGGACTCCCCGCTCTCGTAGTGGTCGGCGAGCCTGCGGTGGACGGCGTCCCAGTTCCCCGCGGCCCCGCTCGGGCGCCGGGCCAGGCTGCGGGACAGGAGGCGGCGCAGCACGGTGGTCGTCTCCGGGGCCGTGCGGTCCCACAGCGGGTGGTCGAGGAGGCGCTCCTCCTCGACGCGTTCGGTGAGCTCGCCCGACCGGTTCAGCCACAGCCCCGCGTCGGGGTCCCTGGCGGCGGAGCAGGTGACCAGCGCCTCCCGCAGGCGCTGGTCGAGGCGGTCCGGTTCGACGCCGAGGGCCGTGGTGAGCATGCCCTCCTCCACGGTCACGGCGGACTCCAGCCTGGTGACCGGGTCGACGGGGCGGTGGGCGAGCGCGGCGTGCAGGCTGGTGCCGCGGACCGCGACCCAGGCGTCGGCGAGCTGGGCGGTGGTCCCGGGGTGCCCCCCGGTGAAGTCCGCGAGGAGGTCGACGATCTCGTTCGAGACGTGGCCGCTGCCCTTGGCCCGGGAGCGTGCGCGCGAGAACAGCTCGCCGACGGCGCGCCGGTCCAGCGGGGCCAGGGCCGAGAAGCGCATGTACTGCCGGGTGTCCTCGTAGAACCGTTCGAGGGGCACGCCGTCGACCGTCTCGGACGTGGTGGCGACCACGGTGAGCGGCTCCGGGAAGCCGACGCCGCCGAAGAACCCGCTCCGGGCGAAGGGCGCCGGGACCTCGGCCAGGGACCTCAGGAGCACGGGCCCCACGCCCTGGTCGGCGTTGTCCAGCAGCAGGACCGGGGTGGGCTGGTAGCCCACGCGCCTGGCCGCGTGCTGGAGGTCGGTGAACAGGGCCTCGCTCAGGAAGCGGCCCACCTTCTCCCGGTTGGAGACGCGGGACACGGCGTCCACCGCGTCGGGCTCGCGCGCCTGGAGCCACAGGTGGTACAGGGAGTCGGCCACCTGCTCCCGGGCCTGTCCGCCCTGGCCCTGGGCCCGCATCCACTCGAAGACCCGGTCCAGGACGCGGGCGCCCACGCCCGACACGGCGGCGGCCCACCGGGCCAGGTCGACGGGCAGCGAGTCGACGCCGACCAGTTCGGCGGGCGGGATGAGGTCGCCCGCCTCGCTCAGGAACCTGCTCAGCCGCCCCATGCCGCTGGGCCACACCTGGTCCACCAGGGCGGTGATCTCCGCGTGCGCCCGGTCGTTGCGGCTCCTGATGTCGCCCTCGTCGCCCGGCGCCCCGTCGGGGTCGATCTCCAGGCGGACGGTGATCAGGCTGATCCAGAGCCGGGGGAACTGGAGGCGCCCGTAGTAGCGCAGGGCGCGGGCGAGGCCCTTCTCCTGGTGGGAGGAGATCGCGGCGAAGGCGTCGGGGACGCTGGAGTGGTACCTGACGTCGGCGAGGTCGAGGTGGGCGTAGGGGACGCCGAGCCTCTCCAGTTCACGGGCCTTGTGCAGGGCGAAGTGGGACTTGCCGTACCCCCGGGGGCCGTGGACGAGCAGGATGGGGCGCCTGCGGCCCGGCGGCCCCGACCAGCCGGGATCCACGAGTTCCTTGTAGCAGACGGCCTGCGCCTCCTGCCCGACCGGCGTCTCATGACCGTCCGGCACCTGCCCGCCACTCGACACGACCCGATGGCCTCCCTTTGTCCGCGCTCGTTCCGGCATACCACCGACATATGATGCGCGCCCTGTTCTGATTTATGGCTTTATCGGTTTTTTGTGACGTACGCGTTATGAGAATCCTCCACATATGAGCCCTCTGCTCTCTTTTGTGAAATTTGATATTGGTGTTGCTGATGTTGCTGATGGGACTTCTGAGGGCGCTTGAACAGGGCACACTCCGAAGTTGTCCACAGAAGGAGGAGGCGTCTTCCGGAGCGGCGGCGGCCCTGTTTCCATGAAGGGGAAAGAACGAGAACCGCTGATCCGACGATCCGAACGGAGGCCCCGTGACCGGTACCGAGGCGGCGCCCGCTCCCCGCACGCCTGCCGCCGCCACCGGCCCGCGCGTGCCCGATCCCGGAACGCCGGACGCCCGCGGGCCCTGGCGCTACCTGTGGTGGCTCATCGCCTCCCAACCGTGGAGGGTCGTGGCCGGGGCCTTCTGGGGAACCGTCTGGATGATCGGCCTCATGGTGATGCCCTACCTCCTCTCCCGCGCCGTCGACGACGGACTGCGGGCCGGGGACCGGAGCGCACTGCTGCTGTGGGCGGGTGCCCTGGCGGGCACGGGTGCCTTCAACGCGGCCGTGTCGATCATGCGGCACCGGACCATGACGCTCGTGCGCATGGACGCCTCGCTGCGGACCATGCGCGTGGTGGCCAGACACGCGGCCCGGCTGGGCGCGGCGCTGCCCCGGCGGCTCTCCTCCGGGGAGCTGTCCACCGTCCAGGTGCTGGACGTGGGCCGGATCGCGCAGACACTCACCATGACCGGGCCGGGGGTCGGCTCGGTGATCGCCTACGCCTCGGTCGCCGTCCTGCTCCTGACCGTGTCACCCCTGCTGGCGGCGGTCGTGCTGGTCGGCGTGCCGTTGCTCGCCCTGACCGTGGGACCGCTGCTGCGCGGCCTGCGCGGCGGACAGAGCGGCTACCGGGAACGGGAGGGGCTCCTGACCACCCTGGCGGGCGACATCGTGGCCGGGCTGCGCGTGCTGTCCGGCATCGGCGGCAGGGACCGGTTCGCCGCCCGGTACCGGGAGCGCTCGGCCTCGCTGCTGCGCCAGGGGTACCGGCTCGGCGCGACCAGCAGCTGGTTCGAGGCGGTCAGCTCCTGCCTGCCGGTGGTCTTCCTGGCGGCCGTCACCTGGATCGCCGCCCGACTCGCGGTGGCCGGGGAGATCACCGTGGGGGAGGTGGTCGCCGTGTACGGCTACGTCGCCGTCCTCATCATGCCGGTGTTCTTCCTGGTGGAGGCGGCCAGCGACCTCACCCACGGCCACGTGTCGCTGGAGCGGGTGGTGCGGCTGCTGCGGTCCGGGCCCGCGCTGTCGGAGGGCGGCGGCGCGGCTCCCCCGGAGGGGCCCGCCGAGCTGGTGGACCCCGAGAGCGGAACGCGGGTGCCGCCAGGGTCGATGACCGCCCTGGTGTCCTTCCGGCCCGGGGACGCGGCGCTGGTCGTGGAGCGCCTGGGCCGCTACACCGACTCCGACGCCCGCTGGGGCGGGGTGCCGCTGCGCGACATGGACGTGGAACGGGTGCGCGACCGCGTCCTGGTCGGCGACAACGAGTCGTACCTGTTCGCCGGTCCGCTGCGCGAGGTGGTCGCGGTGCACGGCGACCGGACCGACGCGGAGGTCATGGAGGCGCTGCGGACGGCCGGGGCGCTGGACGTGGTCTCGTCCCTGCCCGACGGGCTGGACTCGGCGGTGGAGGAGCAGGGCCGCAACCTGTCCGGCGGGCAGCGCCAGCGGGTGCGGCTGGCGCGCGCGATCCTGGCCCGACCGGAGGTGCTGCTGCTGGTCGAGCCCACATCCGCGGTGGATGCGCACACCGAGGCGCTGATCGCGGCCCGGCTGCACGAGGCCCGCCGGGGACGCACCACCGTGGTCGCGGGCACCTCTCCGCTGCTGCTGGCGCGGGCGGACCGGGTGGTGCTGCTGGACGGGGGGCGGGCGGTGGCGGTGGGCACGCACGGGGAGTTGGTCGCCACGCGGCCGGACTACCGGGCGCTGGTCCTGCGCGGAGCGGACGAGGAGGGCCGGTCGTGAGCACGGGGACAGGGGAGAGCACGGGGCCCGAGGGAGCCGAGGAGAGCACAAGCCCCGGGGAAAGGACGGGGACCGGCGGGAGCACAGGGCCCTGCGGGAGGACGGTCCACGGGACAGGTGCACAGACCAGCGGGAGCACGGGGACCGGCAGGAGCGCGGGGGCCCAAGCAAACCCGGGGACCGGCGGGAGCCCCGACACCGGAGAGGCGACGGGGACCGGCGGAAGCACCGGAACCGAGGCAGGCAGGAGGACCGTCGGGGGTGTCGGCGGCGGGGGAGGGACGCACACCGGGGAGGGGGAGCGGCTGCCGGTGGCGGAGCCCGCCCAGGCGCGCCGGGACGCCTGGCGACTGGTGTCAGCCGACCGCGCGGGGCTGATCGCGACGCTCGCGCTGACCTGCCTGGCCAGTGCGGCCGGGCTGGCCGGACCCTACCTGCTGGGACGGATCATCGACCTCCTGGAGGCCGGTCGGGCCACCGTCGCGGCGGTCGACGGGCTGGCCGCCGCCGTCCTGGCCTGCGCGCTGGCACAGCTGGTGCTGACCCGGTACGCGCGGCTGGGCGCGTTCCGCTTCGGGGAGCGGGCACTGGCGCGGCTGCGCGAGGAGTTCGTGGACCGGGCCCTGGCCCTGCCCACCCGCGTGGTGGAGCGGTCGGGCACAGGGGACCTCACCAACCGGGCGTCCGGCGACATGGGGGTGGTCGCGACGACCCTGCGCGGTGCCGTCCCCGACGTGTTCCCCGCCCTGTTGCAGGTCCTCTTCCTGCTGGCCGCGGTGTTCTGGCTCAGTCCGGCTCTGGGCGTGCTGGTCCTGGTGGTCGTGCCCCCGCTCTGGTGGGCGCTGCGCTGGTACCTGCGCCGGTCGCGCGCCGCCTACCTGGCCGAGGGGGCGGCCGCCTCGACCGCGCTGGCGGGGGTGACCGCCACCGCCGAGGGCGGGCGCACCGTGGAGGCGCTGGGGCTGCGCCGGGAGCGGGTGGCGCGCACCGACCGCGACACCCTGGAGCTGTACGGGGCGCGGCGGCGCACCCTGCGCCTGCGGTCGGTTCTGTTTCCCGTCGCCGACGTCGCTTTCTCCCTGCCCGCCGTGGTGGTACTGCTCGGCGGCGGACTGCTCCACCTGGAGGGAGGGGTGAGCCTGGGGGTGGTGGTGGCCTGCTGCCTCTACATGCGGCAGATGGAGGAGCCCGCCAGCGGGATCATGTACTGGGTGGAGCAGTTGCAACGGGGCGGGGCGTCGTTCGCGCGGGTGCGCGGCGTGGGGCGGGTGGCGGCTCCGGTCGGCACGGCCCCGACACCCGTCGACGACCGGATCGAGGTTCGCGGCGCCCGTTACGCCTACGTGGCGGGTACGGACGTCCTGCGCGGGATCGACCTGACGGTGCGGCCCGGCGAGCGGCTGGCGGTCGTGGGTCCCTCGGGAGCGGGCAAGACCACGCTGGGTCGGCTCCTGGCCGGAGTGGACGCACCGGATGCGGGGAGCGTGCTGGTGGGCGGTGTGCCCGTGGCCGACCTGGCGCCGGAGGAGCTGCGCCGCCGCATCGTCCTGGTCAACCAGGAGCACCACGTGTTCGCGGGGACGCTGCGCGAGAACCTGGCCCTGGCCTCCGAGGAGGCCGACGACACCGTTCTGCTGTCCGCGCTGGAGGCGGTGGACGCGGACTGGCTGCGGGAGCTGCCGGAGGGACTGGACACCCCGCTGGGCGCGGGCGGCACGGCGCTGGACGCCGCCGGAGCGCAGCAGCTGGCCCTGGCCCGGGTGGTGCTGGTCGACCCGCACACGGTGGTGCTCGACGAGGCCACCTCGCTGCTGGACCCCACCACCGCCCGGGCCGCGGAGCGGTCCCTCGCGGCCGTGCTGGAGGGCAGGACGGTGATCGCGATCGCCCACCGGCTGCACACCGCGCACGACGCCGACCGGGTGGCGGTGGTGGAGGGCGGCCGGATCACCGAACTGGGCGCCCACGACGAACTCGTGGGCGCGGGAGGCGCCTACGCGGCCCTGTGGAGGTCCTGGCACGGCACCGCCTGAAAGCTCGGACACGGCGTCCTGCTCGGTCAGACGGGGTGGCGCGCCTGCTCGGCCAGACGGGCGTCCGCGCCGTCGGCCAGGGCCTGGAGCGCGTCGTCCGGGGCGGCGAAGACCTCCCAGGCGGGCCGCCCCGCGGCCTCGGCGACGCGGCGGGTCACCAACAGCTCCAGTTCCTCGGCGCGGGCGCCCTTCCACACCTTGTCGGCGAGGCTGACCAGCAGGTCCTCCAGGCCGCGACCCTCGGCGGACCAGTCGCCGTGGGTGGCCCAGAACCGGGCGAGCCGGGCGGGCACGCCCCGGGCCAGGAGCAGCCGCTCCCCCGCGGCCTCGTGTCGGCGGCCGGGCCCGCGCAGCTCCTCGGGGTGCTCGGTCCTGCCGATGTCGTGCACGGCCGCGCCGAAGCGGACCGCGTCGGCGTCGACCGGCAGACCGGGGTGGTGTTCGGCCAGCCACGCGAGCAGTTGCACGGCCACGCCGTGGACCAGCGCGCCGTGCGCGCGCAGGCGGGGCGGCGCGCCGGTACCGGCCAACAGCCGGGACGCCTCGTCCGGGATCGGGATGTCCATGTCAGTCGATGATGCCCCCTCCGACGCGGGCGCGGGCGAACACCAGCCGGAAGGAGCACAAGGCGGACGCGTCCGGACTGTCGCCGACCTGCGGCACCATGGAGGCGACCTCCGCCGTCGACCTCCGAGGAGCTGCCATGTCCGACCAGCGCTGTGCCTGGGCACGGGGGTCCTCCGAGCTGATGCGGGCCTACCACGACCAGGAGTGGGGCAGGCCCTCCCGCGACGACGCCCACCTGTTCGAGATGCTCGTCCTGGAGGGCGCGCAGGCCGGGCTGTCCTGGTCCACCGTGCTCAACAAGCGGGAGAACTACCGGCGGGCCCTGGAGGGCTTCGACCGGGACCGGATCGCGGAGTACGGCCAGGAGGACACCGACCGGCTCCTCCGGGACGCCGGGATCATCCGCAACCGGCTCAAGGTGGCCTCGCTCCCCCGCAACGCCCGGGCCTTCCGGGAGGTGCGCGAGGAGCACGGCACCTTCGCGGCCTACCTGTGGGGCTGGGTGGACGGAACGCCCGTGGTCAACCGCTTCACCGAACCCTCCGAGGTCCCGGTGAGCACCCCGTTGTCGGACCGGGTCAGCAAGGACCTGAAGAAGCGCGGCTTCACCTTCGTGGGCACCACCATCGTCTACTCCTACCTCCAGGCCGTGGGCGTGGTCGACGACCACCTGGTCGCCTGCCCGGCCAAACCCGCCTGACCGCCGCCACCGGACGCTCAGGACGCGGCTCGGCGGCGGCTCGGCGGCGGCTCGGCGGCAGGACACCGGCGACGCGGCGGCGGGGCACCGAAGCCCCGCCGCCGCCCCGGGTCAGTCGGCCCCGGACGCCTCCACCGGGGCGCGCCCGCGCTCGGTCCGCCACCAGCGGCCCACCCCGACCTCGCGCAGGAACGCGTGGTCGTGGCTGGCCACCAGCAGGGCGCCCCGGTAGTCCGCGAGGGCCTCGGCCAACTGCCGCTGGCTGTCGAGGTCGAGGCTGTTGGTGGGCTCGTCCAGCACCAGCAGCCGGGGCGGCTCGTCCGCCAGCAGCAGCCGGGCCAGCGCCACCCGGAACCGCTCGCCCCCGGAGAGGTCGCCCGCCCTCTGGTCCACCCGGTCCCCGCGGATGAGGAAGCGGGCCAGACCGGCCCGCACCCGGTGCGGCGTGGCGGAGGGCGCCGCCGCGCGCACGTTGTCGAGCACGCTCAGGCCGTCGTCCAGCACGTCCAACCGCTGCGGCAGGTAGCCGATCCGGTCGGCGGCGTGCACCACCTCGGCCTGCGGGTGACGCCCCCGACCGACCACCGCCCGCAGCAGGGTGGTCTTGCCGGACCCGTTGGGCCCGACCAGCGCCACCCGCTCGGGCCCGCGCAGGTACAGCCGCCCGCCGTCCGGAGTGCCCAGCTCCAGGACGCCGTGCCCGGCCGGGACCTCGGTGCCGGGCAGGGCGATGCGGATGGCGTCGTCGTCGCGGACGGCGACCTCCGCCCGGTCCAGCTCCTCCCTGGCCCCGACCAGTTTGGCCTCCTGCATGATGCGGTGCTTGCCCGCCGCCACCTGGGCGTCGCGCTTGCGCTGCTTCATGACCACGCGGGGCTCGCGCTTGGTGTCGTACATCTTCTTGCCGTAGCGCACCCGCCTGGCCAGCTTGACCTGGGCGTCGGCGAGCTGGCGCTTCTCGCGGCGCACGTCGGCCTCGGCCACGCGCACCATGCGCCGGGCCGCGTCCTGCTCCGCGGCGAGCTGTTCGGCGTAGGCGGAGTAGTTGCCGCCCCACACGCGCACCCGCCCGTCACGGAGTTCGGCGATCTGGTCGACCCGCTCCAGGAGCTCGCGGTCGTGGCTGACCACGACGAGCACCCCGTGCCAGGACGCGACCGCGTCGTGGAGCCGCTCCCGGGCGTGGCGGTCCAGGTTGTTGGTGGGCTCGTCCAGCAGGGTGACGGCGGGGCGGCGCAGGGCCAGCCCCGCGAGCGCGACCAGCACGGCCTCCCCTCCGGAGAGGGTGCCGACGGGGCGGTCCAGCGGGGTCTCCCCCGCCAGGGCGACGCCGAACCGTTCGAGCTGGGCCAGGGCGCGCTCCTCCACGTCCCAGTCCTCGCCGACGGCGGCGAAGTTCGCCTCGGTGGCCTCGCCCGCCTCGATGGCGTGCAGCGCGGCGCGGGTCCGGTCGACGCCCAGCAGCTCGGCGACGGTGCGGCCGGTGTCCAGGGTGAGCCCCTGGTCCAGGTAGCCGACGTCGCCGTCCACCGACACCGTGCCCGACGCCGGGACCAGCCGCCCCGCGACGAGGCGGAGCAGGGTGGACTTGCCGCTGCCGTTGCGGCCGACCAGTCCGGTCCGCCCGGTGCCGAAGGCGGCGTCCAGGCCGGTCAGGACGGGGGTGCCGTCGGGCCAGGCGAAGGACAGCCCCGTGCAGACGACGGAGAAGGCAGAAGACATGTGGACCTCTCGATGGTGGTGGAGAACTGCCGGGGACCCGGGGTGCGGTGGAATCGGCCCATCGTGATCTCCTCCTTCGAGAGCTTTTGATGCGACTGCTGTCGCGTTAAGCGAGTATGGCACAGGGAGGACAACAAATGCAACTAGAGTTGCGTTATGACCTCTGACACAGGAGCCCCTGGCGGCGCCAGACCCGGCGGCCGCACCGCACGCAACACCGCCGCCGTACTCCAGGCCACCCTCGACGAGCTGGGCGAACACGGCTACGCCGGACTCACCGCCGAACGCGTCGCCACCCGCTCCGGAGTGCACAAGGCCACCGTCTACCGCCGCTGGGGAGGGGTGGACGGGCTCCTGTCCGCGGCTCTGGAGTGGTCCACCACCCGCGACTGGGAACCCGAGCGCACCGGCTCCCTGCGCACCGACCTGCGGGCCCTCAACGCGACCGTGCTGCACGGCTTCACCGAGGCCTCCGAGGGCGCGGTGTCCGCGGCCTCCGTCGCGGCCGCCTTCGCCTCCTCACGCGTGGCCGGGGCGCTGCGCGTGTTCATGGCCGACCGCCACGCGCGCGCCGCCGTCCTGGTGACGGAGGCCATCGCCCGGGGCGAGGCCCCCGAGGGCACCGACGCCGAGGAGGTGGTGCGCTCGGCGGTCGCGCCGGTCTACTACCGCCTCTTCGTCAGCCGCGAGCCCGTCACGCCCGCCGACCTGGAGCTGGCCGCACGGATCGCCGCCGAGGCCGCCGCCCGGGGCGCCTTCGTCCGCGCGCCCTGAACACGGCGCCGCCCAGGCCCCGCGCCCCGGCCCGAACGCGGGAAAGCGCGCCGCCGCCCGGGACGCCTCCGCCCGTACACCCTGAACCCGGTCCGGACGCGGAGCCGCCCGGGGCAGGCTCCGCACCCGGGCCGGACAGGGAGGAGAGCACGCCGCCGCCCGTGGTCCCGCGCTCCCCCTGGCACCTCACCCGCCCTTGCGCGCCGTTTCCGTACACCGTACTGTACGCCTTACGGAAACCAGGATCCCCCAGTGGACAGATGGAGAGCCATGACCTTCCTCGTCGCCGGAGCCACCGGCAACGTCGGCCGCCACGTCGTCGGACAGCTGCTCGGCGCCGGGCACCCCGTACGCGCGCTGACCCGCTTTCCCGAACGGGCCCGCCTGCCCGAGGGCGCGCGGGTCGTCGGCGGCGACCTCACCGACCCGGACGGCCTCGCCCCGCACCTCGAAGGGGTCACGGGGCTGCACCTGATCACGTTCGGCGGGGACGACCACAGCCCCCTCACCTCGGCGCCGCGCCTGGTCGAGCTCGCTGAGAAGGCGGGCGTGCGCAGGGTGTCGGTGCTGTGCGACTTCTACCCGGGCCCGGTGGAGGAGGCCCTGGCCGCGAGCGGCCTGGTCTGGACCCTGCTCCACCCGGTCGAGTTCATGGCCAACACCCTGGACTGGGCCGACTCCGTGCGTGCGGAGGGCGTGGTCCGCGAGGCGCGCACCGCGCCCAGCGCCCTGGTCCACGAGGCCGACATCGCCTCCGTCGCGGTCACCGCCCTCACCGAGGACGGCCACGGCGGCCGCACCTACCCCCTCACCGGTCCCGAGGCGCTGACCCCGGCGGAGCGGGTGGCCGCGCTCTCGCGCGGGATCGGCCGTGAGGTCGGACTGGTCCGCCTCACCCTGGAGGAGGAGGCCGAGCGGCTGCGCGCCCTGGGCCACGACGAGGAGTACGTGGGCTTCGGTCTCCAGCTGGTCACCGACCCGCCCGAGGTCGGCACCCGGGTCCAGGACACCGTCGAGAGGGTCACCGGCAGGCCCGCGCGCACCTTCGCCGGGTGGGTCGGGGAGAACGCGGACGCCTTCCGCCCGCGGACCTGACCCGCGGACCGAGGCGTCCTGCCGGGGCGCTCCCTCCGGCCGGACGCGTCCCGGTCTCCCGACGTCCCCGCGTCCCGGCCTCTCCGCCTCCCGGTCTCCCGATGCCCCGACGACGCGGTACAGCGGGGCGTGTGCCCGTGGAACACGCCCTAGACTGGCCGGACACCGGACCGAGAGCAGGACGGCCGATGCCCACGCAGTACACCAAGAGCGGCGACCCCGCACGCAGCCTCGCGCTGCTGTGGCGGACCCAGGAGCCCGTCAGCCGCCGGAACAAACCGGACCTGAGCGTGGACCGGATCGTGGCCGTGGCCTCGGAGATGGCCGACACCGACGGGCTCGCCGCGCTGTCCATGCGCAAGGTCGCCGAACGCCTGGGCGTGGGGACCATGTCCCTGTACACCTACGTTCCCGGCAAGGGCGAGCTGGTCGACCTCATGCTCGACGCCGCCTACGCCGACATGTACGCGGACGGCGAGCGTCCCGGGCACTGGCGCGAGCGGCTGAGCGCGGTCGCGTACGCGAACTGGCGGCTGCTCCTGCGCCACCCGTGGATGCTCCAGACCCCGCGGGGCCGCCTGCTGGGCCCCCACCTCATCGCCAAGTACGAGTACGAGCTGTCCGCCGTGGACGGCCTGGGCCTGTCCGACGTCGAGATGGACTCCACGGTCAGCCTGGTCAACAGCTACGCGGAGGGCGCCGCCAGCCAGGCCGCGGCGGTCAGCGAGACCGAACAGGCCACGGGGATGACGGACGGCCAGTGGTGGAGCACACACGGACCGCTGCTCGCGGCGTTCACACGGGACAGCGACTACCCGCTCGCCTCCCGGGTGGGCAGCACGGTGGGCAGGGAGCACAGGACGGTCTACTCGTCCGACCACGAGTTCGCGTTCGGCCTCGAACGCGTCCTGGACGGCGTCCGGGTCCTGGTGGACTCCCGCTCCGACCGGGGCGTCGAGGAGTCCTGAGGGCCGGAGCCCCGGGGCAGGGGGATCACGCGGTGGCCCTCCACCGGCACCGCGCTTCTCGTCGGCCGACGCTCCGGCGACGGGCGCCGGTCGCGTCTAGAGCACCGCGTCCCTGCTCCGGACGGGGACGAGCCCGCTCCGGAAGGCCCAGACCACCAGCTGGACGCGGTTGCGCAGCCCCCGTTTGGCCAGGACGCTGGACACGTGTGACTTGATGGTCGTCTCGGACAGGCCGAGGACTCCGGCGATCTCGGCGTTGCTGGCGCCGGTGGCGACCAGCCCGACCACGTCCTTCTCCCGGTCGGTGAACTGCTCCTTCCAGCACGAGTCCGGGTCGTCGCCCGTCCCGACGCACACCGCAGCCTCGTAGCGGACGAACTCCTCCACGACCGTGCCGACCACGGCCGGGTCGAGCACGGTGTGCCCCTCCCTCAGCGAGCGCACGGCGTCGGTGATGACGGACATGTCGCTGCCGGTGAGGATGTAGCCGCAGGCGCCGGCCCGCAGGCAGTTGACGAGGTTGTCCCTCTCGTTGGGCACCGCCAGGGCGAGGACGCGGACGCGGGGGTCCTCCAGCTCGGCGAGCTCGCGGACCACCTCGTTCCCCCTCTCCCCGAGCGCCACCATGTCGACGACGGCCACGTCGGGACGGAGCTGTCGCGCCCTGACCACCGCCCCTCGCAGGTCGCCGGTCGTTCCGACCACCTTGATGTCATCCGTCGCTTCGAAGGCCGTGCACAGTCCCAGCCTCACTACGTCTTGGTCACCGATAATCAGTACGCGGGTAATCAGTGGACCTGTCCCCTTTTCGTGCGAAACCTCCGGGGCGTGGGGGAGGGAGGCCCGGGGTTGTCCTGTGGAAAGAAGCCAGCCGTCCTTAAATCCCCGATCCCCTACGGACAAACCCTTCGCCCGTGGCCGCATGTGGCCACCGAGGAATAAATCCGAAAAAAACGGTCACTGCTCGTGTTCGCGAAACGTAGAGGTTTGAGCATCCCGGACGAAGCTTCATTTCCCTGCCCCGCCGACAATCGCGTCCGAGCAGGTCGCACCGCACCCGGCGGCTTCACTCCGGAACCATTCCCTTTTCCATAAGAGATCGCCCTGGGTATCGGCCAGGGGATTTCCCTCTTTTGGGGACCCCGTCCCTAAAGGCCGGTCCCTTCGCGCCCCCAGGTGACGGGAAGGGAGTGCACTCCGTAGACCGCGGAGGTGTCGCGCATACGAACGCTGTGCGGCGGGACGGCCAGGCGCAGGTCCGGTATCCGCCGGAACAGCGTGCCGTACCCCAGCCGCAGCTCCGTCCGGGCCAACTGGTGGCCCAGGCAGTGGTGCGCGCCCAGGCCGAAGGCCAGGTGCATGGGGCGCTCCCGCCCCGGGTCGAGCACGTCGGGCCCGGGGAAGGCCCGCGGGTCGCGGTTGGCGGCGGACAGGGAGACCACGACCGCCTCCCCTGCGCGGACGCGCTCCCCGCGCACCTCCAGGTCCTCGCGGGCCACCCGCATCGCCCCGAACTGCATGATCGTCAGGTAGCGCAGCAGCTCGTCCACCAGCCGCGTCATCCGCCGCGGGTCGGGGTCGGTGAGCGCCCCGCGCCACGGTCCGGGGTGGGTGAGCAGCGCGAACGCGCCCAGGGCGAGCATGCTCGCCGTCGTCTCGTGCCCGGCGACCAGCAGCAGGAAGGCCATCGCGGCGACCTCCTCGTCCGTCAGGTCCGGGGCGTCCAGCAACCCGCTGAGCAGGTCCTCCCCAGGTTCGCGGCGCTTGCGGCGCACCAGGTCGGCCAGGAAGGCGTTGAGGTCGGCGAGCGCCGCCGAGACCCGTTCCCGGGGCTGGCCCACGTCGAAGGCGACCGCCGTGTCGCGCTGGAACCGCCCGCGCTCCCCGTAGGGCACGCCGAGCAGCTCGCAGATGACCAGCGACGGCAGGGGCAGGGCGTAGTCGGCCACCAGGTCGGCGGGCGCGCCCTCCGAGAGCATGCGCTCCACGTGCTCCTCGGCGATCTCCCCGACGCGCGACTCCAGCAGGAGCATGCGCCGCCGGGTGAACTGCCCGGCCAGGCGCCTGCGGTAACGGGTGTGCTCGGGCGCGTCCATCCGCACGAAGAAGCCGGGCGCCGCGGGAGGCGCCGGAGCCTGCCCCCGCGGCGGGACCCGGATGTCCTGGCGCGCGCTGAACCGCGGGTCCACCAGGACGTCGCAGGCCAGCTCGTAGTCGGTCACGAGCCATCCCTCCGTCCCGTCGGGCAGGGCCAGCCGGGTGATCGGCGACCTCTCCCGCAGTTCGGCGAAACGGGGCGGCGGGTCCAGGGCGTGCTCACGTGCGGTGGGCAGGCTCACGGGGCACGCCGACGGTGTCGGGGCGTCGGCCATGGACGTGCTCCTCTCGTCGCGGGGCTCGCGCTCACGGACGCGCGGACGCCCCGGCGTGGGCGGCGGCCATCGCGGTGACCAGGGTGGTGTGGTAGCAGGTGCGGAAGACGTAGGCGGTGGCCCGCTCCCCCGTGCGCCCGGCCAGGACCGCGGCGTCGAAGGGCGGCCCGGGCAGGGAGCCGTCGGGCCGCTGGGCCGCGGCCAGCCGGTCCCAGGCCAGCCGTTCCAGCGCGGGAGGCCCCCCGCCGACGATGCGCGCGCACAGGAGCAGTTCGGCGGCCAGGTCCAGGTGGCCCTCGTCCAGGTAGGCGCGCAGCAGGCCGTCGAGCACGCGCCCCATGCGCGCGGTGTCCCCCGGCAGCGGCCGGGCACCGAAGTCGGTGGCGTACAGGACGGCGTGGGTGACCCCGTAGGCGTCGTACTCGCCGGTGCCGCCCGCGTGCTCGGCCACGCAGGCGTCGTAGAGCGGCGCGGTGCCGGGCAGGTCCGCGGGGGCGGCGAGCCCGGCCAGGTCGAGGACGTGGCGCAGTTCCAGGGCGAGGACCGGCGAGGTCCCCGCGCCGGGGGGCCTCGGGGGGCGCCGCTCGGCCCGGGCGCGCGCGTCGGCGAGGGGCCCGTCGGCCGGATGGCCCAGGTCGGCGAGCAGGGCCGCCGTCCACAGCCGGTAGGGCGGGTTCTCGGCGTCCCCGCCGGGACCGGTCGCGGCGACCGCGTCCCGGGCCAGCTCCGCGGCGGCGCGCTCCAGCCCGGCGGCTCCGGACGGGACCTGTTCCGACCTGCGCAGGAGGCGGCAGAGCATGAGCAGTTCCATGACGGTGGCCCCGGCGAAGTCGCGCGGCGGGAAGTGGTCGTCCCAGCGCGGTCCGAACCACTCCGCGTGGTCGGTGAGCCAGGCGAGGGCCGCGTCCAGGACGCCGGAGGCGGTGCTCCCGTCCGTCCGGGCCGTCGTGCCCGTCCCGCCGGTGGCGGCCATCGGTCCTCCCCCCGTCGTGTGCCGGGCGGGCCCCGGCGGCTTCCTCTTCCCTGCCGACGCTCCCGACCCTAGGTCGGCCCTCCTCACGGCGCTTCGGCCCGGAGGAGGAAATACGCGCCCCTCCTGCGGACCGGCCCGGGCGGTCCCGGCGGTGGAGCCTCCTCCTTGAGGAGGAGGATGCGCGAGAATGTCCGGGAATCGCGCTGGGAAGGGCGTCGCGAAGCGGTGTGAGGCCCCGGGTGGGGTTGTTAGCTGTTGGATCGGGAAGCCACTCAAACGCACACGAGGGCACAGGAGTGATCCTGTGCTGCTGTCGGAAAGCGGTGTGTAGCTGTGTGCCCCTAGCCCTGTGAATGAACCGTCGGAGAAAACCCGCCCGAGAAGTTCGCTGATTCTCCGGACAGGCGCCCCCGGTTCTGGCTACGGTCATCTCGAACACAGCGACGAAACCGGCAGGATCGGGAGGTGGGAAGAGATGGCAGGTACCGGCACGCGGCGGCGGTGGCTGACTGGGAGGCGGGTCGGGTCCATGTGGTGCGTGGCGGCAAGCGGTTGCTCAACACCCGCCACCACCTGGACCGGGCACAGCTGAGCGAGACCGCGTGGCGGGCCCGGTGGGAGGCCGCACGCTCCTTCCTCCAAGCTGATGGTGAGTCCGGCAAACGGTACGGCAACGAGACGATCCGTATCACCCCCGACGGTCAGGTCTCGATCAGGCTGCCCGCCCCACTGGCGCACCTGGCCAACGCCGCGCACGGTCGGTACGTGCTCTCCTACCGGATGGCCTTCGCCCACCGGGGCACCGAGTGGGCCGACCGGGTCGAGGCCGACAGGGCGGTGGCCTACCGCATCCACCTGGATACCGGCCGAGGCCCTGGCCAGGGACGCTGGTATGTGACCGCGTCCTGGACGCCCACTCCTGTCCCACAGGTGCCGTGGGAGACGGCGCTGGCCCGCGGGGTGGTCGGGGTGGACGCCAACGCCGGCCACCTTGCCGCCTGGCGGCTCGACACCCACGGCAACCCGGTCGGGAACCCGCGCCGGTTCGCCTTCGACCTGTCCGGGAACTCCCAGCATCGGGATGCGCAAGTGCGCCACGCCCTGTCCCGGCTGCTGCGCTGGGCCACCGCAAGCGGCGTGAAGGCCATCGCGGTCGAGGACCTGGACTTCGCCAGCGAGAAGTCTCGGGAGAAACACGGACGACGGAAACGCCTCCGGCAGTTGATCAGTGGTTTCCCCACCACATGGCTCCGGGCCCGGCTGACCTCGATGGCCCACACCCTGGGGGTGGCGGTCATCGCCGTGGACCCCGCGTACACCTCCCGGTGGGGTGCCCAGCACTGGCAAAAACCCCTCACCACCAAACGTAGGAAGGTCTCCCGGCACGATGCGGCCAGCATCGCGGTCGGCAGGCGCGCCCAAGGCCACCCGGTCCGGCGACGGACGGCACCGCCCCCACACCACCAGGGTGATGGTGCGGGGCATCGGACCGCCCAGGCCGCACCAGGCAGTCACGGGCATGAGGGAAACCGCCCCCGCGAGCCCCGGACCACGGACGAGATCCGTCGGCGCCACACGCGGCAGGAACGCGGCGACCCAGCCCATCCAGAACCGTTCGGGATGGGTGCAGTGCCAGCGTGACCCCCGCGGTCACTTCTGATCACTGTTCAGGAACGGTAAGTTGGAGCCCGCGTTCACACAGAGCGACCATCGAGCGACACTGGAGTGAGGACGGTATGGGAGACATCGACCTGGCGCTGATCGGGGACCTGTACCGCAGGTACCGGGACCCCCTGGCGAAGGTCCGGGACGCGCAGCGCGAGTTCCTCCGGCGCACGCGCGGTCGGATGACGCCGCAGCTGGACGACCTGGAGGCGGAGATCACCTACCTGCTGCTGCGCGAGACGCGGCCGGACACGGTGATGGAGCTGGGGACCTTCCACGGCTGGTCCACCACGTGGATCCTGTCGGCGCTGCGCGACAACGGCGGGGGGACGCTGCACTCCTTCGACATCGTGGACAACGTGGTGGCGAACGTGCCCTCCGAGCTGTCCCTGGGCCGGTGGGAGTTCCACAAGGGCGACGTCCGCGAGAACATGTCCCAGGTCCCCGAGGGCATCGGGTACCTGTTCGTGGACGCCGCGCACAACGGCCGGTTCGCCAGGTGGTACCTGGAGGCGCTGTTCCCACGCGTGGCCCCGGGGACGCCGGTCAGCGTCCACGACGTCTTCCACGGCAAGCGGGCCCTGCCCTTCACCGAGGGCGCCGCGGTGCTGGCGTGGCTGCGCGAGAACGGCACGGACTTCTTCACCCCCTCCCGCAAGAAGGCACCCGCGCCCCACACCGCCCTCCTGGAGCTGCGGGAGGACCTGGGGCTGGGCGAGCCGGTGCGCACCAGCACCGACAACCCGATGATCTACTTCCGGATGCCGGAGCACCGGGACGCTCGGACCGGGAGCTGAGGCGCCCGCGCCGGTCGGGGCCGCGCGGCCGCGCCCACCGGTGACACCACGGAGCGGCGGGACGCCCGCGCCGGGCCCGACGCCGGACCGCGCGCACGGCGCCCCGGGGTGGCGAAACGCCCGCGCCGGTCGGGACCGCCCGGTCTCAGACCGGCACCGGCCCCGCCCCGCTGATCCGCCACAGGCGGGCGTAGGCGCCCCCCGAGGCCGACAGCTCCCCGTGCGTGCCCGTCTCCACCACCCGTCCGCCGTCGAGCACCGCGATCCGGTCCGCGCGGGCGGCCGTCACCAGGCTGTGGGTGACCACGAAGGTCGTCCTCCCCCGGGACAGGCGGTCCATCGCCGTCAGCACGGCGCGCTCGGTGCCCGGGTCCAGGCCCGCGGAGGGCTCGTCCAGCAGCAGGACGTCGGGGGCCACCAGCTGCGCCCGCGCCAGCGCGACGAGCTGGCGCTGCCCGGTGGACAGGCCCCGCCCGCGCTCGCCGACCGGATGGCGCATCCCCCGGGGCAGGGCGGCCACGGCGTCGAGGGCGCCGACCGCGCGCACGGCCTCCTCCACCTCGCGGTCGCTGGCTCCGGGACGTCCGTAGCGCACGTTGTCGGCGACGGTCCCGGTGAACAGGTGGGGTTCCTGCGGGACCACGCCGAGCCTGCGCCGGTGCTCGGCCGGGTCGAGGTCGCGCACGTCCGTCCCGTCCACCAGGACCGCGCCCCGGTCGGGGTCGTGGAAGCGGGCGATGAGCCTGACCACGGTGGACTTCCCGGCGCCGGTCTCGCCGACCAGCGCCACGGTCTCGCCCGGGTCGGCGGACAGGGTGACGTCGGCCAGGGCGGGCCCGCCCGCGCCGGGGTAGGTGAAGCCGACCCCCTCCAGGCGCACCCGGCCGCCGCCCCGCCGGACCGGTTCGGGGACCGCGCGCCGGGAGGCCGCGGCGGCGGGCGGCGTGTTCAGCAGGCCGCCGATGCGGTCCACGCCCACGCGCGCCTGCTGGTAGCTGTCGAAGACCACCGACAGCTGTTGGAAGGGGGCGTAGAACATCCCCAGGTACAGCAGGAACGCGGTCAGGACGCCGACCGACAGGGTCCCCTCCGCCACCCGG
This sequence comes from Nocardiopsis deserti, assembly GCF_008638355.1. Classification (NCBI taxonomy): domain Bacteria; kingdom Bacillati; phylum Actinomycetota; class Actinomycetes; order Streptosporangiales; family Nocardiopsidaceae; genus Nocardiopsis; species Nocardiopsis deserti. The sequence continues at coordinate 223,157 of NZ_ML703349.1, read as the reverse complement.
TAGGCGCCCGCTCCGAGGACGGCGGCGGTGGACACGTCCCCGAGCAGGGTGACGAACGGGAAGTACAGCGCGATGTGGCGCTGGGCGGTCAGCCGGGTCCTGCGGTAGCGGTCCGACAGGGCGGCGAAGCGCTCGCTCGCGCCGTCCTCGGCCCCGGCCGCCTGGGACTCGCGGGCCCCCGCCACCTGTTCCTGGAGGTCGGCGTTGACCTCCCCGATCCGTTCCCGGGACAGGTGGTAGGCCAGCGACACGCACCGGCGGAAGTACAGGGTCGCGGCGAGCAGCACCGGCAGGACCGCCAGGGCGACCAGGGCCAGCCCCGGGTCCAGCACCAGCATCGCCACGACCATCCCCAGCACGGTGGCGCCGTTGACCACGACGATGGTCAGCCCGCTCTCCACGAACGTGGACAGCGCGGTGACGTCGGTGGTCATGCGGGTCATGGTTCCGCCGCCGCGCTCGCGCTCGTGGAAGTCCACGCCGAGCCGGTGCAGGTGCCGGAAGACGCGCAGGCGCAGGGCGTACAGGGCGCTCTCCCCGGTCCGGGTGACCACGCGGGGCTGGAGGGCCAGGACCCACCAGTTGACCGCCACCAGCGCCAGGGCCGCCGCGCCCACGGCCGCGACCACGCCCGCGTCGCCGGGTGCGACTCCGTGGTCCAGGCCCCAGCGCAGCACGACGGGCAGGGCGGTGGTGGCCAGGGCGTCGGCCAGGACCAGCAGGACGGCGAGCGCCAGCAGGGCCCGGACGGGCGCCAGCACCCGGCGGACGCCGAAGCGCGCTCCGGATTCCTCCGGCGGCGCGCGGTCCAGGCGCTCGGCGGGGCGGTCGTCGGCGGCGGGCAGCGCGGCCTCGTCGGGGTCGGTCGCCTCCGGCACCGGCTCGGGCCACAGGGAGGAACCGCCGGCGTCGGAGACCGCGGCCGGTTCCTCGACGTCGCCCCCGTCCCCGGCGCACAGTTCCACGAAGAGCGGGCAGCGCCGGGCGAGTTCCGCCTCGGTGCCCACGTCCACCACCCGGCCGCCGTCGAGCACGGCGACGCGGTCGGCGAGGGCGAGGGTGGACCTGTGGTGGGCCACGAGCAGGACGGTGCGGTCGGCGGTGACGTCGGCGAGCGTGGTGACCATGGCGGCCTCGGTGGCGGCGTCCACGGCCGAGGTGGCGTCGTCCAGCACCAGGACGCGGGGGTCCCCCAGGAGCGTGCGGGCCAGGGCCACGCGCTGGCGCTGGCCGCCGGACAGGGTCAGGCCGCGCTCGCCCACCGGGGTGTCGTAGCCGTCGGGGAGCGCGCGGACGAAGCCGTCGGCCCCGGCGGCGCGGGCCGCCGCGCGGACCTGCTCGCGGGTGGCGTGCGGGCGCCCGTACGCGATGTTGTCGGCGACCGAGCCGGAGAACAGGAACGGCTCCTCGAAGGCCACGCCGACCGTGGAGCGCAGCGAGCGCAGGCGCAGCGAGCGCACGTCCACCGCGCCGCCGGGAGGACCGATCCGCACGGCGCCGCCGGTGGTGTCGTAGAAGCGCGGCAGCAGCAGCGAGACCGTGGACTTGCCCGAACCGGAGGGGCCGACCAGCGCCAGGGTCTCGCCGGGGCGCACCCGCAGGGACAGCCCGTCGAGCACGGTGGAGTCGCGGGTGTAGCCGAACCGCACGCCGTCCAGCTCCACGCCGACCGGCCCCTCGGGCACGTCGGCGGCGTCGGGCGCGTCGGTGACGTCGGGGCGGGAGTCGGCGAGGTCGAACACGCGCAGGGCCGCGGGTCGCACCAGCTGGGCGCTCATGACCAGGTTGGACAGGGACGCCGACGGCGCGGTGAGGGTGACCATGTACCCGGAGAAGGCGACGAGGGCGCCCAGGGACACCTCCCCGCGCGCGACCAGCCACGCGCCCACCACCAGCACGGCGGCCTGGCCGAGGTAGGGCAGCACGCCGAGGGTGGCGCTGGGGGCCGCCTGCATGCGGGCCACGCGCATGCGCTCGCCGAACAGGCGGGCGGCGAGGTCGGCCAGGCGCCTGGTCTCGCGTTCCTCCTGTCCGAAGGCCTTGACGACGCGGACGCCGGTCACGGTCTCCTCGACGTGTTGGGCGATCTCGGCGGCGCGACGCTGCACGGCCATGGTCGCGGGCGGCATGCGCCCGCTGACGCGCGCCGTCACCACGACGAAGGAGACCACGACGGCCGCGGCCACGACGGTGAGCACGGGGGAGAGCCACAGCATCGCGGAGAAGGCGAACACGATGAGCACGAGGCCGCCCAGGGCCTGCGGCGCGGTGGCCAGCAGTCCCTGGACCAGTTGCAGGTCGATGTTGGCGCGCGACATGACCTGGCCGGTGCGCAGGGTGTCCTGTTTGCCGCCGTCGAGCCGCTGGACCGAGTCGAACACGGCTGTTCGCAGGTCGTGCTGGACGCCCAGGGCGAGTTTGCCGGACAGGAACTGGCGGGCGAACGCCCCGGCGAACTGGAGCGCGGCGGCCCCCAGCAGGGTGAGGGCGAGCACGCCGATCCGGTCCGTGCGCCCCTGGACGGCGTCGTCCACGGCGATCTGGGCGGCCAGCGGCGCCAGCGCGGCCAGCCCGGTCCCCAGGACGGCCGCCGCGGCCACCCCCGCGGCCAGCGCCGGGTGGCGGCGGCAGGCGGACAGCAGTCGCAGGACCCAGTGGCGGCCCCGGGCGGCGGGCGCTTCGGTCGGCGGGGAGCCGGGCATCAGACCTCCGGTGTGACGGGGCGCGCCAGGACGAGCTGCTCCCACGCGGGCCGCGTCCCGGTGGCCGCGTACAGCAGTGCCAGGGCCACGCCCGCGTCCCCTTCGAGGAAGGAGGCGTCGCGGATCATCCCGGCGGGGTTGAAGTAGGTCAGCGGTCCCTCGCCGCGCCGCTCGGCGAGCCAGCCGGTCCAGCGCCGGACGCACTCCAGCCCCTCGGGCAGGCCGTGGTCGTCGTGGGCGCGTCGGCCGAACCAGACCAGTCCGGCGGCGCCGTGGCAGACGCACCCGTCCGTGATCCCGCAGTCCCGCTCGGGCCGGGTGGCGACCGCCAGGGCGGTGGCGCGGGCCAGGGCGGCGTCGCGCGGGTCGCCGGTGACCCCGGCGGCCGCGGTCAGGGCCAGGGCGATGCCCGGGTCCCCCGAGCACCAGGTGGCGCGGGCGGGCGTGTAGCGCGTCTCGACGCGGTGCGGGAAGACGGCGTGGGAGAAGTCGCCGCGCTGGGCCCGCAGCCAGCGCACGGAGCCGTCGAGCAGCGGGCGTGCGCGCGGGGCGGCGGCCGTCCCGGAGGCCGAGGCGAGGTAGGACACCAGGCCCGCGGTGCCGTGGGCGGCGCCGAGCACCCGGCAGCGCGCGGACTGGTCGGCGCGGCGCGCCGGGGAGTCGCCCAGGCGCAGGAAGAGGCCGTCGCCGTCGCGTTCGACGCGGTCCTCGACCACGTCCAGGACGCCGGAGGTGGCCTTGTCGCGGAACCCGGCGTCGGGGTGGGCCAGGGCGTACGCGCCCAGGCCCAGCACGCCCATGGGCAGGTCGACCTCGCCCTCGGCGGGGTAGTCGGCGATCCACCGCAGGACGGCGTCGTCCACGGCGCCGAGCCCGGACGGTTCGGTGCCGCGCGCCCGGGCGAGCCGGAGCGCGGTCCACCCGGCCTGGGCGGCGCCCCGGTAGAGCCAGGGGCCGGTGCCGCCGCCGGAGCGCAGCAGGCCCATCGCCTCGTGGAAGGCGTCCTCCGCGCCGTGGTCCTCGCCGAGGGCGCGGGCGAACTCCATCCGGGCCACGGCCTGGTCCAGCAGCAGCGGGAAGGTGGGGGCCTCGCGCACCTGGTCGTCCATGTCGGCCAGGAACCGCCGCGCCAGGTCCAGCGTGTCAGCGTCGTTCATCGCTTCCTGCCCTCCAGTGCGTACAGGCGGCGCAGGTGGCGCCGGGCGAGTTCGTGCGCCAGGTACTCCATGCGCACCGCGTCGAAGGCGAAGGTCCGGTTCAGGTGCAGGTGCAGCGCCGACCCGAACACCGACCACCGGCCGCGGGTTCCGGTTCCGGGAGCCAGCGCGGCGGCCAGCGCGCCCAGGGCCTTGGCCACGTCCTCGTCGGGGCGGGCCCCCTCCAGGTGGGCGCGCAGGGCGGCCTCGTGCGCGCGGACGAACTTGCCGAGGCGGTTGCCCTCGCGGGTGGGGGCCACGTCCAGGCCGCCCTGGCAAGCGCGCAGGAACTCCTCGCGTTCGTCGAAGGCGTCGAACAGCTCGGTGCACCAGTGGGTGACGTCGGCGACCGCCTGGTAGAGGCGGTCGGACTCGTCGGCCAGGTCCGGCAGCGCGGCGGCGACGCGGTCGCTGGAGGCGGTGAACAGCCCCTCGGCCGCCCGCAGGCCCTCGGTGCCGCCGTAGCGCGCCACCTCGGGCACGTACTCGTCCAGGACGACCCTGCTGACCAGGCCCCCGGCGGCCAGCCGGGCTCCGAGGGCGTCCACGGCGGTCAGCACGCCGGGCCGCGCGGCGGGTTCGGCCGGGCGGACGCGCACCCGCACGTGGTAGCCGTCCCCGTCCTGGTAGCGGAGGAAGAACCACTGGTCGGCCTCGCCCGCGGCGCGCAGGTCCGAGGCCAGCCGGTGGGCGCGCGACACCACCTGGTCGGCGGCGGCGTGCCCGCAGTACAGGCGGGCGTACACCCAGGCCCGGCCGTGGCCGCGGTCCAGGGCGGCCGTCCCCGCGCCGGGGCCGGGCGGCTCGCGCAGGACGGGTCCGGTGGGCACGACCACCTCGGCGACGTGGCCCCCGCCGGGGCCGCGCACTGCGGGCGCCTCGGCCTGGGGCATCTCCACGAAGGCGGTGTCGCGGCCACCGGCGCGCGCCAGGGCGGCGCGCACCGAGGCGTCCTCGCGCAGGTCCACGGGGAGCACGTGGTCGTACTCGCCGGTGCCCACCCAGGTGCGCCCGCCCAGGCCGGGCAGGCGGTCGCGCAGTTCGGCGGCCGGGGAGGGCGCGGACAGGACCGCGGCGACGTCCCCGGGGCGCAGCAGCCAGCGCTCGGGGGTGACCACGACCCGGCCGCAGGTGACGCGCGGCAGGTGGGGCAGACGGGCCAGCGGCCCCCACGACCAGCCCGCTCCCCCGGAGGTGGCCAGGTGGCCCAGCACCGCGTAGACCGGGTCCAGGCCGTGGAAGTCGACGTTGTGGGCGGTGTTGAGCTCCACGAGGACGGGGCGGCCGGTGCGGGCGTCGCGCAGCCGGAAGCCGTCCGGGCGCAGCCGCAGGAGCAGGCGGTCCAGGTGCAGGGTGCCCGCGTGGGCGCCGGTCAGGGCGATGGTCTCGTCCAGCACGCGGGGGCGCACCAGGACGTTGCCGATGCGTCCGCCCGGGTGGTAGACGAGTTCGGCGTGGAGGGGGTCCTCCAGCGGGTCCCCCTCCGGGTCCGTTGTGCGGTACCGCTCGCGGGCGCGGTCGACCTGCTCCCGGACGCGGTCGGCGACGGCGGGGCGGTGGAGGCCGAACCGGGCCGCCAGGGCGTGGGGTGCGCGGCCCACCCCGCCGACGAGCATGCTGTGCGGTCCGTCGTGGGAGGCGGGGTCGGCGTCGCCGAGCAGGACGGCCAGCAGCGCGCGGGAGCCGTCGGTGTCGGCCTCGGGCAGGTGGGCGATGTCCACGGAGCCGCCGTCGAGGTGGCCGCCGTCGGCGGTCCAGCGCCCGAGCAGGTCGAGCAGCTGGGGGTTGGCGGTGGGTTCGTCGGGGCGGGAACCGGTGCGCAGGCCCGCCTTGGCCGCGAGCGCGGAGGCGCCGCGCTGGGCGGGCCGGAGCACGCCCGACTCCAGGTCCAGCGCGCTCAGCAGCGGCACCTCGGCGTCCTCGAAGCGCTGGGCGAAGGCGGCGCGGAAGGCCGCCATGTCGAAGCCGGGTCCGCCGCCGGGGGAGGCGAGGGCGGCGAGGCGGCGCACGGCGGCGCGCAGGTCGGCGACGGTGCGCCGGTCCAGGTGCGCGGCGCGCATGGCGAGTTCGGGGTGCAGGTCGAAGCGTTCGGCGTACCTGGTCGGGGCCAGGGCGGGCGCGTGGTCGGCGGCGCGGTCCCAGGCGGTGTCGAGCCGGTCGCGCAGCCCCGGTTCGAAGGGGCGCTCCCCGGCGGCGTCGGACAGCAGGACGCGCACGGCGGCGGCCCGGTCGCGGTCGCCGACGGCGTCCAGGAGGTGCACGGCCCGGTCGGCGGGCTCGGCTCCGGGGGCGATCAGTCCGTCGGAGGGCTGGAGCAGGCCCCTGTCGCGCAGTCCGCGCACGAAGGCGCGCAGGCGGTCGGGTTCCACTCCGGGCAGCCGCTCGGCGAGCGCGTCGGCGAGGTCGGCGGCGCTCATCTCGGCGCCGCCGAGGACCTCCACGGCGGTGTCGATGGCCTCGGTGCGCCGGACGCTCACCACCGCCGCGGTGGCGTCGCCCGGAGCGGCGAAGCGCACGGCGGAGGGTCCGACGCTGGCCAGGGGGTTGAGCCGCAGGGGGACGTGGTCGGGGTCGGCGGCGGCGAGGGCGTCGGCGACCGTCTCCTCCAGGGCGCGCACGTCCACGCGCACCCGTACGCGGTGCCGGTCGCGCCGGTCGACCTCCAGGTCGCGGCGGTCCCCGACGGACAGGGGCGCGGTTCCGGCGAACAGCCCGTAGGGGGTGGCCCGACCGCCCATGCGCGCGAGGTAGCGCAGCAGGGTGGCGCGGGCGCGCTCCTCGGACGCGGACGCGGCGCGCAGGTGGGGGTCGGCGGCCAGGTCGACGGCCATGGCGGCGACGGGGTCGTGGACGTCGCCCGCGGCGACCATGCGGGCGGACTCCTCGACGCTGAGCAGCGGAACGCGGACCAGCCCGAAGTCTGTGCCGCTCACCGGGCACCGCTCACCGTGGCGGCGGCGGTCCCGGCGGGGACGGCGCCACCGGGGGAGGCCGTGGCTTCGACGGGGGAGGCGGCGCGGCGGCGCACGGCGGCGAAGACCTCCTCCACGGCGCGCAGGTGGTCCTCGGGGTCGCTGGACAGCTCGGTGACGACCGCCTCGTCGGCACCGGTGATGGCCAGGACGCGGTGCACGGCGTCGGCGCACTGGTCGGCCGTACCCGCGCAGTTGACCCGCACGCCCTGGCGCAGGCTGTCGGCGCGCGCCGTGGCGGCGTCGTCGTTGGCGACCAGGGCCAGTGCCACGGCCGTGCGCCCGCCGGGGTGCGCCGCGCGGTAGGCCCTGAGCGTGCTGACGCAGGCGTCCACGTCGGTGTTGAAGAACAGGGCGTGGCAGTAGTGGGTGCCGGTCCTGGCCGCGATCTCGGCGGAGCGGTTCCCGGCGCCGTGCGACCAGAGCTGGAACCCGGTGTCCACCGGGTCGACCCACTCCGCGCTCCCGCGCAGGAGGGCGACGGTCGTGTCGATGACGGCGCCGACGTCCTCACCGCGTTCTCGAAGGTGGGCGAGGTCGTCGGCCGCTCCCCCGCTCACGTCGCCGCGGCCGAACCCGACGTCGAGGCGGTCGGGGCAAAAGTGCGCGGCGGCGGCGACGTCCTCGGCGGTCAGGTGGGGGTCGCGGATCCTGGACAGCGTGACGGCGGTGCCCACGCGCACGCGCCGGGTGTGGCTGCCCAGGACGGCGGCCAGCAGCAGCGGGTTGGTGCTGGGCACGCCGGAGGCGTGGTGCTCGGGCAGCCAGACGCGGCTGTAGCCCAACCGCTCGGCGAGCAGGGCCGAGGCGAAGGCGGTGTCGCGTTTGTCCCGGACGGGACGGCCCTCGGTCAGGTCGAGGTACTCCAGCAGGCCCAGCGGTGGCGCGGCGTCCAGCGGCGTCTCCTCGCGGTCCTGCGCTGTGTCGTCGTGCATGGGGGCTGCCTCCTCGGCCGGGTCCGCGCCCGCGACACCGCGCTCGCGGAAGGGGAAGGGTACGGAAAACACCCGCGGGTGCGCCGCGGGGCGGCGGCCGCCGAGCGACCGCCGCCCCGGGTCTGGTCGTGCCGGGCCGCGGTGGATCAGGGACGGGGTTCCACCGTTACGGGCGGCCGGGTGCCGCCCACGGCCTCTGTGGGGACTACGGGTCCGATCCCCTAGCAGGAGATGGTGTTGGCGCTCGGGCAGGGGGTGCCCCAGCAGGTGGTGCCGAAGGTGATCGGGCCGGGGACCTCGGCGCCGCTGTTCTCCACGGACTGGCCCGAGCCCGGGGTCTCGAAGGTCTCGGCGTCGACGTCGAGGTTGATCTCGGGGCGGTTGCTGGCGGAAACGGCCATGGGGAATGCCTTTCTCGAAACACGGCGACCGTTTTGTCGGTAACGCCTGTTGTGAAATACACATTAGGCTCCGACCGCGCCGAGGTCTTCATTCACGCGGACCATTTTCCCCTCCTCCTTATGGACCGATCCGCGCCCTCCCATGAGGAGGGTCCCCGCACCCGGGGGGTGGGGGTCGCACAAAGGAGGAGCCCGTCCGAAGGAGGGCGGAGAATACCCGCGATCCGGGAAACGGGCCCGCTTCCACCTGCGTTTCCTCCTGTCCCGCACGACAAGGTGACCGCGGCGCGGTCACCCGTGACCAGGGCCGGTCCGCTCCGTGCCTCCGCCCCGGGGAGGAGACGCCTCGACCCGAGTCGGAAGCCCCGAATAACAGCAGAAATACGGGAAAACACCCCGGAAAAGGAAGAACCCCGGCCGCCGAGACGGCGGCCGGGGCAGGGGAGAAAAGCCCTAGAAAGCCGCGGCCTCCCGGGCCAGCCCGGTGATCCGCTCCCATTCGCCCGCCGCCACCAGGTCGGCCGGGGTCAGCCAGCTGCCGCCCACACAGCCCACGTTCGGCAGGGCGAGGTAGGCGGGGGCCGACGCGACGGTGATGCCGCCGGTCGGGCAGAACCTCACCTGGGGCAGGGGGCCGGCCAGCGACTTCAGGAACGCCGCGCCGCCCGAGGCCTCGGCCGGGAAGAACTTCATCTCCGACACCCCCCGCTCCAGCAGCGCCAGGGCCTCGGAGACGGTGCCCACGCCGGGCAGGAAGGGCAGGCCCGTGTCGGCCATGGCCGACGCCAGCCCGTCGGTGCACCCCGGACTGACCAGGAAGCGCGCTCCCGCCCTGGCGGCCGCGGCCGCCTGGTCGGGGGTGACCACGGTGCCCGCGCCGACCACGGCCTCGGGCACCTCGGCGGCGATCCGCGCGATGGCCTCCAGCGCGGCCGGGGTCCGCAGGGTCACCTCGATGCCCGGCAGGCCGCCCGCCACCAGCGCGCGGGCCAGCGGCACGGCGGACTCGGCCTCCGAGACGACCACCACCGGCATCACCGGGGCCAGGTCGAGGATGTCGGCGCCCGAACGGGGGTTCGTCGTCATGTCGTGTTCTCTCCAGGGTCGGTCGAAGGTCTGGGTGGGCGCGCCGCGGCCGCGGGGGCGCGTGGGGCGGATGTCCGCCGCACACGCCCCGGGGCCGGTCCCCCGGCGCGCCCGGGTCAGCGGGTCAACGGGTCAGGATCCGAAGACCCCGGCGCCCTTCTCTGCGGGGCCGACCGCGCCGCGCAGGGCGGCGAAGAGCTCGCGGCCGGTGCCGGTGGCGGAGTCCGCGCTGGGACGGGCGGGCTCGCGGCCGGTCAGGTCGGCCAGCACCTCCAGTGTGCCCGTGGTGGCGTCGAGGCGGATGGTGTCGCCGTCGCGGACGTAGGCCAGCGCGCCGCCCGCCTCGGCCTCGGGGGACACGTGGATGGCGGCGGGCACCTTGCCCGAGGCGCCGGACATGCGGCCGTCGGTCACCAGCGCCACCTTCTGGCCCCGGTCCTGGAGCACCGCCAGCGGCGGCGTGAGCTTGTGCAGCTCGGGCATGCCGTTGGCGCGCGGCCCCTGGAAGCGGACCACCGCGACGAAGTCGCCGGTCAGCTCCCCGGCGGCGAACGCCTGTTGGAGCTCGGCCTGGTCGCCGAAGACGCGGGCGGGGGCCTCCACCACGTGCCGCTCCGGCGCGACCGCGGAGACCTTGATGACGGCGCGGCCCAGGTTGCCCGAGAGCATGCGCAGGCCGCCGTCGGGGGCGAAGGGGTCGTCCGCGCCGCGCAGGACGGAGGTGTCGCCGCTCTCCTTGGGACCGTCGACCCAGGTCAGCTCGCCCCCGTCCAGGTTCGGGACCTGGCGGTAGCGGCCCAGGCCCTCGCCCATCAGGGTGCGCACGTCCTCGTGGAGCAGCCCGGCGTCCAGCAGGGAGCCGATCAGGTGGGCCATGCCGCCCGCCTCGTGGAACTGGTTCACGTCGGCGGCGCCGTTGGGGTACATGCGGGTGAGCAGCGGCACCACCTCGGACAGGTCGGCGAAGTCGTCCCAGGTCAGTTCGATACCGGCGGCGCGGGCGATGGCCACCAGGTGCAGGGTGTGGTTGCTGGAGCCGCCGGTGGCCAGCAGGGCGACCACGGCGTTGACGAGGGCCCGCTCGTCGATCTGGCGGCCGACGGGGTTGTAGGAGTCGCCCAGGGCGGTGCGGGCGAGCACGCTGCGCCCGGCCTCGGCGGTCAGGGCCTCGCGCAGCGGGGTGCCCGGCTGCTCGAAGCTGGCCCCGGCCAGGTGCAGGCCCATGACCTCCATGAGCATCTGGTTGGAGTTGGCGGTGCCGTAGAAGGTGCAGGTGCCGGGCGAGTGGTAGGCGGCGGACTCGGCCTGGAGCAGCTCGCGGCGGCCCACCTGGCCCTCGGCGAAGCGCTGGCGCACGCGGGCCTTGTCCTTGTTGGGCAGGCCCGAGGGCATGGGCCCGGCGGGCACGAAGGCCACCGGCAGGTGGCCGAAGGACAGGGCGCCGATCAGCAGGCCCGGCACGATCTTGTCGCACACGCCGAGCATCAGCGCGCCGTCGAACATGTCGTGGGAGAGGGCCACGGCGGTGGCCATCGCGATGACGTCCCGGCTGAACAGGGACAGCTCCATGCCCGCGCGGCCCTGCGTGATGCCGTCGCACATGGCGGGCACGCCCCCGGCGAACTGGGCGACGCCGCCCGCCTCGGCCACGGCGGCCTTGATCACGGCCGGGTAGGACTCCAGCGGCTGGTGCGCGGAGAGCATGTCGTTGTAGGCGGAGACGATCGCCAGGTTGGGCGTGACGTCGCCGGACAGCTTGAGCTTGTCCGAGACGCCGCAGGCCGCGAACCCGTGGGCGAGGTTGGCGCAGCCCAGGGCGGAGCGGGCGGGGCCCTCGGCCGCCGCCTCGTCGATCCGCGCCAGGTAGGCGGACCGGGTGTCGGCGCTGCGCTCGGCGAGGCGCCGGGTGACGTCTGCGACGACGGGGTGGACGGCGGGTCCGTGCCCTGTGGTGTCGGCGTCGTCGTTCGTGTGCGCGGTCATCGGGGTCGCTCCTCTTCGTACCACGTACGGCCTGTTCGGCCGATGAGCCGGTGCGCGCCCGCGGGGCCGGCGCTTCCGGCTGGATAGGTCTCGGGGGTGGTGCTCAGGCCGTTCCAGGCCTCGATGACGGGGTCCACCCAGCGCCAGGCGGCCTCGACCTCGTCGCGGCGCATGAAGAGGGTGGAGTCACCGGCCAGGACGTCCGTCAGCAACCGCTCGTAGGCCTCGGGCGAGCGGGTGGCGAAGGTGTCGGCGAAGCTGAGCTCCAGGGGGGCGGGCCGCAGCCGCAGCGCTCCGGCGCCGGGCGTCTTGGCCAGCATGGTCAGGTGTATGCCCTCGTCCGGCTGGAGCCGGATGACGAGGCTGCCCGCTCCGGGGAGGTTGGTGCCCGGGAAGATCGTGTGCGGCACCTCGCGGAAACGGATGACGATCTCCGAGCGGTCGTGCGACATGCGCTTGCCGGTGCGCAGGTAGAAGGGCACCCCCGCCCAGCGCCAGTTGGCGACCTCGGCGCGCAGGGCCACGAAGGTCTCGGTGTCGCTGAGGGCGGGCCCGCCGGGCTCGTCGAGGTAGCCGAGTACCTCCGATCCCTGGACGGAGCCGCGCCCGTACTGGCCGCGCACGGTGTCCTCGGCGACGCGGTCCCCGGTGAGGGGGCGCAGCGACTGGAGGACCTTGAGCTTCTCGTCGCGGACGGAGTCGCGGTCGTAGCTGGACGGGGGCTCCATGGCGGTCAGGCACAGCAGCTGGAGCAGGTGGTTCTGGACCATGTCGCGCATGGCGCCGGAGGTGTCGTAGTAGCCCCGGCGCCCGCCGACGCCGACGGTCTCGGCGGCGGTGATCTGGACGTGGTCGATCCAGCGGGAGTTCCAGAGGGGTTCGAGGAAGACGTTGGCGAACCGCAGCACCAGCAGGTTCTGCACCGTCTCCTTGCCCAGGTAGTGGTCGATGCGGTAGATCCGCGACTCGTCGAAGACCGACCCCACCGCGTCGTTGACGGCGCGGGAGGAGACCAGGTCGCGGCCCAGGGGCTTCTCCATGACCACGCGGGAGTCGGGGGTGACGAGCCCGGCGCCGCTCAGGCCGCGGCAGATCGCGCCGGAGATCATCGGCGGGACGGCGAGGTAGAAGACGCGGTCGCGGTCGGGGGCGAGGGCGGCGGTGAGGGCGTCCCAGCCCGAGGGGTCGCCGCCGACGTCCACGGTGACGTGGGAGAGGCGTTCCAGGAACCGGTGGAGCACGTCGGGCTCGGCGACCTGGACGGCGTGGTGGCCGCGGACCGCGGAGGCGGCCTTGTCCCTGAGGTCGGCGTCGGTGAGGCCGTCGCGCGAGACGGCGACGACGCGGGTCCCCCCGTCCAGGTGGCCGTCGCGGTCCAGCAGGTACAGGGAGGGGAGGAGTTTGCGCATGGACAGGTCGCCGGTACCCCCGAAGACCACCAGGTCGGTGGCACGGGACGCGGGCTGCTGCGGCATCTTCGGTCTGCTCCAGCGGAGAGGGAAGGGGATGGGGAGCGGGGGGCGGAGTGTGGCGCAGGCGGGGGGTGCGGGGAGACGGCGCGGACGCGCGGGTCGTCCGGCTCTTTGAGCCTAAGCCCGACTATGGTAAAAAACCAAGCACACTTGAGAACAATTATTTACATAACCTCCCAGCCTTGCAGTCGTAACCTCGTGGTTGAATGAGCTATGGCCAGAACCCCCGGACGCCTGTCCTCTGCTGCCACCAGCGGCCACATCCTGGACCTCATCCGCTCCGGAACCGCGACCAGCCGGTCCGAGATCGGCCGGGTCACGGGCCTGTCCCGTCCCTCCGTCGCCCTGCGGGTCACCGAACTGATCGGCGGCGGGCTCGTCACCGAGGGCTCGGGCGCTGTCTCCAGCGGTGGGCGGCCGCCCACCCTGCTGGAGTTCAACGCCGCCAGCGGCCTCATCCTCACCAGCGCCCTGGGCATGGTCCGCAGCCAGGCCGCCGTGTGCGACCTCGACGGCGAGGTCCTCGTGCGGACACCGGGCTCGCCCGCGATGGAGCAGGGCCCCGACGCCACCCTGCCCTGGCTGCTGGACACCTGGTCGGAACAGATCGCCGCGCTCGGCCGCGACCCCGGTGACGTGCGCGGCGTGGGCATCGGCCTGCCCGGCACCGTCGAGTTCCACGCGGGCCGCGCCGACGACCGCCCCTTCCTCGGCAAGTGGGCGGGCGTGGCGCTGGCCCCGCTGGTCGCCGAGCGCTTCCCGGTACCGGTGTTGGTCGACAACGACGTGAACGTGATGGCGCTCGGCGAGCACATCGCGGGCGGGCACGGGCACCCCGACGACATGGTGTTCGTGAAGGCCTCCACCGGGATCGGCGCGGGCCTGCTGTCCGGCGGACGGCTGCTGCGCGGTTCGCTGGGCGCCGCCGGGGAGATCGGGCACATCCCGGTGCGCGGCGCGGGGGGGCTCCCGTGCCGCTGCGGCAACACCGACTGCCTGGAGGCGGTCGCCGGGGGTCGGCGGCTGCTGGAGAGCGCCGCCGAGCAGGGGCGCGAGGCGCAGACGCTCAAGGACCTGGTGGCGCTGGCCTCGGGGGGCGACCCGGTGGCTGTCACCCTGGTCCGGGAGGCCGGGCGGAAACTGGGTGAGGCGCTCGCTGGGGCGGTGAACCTGCTCAACCCCGAGGTGATCGTGCTGGGCGGCGACCTGGCCGAGGCCTACGACCACCTGGTGGCCGGCGTGCGCGAGGTGGTGTTCCAGCAGTGCACCGCCCTGGCCACCCGGCAGCTGCGCGTCGTGGCCAGCTCCCTGTGGGACGACGCGGGCGTGCGCGGCTGCGCGGCCATGGTGACCGAGGAGATCCTGTCGCCGGAAGCGGTGAACAAGCTCCTGGCGGGCTGAGGGGTTCGCTGCGGGCCCGGAAGGCCCGACGCCGACCTGTGGGCTGGACGGAAAAGTCGCTGGTGTGGCGCAAGGGTTCTGACCTGCCGACGGAGGGAGCGGGGTCGGTCACCCCTTCCCCGTCCACAGACCGCGGGCGGGGAAGTTACCTCTTCGTCTGACCGGGCATCCTCGCACGGGAGGGACTTCGGCCCCTTCCGACGACCGCTCCGCCCCCGACCGAGCCGTGCCCCGCGCTCACCCGACCCACCTGCGACGACGCGTTCGTCGGCGCGCACGTGCCCCGCACCCGCACTTGACAACCGCACTCGGTGTGTCGAATAGTCACCGAGCACCGCCCCCGCCCCGCACACCTCCGTCACCCCCGTGGCCGCGCCCGTGCGGACCCCCGCCCGGAAAGGTCCCCGCCGTGCTCCTAGAGAACCCCCTCGTACTGATCCTGTTGGGTGCCGGAATCAGCCTGGTCACCAGCGTCGTCGTCACCGCCGTCCAGGCCCGCCTGGTCAGGCGCGACGGAATCCGCATCTCCTCCCGCGCCTCCGCGCGCACCCTCACCAGCGCCTTCATCGCCGAACGCGACTCGGTCGACGGCGGCGAGAGCTTCCTCGCAGAGGCGGAGCTGACCGTCATGTCCATGACCGACCGCAAGACGCGGGACCGGCTGCGCGACGTCATCCGCCTGCTGCGCGAACGGTCCCTGCCGGAGGTCGAGGAGCTCAGCGGGGTCAGGTCCGAGCGGTCCCGCCAGCTGCTGTGCGACCACGCCCTGGAGGTGCTCGGCGCGCACCTGCGTTCCGAGAAGCTGCCCGAGGTGCCCGCCCCGGTCCGCAAGATGCTGTCCGTGGAGGAGGAGGCGCTGAGCATCCACTCCGGCGAGACGCCGCGCCCCGCCGAGCCCATCGCCAAGAGCGCGGTCACCCCGCGCCCCCGGCACACCGGCGCCAAGCCCGCGGCCCCGGCCCGCAAGCCCGCCAAGAGCGCGGCCAAGACCCCCGCCAAGCCCGCGGCGAAGGGCGGGCGCTCCTCCTCCGCGTCCACGGAGGAGCCCGCCAAGGAGAGCGCCTTCTGGGACGACTGACCTGAACCCGCAGCCCCGCCGACCGCCCGCTGTCCCCGTCCGGGGGCGCGGGCGGTCCGCGTCCGCCCCCTTCGGGGCCGGACAGAGGCGTTTCAAGCGGACACGCCGGGGAAAGCCGGGCGGACGGACTCCAGGAGACGACCACGGGGGCTGAGGAATCGTGCGGCGCAATTGCGGTCGGGCCTCCCGCCCAGAGACAACCCGCGCGCGCGGACGGGAAGAACTTGACCTAGGATCTCAGCCACGCACGCGTTTTCCGTGCCGTTGGCCGCACCCGCTTCCCGGTGCTGCCTGTGCCCCGTGGGCCGTCCCCGAATCCCCAGGAGGCCCCGGACCCGGTGACCGCCCGCCGCTGACGTTCCGCGCGCTCCCCGCCCTCCCCCGAACGCGGACGCGTGTCCCTCCGGCCCGGCGTCCGACCGTTGGCACGTCCCGCCGTCCGAACTCACCGAGATTGCACGATGCCCGCTGACGAGAAGCCCTCTGCCTCCGGCAAGGACCACACACCAGACGACACCGAGGCCGACCCAACGCCCCGCTCCGGGTCCGCGAACACCGGCGACGACGCGGCCGGCGGGGACACCGCCACGCCCGGAACCGGTGCTGACGGGACCGACCGGGCACACGAGCCGGACGAGACCGACGAAACTGAGGAGACCGAAGAGACGGAGGGGGCCGGAAGGGCTGAGGAGGCGGAGGAGACCGGAAAGGTCGAAGAGGCCGCCGAAACCGGTGTGACCTCCGACACCGGTGACACCCAGGAGGCCGAAGAGCCTGGCGGTGCCGACGAGGCCGCCGAGGCTGGTGACGCTCAAAAGCTCACCAGCGCCCAAGGGGCCTCCGAGGTCGAGGAGGCCGCTGGGGGCGAGAAGGCCGCTGGGGCCCATGCCTCAGCAGAGACCGCCGGGACCGCGGAGCCCGAAGAGACCGCCGGAGCCGATTCCACCGCCGCGTCCACGGGGACTGTCGAGGCCGCCGGGACCGCCGGAGCCGCCCCGGGCGCGGACACCGCGGCCGCCGCCGATCCTCCCGTCCGCACGAAGCGGCGCCGGACCGGCAGGATCCTGGTGTGGGTCGCCGCGAGCCTGGTCCTCGTCCTGGCCGCCGGGGTCGGCACCGCCTACGGCTACTACCGCTCGCTGCGCTCGGACATGGTCCAGTACGACATCGACGAGCTGCTCAAGGAGGAGGACCGGCCCGAGAGGATCAACGACTCCGTCAACATCCTCTTCATGGGCACCGACGGCTACGAGGAGGGCAGCACCGCCTACTCGACCGAGTTCGAGGGCGAGCGTTCGGACTCGGTCATGCTGGCGCACATCTCGCCTGAGAACCGGGTGTCGGTGATCAGCTTCCCCCGCGACTCCCTGGTGGCCCTGCCCGAGTGCGACCCCTACGGCGACACCGAGGGCACGTCCGGCTACTTCGGCATGATCAACGCCGCGATGTACCACGGCGGCCCGCCCTGCGTGGTCCGCACCATCGAGTCGCTCAGCGACGTCCGCATCGACCACTTCGTGCACCTCAGCTTCATGAGCTTCCGGGACGTGGTGGACGCCATCGGCGGCGTGGACATGTGCATCCCCGAGCCGATGGAGGACAGCCGCTCCAAGCTCGACCTCGACGCGGGCCAGCAGACCCTCGACGGCGACGAGGCCCTGTCGTTCGTCCGGGCCCGCTACGAGATCGGCGACGGCGGCGACATCGGCCGCATCGACCGCCAGCAGATGTTCCTCGCGGCTCTGGCCGAGCAGGTGACCAGCAACGACGTGATCACCGACCCGGGCAGGCTCAACGCCGTCCTGCGCGCGGTGGCCGAGCACAGCGCCACCGACAGCGCCCTCACGTTCGACCGGATGCTGTCGATCGCCGTGACCCTGGCGGACGTGGAGCTGACCGACATCGAGTTCCACACCGTGCCCTGGTACCAGGCGCCCTCCAACCCCAACCGGGTCCTGTGGTACGAGGACCAGGCCGAGGAGCTGTTCACCGCAGTGCGCGAGGACCGGCCCCTGCCCCTCACGATGGCCGACGAGGCCGCCGCTCCCCAGGACCCGCCCGGCGCCTCGCCCTCGCCGGTGGACGAGGACGTCGCGGACGCCTCCCCGGAGGACGACCCGGCCCGTCCGGGCGTGGGACGCGACGCCACCTCCAACCCGTGCTCCGACGGCCTGGGCTACGGCACCGGGGACGAGATGGAGTAGGGCCCCGAGGAAGCCCCCGAGACCCCTGAAGCCTTCTGGGGTTTCCGGGGCTTCCTGGGCCCTCTGTGGCTTTCTGGGATCTTCTCGTGCCTTCCGGAACACCGAGGGGCCCCGGGGCCGGTACGACCTCTCCGTACCGGCCCCGGGGCCCCTTCCGTGTTCCCGGGCACTCCGGGCACGAGGAACCGCGGTTCCGGTCCCCCCGGTCCGGAACCGCGGTCGGGCCTCGGGCGGCGGAGACTCCTCCCCCCGCCGGTACGCGCCTGGAACCCCCACAGTTCCGTTCGGCGCCCCTCAGCGGAGGTGGTCCCGCTCACCGCCCGAGGCTCGTGCGTCCGCCACGACCGGCGGGCGCACGTTCCAGGGAGGTCAGGCGATGCTGTCGGGCAGCAGGTTCAGCTGGCTGGTGTCCACCGCGGGCTGGCCCAGGTCGGGCATACCGTCCACGCCCACCAGGTCGTTGCCCACGAAGTCACCGGAGGGGTCGAGCTGCGTCGTGCGGACGGCGTCGACGGCGAGATCGGTGACGTCCGAGACCTCGGGAGCGGCGGCCATGGGCAGGGTGCCCTCGGGCACGGGCAGCAGGTCGGCCGAGGCGTCGGAGACGGTCTCGGGCAGCGAGGAGGCGCTCGCGGACATGGGCAGCGTCACGTCGTCGGACAGCACCAGGTCGGAGACCAGGTCGGCGGTGCCGCCGGTCAGGTCGGTGTTCTGGCCGTTGATGGGGCCGGTGGGGGTGTCCGCGGCGGCCAGGGGCAGGGTGTCCCCGGACGCGGGCAGGGTGGCGTCGAGGCCGTTCAGGTCGCCGCCGACCTCGTGCGTGCCCCGCTCGACCGACGAGCCCAGCTGGTTGATGCCGGTGCCGACCGTCTCCCTGGTGTCCTGGAGGGACAGGGACGACTCCGGGTGCGACAGCGGCAGGGTGCCACCGCCCGCGCCGCCACCCGTGCCGCCGAGCAGGCCACCCAGGATGCCCGAACCGCCCAGCAGACCGGACAGCGGGTCACCCGACACCGGCCCCGAGGCCAGCGGCTCCGCGGAGGCGTGCGACAACGGCAGCGTGCTGCCGCCGGTGTCCAGGCCCACGCCTTCGAGCAGGTTGGTCCCGCCGAGCAGGGTGGACAGCGGGTCACCCGACACCGGGGCCGAGGCCAGCGGCTCCGTGGAGGCGTGGCTCAGCGGCAGCGTGCCACCGCCCGCGCCGCCACCCGTGCCGCCGAGCAGACCGCCCAGGATGCCCGAACCGCCCAGCAGACCGGACAGCGGGTCGCCCGACACCGGGCTCGCGGTACCCGACAGGGGCAGCGTCTCGCTGACGGTGTTCAGGTCCAGCGGTCCGACGTTGGTGGCGTTCTCCTCCCCCGTCCGGATCGGGGTGTCGGTGGAGACGGCGTTCCCGGCGACCGGGCCGAGGGGCTGCTCCGGGGCGGACTGGCGCCGCACGTCGGGCTGGGCGGAGATCTGGCCGGGCTCGACCTTGACCAGCTCGCCCAGGGGCGTGGAGACGCCCTCCGTGAGCGGTGCCGGGACCTGGCTGCCCAGGTCGTTCAGCGCGAGCCCGTCCGTGGCGCCGCCGAGGGCGTCAGCCCCGGCGATCCCGGCGCCGAGGGCGACGAAACCCGCGGTGCTGGCGGCCACCAGCAGGGTCTTGGCAGAGGTGCGGGCGGTGTTGAACATGTCGTGTGTCCTTCCGGAGTGTGGTCTCTGGCTCTCGCGTGGACGGCGTTCGGGTGCGCTTCCCGCCGTCCGACGGCTCCGCTCCCCTGGCCGGGAGGAGGGTGCCGTTCGGGTCCGGGCTTTCCGGTGGGAGAGCCCGCCGCGCCTGGAGGGAGCGGTGCGGCTCTACCGGTCATCAGTCGTGGATCTGGCTGGCCACTGACTGACGTGAACCTCGCCGTCGGGGTGCGCGGCTCACGTCAATCCCCAGAGGAGTCCGGTTCCTCACCGAACGTGATCGTCCGCGGGCGTTCCGGGTCTGGGAAGGGGCGTGCCAGGAAGGGTCGCTGGGCGACCGGAGGGAGGAAGGCCCCTAGTCGGGCGAGAAGGTCGGCTCGTCCGCGGACTCGGCGGGAACCGCGAGCAGGACGTGCCGGGCGGCCTGGAGCTGGCCGGGTGCCGACGCCGGGGCGCCGGTGGTGGTCAGGTAGCCCGCGACGGCGGGGACGCCGCCGGGGGCGCCCTGGGCGGAACCCGAACTGGATCCGTTCAGCCCGGAGGGCGTGGCGACGGGGTCGGAGACCAGCCGCGCGGGGGAGTTCTCCGCGTCCGGGTCGGCGTGGCGCTGAACGGCGCCCGCGCTGACCTCAGCGGCGGTCGGGACGAAGTGCGTGACGGTGTCGGCCGGGGCGGACGGCACCGCGGCACCGCTCTCGGCTCCGGTCCGCCCGTCCGTGTCGGCCGGGGCCCGGGACGGGTCCTCTGCCCGCGGCTCCGCGTCGGAGGCGTCGTCCTCGTCGAGGTACTCCTCGACGGGCTCGGTCACCCCGTGCACGGTGTCGCGGATCTGGCGGGCCACCTCGGGGGCCTCGGGCACGTTGCCGCGGGAGACCCCGGCGGATCCGTCGAAGACCATCCGCGTGGTGTTCTCCCCGACCGCGGACACGGCGCCGACCAGCGGGTCGTTGATCCTGGCGGCCATCGGGACGGAGGTCCCGGCGTCCGCGGGCGCGGCGTCCGGGCGGTCCCCGGAGTCGGGGCGGCCCGTGTCCGTCCGCGCGGCGTCGGCCTGCCCGGAACCGTTCCGGCCCGAGCCGTTCGGAACCGAACCGTCCTGGCCCGATCCGTCGTGACCGTGAGCGGCCCTCGTCGCCTCCGGCCGGTTGGCGACCGCCTGCGCCGCGGGAGCATGCACGGCTCCGGCGACGGACGCGGTCTGGTGGGTCAGGGGAGCGGTCTCCCCCTCCTCCTGCGCCCGCACGGGGTCGGAGGCCGTCAGCCACACGGTGACCAGGAATCCGGAGACGAGGGCTGCGAGCAGCAGCGCCCGCCGCATCGGCGCGAGGAGCACGGCGAAACGGGCGCCGGGGGCGCTCGTGAGACCGTGGACTCCAGACACCGGGGGTTCCTCTCTCCACCGTGGGGCGCGGACCGACACGCGGGGGGCGTTCGGGGCCGGTGGCTCCGCACTGGGCGGCGCGTTCCAGCCGTGGGACGGGAGGTCACAAGGGCCTCCTCGCGTCCGCTGATCGCGACGTTAGCATGAATTAGACGACCGGAACCCCGAATCCACAGGAATTCCCGCCCATCCGGAACCGGCCCCTGAACAGCAAGATGTGGCAAACCGGGGAAAAACCAACGACAATTCAACTATTACGCCCGAGGGAAACGCGCATTGCCACAACGCCGACCGGCTCTGCGGAGGTTGACAGACACATGACTGAGATCCCCCAGAGCTCCTCCCTGTCCCCCGACAGCGTGGACGAACTGCTGAACGAGGTGCACTCACTGGACTCGCGCATGTCCGCGCACGGCCGGGTGCAGTCGCTGCTCCAGGCCGTCCTGGCCATCGGCGGCGACCTCGACCTGGCGACCGTGCTGCGCAGACTGACCGAGGCGGCGGCGCAGCTGACCGGCGCCCGGTACGCGGGCCTGGGCGTGATGGACGAGGACGGGGGCTTCAGCGAGTTCATCCCCGTGGGCATGAGCGAGGAGCAGGCCCGACGCATCAGCAGGTTCCCCCACGGCAAGGGCGTCCTGGGCGTGCCCCTGAACGAGCGCGCGTCGCTGCGCCTGGCCGACCTGCGCGAGCACCCCGACTTCGAGGGCTTCCCCGAGGGCCATCCGCACATGGGCAGTTTCCTCGGCGTCCCCATCCAGGTGCGCGACGAGGTCTTCGGCAACCTCTACCTCACCGAGAAGGCCAGGGGCGCGGAGTTCGACGAGGACGACGAGGCGGTGGTGACCGCGCTGGCCACCGCCGCCGGCGTGGCCATCGAGAACGCGCGCCTGTACGAGGAGGCGCGGCTGCGCGAGCGGTGGCTGGCCGCGTCCACCGAGGTCACCACCCGCCTGCTGTCGGGCGCCGACACCTCCGAGGTGCTCGCCCACATGGCCGCGCAGGCCCGGGAGATCGGCGGCGCGGACACGGCCGTGATCATGCTCCCCGACTCCCGCGCCCGGGGACACCTGTTCGCGGAGATCGCGGACGGGCCCATCGCCCAGGAGATCCTGGGGACGCCGGTGGAGATCCACGACTCCGCGTGCGGGTGGGTGTACGAGTCGGGAGAGGCCCTGAGCGTCCCCGACCTGAGCCGGGCGAACTGCCCCATGCTCGCCCACCGCGGCTACGATTCGGGCCTGGTGGTGCCCCTGGGCACCCCGGGGAACACGCGCGGGGTGCTGCTCCTGGGCAAGCTGTCCGACCGTGCCCCGTTCACCGCGGCGGTACGCCGCATGCTGCACGGGTTCTCGGTGCAGGCCGCGGTGGCCCTCGAACTGGCCGAGGCGCGGCGCGACACCGAGCGCCTGGCGGTGCTGGAGGAACGCGACCGGATCGCCAAGGACCTGCACGACGTGGTGATCCAGCGCCTGTTCGCCTCGGCGATGACGCTGATGAGCACGATGCGGCTGATCACCTCGCCCGAGGCCGAGGAGCGGGTGCAGCGGACCATCGACGAGCTCGACGGCACCATCCGTGAGATCCGCTCGACGATCTTCGCGCTCCAGAACCCGCCGAGCCGCAGGGACACGTCACTGCGCGGGCGCATCCTGGAGCTGGCCGAGAACACCGCGCACAGCCTGGGGTGCCATCCCGGGGTGAGCCTGGACGGGCCGATCGACGCGTCCGTGCCCGACGACATCGGCGAGCAGCTGCTCGCGGTGCTCGGCGAGGGGCTGACCAACGTGGCGCGGCACGCGCGCGCGACGGAGGTGCACGTGTCGGTGGCGGTGGAGGAGACCGCGGTCACCGGGCGTCCGACCACCCTGGCCCTGACGGTGACCGACAACGGCGTGGGCCTGCCCGAGCAGGGGCGGCGCAGCGGTCTGCGCAACCTGGAGCAGCGGGCCCAGGCGCTGGGCGGCGGTTTCACCGCGCGCGGGAGCGAGGACGGGGGCACGGTGCTGGTGTGGCGGGTGCCCCTGCGCGACGACGCCGTACCGCCTCCGGACAGCTTCTGAGAGGACTGGGAACGCGGTTCCGGAGACCTCTCCGGAGCCCGGAGAAGCCTCCGTGCGGTTCCGGAGTCCTCTGGACAGTCGCGGGTCCCGCACGCGTCCGCTGGGGCTCGCGGGGCTGATCGGAGCCGCGCGGAACCGACAGGACCCACCGCGACAGGGGTGACAGACGACGCGACCGGAGCCGCTGGGGCCCGTGGGACTGCTGGAGCCGTCAGGGCTGGCGGGACCCCCGTGGCCGACCCGGCTGCCCGTCCGCTGAGGCGGACCGGGCAGCCGGGGTCAGTAGCGGCGGCCGCGCAGTTCGGCGACGAGCACGGCGGCCTGCGTGCGGCGCTTGAGGTCCAGCTTGGACAGCAGTGCGGACACGTAGTTCTTGACGGTCTTCTCCGCCAGGTACAGGCGCTCGCCGATCTGCCGGTTGGTCATCCCCTCGCCGATGAGGTCGAGGATCTGCCGCTCCTGCGGGGTCAGCTCGGCCAGCGGGTCCGGCTCGGCCTGGGCTCCGCGCAGCCGCTCCAGCATCGCGCCGGTGCTGCCCGAGTCCAGCAGCGAGCCGCCCGAGGCCACCGTGCGCACCGCCCCGACCAGGTCGGCGCCGTGGATCTGCTTGAGCACGTACCCGGCCGCTCCGGCCATGACGGCGTCGTACAGGGCGTCCTCGTCGGCGAACGAGGTCAGCATCAGGCAGGCGATCTCGGGGTGGTCCGAGCGGATCTCCCGGCACACCTGCACGCCCGACCCGCCCGGCAGCCGCACGTCCAGGACCGCGACGTCGGGCAGCACCACGGGGATCCGCGACAACGCCTGTTCGGCCGTCCCGGCCTCGCCGACGACGGTCATGTCGTCCTCGGTCTCCAGCAGGGCGGCCACGCCCCGGCGGACCACCTCGTGGTCGTCCACCAGGAACACCCTGATCCGCTTGCGAACGCCCTCGGCTCCACCACCCGGCATCGGCCCATCCTCATCCCTGCGTCACCGCGATCAGACACCGCTCCGATGAAGACGGTAATACGTGCGAAGGCCCGCGCGCGGGCCCTTAGGCACCGAACTCCTCGGACGAAGGTCCTACAAACGGACAATTCTCCTCATCCGTGGAACAAAGCGCCTGATAGCAGCGGGTGTGCGTGCGGCTCCCACAAGCCACGAAACACATCAGAATTCACGGCCTCCGGTCCGCCCAGGGCCGGGCGAGCTCGAACGCGCGGCAGGCCGCCAGCACGCGGGCGTCGGCGTGCCTGGGCCCGACCACCTGGAGGCCCACCGGCAGCCCCGCCGCGGTGAACCCGCACGGCACGCTCGCCGCGGGCTGCTGGGTCATGTTGAACGGGTAGCTGAACCCCGCCCACGAGGTCCAGCGCTCCCCCGCCAGCCGCGGCGGCGACTCCAGCCCCGCCTCGAAGGCCGCGATCGGCATCGACGGGGTGAGCAGCAGGTCGTAGGCGCTGTGGAAGCCGCCCATCCGGGCGCCCATCTCCATCCGCAGCGCCATCGCGGTCAGGTAGTCCTGCGCCGAGTAGGTCAGCCCCTCCTCCACGATCTCCCGCAGGCCGGGGTCGAGCAGGTCCCGCTGGCGGTCCGTGAGCCGGTCCGTGGCCTTGGCCGCACCGGAGTACCACAGCACGTGGAACTCCTCCCGGGAGTCGGGCAGTCCGGGGTCGGCCTCCTCCACCCGGGCGCCCAGGGCCTCGAACACGGCCACCGCGTCGGCGACCGCCGCGGCCACCTCCGGGTCCACGTCCAGACCGCCCAGGGTGGGGCTGTAGGCGATCCGCATGCCCCGCACCAGGCGTTCGGCGTCGGTGCGCAGGCGCACGTCGCCGAGGCCGGGCGCGGGCGACGCCAGCGCGGCCCAGTCGCGCGCGTCGGGCTGGGCCATGACCTCCAGCATCAGCGCCATGTCACCCACCGTGCGGGCCAGCGGCCCGGTGTGCGCGAGCGACCCGAAGGGGCTGGCCGGGTAGTGCGGCACCAGGCCCCACGTGGGCTTGATCCCGCAGACACCGGTGAAGCTGGCCGGGATGCGGATCGAGCCGCCCCCGTCGGTGCCGGTGGACAGCGGGGCCATCCCGGCCGCGACGGCCGCCGCGGATCCGCCGCTGGAGCCGCCCGGCGTGGTGGACAGGTCCCACGGGTTGCGGGTGACGCCGGTGAGCGGGCCGTCGGTGACGCCCTTCCACGCCAGCTCGGGCGTGGTCGTCTTGCCGACGAACACCGCGCCGCTCTCCCGCAGTCGGGCCACCGACGGCGAGTCCTCCTCCCACGGCCCCTCCTGGGAGCTGGTGACCGACCCCTTGAGGGTGGGCCACCCCCGGGTGAGGTGGACGTCCTTGACCGAGACCGGCACCCCGTCCAGGGCCCCGGAGGGCTCGCCGCGCCGCCACCGCTCGGCGGAGGCGCGGGCGGCCTCGCGGGCCTCCTCCGGGCGCACCAGGCAGAACGCGTTGAGCGCCGGGTTGTCCCGCTCGATGCGCTCCAGGACGGAGTCGACGGCCTCCACCGGGGACAGCTCCCCGGCGGCGTAGGCCGCGAGCAGCCGCTCGGCGGACAGGTCGGCCGGTACGGAGGGCCCGCCGGAGCGCGCCTGCGGAACCGCGGTCGCCCCCGGGGCGTCCTCGGCCGTGCCGACGTCCGCGCTCGCGTCCTCGGTCCCGGCCCGGTCGGAACGGATCGTCACTTCAGCCTCCCGTGTCACGCCATCAGGGGTCAGCCGGGCACGTAGCCGCGGCTCTTGTCGACCACGTTGAGCAGTTCCCGCCCGTCCAGGTAACGGGCGAGGTTGTCGAGGAACAGGTCCATGAGGTCACCGCGCCAGCCGACGACGTCGCCGGACATGTGCGGTGAGACCACCGCCCCGGGCAGCCCCCACAGCGGGGAGACCGCCTTGAGGGGCTCGTCCTCGAACACGTCCAGTGCGGCGCCCGCGATGAGGCGGTGCTCCAGGGCCGCGGCCAGGTCGGCCTCGACCACGATGGGTCCGCGCGCCACGTTGACCAGCCGCGCGGTGGGTTTCATCAGTCCCAGGAAGCGGCGGTCGACCAGCCCCCGGGTGGCGTCGGTGAGCGGGGCGGCGATCACCACGTAGTCCGCCTCGGGGAGTTCGCCGGCCAGGGTCGGGGCGCCGTCGGCGCCGCGTTCGGCCAGGGTGGACTCGACCACGGTGCCGAAGTCGGGGTCGCCGCCGCGCGCGCGGCTGCCGGAGGCGCGCACGCGCATGCCCACGGCCGTCAGCTTGCGGGCGATGTGGCGGCCGATCGGCCCGGTCCCGACCACGAGGACCCGCCTGCCGGACACGCGCTCGGTCTCCCGGTGCTCCCAGCGGCGCTCGCGCTGGTGCTCCCAGGTCTGCTGGAAGCCCTTGGCGAAGGCGACGACCTGGCCGAGCACGTACTCGGCGATGGGCTCGTCGAAGACCCCGCGCGAGTTGGTGACCACGGCGGGGCTCTCCACCAGGCCGGGGAACATGAGGTTGTCCACCCCGGCGGTGGCGGCGTGCACCCAGGCAGGGGAGCCGGTCCCGGGCCAGGCGGAGGCCAGCGCCTCGGTGAACAGGTCCCACACCAGGAGCGCGTGCGTCCCGGGCAGCCTGGCGGGGAGTTCGTCGGCGGTGGCGTAGACGACCTCCCCGAGCCGGGGATGGTCGTCCATCCGCTCGCGGCCGGGCGGGAGTTCGTCGCCGTGGAGGACGAGGAGTCTCGGGCGGTCGGGCGGGGTGAGGCTGTTCACGGGCGTGCACTCTCCGGTTGGCGACGGTGGTTCAGAGAGGTCGTCGGGGACGGATCGCCCTGCACGGGAAACGCTAGGGAGCCGACATAGGATTGTCAACAATCCACAAATCGACTGTTTCCCCTGAAACCAGCACCTCTCACACCACCTCTGACCTGCCCGGGATACCCACTCGCATCGGGGTTATTGCCGCATCCGGGTTGTGGACCCTAGGATTGTCAACAATCAACAGCCCCGGCGCCGGGGATGTTCCCGCAGGTCCCGCCACCCGACGTCGAAGGGACTACCCATTGCCCCGGTACATGACCATCACCCTGCCCAGGCGCGGGGTCTCCTGCGTCGCCGAACTCCTGGACAAGGACGCGCCCCGCACCTGTGAGGCGGTCTGGAACGCCCTGCCGCAGGGCGACGCGGTCCAGCACGCCAAGTACGCGCGCAACGAGGTCTACACGATGGTGCCGCGGTTCGCCGAGGCCGAGCCCGGCCAGGAGAACCCCACCGTCACCCCGATCCCCGGCGACGTCGTCTACTTCTCCTTCGACGGGGGCATGCTCGACCGCGCCTTCAAGGAGGACAAGGGGATCGGCCACCTGCCCGGCGTCATCGACCTCGCCCTCTTCTACGGGCGCAACAACCTGCTCCTCAACGGCGACGTCGGCTGGGTCCCCGGCAACGTGTTCGCCACCGTCGTCGAGAACCTGCCCGCCATGGCCGAGGCCTGCGACGACGTCTGGCGCTCGGGCAGCGTCGGCGAGCGCCTGGTGTACGAGCGCCTGGAGCGCTGACCGGCTCGCAGGCCCCAGCGTCCGCGTCCACGGTCGGCCCTCGGGCCCCGGACGCGGAGCGACCGCGTCCCCGCGGGGACGGCAACGACAACACACATCCGGGAGGTGAGTGACCGATGCGGACCGACGGAGAGCCCACGAACGGCACCGACGCGCAGCGGCAGGTCGTCGAACTGGCCGCGAGCACGCGGACGCCGTGGCAGGCGGGAGTCGGCGTCATCGCGCCCTACGACTTCGCGCTCGACCGCGAACTCTGGCGCTGGACGCCCGACGACGTCTCGCTGCACGTCACGCGGTTGCCGTACGTACACGTACCGGTGACGGTCGACCAGGCCGCCGCCCTGTGCCGGGAGGAGCACGTGGACCCGGCGGTCCGCGCGCTGCTCGCCCCCGAGCCCCTGGCCATCGGGTACGCGTGCGCCTCGGGCAGCTTCGTGCACGGCGCCCGGGGTGAGCGGCGCCTGCACCAGGCCATGGTGGACGCCGGGGCGCCCGCCGCCGTCACCACGTCCGGGGCGCTGGTCCAGGCCCTGGACGCGCTCGGCGCCGACCGGATCGCCGTCGTCACGCCCTACGTGGACAGCGTGACCGACCGGCTCCTGGCCTACCTCGCCGAGCACCGCGTCGCCGTGACCTCCAGCGTGGGGCTGGGCCTGCTCAGCCACATCTGGCGGGTGACCTACGCCGAGGTGTCCGAGGCGGTGCACTCGGTGGACCACCCCGACGCCCAGGCCGTGTTCATCAGCTGCACCAACGTGCTCACCTACGACATCATCGCGCCCCTGGAACGCGAGCTGGGCAAACCGGTGATCGCGGCCAACCAGGTGACCATGTGGGCCGTGATGAGGGCCGCGGGCCGCCAGGCCGTGGCCCACGGACAGAGCCTGATCGACGTCGCCGCACCGAGTGCCGCGTGATGCGCGGGACGTGACGCAAAGGAGACCCACATGACCCGCGTCGGATTCCTCTACCCCGGATTCAGTGCCGAGGACGACTACAAGGCCTTCGAGGGGCTGCTCGGAGGGGGCGTCGAGCTCCCCGTGGTGCACACGCTCATGCGCGAGGACGCCCACCGGGTGGACGCCCTGCTCGACGTCGGCGGCGAGGACGTGCTCGCCAAGGGCGCCCAGGAACTGGCCATGATGGAGGTGGAGGCCGCGGTGTGGGCCTGCACCAGCGGCAGCTTCGTGTTCGGCTGGGAGGGCGCCCGCAGGCAGGTCGAGGGGGTGCGCCAGCACGCGGGGGCGCCGTCGTCGAGCACCTCGTTCGCCTTCGTGCACGCGCTGGGCCAGCTGCGCGTCTCACGGGTGGCGATCGCCGCCACCTACCCCGACGACGTCGCCCAGCGGTTCGTGGAGTTCCTCACCGAGGCGGGGGTGACCGTGCTGTCGCTGGCCAGCCACGGCATCGCCACCGCCGCCGAGGTCGGCGACCTGGACCCGGACGACGTCCTGGACTTCGTCATCTCCAACGACCACCAGCGCGCCGAGGCCGTCCTGGTGCCGGACACCGCCCTGCACAGCGCCCACCTCATCGACCCCCTGGAGGCGCTGCTGGGCAAGACCGTGCTCACCGCCAACCAGGTGAGCGTGTGGGAGGGCCTGCGCCTGGCGGGGGCGACCGCGGGACGGGGCTCCGGACCGGGCACGCTGTTCCGTTCGGGTTCGGCCGCGGTCAACAGCGTCCTGGCGCCCCGTTAACCTCGACGACGCGCCCGCGTCCCGTCCCCGATCCGAGAGGAGGGCGGCCATGCCCGCCCCAGGCCAGCTCAGACCCGTGCCCCGCCGGTCCACCGCCGAGCTGATCGCCGACCAGCTGCGGTCCGCGATCATGTACGGCTCACTCGCGCCGGGGGACCAGCTCGGCGAGTCCGAGCTGGCCGGTCAGCTCGGGGTGAGCCGCGGCCCCCTGCGCGAGGCGATGCAGCGCCTGGTGCAGGAGGGGCTGCTGCGCAGCGAACGGCACAGGGGCCTGTTCGTGCGCGAGCTCTCCCCGGCGGACGTGCGCGACGTCTACGTGGCCCGGCTCGCCGTCGAGCGGACCGCGTGCGAACTCATCATGCGCGGCAACCGGGGCGAGGCGGTCGCCCGACTCACCCCGGCCGTGGAGCGGCTCGCCGCCGCGGCGGCGGGCCGCGACCGCAACGCCATGAGCGACGCCGACCAGGCCTTCCACCAGACCCTCGTCAGCTGCGCGGGCAACAGCCGCCTTGAGCGCATGGCGCAGACGCTGCTGGTGGAGACCCGGATGTGCCTCACGGTGATGCAGGACGTGTACCCGGAGCCGGAGGAGCTCCTGGACGAGCACCGCCGCATCCTGGACGCGATCGTGGACGGGGCGGAGCAGGAGCTGCTGCTCCTGATCGAGGCGCACATGGTGGACACCGTGGAGCGCATCAACGGCGAGGGCGGAGAGTCCGCCCCCGAGGCCTAGAACGCTCGCGGAACCCGGACGCGCCCGTCCCCGCGTGATCTTGCTACCAGTGCCACTGTCGGCGCCGACAGTGGCACTGGTAGCAAGATCACCGGTAAGAGGACTGTCAGCAGACGGGGCGCGCCGTGTCGTCCCTTCACTCCCGCAGCTGGTACCTGGCCAGGATGCGCTCCCTGGCCTCCTCGAAGCTCATCTCACCGCGTGCGACCCGCTCCAGGTCCGCCCGTGCCTCCGGCGACGGTTCGCCGCCCGCCGCCCTGACGGAGGCCAGAGCGGCGGCGGTGTCGCCGTCGTCGGGAATCCGAGTGTCCATGGAGCGAGCGTAGGCGGTGCCGCGTCCGCGTCACAGCCGAACCCCCGGATTACCCGGTATCCGGTCAGATTCCGCCGATGCCGACGTACTTGGTCTCCAGGAACTCGTCGATGCCGACCCGGCCGCCCTCGCGGCCCAGACCGGAGTGCTTGACCCCGCCGAAGGGCGCCGCCGGGTTGGAGACCACGCCCTGGTTGAGGCCGACCATGCCGGTCTCCAGGTTCTCGCTGACCCGCAGCGCCCGGTTGAGGTCGCGGGTGTAGACGTAGCTGACCAGGCCGTACTCGGTGTCGTTGGCGGCCCGCAGCACCTCGTCCTCGGTCTCGAAGGGCAGCACCGGGGCCACCGGACCGAAGATCTCGGTGGTGGACAGCTCGGCCTCGAAGGGCACGTCGGCGAGCACGGTGGGCTGGTAGAAGTGGCCCGGACCGTCGCCGGGGCCGCCGCCGACCAGCACGCGGGCGCCCTTGCCGACGGCGTCGTCCACCAGGCCCTGCACCTTGTCGCGGGCCTTGTCGTCGATGAGCGGGCCCACGTCGACGCCCTCGTCCACGCCGCGGCCCAGGCGCAGCGCACCCATGCGGCGGCTGAGGCGCTCGGCGAACTCCTCGGCGACGCCCGCCTGGGCGTAGATGCGGTTGGCGGCCGTGCAGGCCTCGCCGATGTTGCGCATCTTGGCGAGCATCGCGCCGTCCACGGCGGCGTCCATGTCGGCGTCGTCGAAGACCAGGAAGGGCGCGTTGCCGCCCAGCTCCATGGAGGTGCGCAGGACCTGCCCGGCGCTCTGTTCGAGGAGTTTGCGGCCCACGGCGGTGGAACCGGTGAAGGAGACCTTGCGGATGCGCCCGTCGCTGAGCAGGGGCTCGGTGACCGAGCCCGGGTCCGTGGTGGGGATGACGCTGAGGACGCCCTCGGGGAGTCCGGCCTCGGAGAGGATGCCCGCGAGGGCGAGGGCGGACAGGGGTGTCTGGTGGGCGGGCTTGAGGATCATGGTGCACCCCGCGGCGATGGCGGGGCCGATCTTGCGGGTGCCCATCGCCATGGGGAAGTTCCAGGGGGTGATGAGCATGCAGGGGCCGACCGCCTGGCGCATGACCAGGAAGCGGGACTTGCCGTCGGGAGAGGTGGAGAACCTCCCCTCGATGCGCACGGCCTCCTCGGAGAACCAGCGCAGGAACTCGGCGGCGTAGGCGATCTCCCCCTTCGCCTCGGCGAGGGGTTTACCCATCTCCAGGGTCATCAGGACCGCCAGGTCCTCGCGGCGCTCCATCAGCAGCTCGTAGCCCCGGTACAGGATCTCGCCGCGGTCCCTGGGCGCCGTGCGCATCCAGTCGGCCTGTGCCCGGTGCGCCGCGTCCAGGGCGTCGAGCGCGTCCTCCTTCCCCGCGTCCGCGACCTCGCAGAGCACCTCGCGCGTGGAGGGGTCCTCCACCTCGAAGGAGCCCCCGGAGGCGGCGTCGCGCCACGTCCCGCCGATGAACAGCCTCTTGTCCACCTGCGCGACGACCCGTGCTTCCTGATCCGACATGTTCGCTACTCCCCGGTCGAGAATCGGCCTGTGGTCAGAACTGCCCAACGTGCGTCCACTGGACACCGTCGCCGCACGGATGTTTCCATAGCAGCGTCGATTGTCAACAATCCTACGGAACACGCGACACGGAATCGAGGCCACGCATGGCGGAGCTCTCCCCGATCCTCAAGCAGGCGACACCGGTCGTCGCCGCCCGAGGCGAGGGCGCCTACATCTACGACGAGGACGACCGCCGCTATCTCGACTTCACCGCCGGCATCGGCGTCACCAGCACCGGCCACTGCCACCCCCGCGTCGTGGCCGCCGCGCAGGAGCAGGTCGGGACCCTGGTCCACGGCCAGTACACCACCGTGATGCACCGACCCCTGCTGCGGCTCACCGAGCGGCTGGGCGAGGTGCTGCCCGCAGGGCTCGACCGGCTGTTCTACGTGAACTCGGGCAGCGAGGCCGTCGAGGCCGCCCTGCGGCTGGCCCGGCAGGCGACCGGTCGGCAGAACGCCATCGTGTTCCAGGGGTCCTTCCACGGACGCACCATGGGCGCCGCGTCGCTGACCACGTCCGGGGTCAAGATCCGCGCGGGCATCGGCCCGCTGATGCCCGGCGTGGTGGTCTCACCGTTCCCGTACGCCTACCGGCTGGGCGTGTCCGAGGCCGACGCGGTCGCGTACGCGCTGCGCGAGCTGGACTACCTCTTCTCCACGGTGACCTCGCCCAGGGACACGGCCGCCGTGTTCATCGAGCCGGTGCTGGGCGAGGGCGGGTACGTGCCGGTGCCCGCGGCCTTCCTCCAGGGGCTGCGCGAGCGCGCCGACCGGCACGGGTTCCTGCTGGTCGCGGACGAGGTGCAGACCGGATTCGGGCGCACGGGCACGTTCTGGGGCCACGAGCCCTCGGGCATCCGGCCGGACGTGGTCATCACCGCCAAGGGCCTGGCCAGCGGCTTCCCCCTGTCGGCGATCGCCGCCCCCGCCGCGATCATGGAGAAGGCCTGGCCGGGCTCCCAGGGCGGGACCTACGGCGGCAACGCGGTGTCCTGCGCCGCCGCCCTGGCCACCCTGGACGTGATCCAGGAGGAGGGCCTGGTGGAGAACTCCGCGCGCATGGGCGAGCGGCTGCGCCTGGGCCTGGAGAAGGTGGCGGAGGCCAACCCGGTCATCGGCGACGTGCGCGGCCGGGGACTGATGCTCGGCAACGAGTTCACCGCCGCCGACGGGACGCCGGACGGCGCCACCGCGCTGCGCGCCCAGCAGGCCGCGGCCAGGCACGGACTCCTGCTGCTCACCTGCGCCCCCGAGGGGAACGTGGTGCGGATGATCCCGCCGCTCATCGTCGACGGCGACCAGGTCGACAGCGCGGTGTCGCTGTGGGCCGCCGCCGTGGAGGAGGCCGTCGCGGGCTGAGGCGCGATTCGTGACCACCGCCCCGGTACGGATTCCGTGCCGGGGCGGTAACGTGCGGTGCGGACCCTCCCGAGAAACCGCGCGTCCGAAACGCGTGTCCGAAAACGGAAGGGGCCGAGCGCGGCGCAACCGCACGCGAGAGGAGCCGAACCAGTGTCGGACAGCCGGTGGAAGGTCGCGGACAGCACGCGTGACGGCGCACGCCCCGTCCTGGACCCCTCACTGCCTCCCCGCCTCACCGAAAGGCTCCGAAGGCACCTGCCCTTCCTGCGCTCGAAGCGGGCCTGGGCCAAGCAGCCCCGGTTCCCGAACCGGACGCGCATGGCGGCGGGCGGGACCGCGGTGGCCGCGCTGAGCCTCCTCTGGGCGCTCGTCAGCGGCCCCCTCCTGGTGTGGTCGGTCATCCTGTACTTCCTGGGTCTGCTGGTGCAGGCCGCGGCCGTGGGCGCCGCCGGGCTCGCCGTCACCCGCGTGCGCCCCCGGTCCCTGCTGCCGCGGTGGCTGTCCCGGACCTCGCGGCGCCGGTCCTGGCAGGCGTTCTCCCTGGCCTTCGTGCCCGCGACCCTGACCAGCTGGTTCCTCGCCCTGGCGGGGCCCGAGTGGGCCTTCAACCTCTACTGGTTCGTGCCGGGCGCGGTGTACGCGGCCGCCGCCCTGTGGGCGGGGTGGTGGTGGCCCCGGGGCGACCGGCTGGCGGCGGCGCACGCGGACCGCTACCTGGTGCCCGCGAACCTCGGTCGGCACGGCGCCCGTCTGCTGCTGGACGTGCAGAGGACGATCGGGACCGTCGAGGAGGCGGACCTGCGGCTGGGCGACTCCTTCGACGCGGCCCAGCCCCTGTCGGTCCTGCGCGCCGAGGAGTGGCGGATCGCCTCGCTGCTGCACCGGCACGAGCGGATCAGGGAGGAGTACGTGGCGGACTCCCTCGACGCCGTCTCCGACCGGGTGCGCGCCGTGCTGGACCAGCAGCACGAGCGGCACGAGGCCGTGTACTGGGAGCTGGCGGCGCGGGTGGACGCGATCCGGGACTACGGCGCCGCCGTCGAGGAGGCCCTGTCCGCGCACACCGAGTGGGAGCAGGTCCAGAGGGTCGAGGAGCGCCAGCGCGAACTCGACCTGCTGCTCGTCCAGGTGGACTCCGACGGCGGCAACGCCGACCAGCTGCACGGCGAGGCCCTGAACGCGCGCGCCGTCAGGGAGGCCAGGGACGAGCTGATCGGCCGGATGCTGGAGGCGGGCCGCTCCCTGGAGGCCGGGGTGGCCGAGCCGGTCGAGTCCGCCGAGGGCGCGAAGGCGTAGTCCGGGAGCCGTGGAGGCGCGGACCGGGGCCGCGTCGGCGGCTCGGCCGGGCGCCTTCCGCCACGCGCCCGGAAAAGGAAAAGTTCACAAGCTAGTCATCTTTCATGACAGAGCCGGAACCCACGAACCCCCATCGACACTTCCACCACCGGGAGAACTCCTGCGGACGCCCATCCGCCGAAAACGTTCACTCGCAGAGCCGAAAATGATTCGGTTCATGTGTGACATGGGCCACCCGACGACTTTGTTACCAGTAAGAACACGGGGAGGTCCCAAGCGGATCGTGACCCCGGGTTGACGCGGCGCTTCGACGGTCGACAGATTGGGCGCGTCTTACCAGCCCCTCCAGTGAGGCGACCCCCATGATCGACCGAAGACTGTTCCTCGGCGGCGCATCGCTCGCCACCGTCAGCACCCTGATCGTCACGACAGGTTGCTCCCGTGAGGCGAACAACGGTGAACTCACCTCGGGCGGCGGCCAGGCCGGCGCCCTTCCGGTGAGGGTCACCAACGAGACCGGAACCTTCCCCGACAGCGGGATCCGCGCTTACATCGTGGGCACCGACCCGACCACGGGCACGCAGACCTGGGTCGACGCCGACGGCGTCGCGCACCCGGTCGCGGAGTCCGACAACACCGACGACGGGTTCACCGACTACTCGATCCCGCTGGACTCGGTCGGCGAGCTGACCCTGCCGTTCATGTCCGGCCGGGTGTACTTCGCCCTCGGCGGCAAGCTCCGGTTCAAGGTCGTCACCGACGGCAACGGCAGGCCCGCGCTCCAGTACCCGGCGGGCTGGGTGGAGTCCGACCCCAGCCACGGGGTGCTCCACGACACCGTGGAGTTCACCCACAACGAGACCGGCATGTACTGCAACACCAGCATGGTGGACCAGTTCAGCGTGCCGCTGGCCATCCGCCTCCAGGGCGAGGCGGACCAGACCACCGGCACGTTCGAGCCGGGCGGCCGCGACGCGGTCTTCGCCGCGCTCTCCGCCGACCCCGTCTTCTCGTCGCTCGTGCTGAGCGAGGGAGGACTCGTCATCGCCCCCGGGCACGGGCTGGACGCCGGACTGTTCCCGGCCGACTACTACGACTCCTACATCGACCAGGTCTGGGAGCGCTACAGCACCACCGACCTGCGCGTCACCACCAACGCCGGGACCTTCACCGGCCGTGTGGACGGCTCGGGCAACCTGGTCTTCGACGGCGGCGTGGCCCCGATCCCCAAGCCCTCCACCCGCGACGTCTTCTTCTGCGACGGCGCCCTGGCGGCCCCCAACGACGGCATCACCGGCCCGGTGGCCGCGATCCTGGGCGCGGCGTTCAACCGCTCGACGCTGCTGGACACCGCCGAGCACCCGGTCACCGACCCCGCGGCGTTCTACAACCACGAGACCACCAACCGCTACGCGGCGGTCTTCCACGAGAACACCGTGGACGGCAAGGCCTACGGCTTCGCCTTCGACGACGTGTCGGACTTCGCGTCCTACGTCCAGGACCACGCGCCGGCGTCCCTCGACGTGACGCTGACCGCTTTCTAGCACCTCCCCGGCCGGGACCTCCGCCAACCGAGCTCCTCGGCCCGGTGCCCGATCTCCCCCGCCACTCCTCCCAGAATCCGAGGTGTTCCCCGTGTCCTCCCGCATCCGCCCCGGCCACATCGCCCTGGCCTGCGCCGTCGCACTCCCCCTCACCGCCTGCACGACGAACTCCCCCGTCGAGGTGGAGACGGTCGCCGACCAGACGTCCTCGGCGTGCGGCCTGTTCTTCGACGACTTCGACTACGGCGGCCACACCGACCCGGCCCTGCGCGACCAGGGCTGGAACGTCCGCAGCTGGCCCGGCGGCCCCGGCGTGCCCGGCGCGTCCTGGGACGCCGACAACGTGTCCTTCGCCGAGGAGGACGGCGACTCCCTGCTGCGCCTGACCTCGACCACGGACGGCACCCCTGCGGGCACCAGCCAGGCCGAGCTGACCTTCGGCGAGGAGAAGTTCCACGAGGGGACCTACGCCGCCAAGGTCCGGTTCGCCGACGCCCCGGTCTCCGGCCAGGACGGCGACACCGTGCTCCAGACCTTCTACACGATCACGCCGCTGGCCTACGACAACGATCCCGCCTACAGCGAGCTCGACTTCGAGTACCTGCCCAACTCGGGCTGGGGCGCCCCCGCGGAGGCCATGTACCTGACCTCGTACCACACCTACCAGCGCGACCCCTGGGTCGCGGACAACACCAGCGACGTGGTGAACCGCTCCTTCGACGGATGGCGCGACCTGGTGGTCCAGGTCGAGGGCGGCGTGGTCCGCTACTACGTGGACACGCACCTGGTGGCCGAGCACAGCGGGAAGTACTACCCGTCGTCGCCGATGTCGATCAACTTCAACCAGTGGTTCGTCGACATGAGCGGCCACACCGGCGGCCCGAGCACCTACGTGCAGGACGTCGACTGGGTGTACCACCAGCAGGGCGAGGCCGTGGCGCCCGAGGAGGTCAACCGGCGCGTGGGCGCGCAGCGCAACGCGGGCGTCTCCCGCGTCGACGGGGTGGTCCTCGGCGGGGCCTGCTGACACCGTGGTCCGGGCCCGCTTCCGGATCGGCGGCCCCGGCGTGACCGCGTCATGCCGGGGCCGCCGCCCGCCGCTCTGGACCGGCCAGGAGGCGGGGACCGGCATGACCGGTCGCACACTCACAAAACGGTTCGAGGCCCTCCGACAGCGTGATAGAGTCAAAGACGTCGCCAGGGAGACCGGGCGACACACAACTGAACAACCTGCACTCGTAGCTCAATGGATAGAGCATCTGACTACGGATCAGAAGGTTGGGGGTTCGAGTCCTCCCGAGTGCACCACCTTGAGACAGTGGAGAAACCGCCGGACCTGCACACCACACAGGCCCGGCGGTTTCTTTTGTGCTGCCTGGGGGTCGAGGAGCGACTGAGTGCTGGTCTGGGGCCCGCGTGCCCTGGGCCCCGTGGTCTCGAAGAGACGTCAGGGCACGCGGGGGTCTGAGAGGCACCGTCAGAAGGGTTGCCAGTCCTGGGCCCGCTGCACGGTGTAGGCGGTGAGGTGGTCCACCGCCGCCCCGCGCACCGCCCGGCCCTCGGCCTCCACGAGTGCGGCCGCCGCCAGCGTCACGTCGTGGCGGGCGGCCTCGTCGGCACCGGAGAGGACCGGGGCCACGACCCGGCGGACATGGTTGCACACAGCTGTGTCAGTTCCGCGCCAGAGCCCGACGACGTAGGCGGGGACACGGCCGAAGCCCTCGGAGCCGAGCCGGTAGTTGAGGGTGACCACGACCAGACCGGCGCGGGCCAGCGCGGTGCCGTCGAAGTCGGGCTGGGCCGGGGACCCGAAGTTTCAGGCGCCGCCGTGGGTCCAGACCAGGACGGGCGGACGGCCGCCCTCGGGGACCGGGGTCCACACGTTGACGGTGAGGACGTCCTCCCCGTCGGGCGACCGCACGGGGGTGGCCGTGCAGTCCCGCGCTCCGGTCCGCGCCGGTGCCGGGAGGGGTTTCCGGAACCGGTTGGCGCCGCAAGGCGGGGCGGCGTAGGAGATGCCGAGGACGACGACTTCGGCGGAGGTTCGACAACCCCGGACCGAACCGTTCTTCGTCTCGAAGGCGTCCATCGGAGGACTGTCTCTCATCACACGCCAGCGAGCGGCGCGGCAGGGTCTGGAGCGGCCCCGGGCGGGGCCGCCGTCATCTGGTCAGTCGGGGGCGGGCACGACCTGCTCCGCGGCATGGCGGACCGACGCGCCGACCGAACCGAAGCGCTCCTCAACAGCACTCCGGAACTGGCCGGGGCATCGGGGTTCGGCCACCCGGTGAGGGTGGGCTCCTCCGGCGCCCCGTCTTCTCCGCCCTCGTTCGAGGGCACGGGGAAGCCGTCCTCGTTCGGGGACAGGGGCGGGGCGGCGGGGAGAGAAACCGGCGCGGCCCGGCCCCGGAGGACCGAGCCGCGCCGGGCCGGGTCAGGCCGGGGTGATCTCGGAGACCGTCGACGCGCCCATGTCCGGGTTGGCGCAGACGCGGTCGTTCCCGCCCGTGGGCACGTAGGCGGCGCCCTCGTCGTTCTGGAGGAACAGGTGGGCCCCGGCCACCTCGGTGGGACCACACTCCTCGGGGTCGTAGACCTCCGGGTTGGGGCGGGACACGGTCACCGTGGCCGCGTCGCCCGGGTACAGCGCGAAGACGTCGCCGTCCTGGCCCTCGACCTCCGCGTCCGCCCCGACGCGGTTGCCCTCGGAGTCGCCCCAGTACATGTTCTCGACGGAGGGGTACATGGTGCACGCCACGTCGTCCTGGGGGGTGAGCGGCTCCTGCTTGACCAGCTCGAACTCGATGTGGACGCTACCGGCCGCACCCTCGCGCGCCGTCTCGGTCACCTCGAAGTCCGCCGCCGTGCAGTCGCGGACGCTCATGGCGCCCGCACCGGAGTCGGCGTTCTCGGCGACCGCGGGCGCGGACGCGATCAGGAGCGCGGGCAACGACACCGCTCCCAGGGCCGCGACTCGGACCGAACCAATGCGCAATGCGCTCGTCATGGCGAGCTTCCCCCTCATCCCGTGTTGCGTGTTCCGTCTGCCGACATCGGCCACTACGCGACCACTGATGCGGCGACGCCGACCTCCTCTGTGTCGTTCTCTCCCGAAGCCGATTTAAACGACGTTTACCAATGCGGTGCCGACGGGCGGGACGGGCGGCACCGGGAGGCCCCATACGGAGCGGCGCCCGGGGGTCGGGCCCCCGGGCGCCGTGTCAGGACCGGACAACCGTCCTCGGTCAGCCCTCGCTCGCCTCCTCGGCGGACGCGGAGGCGTTCTTCCTGCGGCGAGCCACGTAGACGGTGGCACCGGCGGCGATCAGGCCCGCGACCGGGCTGCCGGTCTGCGCCAGAGGACCGCCGGAGCCGTTTCCGGCCCCCGTCTCGGAGGAGTCGCGGTCGTCCGCGTCATCCGTGTCATCGACGTCGCCGGAGTCACCGTCCCGGCCGCTCCCGCCCCCGGTGCCGTCGTCGCCCTCCCCACCGGTCCCGTCCCCACCGCCGGACCCTCCGTCCTCGTCACCGGGTCCCCCGCCCCCACCGGGCTCCTCGCCGCCGGGCGCCTCGTCCTCACCGGGATCCTCCGGGGCACCGGGCTCGCTGTTCTCCAGGCCCGCCTGGGACTCACCGTTCTCGACCGCTGCCCTCATAGCCTCGATATCGGCCTCAGCGATCTCGGTACGGAGCTCCCTGAAGATCACCTCTGAGTAGAGGTCGTCCTCCTCCACGTCCACCCGGACCCTGTTGGGGGAGTCGGAGAACACCTCTCCGTCATACAGCGGACCGCCCTAGCCCCCGACGTCTCCGCCTCGCGGGTAGAACCCGATGATCCTGCCTTCACCGGCAACACTCGCCCGTGCGAAGCCGATCTCTCCGTTCTCGGCGTGGGCGGGAACAGCCGCCGCGACGCTGAGCGCGCCGAACGCGGCGAAGGCGACGCCGCCCTGCAATACACGACGTGCGGAAACGGGGGAAAAGAATGTCAAGGGAATCCTCGTTCGGATCGATCCGGCCCGTGTCTCCCGGACCGGCCACGGGGGATTGCGGACGCGCTGAGCCCTCGACCAGTGGGGAGGGGAGGCCTTCGTCCGGGGCCGCGGTTCGGGCCCGACGGAGGCAGGTGTGGCACTCCGCCGTCGAGAAATGATCCTCATGCCGCACCGGCACCCGAAGAGGCGTAGCACAACAACAAAACCGTAACCAGCCGAGCCATTCAGCCTCAGGCGGCATCCATTTCTTCCAACAATCGTCAAAGGAAAAGAGTGAACCTTACGGCGTTTGGAACGTCGTGCCAGGTGTCCGAACGCGTACGGGTCCCCCCGTGCGGTCAACCGGACACAAGCGTCCTCCCCGGGCGAACCTCGCGGAGGGCCGCCCGGCTATCCTCCGGGAAGCCGCCTGCCGTGGCGGCACCCGGGAAGCCGGGGCCCCACGCCGCTCGTCCCACCCACGGAGCGCCCCATGTCAGCACCGCACGCGCAGACCACCAACTGGGCAGGCAACGTGACCTTCGGCAGTCCGCGGGTCCACCGACCCCGGACGCTGGACGAGCTGCGCCGCGTCGTCCGCGGCAGCGAGCGGATCCGCGCCCTGGGCAGCGGCCACTCCTTCAACCTCGTCGCCGACTCCGACGCCGACCTGGTGCGTCTGGACGGGCTGCCCTCGGAGGCCGAGATCGACGCCGGGGCCCGGACCGTCACCGTCACCGCCGGCATGCGCTACGCCGAACTGGTCACCGCGCTGCACGAGCGGGGGTTCGCGCTGGCGAACCTGGCGTCGCTGCCGCACATCTCGGTCGCGGGCTCCTGCGCGACCGGCACCCACGGGTCCGGGGACGGCCAGCGCTGCCTGTCCGCCGCCGTGCGCGCGGTACAGCTCATGGGCCCCGACGGCGACCTGACCTGGCTGAGCCGCGACGCGGACCCGGAGGTCTTCCCCGGCGCGGTGGTCGCTCTGGGTGCGCTGGGCGTCACCACCCGGCTCACCCTGGAGGTCGAACCGGCGTTCACGATGACCCAGCGGGTCCGTGTCGGGGTGGCCCTGGACGAGGTGGCCGACCGCGTCGACGACGTGTTCGGCGCGGCCTACAGCGTCAGCGTGTTCACCGACTGGTGCGGTGAGGCCGCCGTGTGGCTCAAGCACCGCACCGACCGCCCCGAGGGCGCCTGGAACGGCGGTCGGCCCGCGCCGGGGCCGGTGCACCCCGTCCCGGGGATGCCTCCCGAGCCCAGCACCGAGCAGATGGGGGTCGTCGGCCCCTGGTACGAACGGCTCCCGCACTTCCGTCCCGAGCTGGAGCCGAGCGCGGGCAGGGAGTTGCAGTCCGAGTTCTACGTGCCCCGGGAGGCCGCGGGCGCCGCGTTCGCGGCCCTGCGCGGGATCGGGCACCTGCTGGCCCCGACGCTGTACGTCGCGGAGGTGCGCACGGTCCGCGGGGACGACCTGTGGCTGAGCCCCGCCCACGGACGGGACTGCGTCACCTTCCACTTCACCTGGCTCCCGGACCCGCGGGCCGTGGCGCCGGTCCTGGCAGCCGTGGAGGAGCGCCTCCTGCCGCTGGGCGCCCGCCCCCACTGGGGCAAGCTCACCGGGATGTCCCCGGCCGACATCACCGCCGGGTACGAGCGCGCGGCGGACTTCGCGAGCCTCACACGCGCGCTCGACCCGGCCGGGAAGTTCCGCAACGCCTTCACCGACGGACTCTTCCCCCGCGGGTGAGGCCGGGCCGGGGCCCGGCCCGGCGGCGCACCCCGAGGGCTCAGCCGACGACGTCGAACACCTGCTTCTGGACGCCGTTCGAGTACGCCTCGTGCTCGACCAGGCGCAGCTTCGTGGCGTCCTTGTCCGTGTCGCTGAACAGGCGCTTGCCCGCGCCGAGCAGCAGGGGGAAGACCAGCAGGTGGTAGCGGTCGACCAGCCCGGCGTCGGCCAGGGCCCGGCCCAGGGTGGCGCTGCCCTGCACGGAGATGGGCCCGCCCTCGGTCTTCTTGAGCTCGGCCACGTCGTCGAGCGAACGCAGGACGGTGGCCGGCCAGCGCGGGTCCTGCTCGGCGAGCGTGGTGGAGACGACGTACCGGGGCATGGCGTTGTACCCGGCGAACTCCTCCACCATCGTCGGCCAGACCGGGGCGAAGGCCTCGTAGCTGCGGCGGCCGAGAAGCAGGGCGGTGGCCTCCCGCTGTTCGCGCTCCTTGATCTCGTAGGCCGCCTCGTCCATCGCGACGTCCTTGAAGGTCCAGCCGGAGTTGCGGTAAC
The DNA here is from genome assembly GCF_008638355.1 of Nocardiopsis deserti. NCBI lineage: Bacteria > Bacillati > Actinomycetota > Actinomycetes > Streptosporangiales > Nocardiopsidaceae > Nocardiopsis > Nocardiopsis deserti. Next base: position 181,320 of record NZ_ML703349.1, on the reverse strand, counting down.
CGGGCTCCCCGCCCGGGGCCTCCATGACGCCGTCGACGGACACGAACGCGGTGACGATCAGGGTGCGCATCGCTGTTGCCTCTCTCGTGGTGTGCTCTCACCCTCACATCGAACGGGACGGGCCGTGTTCGACACGGCGGCCGAATCTTTTTTCCGGCGGCTCCCCGCCGCCGGCGGGGGCGCCCGTCTCGGCGGTCCCACCCTGAAGACACCCGGGGGCGGGGGCGGGAGAACAGTCGGTGGCGGCGTTCCCTAGGGGGCTCCGGGGCCCGGTCCCCGCGGACGCCCTCGGGTCCACCGATCTTCCGGGATGAACCCGATACCGCGCGCCCCCGTCGACGGCCAGCCTTGAGGGGAAGCCACGTCCCTTCCCACCGAAGGAAGAACGATGCCCCCTCCCCCCGGCGCCCTCGCGCCCCCGGCCTCCCGCCCCGCTCCCCGGCGCAGGCGCCGCACCGCCGTACTCACCGCCGTGACGACGCTGTGCGCGCTGGTCGCCGTGTTCGCCGCCTCCGCCTACGTGGGCCTGGACCCCGCCGCTTCCCAGGTGGACCTGCGGCCGGACTGGCCGCCCCACTACCCGTTCCTGCTGGTCCACGTTGCGGCTTCGGTCATCGCGCTCACCACGGCTCCCCTCCAGCTGTTCCCCGCCCTGCGGCGCGGCGGGACCCACCGTGTGATCGGCCGGATCCACCTGTTCGCCGGGGTGTTCCCCGGCGCGCTCTCCGGGTTGGTCGTGGGCGTGATGAGCACCTACGGCTTCGCCGCTCAGGCGGGGTTCTCACTGCTGGCCGTGCTGTGGTTCTCCATCGGCGTGGCCGGGTACCGCGCGATCCGGCAGGGCCGCCACGCCGACCACCGGGAGTGGATGCTGCGCCTGTTCGCACTGACGATGGCCGGGGTGATGCTGCGCGTGCTGGTGCCGGTGCTGGTGCCCGCCCTCACACCGCTGCTCGGCCCGGCGCACGGCGGTGACGAGGAGGCGGTCTTCCGCGAGGTCTACCAGGGCATCGCGTGGCTGTGCTGGGTGCCCAACCTCCTCGTCGCCGAGTGGTGCCTGCGGCGGTCCCGCCGGGGCTCCGCCTCCCACCGGACCGCGTGACGGCCGCCGCCGGGTCGCGGATGGGGCGGCCCGGCGGCGGAGCGCGGTCAGGCCGGGTCGACCCGGTACAGGGTGGTCGAGCCGGACACCTCGTTGGCCACGGCCAGCAGCGGGACGCCCCGGATCGGCGAGTCCGAGGCGCTGATGAAGGCCAGGCCCTCCGCGCCGAGGTCACCCGCCTCGCGGGTACCGGGCTCTGCGGTGAAGTCGCGGTTGTTGAGGTACTGCACGAAGGAGGCCTCCCGGGGGTCGGTGACGTCGTAGACCATCACTCCGCCCACCCGTTCCAGGCCCACGAACGCGTAGGTGCGGCCCGCCACCTCGCCGAGCACGACCCCCTCGGGCTCGGGGCCCTTGTCGTCGCTGCGGTTGTCGAAGGCGTTCTCCGCGTGGTTGGAGTTGAAGAACTCCGGCGCGGCCTCGGCGGTGATCCGCTCGAAGTCCGACCCGGAGTCGAAGAGCAGCTCGCCCCCGGTGGTGAAGATCGAGAACGAGCGCCCGCCGAACGCGTACACGTCCTCGTAGCAGCTGCCGTCCTCGCGCAGGCCCTCGGCGGCGGTGACCGTCAGCCTGCCCATGTTGGCCTCGTCGAGCAGCTCCTCGGTGCTGTCGACGCCCAGGTCGTTGTCGGCCAGGAACTCCCGGAGGCGCGGGGAGTCCTCACACAGCGGGGTGTCCTCGGCCAGGTCGCCGAGACGGGTCTCCTCGGAGTAGCCGTCCCAGTCGCGGGTGTCGCCCTCGTTCGCGGTGACCATCAGGGTCTGGCCGCGCCAGCGGTAGGTGTCGAACCCGTCGGGCTGGTACATGCCGTACACCGGCCAGTTGGCGAGGCGGATCCCGTCGTCCCGGTTCGACACGTCCAGCTCGTTGCCGGGCTCCATGTGGTCCTTGAGGCCGAGGGGCACGATGTCGGTGAACTCGGCGGTGCGCAGGTCCAGCAGCGCGACGGCGTTGGCCTCCTGGAGCACCACCTGGGCGCTGTACGCGGTGTCCGCGGAGATGTACTCCGGTTCCAGGTTGCGGGCCACCCGACCCGGGGTGCCCGGTTCGCCGGTGGACAGGTCCGGCCCGAACACCCGCACCCCCGAGGGCAGCTCCCGCTCCCCGTCCCAGGCCCGGAAGTCGGCGGTGCGGACGTCGTCCTGGGTGACGGCGGCGGGCCTGCGGTTCACGCGGATGACGCTCACCGAGCCCTCGGGGTCGGCCGAGTAGTCGTCGCCGGGCTCCCCCTCGTTGGCCACCAGCAGCAGCCGGCCCTCGGGCGTGAAGGTGGCCATGTCCGGCAGGGCACCGACCCTGACCGCGTTGAGCGCGGTGCCGTCGGTGTCGTAGAAGACCACCCAGCCGTTCTCGGTGCGGTCGGGGGCCTCCACCGCCACGGCCACGGTGCCGCCGTGGACCGCCACGGAGTTGGCGACCGCGCCCTCCGGCACCACCGAGCCGTCGGCCGCCTCGACCCCGGGCGTACGCAGGTCGAACAGCTTGGCGGGGGCCGCGGGGTCGGAGACGTCGAGCACCTCCACGGTGGCGGCCAGGGCGTTGACCACGTACAGGCGCTGGGTGCGCGGGTCGTGGGCGACGATCTCCGCCGCCGCCTCGTCGAAGGAGCCGGTGTGGTAGCTGCCGAGGGCGGACAGTTCGACGCCGTCGCGCCCGCCCCCGCCGGGCTCCTGCCGCTCCGCGTGGGCGGGGGCGGCCGTACCGGTGAGGGCGACGGCGAGGGACACCGCGGCCGCCGTGGTCTTGCGCATGTGTGCTTCCTGGTGGTTTCGGGGGATGGGCGCGGTCACGCCCGCGCCGAAGCCAACCAGGGGCGGACGTGGATCAGCAGAACGCCCGGTGACGCGGGGGTGAATGCGGATGGCGGCCGTCTCGGCCGCTGGGCGTGCTTCATGCTATTCGCGCCGGGGGAATTGCGCGCGCGGAACGGGAAATCCGGCGCACCGGCACACCGGAGAGCCGGAGAACCGGCAGGACTCGCGAAAGGGCCGCTGCCGACACGTGTCCGAACGGCGCGGGAAAAGGGCGCGCCGCCGGTTCGACGGTTATTCGGCCGTGGCGGAACCGGATGCGACGGGCATACGAGGCGAATCCGGGAAGGGGGCCGGAGGGGGACCTCAGTAACCGGCCGACCGGAGCCTGTGCCAGGCGGTCGTCCAGCGCTGGCGCTCACCGGCGTCCTCACCGGCGCAGGCGGTCACGAAGGCCATCAGGAACACGTACCTGGGCAGCTGGGTCCCCTCCAGGACGTCGCGGAAGGTGGTCGCCCGCACCGCTGCCCCGCACAGGTACTCCAGCTCCAGGTAGGACCAGTCGCCCGCCCAGACGAGGTAGCGGCGCATGACCAGCAGGAACTCCGCGGGGGTCCCGGCGTCCAGGGGGTTGGGCCGATGCTCGTAGCCGTCCAGGGCGCGGACGGTCGGGTGGCGCTCGACGGCGGAGCTGGGGGTCGTGAGGACGCGGTCGAGCCAGCTGGTGCGACCGAGGGACCGGTTCGGTCCGGTGGGTTCGAGGACGCCCGTGGTGGTCACACCTTCTCCTTTTCACCGGTCGAAATCGACGTCATGGGGTACTCCCGTACGCGCCGCGCCTGTTCGGCGTACACGTGAGCGCGGGGGGCGGAGAGAACGACGAAGGCCGGATACCAGCTGTTGTGGGGAGAACTCCGGCTGTTCGGTTACGGAGAAACCTACCGGATGAACACGGAACGCGAAAGCGCCTGGCGACACGGGTTCGGAGAGGCGTTGGTCTCCCCCGTGTGTGACGCCCCCGCCGCCGCTTCCACTGTTGTGCGCTTTTACCGCAAAGGGCAACAAAGGTCATCTGGAACACCGGACAAAACGTCCTCCCTCACGGCAGTGCCCAAAACGCGACCACCTGGGGCGTCAGGGGGAGGGACCCGGGCCCGCAAGATTGTTTTGTCCGAATATGCAATTTAAGGTTGACCGTAATCAGGGTCACGGTGTCCACACCAGCACGGTGGCGTCGTCGCTCCCCTTGCCTCGCGGATGACGAAGCCGGTCGGGGTCGGCGGCCTCCAGCACGCGCACCCGGTCCAGCAGGGCACGCGGCCCTCTGTCCGAAACCAGGGCGAACGCCTGGTCCCAATCCAGGTCGCCAAAGAGGTCGACCACCCGGCTCGCCCCGTCGGTCATGGCGGTGAAGCGCCCGAGGGGCAGGGTTCCGGTCAGCGCCTCCTCGGCCGCCCGGGGGTGGGCGCCCGCCGTCCAGAAGCCCTCGGGAACGTTGCGGTACGCGCGGATCGCGTCCCAGGGGCTCCCCCGGCGGGCCAGATCGCCCCTGAGGTCGTCCAGACGGGTGTCGGTGAGCACGTGCACTCCGGCCTCGCCCTCCACCAGCAGCACGGAGTCGGACAGCACCAGGTACTCCAGTGCGTCGGAGTCCGCCCGCACCGCCACGACCGTGGCGGACGGGCTCTCCTGGTTGCCCAGGTCGCAGGTGTCCGCGTGCAGGGCGGAGGCCGCGGCGATCGCCTCGGCCAGGGCCTCGCGCAGGGGGAGCCCCGCGTCGGCCCCGGCCAGCAGCAGCGCGCCGAGCCGCCGGGTGTACCAGGCCACCCCGTGGGAGCAGCCCGTCTCCACGTCCCGTGGCGCGCTCGCCCCGTCCAGGAGGACCGCGCTGGTCGCGGTCGCCGCGGCGAAGTCCTCGTTGGGTCGGCCGGGGTCGCCCGGCTCCGTGGCGACGCGGAAGGGCATTCCCGGATCTCCCGTTCACGGACGGCACGTCTTGTCGTGGGCACCGCGCTCCCGCCCCGGAGGCGCGATGACCGCACGCTACCTACCCCTGAAATTTACACCCATGGAAAGCACAGTTTTCGGGTAGATGAACGATTCGGTACGTTTCCGGAGAGCAGCGACATCGCGCGCACCTGCTCCGGCAAGGGCGCGAGCAGAAGAAGCACGCCCCGCGACGAAAGCGGGGACCCGCACACGCAAGGACCAGAACAAGAACCAGAAGACGCCAACGGGATGGACCCCCATGTGGAATGTTCCCTACTACTTCCGGAGAGCCAGGAGAATACTCAGGAGAATGGTTCCGGTTCCGGTCAGGAAGGTCCTCTTCCTTCCCGTCTCATGGAGGCACCGGAGGAGGGACCCGGAACTCACCGTGTCGACCTACCAGCGCGAACCCGTCCTCGCACGGCGCTGGTCCGGCCCCTTCGACATCGAGGACTTCGTCGACCGACAGACGAACCGCTTCACCGACCTCCTGCGTGAGCGGGGGATCGACTACTTCCTCTCCCTGTCCAACGGCATGTACCACCGTTCGGTCGCCGTGTCCGAGGAGGACAGGTCCGAGGTCCTCTCGGTGCTCGCCTCCCGCTACAGCCTCCACGGCTCGTACGTGAGGACCCCGGGCGGGTACCGGCCCCTGTCCCCGCTCCGGTTGCGCAGGCTCCGCCGTGCTCCGGTGGTCCGGCTCGGAGAGCACGTCGTCGGCGACCGGGGTCCCGCGGTCGCCGGACCCGCCCACGGCCTCACCGTGGAGTTCTGGCAGGAGGGCGAGCGGTTCCTGGCCTCTCCCGACCACGAGGAGAGGCTCGGCCAGCTCCGGGTCGTGGCGCCCGAGCACGTCCTGCGGGAGTCACTCATCGCGCCGCAGCCCAACCCGGTGAGCGAGGTGATCCCCGGAAGGGCCCGGCAGACCGCCGAGGTCAGGGTCGGCGACCGGACCCATCCCACTCTGGACGCCTTCACCTGGGAACTCGCCACCGACATCACCTTTCCCGTCGACGCCGTCTACACCTGGGTCAACGGGGCCGACGAGGCCTGGCGCGCCAAGCGCGACGCCCACCTCGGACAGAACGCCCCGGCCAACCCGCACTCCGCCTCCGACTCCCGCTACACCAGCCGGGACGAACTCCTCTACTCCCTGCGATCGCTGGAGATGTTCGCCCCCTTCGTACGCAACGTCTACGTCGTCACCGACGGCCAGACGCCGCCGTGGCTGAACACCGACCATCCACGGGTACGGGTGGTGGACCACGCGGAGGTCTTCGGTGACCCGTCGGTCCTTCCGGTGTTCAACTCGCACGCCATCGAGTCGCAGCTGCACCACATCGAGGGCCTGGCCGAGCACTACCTGTACCTCAACGACGACGTGTTCTTCGGTCGGCCCGTGTCCCCCTCCCTCTTCTTCCACCCCAACGGGCTCGTGAAGCTGAACCCCTCCCCCTACCGCTTCGGCCTGGGCGAGGTCAGCGAGGAGGACCAGCCCGTGGACGCCGCCGCCAAGCGCAACGGCGCGCTGTTGGAGAAGCACTTCGGCAAGGTGCCCGTGTCCAAGTTCAAGCACACGCCCATCCCGCAGCGCCGGTCGGTGGTCCAGGAGTTGGAGGGAAGGTTCCCCGAGGTGTTCGCGCGGACGGCGGCGTCGCGGTTCCGGCACCCGGACGACCACTCCGTGCCGTCGTCCCTGCACAACTACTACGCGCTGTTCACGGGCAGGGCGGTGATGGGGGGTCTGCGCTACACCTACCTCAACCTGGCCGACCTGGACGCGGTGCGGTACCGGACCGAGGCCCTACTGGCCCAGCGCAACTTCGACACCTTCTGCGTGAACGACACGACGGAACCGGACGAGGCCGCCGAGAGGCACGTCGACGGGTTCCTCGGCGACTACTTTCCCTTCAGGAGCAGTTTCGAGCGGTGAGGGCGGGGCGGCCCGGTCGCGGCCGGGCCGCCCCTCCGGGTCAGCGCACCAGGACGGTGGTGTGCACGTCGATGCTGCCGCTCTCCCAGAGCCAGTCCATCGCGGCCAGGCTCACCCGGGCACACCCGTGGGAGGCGGGCTGGGACGGGACGACCGGGTACCCGTGCACGGCGATGCCGCCGTTGAAGTACTTCGGTCTGTACAGCGCCCCGTAGGGCCCGGGGTCCCAGGCGTCGACCTCGCGGAAGACGGTGTAGGTGCCCGTCGGGGTGGTGGCGATCCGCTCGGTGCCGTCCGAGGACTCGTAGGGCTGACCGGATCCGGTGGAGGTGTTGAGGACGCGCTCCACCTCGCCGCCGGAGACCACCAGCAGCAACTGCCGGTCCAGGTCGATCTCCAGCAGGTCGCCGGAGGTGCTCTGGGCCTCGGGGAGCACGCCCTCGGCGAGGGCGGCGCGGGTGTCGGGGCCCACGACGCCGTCGCGGGCGATCCCGGCGGCCTTCTGGAGCGCCACGACGGCCTGCTCGGTGTGGAAGCCGAACTGGCCGTCCACGCCGTCGATCCAGTAGCCCAGTTCGGCGAGGCGTTCCTGGACGGCGGTCACACCGGCCCCGGAGCTGCCCTGGCGCAGCTCCGGTCCGGCGCTGACCGAGGTCGGGGCGGCGTGCGCGGCCGGAGCCGTCACGGCGGTGCCCAGGAGCAGGGCGAACGCCGCGGCCACGGCCAGGAGGAGGGTGTGTTTCGGGTGCGGTGTCGGAAGGAATCGGGGGGTTGCCATACGTCCTCCTTACCCACCCCGCACGCGGTTCTCCCCGCTCCGTAGGACCTGTGGACAACTCTCGCCTCCGTGTGCGGGCGGACGTGCGGGAACGCGCTGGCGGCTCCTCGGGCCGCCGCGGCGGCGAGGTGCCGCGGCCGGCGGGCGCGCGGGGACGCCCTGACGGTGGCCGCCCGGGTACGGGCCGCTCGGCGCACGGGAGCCAGGGGCGCGCGACCGGGTTCAGCGCCGCCCGGAGCCCGGACTGTGCGAACGCGTGTGCAGGGACGAGGCGACGTGGGCCAGGGCCCGGCACCGGGCGAACTCCACGGCGGTGAAGGGGACGTCCTCCCGTCGGACGGTCAGGACACCGCCGTCGGGCGCGGGGAGGGTCATGACCGTACCGGACAGGTCCTCACGGGCCGTCCCGGCGGACGGTTCGGCGGTGTGCTCCACGGCCCGGGCCGAGGCCAGGGACAGCAGCGAGCGCTCCAGCGTGGCCGCCCCGCTGACCAGGGCGCTGACCAGGGCGAGCGTGCGGCTGGTGGTGTCGCTGAGCTCGTGGACGTCGGCCCGGCGCACGGCGGCGTCGCGTCCGCCCGACTCCCGCACGGCGGTGTACAGGTCGCCCTCGCCCACGTGCGCGGGAGCGCTGACGAAGAACTCGTCCACGGCGTCCGCCCCCGCCGGATGCACCTGCATGAGCCGGATGTCGATCCCGAGGGCGGCGAACCGCGCGGTGAGCGCGGCCAGGCCGCCGGGCACGTCGGCGACCGTCACGCGGACGCTCCACAGCAGGTCGTCGGACGGGGTGCGCACCGCTTCCCTCCCCGCCCGGGAGCCGTCCGACGCCGCGGGCCCGCCCCCGGCGGATCGCCCGTCCGAGGGTGCGTTCCGGAAAGGTCCCTCGCCACCGGCCGGCCCGCCGTCCCCGAACGGACCGGTACCCGTGGGCGGCCAGGCGCTCCCGACCGCGTCCACCGCTCCGGAGTCCCGGGGCGGCCGGGGAGCGGACGCGGCCTTGTGGCGGCGCCACCGGTGGACCGCGGAGACCGCGAGCAGCAGCAGCCCCACGGTGATCAGGACGCGGACACCCGCGTCGCTGTGTCCGAGGGAGAGCACCACCAGGTGCGCCGCGCCGGCGGCGAGGAGCAGGGTGCCCAGGTCGAGTGCCTCGCGGCCGAAGAAGCCGTGGCGGTGGTCGTCGGTTCCGTGCTGTCCTTCGGAAACGTCCATGGGACCGAGAGTCCCAGGTCGACGTTGCGCCCGTTCGCACCCGCGTGAAGGGCCGGTAACGACGGAGAGTGACTCCGGCCACTCCGGAGGGGCGCGTGCGCCTCCGAGGCGGGAGCGCCCGGAGGCGGACGGCTCCCGGCCGTGCCCGGAAACGGCTGCCGTATCGGCGTTCCCGTGGTCGCGGCGCTCTCAGGGAGCCCACCCGACCAGCAGAGACGTCGGACCGTCCGGCTTCGCGCACACGGAATGAGCCGTGCCGCACAGCGCTTCTACCGTGAGGTGGAACGACACCGGTGTGTCCTTCCCATGACGACATCCTCCCGGTGGACGCCTCCCGTCCACACGACGCATGGAGCACACGGAACACATGAAGCGCGACGTGACCAGGACCGGACCGCAGAACGAGGCCCGCGATCCGCACCCGCGAACACAGGACGGCTTCGGGGTACCGGTGCGCACACTGCGCGCCCGGCACCCGCTGCCCCTCCTGGTCACCGGGGCCGTCGCCTCCCTGGCGGCCCTCCTGGCGACCATCGAGATCACCACCACCCTGGCGGGCAGTCCCCTGCACCACCGGACGCCGCTCTGGTTCGACACCCACGGCCACGACCAGCTCTGGGCGACCCCCGAGATGATGCTCGCGTCCGCGCTGCTCACGTCCCTGGGGCTGACCATGGTCGTGCTCACGCTCGTTCCCGCGCGCGGCGACTGGCTGGCGCTGTGCGACGACGGCGTCCGCCCCGCCGACGGTGTGCCCGTCCCCCGCAGGTAGGCGGAGGAGTAGGCGCGGCGGTCACTGCTGACCCGGGCGTCGGCCGCACGCAACGGGCACCAGCGGGCCGGACCGTGCGCGAGCGGGCTGCCCCGGGCGCCAGAGCGCGGGCCCGGCTCCGGGTTCCGGGCTCCGCAGTCAGGGTTCCGGCGCACAGGGCGGGTACCGGCGCGCGGGCTCGGGCCGCGGCCCGGCGGTGGCGTCCATCGTCTCTTCTCTTCCCTGAGCCGGGTTCCCGGTGTTCCGGGAACTCCAGGCTGGCAGGGCGGCGGCCCGTCCGGATCAGCCGATCGGCCGGCCGAACGGCCACACTGACGTCCGCGCGCACGGCCGGACAGGGCCGGTGGACGAGGGCCGGTGGACGGAGGCGCCGACGGCTCCGCCCTCACCTGCCCCGGGCCGGGTCGTCCAGGTCGACGACATCGATGTCCAGGCGGGCGACGGGCAGGCCCAGCCGCTGTTCGGCCAGGGAGCGCATGGCGCGCCGGGCGGCGTCGGCGGCGTCCGGGATGGGGAAGCCGACGGCGACCCGCGCCGTGGCCCGGACGGAGAGGCCCTCGCGGGTCTGCTCGACGCGGCAGCGGCCGACCACGACCCCCGGGACGGACTCGACGGAGGTCCGGAGCATGGCCGCCACGGCCGACTCCCTGACCTCGGTGCCGCCGGGACCGGAACCGCTCAGGACGATCGTCCCCTCGGAGCGGCGCTCCGCACGCACCACGCGCATGACGTCCGTGAGCAGCCCGGGAGGGGCGGTGACCTCCTCCTCGCCGTCCCGGCGCACCGCGTCGACGAGCGGGCGCAGCTCGCTCGCCTCCGCCCGGCAGTGCTCGCAGGCGGACTCGTGCTCGGTGAGCCGGCCGGACAGCAGGTCCCTCAGGAGTGCGTCCACCGAGGTTCCGCAGGGCAGTCGGTCGTGGTCGTCGGACGGGTCTACCGCCATGGCTCAAGCGCCTCCACGAGATGGGTACGCGCGCGGTGAATACGTCCACGCACAGCGGTCGGGGTCGTGTCGACGATCTCCGCTATCTCTTCATAGCCCAATCCTTCCATTTCGCGCAGAACCCAGCAGATCCGCTGCGGGGGCGGCAGCCCCGACAGGGCTTCGAGCAGCGCCTCGCGCAGGTCGCCCGCCAGCGTCTCCCCCACCGGCCCGGGTTCCCGGGCCTCCAGCCGCTCGTCGTCCTCCACCGGTTCCACCGGCCCGCGGGCCCGCAGCATGTTCAGGGCGCGCCGCCCCACGATGCGGTTGAGCCAGGCGGGGAAGCTCTGCGGGTCGGCGAGCTCGGGAAGCCTGCGCCACGCGGTGACCAGCGCCTCCTGGGCCGCGTCCCGCGCGTCGGCGGGATCGCGCAGCACACGCAGGGCGATCCGGTAGACGGCGTCCTGGTGCCGACGGACGAGGTCCTCGAACGCCCTGTCGTCCCCGTCCTGGGCGCGCTCCACGAGCACGCTCTCCGGAAGTGCGGTTTCCCTGTGCATCGTCGCCGCGGCCACCCCTCCCCGTACACGGGCACAGAGAAACTACCCCAGGTTTCCGCCCGAACACGGAAGCCCCGCGCCCGCGCCTCCCCCACACTGGTAGTGACTCAGGTCACAGGATGATGACCGTGAGCCGACGGCCCTCCCCCGTGTCCTTCCCTGTGACGGCGCCACGACGGGCGGCGCCGAGCGAGCGAGGAGCACCGCCATGGGAGAGATCAGGTTCAGCCTCAGGAGGACGGCCGCCAGACGCGCCGCCGAGGCGTCCGCCCTGGCGGGGAGCCCGCCCCCGGCCCGCGCCCCCGACGCCGTGCCGGAGCACGCCCGGGCCGACAGCCGGGGCGTGGTCGTCGACGCGGCGGCCCGCTTCACGGCCTCCTCCCGGCGCCACCGGCGGTAGATGCCGCGACACCGCCGGAGGAGGACTCGACGGCGCCGCCTGAGGAAGACCGACAGTCCAGCTCAGAGCGGCACCGGCGGCCCCACCCGAAGGACCGGCGGACGGGCCCGCCCGCGGCGGTCCGCACGCTTTCGCCCCGAACCGAGAACCGACAACGCAAGGAGATCCGACCATGGCCGCGAAGAGCGCCCAGAGCAGTGAACTCGCCCCCGCCGAGCTGCGCGGGGCGGGCGGCGCGAGCACCGTCCCCGTGCGCGCCCAGCACTCCCACGAGCTGAACACCGACACCGGGCGCACCTCGATCGCCGACCACGTGGTCGCCAAGATCGCCGGTATGGCCGCCCGGGAGGTCCGCGGCGTCCACCACATGGGCGGCGGGGCCGGACGCGCCTTCGACGCCGTCCGCGAGCGCATCCCCGGCTCCACCTCCACCAGCACCGCGGCGCGTGGCGTGGCCGTGGAGGTCGGCGAGCGCCAGGCCGCGGTGGACATCAACCTCGTCGTCGAGTACGGCGTCTCGATCCCCGACCTGGCGGCCGTCGTGCGGCGCAACGTCATCTCCGGCGTGGAGCGGATGACCGGTCTGGAGGTCACGGAGGTCAACGTGACCGTGGACGACATCCACCTGCCGGACGAGGAGGAGGGCCGCTCCACCGCCGCCGAGCCGAGGGTCAGGTGACGGCGGAGCGGCAGCGGCACACCGGCAGACACGACGTGAGGGAGTTGAGGGCCCATGTGGTCGATCGTCGGACTCGCCTTCGGGGCGGTCCTCGGCCTCGCCGCCGCCTTCGGCGGCTTCGGGGCCTTCCTCCTGGTCCTGCTCCTGGGGGCCGCGGGGTTCCTGGCGGGGAGGGCCTACGAGGGCGAGGCCGACCTCGCGGAGCTGTTCACGCGCCGTGGGCGCGGCGGTCGCCGGTGAGCGCCGCCGAGTCCTTCCCGGGGAGCCGCGGACCGGCCCCCGGCGAGGACGCCGCAGAGGCCGTGGGAACCGGGACGGCCGTGGAGGCCACCGCCGGAACACCCGGGGGGCGTGCGCTGTCCGGCGCCGAGCCGGACCGGCGCGCGCCCCGGGTGCCGCCCGAGGAGCGCGGCACCACGGTCGTGTCCGACCGGGCGGTCCGTCGCCTGGCGTGCGCGGCCGCCACCGAGCACCGGTCCACCCGTCCCCTGGGGGACCGGCTGGGCGGGCTGGCGGGCGAGGGCCGGACGGCCCGCGCCGAGGTGCGCCGGGGCGGTTCCCGCGTGGGACTGCGCCTGGAGATCGCCGTCGCCTACCCCTCCCCGCTCGCCCGCACCGCCGAGGAGGTCCGCGCGCACGTGGCCGCCACGGTGGAGGGCCTCACCGGGCTGACCGTCCACAGCACCGACATCGAGATCGTCGAACTCGTACCCGCGCCGCGGGTGCGCTGAGCCATCGAAGGAAGCGGACATGACTTCCCTCCAGGAAGAGGCGCGGACCCGAGAGGCGTCCGCCGCCCCGGGCGTCCTCCCGCCCGGGAGTCAGCACGGGGACCGGAGTGCCCGGCGGACCGCGGTGAGGGTCTTCCGGCCCCGGCGGGTGCTGCCCGCCGTCGTGGTCGCCGCCTCGGTGGCGGTGGTCTCCGGACTGGTGCTCGCCGTGGTCACCGCGAGCCTGGTCGGCCGGCCCGCGCCGTTCCCCGCGGTGGACGGCATGGCCGCCCACGCCGCCACGACCCCGTGGGAGGCGCCCGAGACCATGCTGGCCTCCGCGGTCGCCGCCGCCCTGGGCCTGACGCTGCTGATCGCGGCGTCGCTGCCCGGGTACGGCGGCCACCTGGTCCTGCGCACCGACGACCGCGACATGGCCGTGGGCCTGTCCCGGCGGGCGCTGCGCGACCTCCTCGCCGTCTCGGCGCGCGGAGTGGACGGTATCCGCGGCGCGCGGGTGCGGGTGGGCCGCCGCACGGTGCGGGTGCGGGCACGCACGCACATACGCGGCGCCCACTGGCTGAGGCGGGACGTGGACGCGGCCGTGCGCCGGAGGTTGGAGGAGCTCGTCCCGGTCCGCGCTCCGAGGGTCCGCGTCCGGGTACGGGAGGAGGCGTGAGCATGGACGGACAGCGGCCCGGACCGGAACCGGACCCAGTCGGCACCGGTCCGAGCGACGCGGACGCGGGCAACGCTGCCCCGGTGGACGCAGGCGGCACCGGCACGACCGGCGGGGGCGCGGCCCACGCGGACGCGAGCGGCACCGCCGAGGACAACACCGGCGGGAGTGGTACCGGCGGGACCGCCCCAGGCGCGACCAACGCGGACACGACCGTCTCGGACGCGAGCGGCACCGGCACCGGCACCGGCGCGACACACGCCAGCCCGGTCCACGGGAGCGCACCGACCCGGTCCACGATCCGTGGCTTCCCCCACCGCCGCAGCAGGAGGACGGCTCGGGGCAACCGGCTCGGGCTGTTCCTCACGGGCCTGGTACTCCTGGTCGGCGGCGCGGCCGGGCTCGCCGTCGGCGGCGGCCTGTTCGGCGACGGCCCCGCCGCCGCCCCGCTGACCGGCCTCGAACCGGTGGCACGGGCCCTGGCCTGGCCCTGGACCCCACACGCCGCGGCGGCGGTCGCGCTGGTGCTCACGGTGCTGGCGGTGCGCTGGCTGCTGGTCCAGGGCCGCGCGTACCGCCCGCGCAGGCTGCTCGTGGGCACGGACACGGCGGCGGGGCGGACCGAGGTGTCGCCGTCCGCCGCCGGGAGCGCCCTGGCCACCCAGCTCAGCGCGCACCCGCGCGTGGTGCGCGGCAGGGCGAGGTTCACCGGGTCCGCGCGGGAGCCGCGCCTGTGGCTCGACCTGGTGCTGACCGAGGACGCCGATCCCGTGGACGTGTGGCGCACCTGCCGGGACGAGGGAGTCGGCTCCCTGCGCGAGTCCCTGGAACTGGAGCGGCTGCCCACCGTCGTGCGCATGTCGGTCTCGGGGCGCAGCGGGGGCAGAGACCTCACCTGACCCGTGCGCCCCACCCAGGGGAAGCGGAAGCAGACAGCTCACCTGAGCCGCACACCCCGCCAGGGGGAAACGGAAGCAGGCACCCCACCTGCCTCGCGCACCCCTTTGAAGGAAAGCAGGAGCAGACACCTCACCTGTCCCGCACACCCCACCGAGGGGATACGGGAGCGAAGACCCCGCCTGGTCCGTGCGCCCCCGCCGAGGGGAGGGGGCGGGACCGGGCGGGAGACGGGGGCGGCGCGGTCCGCCGGTACAAGGGGAGACACCGGCGTGACCCCGCCCCCGTCATCACACCCGGGTTCCGCACGCCCCGCCTCCGCCGTGATCCGGACCGGCGGCGGTTCCGTGTGTGCTATCTTCGCCACTCGCGGCGACCCGGACCTGAGCCCCCGTGCGACAGGGACGTGCCGGACCCCCGTGTCTCCCCGGCCCCCGGTGTCGAGACCGGTAGTTCACCACCTGCACGTCTCGACACACCAGGAGTCCACGCCCGTGCGCGTCTACTTCGCGGTGTACGCCCGAGGGCTGCACCGCTATTCCACCTACCGCGCGGCCACGATCGCCGGGATCTTCACCAACTCCGTCTTCGGCACGATCAACGCCACCGTCATGCTCGCCCTGTTCGCGGCGCGCCCCGAGATCAACGGCTACGACGCCGGGGACGCCGTCACCCAGGTGTTCGTCAGCCAGGGCCTGATCGGCATGGTCGCCATCTTGGGTCCGCCCCTGGAACTGGGCGAGCGGGTGCGCTCGGGCGCCGTGGGCACCGACCTGATGCGGCCGGTCTCCCTCCAGGGCTGGTGGCTGGCCGAGGACCTCGGCCGGGCCACGTTCAACCTGGTCTTCCGCGGGGTGCCCACGTTCACCGTGGGAATACTGCTGTTCGACCTGGACCTGCCCGGCGACCCGGTCCGCTGGGCCGCCGTCCTGCTGTCCGCCGTGCTGGCCACACTGGTCTCGTTCGGACTGCGCTACCTGTACGAACTGGCCGGGTTCTGGCTCCTGGACTCCAGCGGGATCTGGGCGGTGGCCGCGCTGCTCGGCCCGGTGGCCGCCGGGATGCTGCTGCCGCTCACCCTGTTCCCCCCGGCGCTGGCCGACACCCTGCGGCTGCTGCCGTGGGCGTCGATGGTCCAGATCCCCGCCGAGATCATGCTCGGCAAGGACACCCTGCCGGGCGGCACCGTGCTCGGCGGGCTGGCCCTCCAGGCGTGGTGGGCCGCCGCCCTGTTCGGCCTGGGCGCGTGGACCACCGCCCGCGCGACCCGCAGGGTGGTGGTCCAGGGTGGCTGACCTGCTCTCCCGCGCCCGCGAGTCCGTGGCCTGGCCGCTGCGCGCCTACCTGCTGCTGGCCTGGACCTGGTGCCGGGCCCTGGCCCAGTACCCGACCTCGCTGGTGCTGATGACCCTGGCGACCTCGCTGGGCGTGTTCGCCGAGATCGGCGCCGTCCTCGTCGTGTTCGGCCACGCCGGGCGGCTGGCGGGGTTCGACCTCGCCGAGGGGCTGCTCATCGCCGGGTTGGCCGCGACCGCCTTCGCCTGCGCCGACATGCTCCTGGGCAACGTCGAGCGGCTGGGGCAGCACATCCGCGCCGGAACACTCGACGTGATGCTGGTGCGCCCGGTGCCGCCGCTGGTGCAGATGGCGACCGACCGGTTCGCGCCGCGCCGCCTGGGCCGGATCGTCCCGGGCTCGGTCGTGGTCGCCGTCGCCCTGGCCGCGTGCGACATCGACTGGACCCCCGGCAGGGTGCTGATGCTGCCGGTGCTGCTGGTGTCGGGGACCGCGATCTGCTGCGCGGTCTGGGTCATCGGGGCGTGTCTGCAGTTCTTCGTCGCCGACGCCCGCCAGGCCGCCAACGCGATCACCTACGGCGGGCAGGCCCTCACCGAGTTCCCGCTGGCCATCTACGGCCGCGACCTCGTGCGGGCGGTGACCTTCGTGCTGCCGCTCGCCTTCGTCACCTGGCAGCCCGTCCTGTACCTGCTCGACCGCCCCGACCCGACGGGGCTGCCGGACGCCCTGCGCCACGCCACACCCCTCGTCGCCGCCGTCCTGTGCCTGGTCGCCGCCGCCTGCTGGCGCCTCGGGCTGCGTCACTACCGATCCTCCGGGAGCTGAGCATGACCTCCGTCCGTGAGACCGGCGCGTCCGCCGCCGAGCCGATCATTGAGGCCGTCGGCCTGGGCCGCGACTTCGTCCTGTCCGAGGGACCGTTCCTGCGGCGCAGGCGGCGCACCGTCAGCGCCGTGCGCGACGTGAACCTCACCGTGCGGCCCGGCGAGATCGTCGGTTACCTGGGCCCCAACGGCGCCGGGAAGAGCAGCACCATGAAGATGCTCACCGGCATCCTCACCCCCACCTCCGGACACCTGCGGGTGTCCGGCCTGGAGCCCTCCCGCCAGCGCACGAGGCTGGCGGGCCGGATCGGCGTGGTGTTCGGCCAGCGCACCACCCTGTGGTGGGACCTGCCGCTGCGGGACAGCCTGGAGCTGACCCGGCACATGTACCGGGTCCCGGCCGTCGACCACGCCCGCCGTCTGGCCGAGCTGACCGAACTCCTGGAACTGGGGCCGTTCCTGACCACCCCGGTGCGCCAGCTCAGCCTGGGCCAGCGCATGCGCGGCGACCTCACCGCGGCGCTGCTGCACGGCCCCCGGCTGCTGGTGTTGGACGAGCCGACCATCGGTCTGGACGTGGTCAGCAAGTCGAGCATCCGCGAGTTCCTGCTGCGACTCAACGCCGAGGAGGGCACGACCATCCTGCTGACCACGCACGACCTGGGAGACGTGGAGCGCCTGTGCGAGCGGGTGGTGGTCATCGACCGGGGCAGCCTGGCCTACGACGGAGGCCTGGACGGACTGCGCGCGAGCGTGCCCTCACCGCGTGTTCTGGTCGTGGACCTGGCCGAGCCCGCACCGGCCATCGAGGTGGAGGGCGGCCGGTGCGTGCGCGTGGACGGCCCGCGCCAGTGGCTGGAGCTGTCGGAGAACCCGGCGGCGGTGATCTCCCGCGTCGCCCAGCGGCACGAGGTGGTCGACCTGACCCTGCGCGAACCCGACATCGAGGGCGTGGTGGCCGCGCTGTACCGGGGGGCGCGGAACCCAGAAGAAACGAAAGGGCTCTGAACTGCGTCTTAGCCGATGTCGGCGCTCGAACCTCGCTACAAGTACAAGATCACGGCGAAGGGGCGGGTGGTGAACCCTTCCGCGCCGACGGCGGGTGGCGCGCGCACCACCCCCGGAGGGGAACGGACACCCTGGAGGCCGGTCCCGTTCCGGAGAATCCTGGAGGGCATGAGAAACCCTGAGATCGCGCCCGAGACGGTTCCCGACTCGGTGCGCGAGACGGTTCCCGGCCCGGTGCGTTGGGCGGCCGCGGCATGGGCGACGGCGGTGGCCTGCGGTGTCGCCGAGAGCGCGGTGGCGCTGGCGGGCATGGTCGCGGCGGGTGAGGGCGTCCCGTGGCCGGGGCTCGCGCTGCGCCTGGCGGTCTACACGTCGGCGGCCCTGGTGGTGGTGTGGTTCGCGCGGGGCCACCGGTGGGCGCGGGCGGCCCTGGTCGTCGGGCTCGGCGTGGTGGGCGGCCTGGGAACGCTGATCGCGCCCGTGGCGCTGGCCGTGCTGGAGGGCGACGGGGTCCTCGACGCGATGGGCCACGCGTCGCACGGGCCGCTGTACCTTGCGCTGCGGACCGCGCACATCGCGTCGGTGGCGACGGCCGTCGTGCTGACGTTCGCCCCCTCCTCGAACCGCTTCTTCGCCAGGGCCTCCGGACGACCGGAAAGCGCGTCGGCGTAGGGGACAGGACCGGGGACGGGTGCGCCCGTCCCCCGAGCGGACGGAAGGCGCGCGCCGACCGCGGTTTTCCGGCCCCGGCGGCGAACCGGGCCGGGGGCGGCGGGATCATCGCTGTCATGGAATCAGGCGTGGTGTTGGGGATCGCGTTCGCGGTGCTCTCGTGTGCGGCCTACACGGCCGCCGCGGTGGCCCAGCGCAGGTTGGCGGTACGGGTGGCCGAGCCGCTCACCGGCGGTGGACAGCTCGCGGCCCTGCTGCGGCACCCGCTGTGGTGGCTCTCCCTGCTGTTCAACGGGGGCCGGGCCGGCTTCCAGGTGGCGGCGGTGAGCAACGCGCCGCTGACCGTGGTGCAGCCGCTGGGCGTGCTGGTGCTGGTGTTCGGCATCCCCTGGTCGGCGCGGCTGGGCGGGCGGAGGGTCACCCGCGAGGAGTGGAGGGGCGCAGCGTTCACCTCGGTGGCGCTGGGCGTGCTGCTGGCGGTGACGGTGACCGGCGGTCAGGGCGGTGTCCTCGACGACACCGGCTCGGTGGTGGTCGGCGGCGGTACGACCGCGCTCCTGCTGGCGACCGCGTGGGCGGCGGGGCGGGTCCGCTCGGCGGCCTGGCGCAGCTACCTGCTCGCGGGCGCGGCGGGCGTGGCCTTCGGGGTCTCCTCGGCCACGGTCAAGACGGCGGTGGCGGTCATCGGGGAGACCGGCGCGACCGGGCTGCTGCACGCGTCCTCGCTGGCCACGCCCGTGATCGCGGTGCTCGGGCTGTTCCTGGCCCAGGCCGCCTACCAGGGCATGGAGCTGGGCGCACCGCTGGGGATCACCACCTTCACCAACCCCGTCTCCGCCACCGTGGTGGGCGTGGCCTTCATGGGCGAGACCTACGCGGGCGGGTGGATCGGCGGCGCGGTCGCGGTGGTGTGCGCCCTGCTGGCGGCGTACGGGATCCGGCTGCTCACCGTTCCACAGGGCCCGGCCTCCGCGCCGGAGGCGGAGAGGCCGCAGGAGTCGGGGAGCGTGTCCGGGGAGCGCTGATCGGTCAGCTGATCGGTCAGCGGACACGTGTCGCCGCCCGTACGGGGGCTGCACGGGTGCCGAGCCGGACCGCGCTCAGCTCCCCCCGGCCGGGAACCCGACGGTCACCACCAGTCCTCCGTCCGGGCGTGCGCGGGCCGTGGCCCGCGCGCCGTGGGCGGAGGCGATCGAGCGGCCAGGCTGTCCGCCGCCGACCGGCTGCGGACCGGGGCGAGTGGCCTGCGGGCCCGTCCCACGCGGGTGGTGCTGTCCGCGCTGGGCATCGCCACCGGGATCGCGGCCATGGTCGCGGCGGCGGGCCTGGTGTCCGCGCTGCGCGCGGCGGCGCAGCACCCGGCCGAGGCGCTCGGCTCCGCCTGACCCGTGACGGCCGCGCCCGACCGCGACGGGGGCGGGCGCGGCCATTGCGTTGGCGGTCAGGGCTCACCCATGGTCAGGTTTCCGTTGGCCCCCGTGGTGACGAAACCCGTTGTGTCGCCGGTCCCCGTTTCGTTGCGTTGTTTCGTCACCCGAAAACGCGTTCGGCCGTGCCCCTCCGGGCGCTCTCCGGGGCGCCCCCGGGCCGACCGGAGCGGTGCTTGCCGGGGTGCCCCGCCCAGCGACCGCGCCGGTCCGGCGGAGGGCCGCGGTCCTCACCGGCCACGTGACGACCTCGTGGCCGCTGACCACAGCGTCGGGCGCCTGCCGCCACCGGCCGGACAGCCCGGAGAGCGGGCACCGCGACCACGCGTGCGCGGTGCGGACCCCGGGAGCCCTCGGACACCACGGGCACGCATGCGCGGCACGGCTGGTCCGGTCGTTCACAGAAACCGCGGCCACATGTGCGCGGCACGCTCGGTCCAGGCGCCCACGGAAAGCGCGACCACGCGTGCGCGCACGGTCGTGGGAACGCTCCCAAAAGGGGGATGGGCACCCCCGGGAAAGTGCGGAATACTGTCCGCCATGGCCGGTACGGTCCCGCTCCGACTGCCGCGCGCCACGGTGTTCGCCGCGGTGTGCACGGGCGTGTCCTCCACCGGACACGTCCTGGCCTCCGGACACGCGGTGTCGCCGCTCGGCCTCGCGGCGGGGTTCGTCCTCGTCCTCGCCGTCGCCCACGGGCTCTTCCGCTCCGAGCAGCGCCTCGGGCCCCTCGTCGCGACGACGCTGTGGGGACAGGCGGCCCTGCACCTGCTGTTCGCGGTCGCGTCGCCGGACGGCTCCGTGTCGCACGGCGCGGCCTCCCACGCGGCCGGGTCCGGGGCACTGGACGGGTCCGGGGTCGGGCCGGGCATGCTCCTCGCCCACACCGCCGCCGGGGTGGTGTGCGCGTGGTGGCTGCGCCAGGGAGAGCGGGCGGTCCTCGCCCTCGTCGACCTCGTGCGCTCCCTCTTCCACCGCCTGCTGGTCCTCGTCTCGGCCCCCGCCGCTCCCGCGCGCCGCGGACCCGCACGGCTCCGCGGACGGACACCGCTTCGGCACCGCGCCGCCCTCCTGCTCCTGCGGCACGTCCGGATCCTGCGCGGACCACCCGCGACCTTCCCGTTCTGAGCCACCCCGCCGGTGCCGCCAGCACCCGGCCCCACCGACACGTCGGTGTCCCACGCATGCCCGCACCCCCCGGGCAGCCCCGAACCAGACCCAGGAAGGTCGCCCCCGTGACGTCCCATGCCCCCGACCGGCTCGGCTCCCCCGAGTCACCTCCCCCTCCGAACCGCCGCTCCCCCGTCTGGGCGGCCCTGCGCCAGCTCCTCCTACGCCTGCACTTCTACGCCGGGATCCTCGTCGCGCCCTTCATCGCCGTGGCCGCCCTCACCGGACTGCTGTACGCGTACGCGCCGCAGCTGGAGCAGGTGCTCTACGCCGACCAGCTCCGCGTCACCCCCGGCGACAGCGCGCTTCCCCTCCAGGAACAGGTGGACACCGCGGTCGCGGCCCATCCCGAGGGAACGCTGAGCGCCGTGCGCCCGGGCACGGACCCCGACGAGAGCACCCGCGTCCTCCTGGACGTGGAGGGCCTCCCCGAGAGCTACCGGCTCGCCGTCTTCGTCGATCCCTACAGCGGCGAACTCCTCGGCGACACGACCAGCTACGGCAGCAGCGGCGCGCTGCCCGTACGGTCGTGGCTGTCCGAACTCCACCGCCACCTGCACCTGGGTGAGTTCGGCCGCCTCTACAGCGAACTCGCCGCGAGCTGGCTGTGGGCGGTCGCGCTGGGCGGGGTCGTGCTGTGGACCGCGCGTCGGCGCAAGGCCCGCCGCCTGCGTCGCACCCTGCTGCCCGAGCCCTCCGCGAAGGGGCGCAACCGGACCATGTCCTGGCACGGGTCGGTCGGGATCTGGGCCGTGGTCGGTCTGCTGGTGCTGTCCGCCACCGGGCTGACCTGGTCCCGGTTCGCCGGGGCCAACGTGACCGACATGCGGGTGGCCCTCGGCTGGACCACTCCGGCGCTGTCGGCGCCCGCCCCGTCGGAGCACGAGGGCCACGGGGACCACAGCGAACACGGTGAACACGCGGACCACGGCTCGGCCGGGCAGGGCGTGGACCTGGACACGGTCCTGGAGTCGGTGCACGCCGTGGGGATCGACGGGCCGATGGAGATCTCGGTGCCCGCGGAGGAGGGCGCGCCCTTCACCGTCCAGGGAACCGGGCGGAGCTGGCCCGTGCACCAGGACGCGGCGGCCGTCGACGCGATGAGCGGCGAGGTGGTCGAGGAGCTGCGGTTCGAGGACCACCCCCTCATGGCCAAGATGTCGACGTGGGGTATCGCCTTCCACATGGGCCTGCTGTTCGGCCTGCCGAACCAGCTCCTGCTGACGGCGGTGGCCCTGTCCGCGCTCCTCCTCGTGTTCTGGGGCTACCGGATGTGGTGGCTGCGCCGCCCGACCCGGGACACCGCGTTCTCCGTGGGACGGCCGCTCGCCCCGCGCGGGACCTGGCGGGGGCTGCCGTGGTGGTGCCTGGCCCTGGTCGCCGCGGCGGCGGTGGGCGTCGGCCTGTTCCTGCCGGTGTTCGGGGTCTCCCTGCTGGCCTTCCTCGTGGTGGACGCGCTCCTGGGCCTGCGGCGCGGGCGCACGCGCCCGGAGACCGCCCCGAGCCCGTGACAGCGCCGTCGGGGCCGGACGCGCTCGGGCCGGCGTCCGGCCCCGACGGGCGTGGATGAAGAATTCCTCATGTTCGTTTCATCTCGTATTCCTCCGCGCCCGGAATGCTCGGCGAGTATGAGATCACCACTGTTGTTGCTGTTAGCGGGCACCGTCGCGGCCTTCCTGGCCGCGGGGGCGGTCCTGGTGTGGGCGATGCCCGAGCGCACCCCGGACGCCGCCGCCCCGATCGAGGTGGTGGTCGGGGAGTCCCCCGGCGCCATCCCCGCCCCTCCCTCCGACGAGGACGTCGTCGCTCCCCCGCCGCCGATCACCGACCACGACGGCGACGGGACCCGGGACGAGGAGGACCCCGACCACACCGGGACGCCGCCGGAGCCCTCGCCGACCCCCTCCGGAACACCGAGCCAGACCCCCGACCTCACCTGCGGTGACGGCGGCGGCGATGATGATGACGACGACTGCGACGACGACAGCGACGACGAGGGCGGCGACGATGACGACTGAGGGTCGTTTCGACGGGGACGCCCCGACCGAGGACCTCGGCGGCGTGGTCGGCAGGGGCGCCTGGGGCGCGTCCGCGCACGCCGACATGGACTCCACCATGGTCATGGTGGGACCCCAGCCGGAGGTGCCGCAGAAGCGGCGCATCCCCGCCAGACTCCTCATCATGGCCTGGGTCGTCCTGCTGATGGCCGCCGTCCTCGTCCTGGTCAACATCCTCACCTGGAGCGCGCTCACCGCGCGCAACGACGAGCGCGTCGACCGCGCGCTGTCCCAGGAGACCGGCGAGTTCCAGGAGTTCGCCGCCGAGGGAGTGGATCCCAACACGGGCGAGCCCTTCGCCGACCTGCCCACCCTCTTCCGGGTCCACCTGGAGCGCCAGTACCCCGATCAGGCCGAGATCCTGTTCGGCTGGGTGGAGGGATCGGGCTCCGCAGGGGGCGCGGGCGCGGCCCCGGACGCCGCGGCCCAGGACGGACGCATCCGCCAGGGCCAGGAGCCGCCCTTCGACGTGTCCGCGGAACCCGCGATGGTCGCGGAGATCCTGGAGGCGCCCGGGGCACGCGGAACCCTGGACACCCCGGCGGGCCCCATGCGGTGGGAGAAGGCCCGCGCCCTGCCTCCGGACGGCGACGCCGCGGGCGAGGGGTGGTTCGTCATCGGCTACTTCACCGAGGCCGACGACGACACGGTCACCTCCACCACGCAGACGATCGCGCTGGTCAGCCTGGCCGGGCTCATCGCCGCGAGCACCGCGGCCTGGTGGGTGGCGGGCCGCTTCCTCGCGCCCGTGCGCCTGGTCCGACAGGCCGCCGCGCACATCACCGAGGAGGACCTGACCCGGCGCATCGACGTGTCCGGGCGGGACGACATCGCCGCGCTCGCCGAGCAGTTCAACAGCATGCTGGACCGTTTGGAGGGCGCCTTCACCGCCCAGCGGCAGTTCGTGGACGACGCCGGGCACGAGCTGCGCACGCCCATCACCATCGTGCGCGGCCACCTGGAGCTGATGGGCGACGACCCCGAGGAGCGGCGCGAGGTCCTGCGCCTGGTCACCGACGAACTGGACCGGATGAGCCGGATCGTGGAGGACCTGCTGCTGCTCGCCAAGGCCCAGCAGCCCGACTTCCTGCGCGAGGAGGAGGTGTCCCTGGCCGAGCTGACCAGCGACATCGACGCCAAGGTGCGCAGGCTCGGCGACCGCGACTGGCGCCTGGAATCGCTGGCCGAGGGGGTCGCCCGGCTCGACCCGCAGCGCGTCACCCAGGCCGTGGTGCAGTTGGCCGCCAACGCGGTGCGGCACACCGCTCCGGGGTCCACGCTGCGCGTGGGCTCGGGGTTCAGCGGCGACGACGTGCTGTTCTGGGTCGCCGACCAGGGGCCCGGCATCCCCGCCGAGGAGCACGGCCGGATCTTCGAGCGCTTCTCGCGGGGCAGCGGGGCGGCCAGGGGGGACCGGGGCGCCGGTCTCGGCCTGGCCATCGTCCGCGCCATCGCCGAGGCCCATCACGGACGGGTGGACCTGCGCTCCGCGCCGGGCGTCGGCTCGACGTTCACCCTCGTCATCCCCACCGGAAAGAGGTTCGTGTGAGTCGCATCCTCATCGTCGAGGACGAGGAGCGGATCGCCTCGTTCGTCCGCAAGGGCCTGGACGCCAGCGGGTTCACCACCACCGTGGTGGGCACGGGGGCGGAGGCCGTGGACTACGCGGTGACCGGCGGCTTCGACCTGATGCTGCTGGACCTGGGCCTGCCGGACACCGACGGGTTCGACGTGCTGCGGCGCGTGCGCTCGCTGGGCGTGGACATCCCCGTGGTCATCCTGACCGCGCGCGACGGCGTGCGGGACACGGTGACCGGCCTGGAGATCGGGGCCGACGACTACGTCACCAAACCGTTCCGGTTCGAGGAACTGCTGGCGCGGGTGCGGCTGCGGATGCGCAACGAGCGCCCCACCGAGCTGACGGTGCTGCGGGCGGGCGGTCTGGCCCTGGACCTGCGCACGCGGCGGGTGGCGGTGGAGGAGACGTCCGTGGACCTGACCGCGCGCGAGTTCTCCCTGCTGGAGCTGCTGATGCGGCACCCGGGCCAGGTGCTCACCCGGCAGCAGATGCTGTCGCACGTGTGGGGTTACGACTACGACCCCGGGTCGAACGTGGTGGACGTGTTCGTGCGGGCGCTGCGCCGCAAGGTGGGCGCGGAGCGGATCGTGACCGTGCGCGGGATGGGATACCGGTTGACCGGGTGAGACGGGCGTTCCGGGAGGCTCCGGTGGCCTGTGTGACCCGGGCTGCCCAGTCGGCCCCACGCCCTGGGTGATCCGTGTGTCCCGGGCGGCCTACGTGACCCGGGCGGCTCTGGATGGCCGGGGTGCTCCGGGACGGGAGAGCTCCGGTGTGCGGCGGGCGACGTTCCGGTGACGAGGGGGCGGAGGTGTCGGTGACACCTCCGCCCCCTCGTCCGCGCCTCGGATGACCGGCGCGTGACGAACATGAGGGTTCCCTCATCCACTCCTCATGGGATCCTCACCGCCCGTCCAGAGGATGAACACATGTTCTGGTTCGCACTGGCGGTCAACACGACCGCGATCATCGTCCTGTCCTACGCCATCTACTTCCGCCGCCACGGTCGGCGCGACCTGCTGCTGGCCTACGTGGCCCTCAACACCGGCATCTTCGCCGTGGTGTCCATGCTGACCAACCAGGAGGTCGGTCTGGCGGTCGGCTTCGGTCTGTTCGGCGTGCTGTCGATCCTGCGCCTGCGGTCGGACCTCATCAGCCAGGGCGAGATCGGCTACTACTTCACGGCGATCGCCCTGGGCCTGGTCAACGCGGTGGCGGCCCCGATGCCCTGGGTGCTGCTGGGCCTCAACGCCCTGCTGCTCACCGGCATGTACGCCGCCGACCACCCGCGCCTGCTCTCGCGGCACGAGCGCCGCATCCTGACCCTGGACGTGGTGCACGAGGACCCCGTGGCACTGCGCCAGGACCTGGAGGCGCGGCTGCGCGGACGGGTCACGAAGATCGAGGTCACCGAGGTCGACTACGTGCGCGACCTGATGATCGTGGACGTGCGGTTCCAGGCGCCCCGGATCGCGTCGGTTCCGGGCCCCGGTCGGGGGTTCGGGCAGGGCCTCGCCTCGATGACGGGACGGACGGGACGCCGGTGAGCCTCTCCGTCCTCGCCCCTGTGGAAGCCCCCGTCACCGTGGAGACACCCATGACCCTGGACGCCCTCAGGCCCGCGGGGACGCCCGCCCCGGCGGACGTCCCCTCCCCGGTCCTGGCGGCGCTGCGCCCGATGTCGCTCGCCGAGATCAACCAGCGCGCCGCCCTGGTGACCCGGACCTGCCGCAAGTACCTGGTGCCCGCCGAGCTGCTGGAACCGCTGTTCGCGGGCGCCGGGGACCGGTTCGGGGTGCTGACCATCGACGGGCAGCGGGACTTCCGGTACTCGTCCACCTACTTCGACACTCCCGACCTGCGGACCTTCCACGACCACCGTCAGGGGCGGCGGGTGCGCTTCAAGGCCCGGACACGCACGTACGTGGACACGGGGACGCGCATGTTCGAGATCAAGCTCAAGGGCGCGCGCGGGATCACCGACAAGACGCGGATCGCCTACACGGGGCCGCCGGACCGGATGACCCCCGAGGCCCGGCGGTTCCTGGACGACACCCTGCTCTCGTACGGCATCGAGGCGCCGGACGTGCTGGCGGCCAGCGCGGTGACCGACTACCGGCGCACGACGGTGGTGGCCTTCTCGGGTGAGGAGCGGGTGACGGTGGACACCGGCCTGGTCGGCTACCGGGCGGGCTGGTCGGTGCGGATGCGCCCGGAGGCGGTGCTGCTGGAGATCAAGACGCGCGGCGGGCTCACCGCGACCGAGCGCAGGCTGCACGAGTACGGGGTCCGGGAGGCGCGGTTCACCAAGTACGGGGCGACGGTGGCCGCGCTGGAGCCCCGGCTGCGGGGCAACCGGTGGCACCGGGCGATGGGCGCGTGCCTGGACCATCCGGCGCCGTGCACCCTGGAGCGGGCGCGGGTGGGGACCGCGCCCGTTCCCTGACGGGGCCGACGACCGGGGCCCCGGAGCCCGCCCGCACGGGAAACGGCCCCGGCCCCGCCACGGGAGTGGACTGGGCGCCGGACCTTATGCGCGAACACTTTCAATTCCGGCATGAGGGATTTTCTGGGTAGGGCCAGCAGTTAGCGCTGGCCCCTTTTTCATGCCTGTTGAGCTGGCATTACAGCATAAGAAAGAAGTTTTTTCGCCTGCTTCGTGGGAAACATGCTCCGCCCGAACAGGCGTGCCCTAATCTGGCTGCGACCACACAACTGAACCCACACGATGACCCCGCAACGGTTAAAAGCCGTTCGGGGCCGCGGCCAGCAACATCCACCTCTTTAGACACAAGGAACTTGCCAGCATGCGCCAGTTTAGCGCTGCCCTTCTCAGCCGTGCCCTCGGCCCGCTGATCGCCTTCCTCTCCGCCCCCTGCGGACGCCACTCCACGGTGGCCGTTCGCCGCCGACGACGCTCCTCCCGCGTCCGCCGTTACGTCCCCGCCTCCGCCTCCCCGTCTGGCACCTCCCCGCGAGACCGTTCCGGCCGAGGACATCGCCCTGGTCAGGCCCTACTTCGCCGCTCACGAGCGCCTGCGCGCCTCCACGCCCCGTGCCTCGGCGCCGCGCATCCCGGCACAGCGCGACTCGGCACCCCGCGCCCCGCGCCTCGGCACCCCGCGTTCCCGCGCCCCGGGTCCCCGAACTCGCCTCCGAGACGGAGGAGGTCCGGCGCGCGTTCGCCCTCGCCCTCGAACGCGCCGCAGCCCTGCGCCAGCAGTGGCGGAACGACCCCGGCGGCGACCTGCTCGGCGCACCCGCCCTCCACTTCGGGGTGGTCAGGACCACCAGGTCCCCCGTGCGGGAGGAGCTCCGCGGGCTGACGCACACGTGGCTCGGCCAGCAGCGCCAGGCCACGCCCGCGTGACCTCTTCCCCTCCCGACAGCACCGACAAGGAGACGTATGCCCAGCCGAGCCCACGAGATCCCACTGCGGATCATTCAGAACCAACCAGCCCTGGCCTCAGTACTACTCAAGGAGTCCCTGGGATTCGACGTCCCCCACCACACCGAGGCGCTGCCCACCACCTCAGTCCTCACCAACTGCGATCCGAAGGAGCTCAACAGCGACGGAGCCACAGTGCTCCGCGACGGGACCCGCAACGTACTGGCGGTCGTCGTGGAACGCCAGCACGACCGGGACAAGGAGAAGCGGGCGAGTTGGCCCGCCTACCTGGTCAACCTGCACGTCCGCCTGGAGTGCCCCGCCGTGCTCGTCGTCCTGCCCTGACGACGCGATGGCGCGCTGGTGCGCCAAACCCATCAGCATCGGTCATCCCGACTTCGTGCTGAGGCCGTTGGTGATCGGTCCGGGCAACACTCCCGTCGTCACCGACGTGGAGCAAGCTCGTGCGATGCCCGAACTGGCGGTGCTGTCGGCCTACGCCCACGGGGACACCGACCCGCGCACCCTGAAAACGGTAGTGGAGGCGCTCGACTCCACTGCTCCGAAGAACCGCACGTTTTACTATGACTACGTACTGGCCGGTCTTCAGGAGGCCGCCCGGAAGGAGTTGGAGGGCTTGATGGCCTTGGACACCTACAAGTGGCAGAGCGACTTCGCCCGCAAGTACGTCCGTATGGGCCGCGAGGAGGGCCGCGAGGAAGGCCGTGCGGCTGAGGCCGCGAACAGCGTCCTGCTCTTCCTCGACGCACGCGGTCTGACCGTCTCCGACGAGGTCCGCCAGCGCGTCAATTCCTGCACCGACCTGGAGACCCTGCGGACGTGGGTCCTCCGGTCCACCAAGGTCGAACGCGCGGAGGACCTCTTCGACTGACACGTCCGCGATCAGCATGAAGGTTTCACGTGAAACCTCGCTGAGCTGCGAGAACGAGGCAGCCACCGTCCCGTATCCGATCGGGACGGTGGCCTGTCGCGACGTCCCTCCCGCTACCGGAGGGGCGTCACGCTCCTCCCAGACGTTACCGGGTCCGACTCCGCCGTCGACGGTGCCGGACCCGTCCTCGGACCGCGCCCCTCAGGAGGAGGCGCTCAGGTCCACCCGGCGCAGGAGCTGGGCGTTGAGCGCCACGATGATCGTGGACAGGCTCATCAGCACCGCTCCCACGGCCGGGGCGAGCACGATCCCGACCGGCGCCAGCACCCCGGCGGCCAGCGGGACGGCGACGACGTTGTAACCGGCGGCCCACACGAGGTTCTGCACCATCTTGCGGTAACCGGCCCCCGACAGCTCGCGGACCGCCACCACGCCGCGCGGGTCGTCCGAGGCCAGCACGACCCCGGCGGACTCGATCGCCACGTCGGTGCCCGCGCCGATCGCGATGCCGACGTCCGCCCTGGCCAGGGCTGGCGCGTCGTTCACACCGTCGCCGACCATCGCCACCCGGTTCCCCCTCGACTGGAGGTCGCGGACCACGGCGTCCTTCTGGTCGGGCAGGACCTGGGCGAAGACCTCGTCCAGGCCGAGCCGCTCGGCCACGGTGTCGGCCACGTTGCGGGCGTCGCCGGTCACCATCGCGACGCGCACACCCCGCTCCTGGAGCTGCCGGACGGCCGCCGCCGACTCGGGGCGGACCTCGTCGGCCAGCGCCAGGGCACCGGCCACCTCACCGTCCACGACCACGTGCAGCACCGTCGCGCCGCGCTCGCGCCAGGGCCCGGTGCGTCCGGCCAGGTCACCCGGCTCGGTGAGGCCGAGCGACTCCAGCAGGGACGGGCCGCCCACGTGCACGTCGGCGTCCGCGACCGAGGCACGGACACCGCGCCCGGTCAGCGACCGGAAGCCTGTGGCGGCGGGCACCGCGCCCGCCTCCCGCGCCGCCCGGACGATCGCCCTCGCGAGCGGGTGCTCGGAGTCGGCCTCGACCGCACCGGCAAGGGCCAGCACCCGCTCGGACGTGTGTCCGGAGGCGGCGGCCGTGTCGGTGACGGCGGGGGCGCCCCTGGTCAGGGTGCCGGTCTTGTCGAAGAGCACGGTGTCCACGAGGCGGGTGCGCTCCAGTGCCATGCGGTCCTTGACCAGGATGCCGTTGCGGGCGGAGACGGCCGTGGAGATCGCGATGACCAGCGGAATCGCCAGACCGAGGGCGTGCGGGCAGGCGATGACCAGAACCGTCACGGTGCGTTCGACGGCCTCGGTGGCCTCGCCGAGCAGGGTCCACACTGCGGCGGTGAGCACGGCGGCGACCAGGGCGAACCAGAACAGGAGGGCCGCGGCCCGGTCGGCGAGCGCCTGCGAGCGGGAGCGGGACTCCTGCGCCTCGCTGACGAGCCGCTGGATACCGGCCAGAGCGGTGTCCTCGCCGACGGCGTCGACGCGGACCCGGACGGCGGAGTCGGTGGCGACGGTCCCGGCGACGACGCGGTCGCCCTCCGAACGGGTGACCGTGCGGGACTCGCCGGTGATCATTGACTCGTCCATGGCGGCGCCGCCCTCGACGACGGTGCCGTCGGCGGGGACGCGCCCGCCGGAGCGGACCAGAACGGTGTCGCCGGTGCGCAGGTCGGCGACGGCCACCTCCTCGACCCCGCCGTCGGCGCCGACCCTCTCGGCGCGGTCGGGCAGGAGCGCGGCCAGGGCCTCCAGGGCGCCGGACGCCTGGCCGAGGGCGCGCATCTCCAGCCAGTGGCCGAGGAGCATGACCACGACCAGTAGGACCAGCTCCCACCAGAAGTCGAGTTCCATGCCGACCACGCCGAACGTGGCGAGCATGCTGGAGCCGAAGGCGACGGTGATCGCCATGGCGACCAGGGTCATCATGCCGGGCCTGCGCTCGCGGAGCTCTCCGACGACGCCGGAGAGGAAGGGCCAGCCGCCGTAGAGGTAGACGACGGTGCCGAGGACCGGCGGCACCCAGGTCAGCGCGGAGGGGACCTGGTAGCCGAGCCAGCCGGAAACCATGTGGCTGGTGAGAACCACGGGAACGCTGAGCAGCAGGCTCCACCAGAAGCGGGTCCGGAACATCGCGGCGTGATCCCCGTGGCCACCATGACCCCCATGGCCTCCGTGACCGGCGTGCTCACCGTGGCCGGGGGCGTCCCCGTCACCGGCGTGCTCGCTGTGCACAGAGGCACCGGTGTGCACAGTGTGCGTTCTGTGATCGGCGTGTCCCTCATGTGCCGAGGGGCCCGTGTGCCCGGCACGTCCATCGGAGCCTTCGTCCCGCCCCCTGTGCCCGTCGTGGCCGTGCGGTCCGTGTTCACCTGCGGTCATGTCGTTCTCCTCCTCACTCTCGCAACATACCCGGTAGGGGTATATACGGGACAGGCGCTCGCCTCGTCGGCGTGTCACTACGAGCAATATACCCCCAAGGGGTATTCCTACAAGGGACGACGGCCCTCCCCCGGTCATTCGGCGCTCCTGGTCCGGCGGCCCCCGACACGGGTTCCCCGCCCGCACCCGCCGGAGGAAGCGGGGCGGCCCGCACCCGGAGCCGGGGCCGGGTGCCCAGCACGGTGCTACCCGGCACAGCACCGCCCAAGACAGTGCCCCCGGTACAGCCCCGGTACAGCGCCACCCCTCACGGCACCTCCGCGCGGGTTCCCTCCGGGGGTACCGGGGTAGGCCGACGCCGAGTGGACCTGGAGGGACCATGGCCGGACGCGAGATCGACGAACGCGGGCTCCTGAGCGGCCCGAACACCACCGAACGCCCCCGTGCCACCAGCACGGCGGTCTACACGGCCCACTTCGACGCACCGCCCGACCGGGTGTTCGCGTTCTGCACGAGCGAGTCGGGGCTGAAGGACTCCATGCCCGGCGGGGTACGCGTCCTGCGCTGGCCCGAGGCGGGCTTCGCCGAGGGTGAGACGATGGTGATGCGCTGGCGCCTGGCCGGGATCCTCCCCGTGCGCTGGGTCGGCGTCATCGACTCCTTCGAGGAGGGCGACCACTTCACCGACCTCCAACTGCGCGGCGTGTTCCGGTACTTCCGGCACACGCACACGACGGCACGCGAGGGCGCCGGAACCGCCTACACCGACCGGGTGGAATTCGCCAGCTTCTTTGGTCCCATTGTGGACAGAACCGTACTAAGGTTTGCGATGGACCGGATGTTCCTCCAACGTCTGGCCCGCATGCGGGAACTGGTGGAGGCCGGGGCCTGACCGCGGGGAGCCCTCCCGGCTTCCCCCGTCGGCCCCGCGAATCCGCCAGCGTCCCCACCAGCACGTACGCGGATGCGTCGACACGTCGGCGTACCCGGCTCCGTCCCGGACGGGCGTCGGGGCCGTGGACAAGCGCGGCGCCCGCCGGACCGGGTCCGACGGGCGCGGTGCCACGGGTGGGAGAGCGGTTCAGTCCCTCGCGGGAAGCGCGCCGTCCCTCTCCCCGTACCAGGGCCACCACTGCGTGGTGCGCCCGGACGGGATCATCCGGTCCAGCCGGATGGTCACCCTCAGCGCGAAACCGCCCGCGATCATCCCCGCCATCAGATCCGTGAACCAGTGGAAGTGCAGGTAGATCGAGACGATGGACTGGAGCAGGGCGATGGCGACGATGCAGTACGCCAGGCGCCGGATGATGTGCGGCCGGGCCGCCGCGAACCGGATGATCAGGAAGAGCACCAGGCCGTAGATGAGGATCGCGTTCGCCCCGTGTCCGGACGGGAAGGCCACGTTGCCCGGCCCCATGAAGAAGTCGGGGTCGAAGTCCTTGGCGTGCCCCCGGTTGATGGCCAGCTTCATCACCGACACCAGGGACATCATCCCCACGACGCCGACCGCGCCCAGCACGATCGGACGCCAGCTGCGATGCCAGTAGGCCAGTTGGAGCGCGGTGACGCCCAGGACCGGCAGCGCGACCGCACGGGAGGCGACGGTGTCCGGCCAGAGGATCATGGGTTCGCGGAGCGTGTCCCAGTAGGGCCGGGGCAGCTCGTTCAGGAGGTTGTCGACCGGGTGCAGCGGACCCGCGGCCAGCATCGTCATGACGATCAGCGCCACGGCCAGCATGATGGCGATGCGGTCCGACGCGATTCCCCACGCGATCTCGCTCACACTGGGCCATCGGACCGGGCGCACGACGGGCCGCCCCGGGTCGTACACGGTGGTACGCACCATGGGAATCGGCCCGCTGTAGGGCCCCGGGAGCGGTGTCGTCCGCTCTTGCCTGTCGTGTGGCTCGGTCAACTGCCTCGCCCGTGGATGTCGTCGTGTCCTCGAAGAGTGCGTCATGTGCTCAGTGCTGTCTCACACGTCGTGGGCTTGCCTGTGGCACTTGTGAAGCGTGGGGGACGGGCTAGCCGTGGTTGCTGGAACTGATCTGACGTCCTCAGCGCCGACTCGGGGTGGACATGACGGAGAGTTCGATACTTTCCGCCCACTCCGTTCGACGACCGTTCCTTCGGGCTGGTTCACTACGTCGTGACCGGCCTCTGAGCAGGATCGGCGTCCAAGGAACAAGGGGGTCGACAGTGGCGTCTACAGTGCACCGGGCGCTCGGCCCGGTTCAGGTCGGCGCAGGTCAGGGCACCTCATCGAACTCCTCGTCGTTACGTGCGTCACGCTCCGTGCAGCTTTGTGTGAATATTGCCGACAGATGAGCCTACCCGGACAGTTCCCCCCGTCGGTGGTGTGGTGGCACACGTACGTCCGCCACCACCTCGGACTTTGCCCCACGCCCCGGCAGTGGTCGACGACGGTTCACCGCCATGCGACCTGTTCGTGAGCCTTCTGTTAGCGGTTCGAGGCCTGCTGTCCGGTTGACCCGCGGGTGTGTGGCACTCTTCAAGGAGCTTGTACGACGCTGAGTGAGCCGGTCCGCGCACGGGCCGTGTGCTGGACGTGGAACGGAAGGGCCCTGGATGGTCGACCTGCCCCAGCTGCCGGATGATCCCTCGAAGCTGGCCCGCGAGCCGCTCAGGGAGCAGATCCGGCAGGTACTGGTCGAGGGCCTGTTGTCCGGTCGCTGGCAGCCCGGCGAGCGGATCGTGGAACGCCGCGTCGCCACGGAGCTGAGGGTGAGCCAGGCGCCGGTGCGCGAGGCGCTGCGCGAGCTGGAAACCCTGCGCCTGATCGAGACCGTCCCCAACAAGGGCGCCCGGGTGCGGGCCTTCGGGGTCCAGGACATGGCGGAGATCTACCCCGTGCGCGCCGGGCTGGAGCTGGTCGCGGCGCAGCTGGCCGCGCCCCGGCTGGCCGCCGACCCCTCCCCCCTGGAGCGGGAGGTGAAGGCGCTCCAACGAGCCACCGCACAGGGCGACGTGTCCGAGCAGATCCGGCACAGCGTGGAGTTCCACCGCGAGGTGGTGCGCGCCGCCGACAACAGCGTGCTGCTGCACACCTGGGAGTCGCTGGGCGTGGAGGTGTGGACCGCGTTGTCGGTGCGCTGGCTGAACATGGAGCTGCATGCCAAGGCCGCCGACCACGCCCAGATCACGCGCGCCTTCATCGAGGGGGACCCCTCGGTGGGGCAGATGCTCAGCGACCACGTGCTCAACTACGTGGAGGCGGCACTGAAGTCCCACGAGAGCACCCGCTGACCCCTGGGCCCCCGGCCCCCGCCCCGCGACGGCCCGTCCGCCCGTCCGGTCCGCGCGTCAACCGCCCCGCCCCGGCCCGTCCGGCCCCGGCGGCGGCCCCGCCGATCCCTCCCGGCCCGCGAGGACGCGGTGACCTGCCCCGCCACTCCGAAACCGGACGTTCTGACATAGAGTTGTATTGATCGATCATCGATCAGACCGTAGAGTGTGCGCGACACACGTCACACACGAGCGGGCCCCTCCCGGGCAAGCGGAGTCGTTCATCCGGCCGGTGGACGAACCCGTGCGACCGACACCGCCGCGCCGGACCACGGACGCATATGCGGGTGCAGACCGGGAAGCAATGCGGCAGGGGTTCTGCGGACAACTGCACACGAGACCCCACCAGCGCTTCGTGTCCGGGGGAGGGCGAGCCACCCTCCTCCGGAACGCGCCCCGCAACAGCCACAGAGCGCCGCCACCGCATGAGCCGGGTGGCTGCGCACGCCACGGTCGCACCCGACAGCGCGGCCACGGCGGGCCTGGTACCCCGGTCCACAGACCCGGGGCCCCAGGCCTTCTCGTACGTAGAAAGGCACACCATGGCTGACACGGCCAAGCCGAAGGGCCGCACCGCCAGGTCCTCAGGGACCCGGCGGCGTACCACCCGCAAGGACACCTCCCCCGGCCTCGCCGACGAGAAGCCCGACACCCTTCTCGACTACTACCGCCAGATGCTGTTCGTCCGGCGGTTCGAGGAGCGCACGGCCCAGGCCTACACCCAGGCCAGGATCGGCGGCTACTGTCACCTCAACCTCGGCGAAGAGGCCACGGTCGTCGGCCTGATGACCGCCCTCCAGGAGCGCGACTACCTGTTCACGAACTACCGTGACCACGGGTACGCGATCGGCAAGGGCATGGACCCCAAGCGGGTCATGGCCGAGCTCTACGGGCGCGTCGACGGCGTGTCCAAGGGCTGGGGCGGCTCGATGCACATGTACGACACCGAGACCCGCATGCTCGGCGGCTACGGCATCGTCGGCGGGCAGCTGCCGCTGGCCGCCGGTGCCGCGCTGGCCGTCTCCTACCGGGGCGGCGACGAGGTCGTCATGTGCCAGATGGGCGACGGCACCACCAACATCGGCGCCTGGCACGAGACCCTCAACATCGCCAAGCTGTGGAACCTGCCGATCGTCTTCGTGGTGATCAACAACTTCACCGGCATGGGCACCACGGTCGACATGTCCTCCGCCGAGCCCGACCTGTACAAGCGCGGCGCCGCCTTCCGCATCGAGGGCGAGCGCGTGGACGGCCGCGACGTGCTCGCGGTCCGCGACACCGCGTCCAGGCTCATCGAGCGCGCCCGCGAGGAGCAGACCCCGTTCCTGCTGGAGGCGTGGAGCTACCGGATGAAGGGCCACTCCGTGGTCGACCCGGCCAAGTACCGCACCGACGAGCAGAAGGACGAGGCCCGGTCGGAGGAGAACGACCCGATCGCCCTGTTCGACGCCAGGCTCGCCGAGGAGGGCATCCTCACCGACGAGCTGCGCGAGGAGATCGCCGCCTCCGTCAAGGCCGAGGTCACCGAGGCCGCGGAGTTCGCCGAGAACAGCCCGCACCCGGAGGTCTCCACGCTCTTCGACTACACCTACGCCACCCCGGTGCCCAACGAGTCCACCCGCATGCCCGCCGACCCGGTGTTCGCGGAGTAGGGAAGGAACCCACATGTCTGTGATCACTTACCGCCAGGCTCTGCGGGACACCCTTCGCGCCGAGATGGTCCGCGACGAGAACGTCCTCGTCATGGGCGAGGAGATCGGCGTCTTCGAGGGCTCCTACAAGATCACCGAGGGCCTGCTCAAGGAGTTCGGCCCCCGCAGGGTCAAGGACACCCCGATCGCCGAGGAGGGCTTCGTCGGCGCGGCCGTCGGCGCGGCCATGCTGGGCCTGCGCCCGGTCGTCGAGCTGATGACGATCAACTTCTCGCTGATCGCCATCGACCAGATCATCAACCACGCCGCCAAGATCTACGGCATGTTCGGCGGTCAGACGAGCGTGCCCATGGTCATCCGCACGCCCGGCGGCGGCGGCCAGCAGCTCGGTGCCACGCACTCGCAGAACATCGAGCTGTTCTACTCGTTCATCCCCGGCCTGAAGGTGCTCGCTCCCAGCACCCCGGCCGAGGCCTCGCAGATGCTGCGCGCGGCCATCCGCGACGACGACCCGGTCCTGTTCCTGGAGAACCTGGGCCTGTACAACTCCAAGGGCGAGGTCCCCGAGGACTACGCCGAGCCTTCGAACGACACCGTCGCCACGATCGGCCGCGCCAAGGTCACCCGCGAGGGCAGCGACATCACCCTCATCGGCTACTCCCGGATGGCCATGGTCGCGACCCAGGTCGCCGAGAAGCTGGCCGAGGAGGACATCGACGTCGAGGTCGTCGACCTGCGCAGCCTGCGCCCGCTGGACCGCCAGACCTTCGTGGACTCGGTCAGGAAGACCGGCGCCGCGGTGATCTGCGAGGACGACTGGCTGACCTACGGGATCGGCGCGGAGATCGCCGCCTCGATCCAGGAGGGCGCCTTCGACTACCTCGACGCCCCGGTCCGCCGGGTGGCGATGGCCGAGGTGCCCATGCCCTACGCCAAGCCGCTGGAGACGGCGGCCCTGCCGTCGGTCGAATCGATCAGCACCGCCATCAAGGAGACCCTGAGCGCCGTCGGCAAACGGGTCGGGTAGAGGGAGTTTCAAGCATGAGCGAGATCCAGATGCCGCGCCTCTCCGACACCATGGAGGAAGGCGTCATCAGCACGTGGGTCAAGAACGTGGGCGACAAGGTCGCCTCCGGTGACGTCCTGGTCGAGATCGAGACCGACAAGGCCGTCATGGAGTACGAGGCCTACGAGGACGGCTACCTGGTCAAGCAGTCCGTCTCCGAGGGTGAGACGGTGCCGATCGGCGCGGTCATCGGCGTGATCGGCGACTCCCCGGACGCGGTGCCCGAGGACTCCGGCGACAGCGGTTCGGAGCCCGAGGCCAAGCCCGAGCCCGCCGAGGAGGAGCAGGGCGGGAAGGCGGAGGAGATCCAGGAGGCCGCCGAGGGCACCGAGGAGGCGGAGGGGTCCGAGGAATCCGCCCCGGCCTCCGGCGACGAGGCCGCGCGCCCGCGCACCTCCCCGCTGGCCCGGCGTCTGGCCAGGGAGTACGGCCTGGACATCAACAGGATCCAGGGGTCGGGCCCCAAGGGCCGGATCGTGCGCGCCGACATCGAGGCCGCCCGGGAGAAGGGTTCCTCCGCCGAGGAGACCGCTCCCGCCGCGCGGGCCAAGGAGGAGGCCAAGCCCTCCGCCGAGCGGGCCGCGTCCGCACCGGCCTTCGACGACGGCCGCGCCTCCGAGGAGCTCAAGGTCAGCAACGTGCGCAAGGTGATCGCGCGCCGCCTGACCGAGAGCAAGCAGACGGTGCCGCACTTCTACCTGCGCCGCACGATCGACGCGGAGGCGCTCAAGGCCTTCCGCGCGCAGATCAACGAGCAGCTGTCCAGCACGGGCGTGAAGGTCAGCTTCAACGACCTGATCGTCAAGGCCAGCGCGACGGCGCTGAAGCTGCACCCGGCGGTGAACACCTCGTGGGTGGACGACAAGCTGCTCCAGCACCACCGGGTCAACGTGGGTGTGGCCGTGGCCGTGGACGCCGGACTCGTGGTGCCGGTGCTGCACGACACGGACAAGGCGACGCTGTCGGAGATCTCCACGCGCACGCGCGAGCTGGCGGGCAAGGCCCGTGACGGCAAGCTCAAGCCGCAGGAGATGAGCGGCGGCACGTTCAGCGTGTCCAACCTGGGCATGTTCGGCGTGGACAGCTTCTCCGCGGTGATCAACCCGCCGGAGGCGGCCATCCTCGCGGTCGGCGCGATGCGCCAGGAGCCGGTGGTCGTGGACGGCGAGGTCGTCGTGCGCAACCGGATCTCCCTGGAGCTGTCGGTGGACCACCGCGCGGTGGACGGCGCCGTGGGCGCCGCGTTCCTCAAGGACCTCGCGGAGATCCTGGAAGAGCCGATGCGGATCATCCTGTAGCGTCTGGCGCTCGGTACACGCGACGCCCCGGTCGGAAACGGCCGGGGCGTCCGTCGTTCCCGGACCCGCGCGTCCGGACGGGCACGGCGGGTCCTGTCCACAGCCTGTGGACGAACGGACTCGGAGACATGCCGACGAGTCGACACCGCGACGAACCGACAGGGTGCCAGAGTGACAGGGCGGCGCTCCCACCGCTCCGGCACCGGCGTCCCCGGCGTGGCGGCCACCGCTGTCCACAGCCTGTGGACGGGGGGATCGAAAGCCCCCCGTTCCCTTCGGTACGCGCCGGTTCCGTCCCGTTCACCGCCTCCTGCCATGATCGTCGCGAACCGAACGGCACGTGGGAGGAACCATGACGAAGACACAGGGCGGCACCGAAGACGTCGTGGGGCTCGCCCGCCGACTTCGGGGACTCTCCCCCGGGAAGTGGACCGAAGCGGACCTGCGTGCGACGGCCGACCGCCAGGGATGGGAGTGGGTCGACGGCGAGCAGGAGCCGCGGCTGCGCACCGAGGAGGGCTTCGGCGAGGCCCGGCTGCGTCCTGTGGACGAGTTCATGGAGATCCACGCGACCACGGAGGAGTACGCCGGTCTGCACTTCCTCGTGAAGGAGGTGCGGGGCGGGGTCAGGGAGCACGTCGAGGCGTTCGGGCAGGTCGCCGAGAGCCTCCGTGACGCGTTCGTCCAACCCCACGTCCTCGGGGCCGACGACACCTCCGCCTCCTTCCACGACGACGTCCCCCACTGGGGCGCCCCGTTCATGCGGTGGAGGGGACGGGAGAACAGTCTGGAACTGCGGGCGGGCACCGAGGGTCCCGTCCTGTCGCTCCTGCCCAACGACCCGGCCGAGGGGTGGTTCTGGTACAACCGCGAACACGGGGCCGGGACCGTGGGCGGGTTCATCGGCACCCGCCCGGTCAGGGACAACGCCGGTATGTCCTTCGCGGGCATCACCCGGCACACCGACTGGAAGGGGTACGGCAGGCTGCTGGCCGACTCCCTGCGCACCCTGCCCGCCGAGTTGACCGCCCTGGGCCTCTCGCGCTCCTTCGGTTTCCACGGCCGGGTCCCGGGCACGGACGGCCCCTGGGTCTTCCAGTTCGAGCTCGGTGAGCACGTGGAACTCGGCCTGGACGACGCGGTGGTGGACCTCTTCGGCCCGGAGTCCCCCACGCCGGAGGAACTGGGGTGGACCAGGGCCACCGAGGAGCGCCACCGCCGCCAGGACATCGCCTACCACTCGCCGAGGTACCCCTACGACGAGGTCAACGGGGTGCGGCTGGCGATGATGGTGATCTAGGCCGCCGAGGCGCTCGGTATCCCCTCCCCCTCGGACCTGTCGCTGACCGACTGGGCCGACCACGTCAAGTTCCCCTCGGAGGACGGGTCGAACGACGATTACCGCGTCGTCGACTACGGACTCGCCGTGACGGCCAACCCCTGAACAGCGATCCGCGTGCGCGGCGCCCCTGCCCGGAACGGCCGGGGCGCCGCCCGTCCCGCCAGCGTCGTCGAGCGTCATGTACAGGCCAGGTTGGAGCGACAGAGGATCCTGGAGGGTGTGCACCCGGCCAAGCTGTACGCGATCCTCGACGAGGGCGCCCTACGCCGAATGGTCGGCGGACCTGGCGTCATGCGTGAGCAGCTTCAGCACCTCATCAACTCGGCCACCAGGCACAACGTGGATCTCCGAGTGCTTCCCTTCTCGGCAGGCGCCCACTCCGCGATGCTCGGCTCCTTCATCCTTCTCGACTTCGAGGACCCGCTGGACCAGACACTCGCGTTCACCGAGTCGGTCACTACTAGGGCGTGTATCGAGTCGTGATCAATCTGCTGGATCCGCCGCGGCGGCCAGGGCGGATCCGGTAGTTCGGAGCACATGACACGCGCGCAGTTGACCGACGAGGAATGGGCCTACGTCCAGCCGTTCCTGCCGATCGGCGAGTACGGCCCGTATCCCACACGGCTACGACAGCAGTTCGAGGGTGTGCTCTGGCGATTCCGCACGGGAGCACAGTGGCGGGAGATGCCCGCCGAGTTCGGCCCCTGGTCCACCGTGCACAACCGGTTCCGGCAGTGGCGGGACGCCGGGGTCTTCCAAACCCTGCTGGAGGGTCTGATCGCGACGGCGGCCGAGCGGGGCCGGGTGGACTTGTCGCTGGTCAGCGTGGACTCCACCACGGCCCGAGCCCACCACGATGCGGCCGGTATGCACCTGGACGCCCACACGCTCGCCGCCCTGGAGAAGGCCGCCGCCGAAGAGGAGAAGGCCCGTTTAAAGGGGGCGACGAAGAAGGACGAACCGGACAGGGCGCCGAAGGCGAAGCCGAGCGGGTCGAACGCAGGCGCATCCGAGGGCGCCGCAAGCTCCGGCTGAAGGCCGCCCTGCTCGGTCGCTCGCGGGGCGGACAGACCAGCAAGATCCACGTCGCGGGTGAGCGCGGGTGCCGACCGCTCGTGCTCACACTGAGCGCGGGTCAGGCCGCTGACAGCCCGCAGTTCATACCCGTGCTCGGCAGGGTGCGGGTGCGCGGACCGATCGGCCGTCCCCGCACCCGGCCGGACGCGGTCGCCGCCGACAAGGCGTACTCCTCTCGCAAGAACCGCTCCTACCTGCGCAGACGCAACATCAAGGCGGTCATTCCGGAGAAGAGGGACCAGGCCGCCAACCGGAAGAAGAAGGGCCGACGGGGCGGCCGCCCCGTCACCTACGACGCCGACCTGTACAAGGAGCGCAACACCGTCGAGCGGCTGATCAACAAGCTCAAGGCGTGGCGCGGCATCGCCACCCGCTACGACAAGACCCCCGAGAGCTACCTCGCTGGTCTCCATCTCCGCGCTTCCATGATCTGGATCAAGGACCTCATCCGAGCCGATCAATGATCACAACTCGATACAGGCCCTAGCCTGTTCCTAGAGGAACCCCATCAGATCGAACGGCACAACGACGTGTACGGGCACCTACAGGGCTCGGCACTTCTGCCCGGCCCATCGGTGGAGTTCATCGAACAGCTGTTGCGTGACGACTACACGTAGAAGGACATGAGTGATACCGATGTTCGACCTGGCGTTCCGCAAGTCCTCTTACAGCGCTAACGCTCAGGCGTGCGTAGAGGTGGCGGACACACCGACCCTCCACGCGGTCCGTGACTCCAAGGCGCCGGAGCAAGCGCCCCTCATGTTCGACCGCACCGAGTGGCAGGCCTTCATCCGAGGCACCAAGATCACCCACCTTTGACCACAGAACCAGCAGTCCCCGTCCGCCGACACCGGGCAGACGGGGACTTCGTCGTCCACAGGCGTGCTGGCCGGTTCCGGACACGTGACGTGGACCCCCACAGCGGCTGGGCACGGAATCGATATCCCTCCCACCAGGTATGACAGGTGTCCGCCTGCCCTCAAGAGGCCTTTCATAGTGATTGGACCTTCTTGTGCCGTCTGCGACATCATTCGACAACGCAGAGGAATCGACTTACAGCGCCCCCGCAACCGAAGGAGAGCCACTTGTCGGCGTGGAACATCCAGCCCTCGGAGGTCAGCGCGATCCTGACGAGCGTCTCCGGTCATGTGGGCGACGAGGAGGGCACCGAAGGACTCACCAGTCACATGCGCTCCCTGGAGACCCACCTCAACGAGGCCAACAGCGGGGCCGCCAGCGACCCCATCGGCATGGCCCTGGCGGAGTTCGCCGACCACTACTTCGGCGAGATCGGTGACATGGTCGCCATCTCCTCCAGCGCGGTCACCGGAGCGAGCGACGCCACCCTGTACTACGTGAACGGAAACCTGGAGATGGCCGCCGAGTCCCAGGCCAACGCCGGAAAGATCCCCGAACCGGCGGACGGCGCCGGGGGCGGCCAACCCGTCAGCCCCTACTGAGCGGACCGCCACCCACGCGGACCGGGCCCCACCACTCCCCCAGTGCCGCTCGTCCCGCCCACCCCCCGACGGAGACATCCCCGTGAGTGACGGCCTGATCAACCCGGACGCGATCCCCATTCCCGCGGCCAACACCTGGGAACTCGAATCCGCCGCCGCTGGCATGAAGTCGGACGGCGGCGACATCTCCCAGGCGGGCCACGACATCAAGTCCACCTGGGCCGGTCTCCAGTCCGTCTACAGCGCCCCTGAGTCCGAGACGCTCTTCGCCGCGGTGGACCCCGTGTCGACCAAGGGCGACGACGCCG
This sequence comes from Nocardiopsis deserti, assembly GCF_008638355.1. Lineage (NCBI taxonomy): Bacteria > Bacillati > Actinomycetota > Actinomycetes > Streptosporangiales > Nocardiopsidaceae > Nocardiopsis > Nocardiopsis deserti. The sequence continues at coordinate 138,711 of NZ_ML703349.1, read as the reverse complement.
AGACAGCCCTGAACACGGCGGCCCAGGCCCTGGAGACCTTCGCCGAGACGGCTCAACGGATCCGTGGCGAGCTGTTCGCCGCGCAGGGCGAAGCCCGTCAGCTCCTCGCCGACATCGAGGGTGACGAGGACTGGAACAGCGGCGAGCACCCCTTCGACTTCGAGAGCGAGAAGGGCCAGGAGCACGACGCCCTCCTCAGCCTCATCAACGGACTGGTGCACGAGTACCAGGAGGCCGAGCGGACGTGCGCCAACGCGATCACCGGTACGTTCGGCGGCACGACCTTCATCGCGGGCGACGCCGAGGGCACTACCCAGCCGGGTGCCGACGAGATGGTCTACGGCTTCGATGAACCGCTGGAGAACGTCGCCACACCGTGGGGCACCCCGCAGGGCATCGACCACTTCTGGACCGTGGACGCCGCCTTGGCGGCCTGGGACGTGGTGCGGGGCAGCGTCGAGGACGTGGGAGGCGCGGTCGGAGCCTACGGCGAACCGGGGTGGTTCACCGGCGACTGGGGTGACAACTTCGACGCCTACTGGGGCGACGTCCTCGCTGGCATGGGAGCGGCGGCCGGGGTCTGGAACCCGGAGACCCAGGACTGGACGAACAGTTTCGGAGAGGGTGTCCAGGTCAGTACGGACGCCGGACTCAGTGCCCTGCACGGGTTCTTCCCCTGGACCGAGTTGGAGGAGCGCCCCGGATACGCGTGGGGCACGCTGGGCACCAACGCGGCCTTCATCGTGGGCGGCGTCGCGTTGTCCATGACGGGTGTGGGGGCCGTGGTGGGCGTTCCGATGGCGGCCTCCCGCCTCACCCGCATCTTCGGCGGCATCGGAAGCGGGGAGGGCGTACCTGGCGGAGGCGAGGGCTCCGGCGGATATGACGGCTCCGAAGGCAACGGCAACGGTGGCAACCGGCCCCGGTCTGAGGGCTCCGGCTCGCAGAGCCCGCAGGCCCTGGAAGAGGGCGGCATCAGTGCCGACGACCACTACGAGTCCTCCGGCATCGGTGGGATGAACGAATCCCTCTCCGAGTTGGAGAACAGCCAGACCCAGGGACCGCCCACCACTTCTAGCGAAGAACCAGCTCCCACACCGACGCCTGAGCGTTCCCCTGAACCGAGTCACCAGCCTGATGCTGAGAAACCGGCTCCTTCCCTGGAGAGTGACACCGACTCGGACGCTCCCGAGCAGCGTCCCGAACAAAACGAGCAGCGAGACCCGACCGCGCAGGAGGTCGACGAGGCCTTCGCTGAGCTGGCGCGGAACAATGACGACCTCGCGAACGACACGGACTCCGTCGATGACGGCCGCGCACCGGTCTTCAGCGACGACGACCTCTGGGCGATGAGCCCTCTGGAGGACTCCGGCTCCAACGGTGGCGCGGGAGCCGACTCGCGGATTCCGGTCGCCTCCAGCGGCGCAGAGCTGCGCGCTGACGGCACGTTCGACAACAGCGCCAACCCTAGCTCGGGAGCACAAGGCGACAGCGACCCGGTCACCGTCCACGAGGACCAGAGGCCAGCCACCGGCGACTCACGCTCCGGAGGACCGCCCGAACCTCCCAGGCCACCCGGCCCTCCGGGACCCAGTTTTCCCGATCCTTCCGAAGGAAAAACTCCCGATGCACAGTACCCGGAGGAATCCCAGAGCCTGACACAAGGCGACGGAGAGACAGATCCGGATATTCTTAATTCAAGACCAGGCGATGGCTACTACTTGGGAACAGGCGAGTTTGTCGATGTAGGCCACAGAGACGCGTCGGGCGCCTACGTTGACGAGTTCGGGGACAGATTCATCGATGTCCCCCAGTCCCCCGAAGCCGCCAACACCTACCGGCGAGTGATTAACTCAACAGAATCAACACAAGAAATTCACCAGAGCACTGGATACAATCTGGACGTCCTTAACCAGGTCAAAGAACACCTATTCCTGAGGGAACACACCAATGTTGCAACTCCACCAACCGGGGAAACCCTGAACGGAAAATTCGCCCCCGTAAACCACATAGCCGAATTCTGGGAACTCGCAGAATCTGGCGACATAAATCTCCCCGAAAAAAGCCAAGAGGCGGACAAATTCCACCGGCTGTTGATACACGAGTATGTGGAAAGCCGACTCATGGAGGCCGGGATCCCCTACAGGGCACATGGACCCGAGATGTGGGACGAGGGCGTCTATTTCCCCAACCCTGATCAGCACGGAGCCCATGACATCGCTCCCCATGAGCATAATCAGGACATCTTCATCGTCTGGAGGCGGTACGGTATACCAGAACCGGATTTCGAAATAGCAGACGATCTCTCCAATATCGATGATATCGTAGACATCGTCATCGGGTTCAAAGGACTAAAATGAGCAACTCTGCACATGAGCTAGCCGAACGCCTGTCACGCGTCGACTGGCGAGGAAATTTCGACCACACGCGCTCCAGGGTCGCTTTGATGAAGGAGTACCTTCGACGATCAGCCCTGTGGGCACACCACCTCAACGCCAAGGCTTGGCCGTTTTTCGACCCCGCCGATATCATAAACCCCGACGTGCGCGCCAGCAAAGAAACCATTTCAATGGTTACAGAAAACGAGGACCTTCTTCAGAATTTCTCCCTGGTGAAGGACACCTGCATCTGGGCACTGCACTTCAGCGCTTTGCGCGACGCAGGAGAAGAGCTTCCTGACATCCCGGACATGTTCAGCCCGCTCATCATCTTCTACGAGCGAGGCGGCGGTTTCGGGATTGACACGACCAGACTGATCCAGATAGACGATGCCGCCATGGGCCGAGGATCCGCACTTCAGTATCGCGAGAAAGAACCCCAGGCCTCGCTTGATTCAGCCATGTTGGACATCTTGGACCAGTAGATCACCACGCCACAAAAAGGATACCAACACCAGAAAAAAGCTACATTCTGAAAATAAATGATCCTATTCCCACCCGTGCGATGTGGAAAAGCTATGAGATGAAATACCCAGCAAGATACTCGTCGTGACCGACCGTGTTTAACCTGAGGACTCCGATGACACACGACGTGGTCGCCCTTCTGGAGCGGGCTCCCACCATGCGCGGGCTGACACACGCGCTGGTACAGGCTGGGCCCGACCTGCGCGTGCGCTCAATCGCCGAGGGAGCCGTCATCCAGCTCCGCGACGGATCCGGGCGACTGGTCGCTGCGGTCCAGGCCGCGCAGAAGCTCGCCTCCCCGAGCGAGGCAGACAGGCTGCTCGCCCAAGGCATCGGCGACGACCTGCCCGCCCAGCCCTACTGGGTGGAGGCCCTGGCCGCGGAAACCGGCCCCGGCGAAGCCGACACCGCCGGGATGGTGCGTCGCTTCGCGGACTCCCTGGTGGCTCAGTTCGGCGGCGTCGTGTGGCAGTCTCCGTCATCCCTGCGGCGTGACGACCCTCTCCTGCTCGGGGCGACCGACCACCCGGCCGTCACCCTGACCACCGACCGGGTCGCCCTGGCGATACAGGACCGGACGGTGGTGCCGATGACCACGTGGCTGGGTGACGCCATCACCACTCACACCCGTGAGGGACGGGGCTTCCAGTTGGTGACCCCCTCCAGCTCACGGCTGACCCACGTCCTGCGCTCGTCCCTGGCCCACCCGATGACCCGGTGGGTGGTGCGTACCCCAGAGGGCAGGTACCACGACGGATTCTCCGGTCTCCCCCTCGCCTGGCACGAGGAGTGGGGCTTCGTTGGTGATCCGTCAGCGGACACAGCCGGCAAAGTGCCCGGGGGCGAGGCTTCGGGCACGCACCTGCTGGTGGACCTGTCCCTGCTCCACCCCGCCGAGGGGAACCTGCTCCTGGGTGGCGGGGTGGAGCTGCTGACCCAGGCCCTGGCCGGGGCCGTGCCCTCCCTGTGGGGCACCAGCGAACCCACACCGTTGTCCTGGGACACCGCCGACCTCACCGCGGTGGCACGCAGGCGCGCCCCCAACGCCTCGTGGTTCGTCCTCAACGGTCCGCCGCCGGAAGGAGGAGACAGTCCCTTCACCGGAACGCTTCGCGTCACCAGAGTCCCGGACGGAGTACAGGAGCACGTCACCCTCGCGATCGGCTATCCTCCGGGCGCCGAACCGGACCTGACCGTGCTGCCCGGCCTGGTCGAAGAACTGGCCGCCCGGGGAGACCTTCGGACGATCAGCGTGCGCAGGCGCTCCGGACGCCCGGACCTCACGTACGAGTCCGGCTCGACGGACGTGGCGATTCAGGTCGGGTTGGGCATCGGGGCGGAGGCGGTGGCTTCCCTCGGTGTCGAGCACGCCCTGTCCGCGCCTGTGGAGGGTGTGCCGTTCGGCCCGCCGCTGACCCCGGCCGTCTGGTACCCGATCGGGGACGGCACTGATCCAGAGGACCGCAGACGCTCACGTGAGCTGATGGAGCACCTCCGCCCGGGAGCCCCCGCTCGGGGCGCTCACACCCGTGAGGCCGGTTGACCGTCTCCGGCCCGGCCGGGCCCACGACAAAGCCCCGGGCGCGTGGAACAGAGGCGGCACCGGGGCGTTCTCCGCAAAGATAGCCTCTCCGCATGCCTGGTGTCGATGATGACGTTGACCTCGTGTGGAGTCGGCTCTCCAAGCCCCGGATGGCCCCCTACCTCGACAGGACCGGGGGCGACAGACGCGCCGCCCTCGCGGTGTACGAGTGGAGCGGCCACACGGCCGCGGCGGCGTTCGAGGACGTCGGCCACCTGGAGGTCCTGCTGCGCAACACCCTGGACCGCTGCCTGCGCGACCACTACAGGGAAGACACCAGCGGCATCCCCTGGTTCCTCATGCCCGTCCCCGGTGGCGAGTACGTCGGCGAGGCCGTGGGGTTCGTACGCCAGCGCCTGCGCGGGAACACCACGCGCTTCCCCGCCCCCCGCGAGACGCGCGACCAGATCGTGGCGGGCCTGACCTTCGGGTTCTGGTCCGGCCTCGTGGGCGCCAGGTACGAGCAGCTCTGGCGCGACTGCCTGCACCGGGCCTTCCCGCACTCCTCGGGGCAGCGCAAACAGGTCTCCGTCGCCCTGGACGGGGTGCACAAGTTCAGGAACCGCCTGGCTCACCACGACTCCATGCTCAACGTCGACATCCCCTTCGAGATCCGGCGGATCTTCGAGGCGGCCGGGTACATCGACCCCCGGGTGGCCGCCTGGCTCAGGCGGCGCAGCCGGGCGATGCGGGTGTACCGGCAGCGCCCCGTCGACACCGAGGACACCGTGGTCGTGGCCGCCGACGACGCCTGGCCGCTCTACCAGGAGTGCCACGCCTACGTCTGCCGGGCGGGCCGCTTCTTCCGGGACGTGGAGCGGATCGCCTTCCACTCCGACGGGGAGGTCAGGGCCGCGGTGCCCGCGATCGTCCACCGGCGCGACCAGGTCGAGTGGACCCCCGGATCCGCCGCACAGCTCCTGGCCTCGCCGGACGGCGACGACCGCAGGATCGCCGAGGTCATCCGGGCCTCCCGTGCCCTGGGATGGCAGGAGGGCCGCTACCAGGTCTTCCTCCTCAGCCGCGACGGGGACTCCCGCCACCGCGAACTGTCGGCCGACCTGCCCGATGAGCGGGCTGGAGACGGAGCCGTCCTCACCCGGGACCAGCGCTACACCTCACTGCACTTCCTCCAGGCGGCGGAGACGACGGCGGACCTGTGATCCGCCTGTCCGCACGTGTTGTCCACAGCCTGTGGACAACGGATCTCTGCACCCGGACTGGTATACGGTCGGCCGCATGCCCCACGTGCTGCACATGACCGAACTCGAACGCTGGACCTCCGGCGGCGGCGACATCGAGGCCGACTCCCTGCGCACGCAGGGGTTCGTGCACGCCTCGCCGGACGAGCCCACGCTGCTGGCGGTGGCCAACGCGTTCTACGCCGGCGCCTCCGGGCAGCTGGTCGCCCTCGTCGTGGACACCGACGCGGTCGGCCGCGAGGTGCGCTGGGAGGCCGCCGAGCCCGCCCCGCCGCCGGGCGTGGGGGACGACGTCCTCTTCCCGCACGTGTACGGGCCGATCCCCCGAGCAGCCGTGACAGGCGTGCGCTACCTGCGCCGCGACCCCTCGGGCCGCTACACGGGCGCCGAGGAGCGGCCCGCCACGGCCGAGGCGCTGGACCTGCTGCCGCACCCCGAGGGCGGCTGGTACCGGCAGACCTGGCACAGCGGCGTCACCGTGCGCCCCGAGGGCTACCCGGGACCGCGGCCCACCGCCACCGGCATCCACTTCCTGCTCGGCCCCGGGGAGGAGTCGCGCTGGCACCGGGTGCGCTCCGACGAGGTGTGGGTGTTCAACCGGGGCGGGCCCCTGGTGCTGGAGTACGGCGGCACGGGAGGGGCGCCCGAGCCCGACGGACAGGTGACCCTGGGCTCGGGGATCGAGCGGGGAGAACGCCTCCAGGCGGTGGTCCCGGCCGGTACCTGGCAGGCCGCCCGTCCGCTGGGCGGCGAGGAGGCGCTGGTCAGCTGTTTCGTCTCCCCCGGTTTCGACTTCGCCGACTTCGAGGTGGTCTGACCTCACCCGATCCTCTGCCGCACCCGGTCGGCGAGGTCCCCGTCGCGCGCGATCCGGGCGAGCCCGGCCGCCAGGCGCGCGACGTCGTCGCCCTCCACGAGCCTGGCGAGCTTGTCCCCGTCCTCCGGCAGGCCGACCTTCCTGGCTCCGCCCAGCACGTACTTGTCGGTGTAGGGCCGCAGCCAGGGCCACACCGCCTGGACCTCGCGGCAGAACATCACGGCGCCGGTCGGCCCGATGCCGGAGAACTCCTGGACCATCGACTCCACCCGGCTCGCCCGGTGCTCGGAGCGCTCCCCGAGTCTGCGCAGGTCGCCCTGGTACTCCTCGCGTACCCGGTCGACGCACTCGCCGAGCCGGGTGGCGGTGCTCTCGTCGTAGCGCACGTAGTGCCCGCGCCCCAGCGCGTCCACGCGGTCCTGCCAGCTGAGCGAGGCCATCCCCTCGGGGGTCGTGCCGCCCGCCTCGTTGAGCTCCCTGGCGGCGGCGATCGCGATCCGCGCCGAGATGCGCGCGGACAACAGGTTCACCAGCACCAGCAGCCGCCACAGCGCTGAGGGTCTGTCCGCTATCCGGATCCCGGCCTCGGCGGCGAGGGTCGTCCCCGCCTCGTCCACCACGGCGCGGGCGACGTCGGCGTTCCTGGCCATCTCCCGGCCCCCTTCCAGGTGTGGTCGGATGCGTCCTGGTACAGGGCTGATACCCGGCCGGAGGGCGCTGACGCGCTTGTCCACAGGGCCGTGTACGGCCCCTTCCCTCCCGGCACCGGACACGGGAGAGCCCCGGATCCGGGTCCCGTCCCGGTTCCGGGGCTCCTCCCCGCCGCGGCGCCCCGCGCCGGGCTCAGGCGTGGCTCAGTCCGTTGCGGTGGGGCGGCGCGTCGCTGTGCTGGCCGACGCTGGACGGGATCGTGTGGCGCGCCTTCCCCTTGTCGATGCCGAGGAAGCGGTTGAGGTGGCCCTTGCGGCCCACCACGAACCAGGCGATCGCCCCCAGCAACGGGAACCAGAGGATGAAGATGACCCACAGCAGCTTGCCGCCCACGGAGGTGTCGCGGTCGACCAGCGCCGAGATGATCGCGGCGAGGAGCAGGACCAGCAGCGCCAGGCCCACGAGCGCCAGGATCACCCCGAAGATCCCGCTCATCCAGGTGACGGCCGTGTCCGCGCGTTCCGCGAGGTTCGTGATCATGGTTTCCCCCAACAAGGCGCACTCCCTATTATTACGCAGAGTAACTGCTTGCGCGGGGGATCCCGTGGCGTCACCCGGTTTTCGGGCGTTTCCACTACGCAAGGACGGAGTTCCGATTCCGCGGTGACTTTCCGAACGCGGGCCACTACTTTCAGGTAAGGCCACCGGTCGGGCCTCCGCGCTGCTTTACTGGGAACCATGGGCGAGCTTCGGCGATCTGGCAGGTTCACTCCCCTCCTCCCCCCCGGATTCCCCACCGGAGACGGTGGCGGCCCCGGCACCGGCGACCACCACGTCCCCGTTCCCACGGCGGAGCGCAGAGACCAACGGGCGATGGGAGGCCGCGCGGCCGAGGCCCCGTAGCCGTGGGCAGGCAACCCAGGTACCTGTGGCTGGCCGAGCAGCTGCGCGGGCCGATCCTGAGCGGGGAGCTGCCGCCCGGCACGCGTCTGCCCTCCCGGACCCGGCTGGCGCGCTCCTACCGCGTCAGCGAGCAGATCTCCCGCACCGCGCTCCGGCTCCTGGTCACCGAGGGCCTGGTCGAGTCCAGGCCCGGCTCCGGGTACTACGTGCGCACCGTCCCCGAGCTCTTCCGGATCTGCCGGACCGACTCCTCCTCCGGCTCCGGTCTGGGACGGCTCAGCCGCGAGGCGATCGGCACCGAGCAGGAGCAGTGCGCGCCGCCGCTGAGCCTGCGGCTGCGGCTGCGCGAGGGAGAACCGGTGTACCGCACCACCTCACGCGGACTGTCCTCGGAACTGCCCATCACCCTGCACCGGTCCTGGGAGCCCGCGTCCCTGACCGCGGGCACCCTGCGCACCCCCTTCGACAGCTCGCCCGGCAGCGGACTGCTCGAACGGCTCAGCGCGGCGGGCCACCCCGTCGACCGCGTGGTGGAGGAGGTGGGCGTGCGCGCCCTGCGCGACTCCGAGGCCTCCCTGCTCGGATCGGCGCCGGGGGTGCCCGTGCTGGTGGTGGAGCGCACCCACTTCAGCGGCAACCGGCCGGTGGAGACCTCCGACCTCATCGGTTCGTCCGAGCAGTGTCGACTCCTCTACAAACTGACACTGGCCCGACCCCGCCGCCCCGGCGACCCGCGGCGGTACTGACCCGGGCACACGCGGGCCCGGCGCCCTCCGGGGCGGGCGCCCGAACGCCGACCCCGGACACGCGCGAGGGCGGCGGCTCCCTCCAGGAGGAGGGGGCCGCCGCCCTCACCGTTCGCCGAACACCACGCCGGTGCGGACACCACCGGACGCCTGCTCCGCCCAACCGTTCCCCATCACCCGGAGTGATCGGCTGGAGTCGCCCGACGGTGTGCGCGGTCAGGCCTGGGTGAACTCCCTGGCCACGACCTCGGCGATCTGCGCCGTGTTGAGCGCCGCCCCCTTGCGCAGGTTGTCCCCGCACAGGAACAGGTCCAGCGACCTCGGGTCGTCCAGCGACTGGCGGATGCGGCCGACCCAGGTCGGGTCGGTGCCCACGACGTCGGCCGGGGTCGGGAACTCGCCGTTGGCCGGGTCGTCCTGGACCTGGACGCCCTCCGCGGAGCCGAGCAGCTCACGGGCGGCGTCGGCGGGCACCTCCTCGGCGAAGGACGCGTGCACGACCAGCGAGTGGGTGGTGATCACGGGGACGCGGACGCAGGTGGCCGAGACGCGCAGGTCGGGCAGACCCAGGATCTTGCGGGACTCGTTGCGGACCTTGAGCTCCTCCGAGGACCAGCCGCCGTCCTTGAGCGAACCCGCCCACGGAACGACGTTGTAGGCCAGCGGCGCCGGGAACGGGCCCAGCTCGCCGACGGCGGCGCGCACGTCGCCCGCCGTGTCGCCCAGGCTGCGGTCGGCACCGGCCTTGGCCATCTGGTCGCGCAGGGTGTCGATGCCCTCCTGGCCGGCGCCGGAGGCGGCCTGGTAGGAGGAGACCACCAGGTCGGTGACGCCGTAGGCGCGGTGCAGGGCACCGATGGCCACGATCATCGACAGGGTGGTGCAGTTGGGGTTGCTGATGATGCCGCGCGGACGGTTGCGGACCTGGTCCGCGTTGACCTCGGGCACCACGAGCGGGACGTCGGGGTCCATGCGGAACGCGCCGGAGTTGTCGACGGCGACCGCGCCGCGGGCGGCGGCGACCGGCGCCCACTCCTTGGACACCTCGTCGGGGACGTCGAACATGGCGACGTCCACTCCGTCGAAGACCTCGGGGGCCAGGGCCTGGACCACGACGTCCTCGCCGCGCACGCGCAGGACCTTGCCCGCGCTGCGCGGGGAGGCGACGAGGCGGATCTCGCCCCAGACGTTCTCGCGCTGGGTCAGGATGTCCAGCATCACGGTGCCGACGGCGCCGGTGGCGCCGACGACGGCGAGGGTGGGAAGACGGTTGCTCATCGGCCGGTACCTCCGTACACGACAGCCTCGACCTGGTCGGCGTCGAGCTGGAACTCGCTGTGGGCGGCGCGGACGGCCGCGTCGATCTGGTCCTCCTCGACGATCACCGAGATGCGGATCTCCGAGGTGGAGATCATCTCGACGTTGGTGCTCGAACCGGCGATGGCGTCGAAGAAGCGGGCGGTGACGCCCGGGTAGGAGCGCATGCCCGCGCCGATCAGCGACACCTTGCCGATCTTGTCGTCGTAGCGCAGGGACTCGAACCCGACCTTGTCCTGCACCTTCTTGAGCGCGGCGACGGCCTCCTTGCCGAAGTCCTTGGGGACCGTGAAGGAGATGTCGGTGCGCGAGGTGGAGACCGCCGACACGTTCTGGACGATCATGTCGATGTTGATCTCGGCGTCGGCCAGGGCCCGGAAGATCGTCGCGGCCTCACCGATCTTGTCGGGCACGCCGACGACGGTGATCTTGGCTTCGCTCCGGTCGTGAGAGACACCGGAGATGATCGGCTGTTCCATGCCTTCGCTTTCCTCGACTTCCGGGACAACCCAGGTCCCTGGCTTCTGGCTGAAAGATGAACGGACGTGAAGGGGGATGTTGTACTGACGCGCGTACTCGACACAGCGCAGGTGCAGGATCTTGGTCCCGGACGCCGCCATCTCCAGCATCTCCTCGTAGGAGACCTGGGGGATGCGCTGGGCGGTCGGCACGATGCGCGGGTCGGCGGTGAACACACCGTCGACGTCGCTGTAGATCTCGCAGGCGTCGGCCTCCAAGGCGGCGGCCAGCGCGACGGCGGTGGTGTCGGAGCCGCCCCGGCCCAGGGACGTGATGTCCTTGGTGTCCTGGGAGACGCCCTGGAACCCGGCGACGATGCAGATCGCGCCCTCGCCCACGGCCTCCTGGATCCGGCCCGGCGTCACGTCGATGATCTTGGCGTTGCCGTGCAGCGACGTGGTGATGACACCGGCCTGGGAACCGGTGAAGGACCTGGCCTCGAACCCCAGGTTCTCGATGGCCATCGCCACGAGTGCCATGGACATGCGCTCACCAGCGGTGACCAGCATGTCCAGTTCGCGGGCTGGCGGCATCGGGCTGACCTGCTCGGCCAGGTCCAGGAGTTCGTCGGTGGTGTCGCCCATGGCCGAGACCACGACGACGACGTCATATCCCGCCTTTTTCTGAGCGACGATCCGCTGGGCTACTCGCTTGATGGCTTCCGCGTCTGCCACGGAAGACCCACCGTACTTCTGCACGATTAGGGCCACGATCGATGCTCCTGAGGAGTTGGGATCAAGACAATGAAATGGAGTGTAGCCACAGACGTCCTCGTCCACCCCATCTGACCTGCGACGGGAGGGCGTGGCGTCTTGACACACCAGCGGTGGGGCTTACCCGGCCAGGCGGAGGTTACTCGTGTTTCGCGCGGATGAACGGCGAATGTGAGCTAGAACTCCAGGCTGCGGCGGCCCTCGAAGGCACGGCCGAGGGTGACCTCGTCGGCGTACTCCAGGTCGCCGCCGACGGGCAGGCCGCTGGCCAGACGGGTCACCTTCAACCCCATGGGTTTGACCAGCCGCGCCAGATAGGTCGCGGTGGCCTCCCCTTCCAGGTTGGGGTCCGTGGCCAGGATCAGCTCGGTCACCTGGCCGTCGGCCAGGCGGGTCATGAGTTCCTTGACGCGCAGGTCGTCGGGGCCCACGCCCTCGATGGGGCTGATGGCGCCGCCCAGGACGTGGTAGCGGCCCCGGAACTCGCGGGTGCGCTCGACGGCGACGACGTCCTTGGACTCCTCGACCACGCAGATGATGGCGGGGTCACGGCGGGCGTCGCGGCAGATGCGGCACTGGTCCTCTTCGGCGACGTTGCCGCAGACCGAGCAGAAGCGCACCTTCTCCTTGACCTCGACGAGCGCGCTGACGAGGCGTTTGACGTCGGCGTGCTCGGCGGACAGGAGGTGGAAGGCGATACGCTGCGCACTCTTCGGACCGACGCCGGGCAGCCGCCCGAGCTCGTCGATCAGATTCTGCACCGCGCCTTCGTACATCGCCTACCCATCAGTGCCGGACCGGATCTGTCGGGGCGGTCCGCATCCCCACCCCCACCGTATCCGGCGCGGCGGACCCGCGCGTACGCGGACCGGCGCCCGGGGCGGAGCCGGGACCAGGACCGCCCCACCCGTCGTGATCTTGTACTTATAGCGGGCTTCGAGCACCGACATCGACTATAAGTACAAGATCATCGCAGGTCAGATCCCCCGCCTCACACCGGCGACAGTTCCGGGCAGGGCTAGAAGCCGGGAAGGCCGGGCATGCCGCCGGGCATCCCGCCGCCGCCCAGGCCCTCGGCGAGCGGGCCCATCTTCTCCTGCTGGAGCCGCTCCACCTGCGCCTCGGCGTCGCGGATGGCCGCCAGGACCAGGTCCGCGACGGTCTGGGCGCTCTCGGCGGGGTCGGCGGGGTCGATCGCCTCGGGGGCGACGGTCACGTCCTCGACCTGTCCGCGCCCGCTCAGCCTGACCTTGACCAGGCCGCCACCGGAGGTGCCCTCGACCTCGGCGTCCTCCAGCGCCTGCTGGGCCTCCACGAGCTGCTGCTGCATCTGCTGGGCCTGCTGGAGCAGGGCCTGCATGTCCATTCCGCCAGGGTTCACGGCTGTCTCCTCGCCGCACTCTTGGTGCTGGGTCTCGCTGTTGTGTCGCTGTTGCTGTGAGCGTAACCGGTCATCAGCGCACATGCGGGCGGACCGTTCGGCCGAGAGAGGGGACGGACTGGTCACCGGGTCGGGACGGCGCTGGTCGCGGTGCGCACCGGGGGTCAGGAGGGCCCCTCGACTCCGTCCGGCCCCTCGGAACCGCCCCGCCCGGCCGACGCGGCGGAGTCGGCGCTGCGGGGCGGGACCGCCCGCCGGGGTGCACCGCGCCCCGGCGGGAGGACGACTCTCCCGAAAGGGCACCTACCAGGAGTGAGAACCAGGAGTGGCGCTAACATCACTCTCGGTTGAAAAGGTGTTCTGCGGGACACAGGAGTCCCGGTAGTGCCCTCGGGCACCACCGGTAGCGCTGAGAGCCACGGGGGAGTGAGGACGTGTTGACCGCCAGAGAGCGCCACTCGGCGCTGGTCGAGGCGATGGTCGCGGACGGCACGCTGACCGACGCCGCCCTCACCGACACGTTCCGGTCGGTGCCCAGACACCGGTTCGTCCCCGAGGTGGGCGCGCTGACCGCGCACGGGGCGGCCCTCAACGCCAACAGCAACCCCGAGCGGTGGCTCTCGGCCGTCTACGCCGACAACGCCATCGTCACCCAGGTCGACGACCCCGATCCGTCCGCGTACCGGGAGGCGCCCGATCCCCGGCTTCCCGGGTTCCGGGCACCCGACCAACGGGCCTCGGAGCCCCACGAGCAGCGCACCCGCGACGACCGGGAGCCCGAGCCCTGGAACCAGGGACCGAGTGGACCCGGCCCCCGGGAACGGGCTGAGGCGGCGACCTCGTCCGTCTCGGCGCCCCGCGTCCTGGCTCGCCTGCTGGAGCTGTCCGACCTCGCCAACGGGCAGCGGGTCCTGGAGGTGGGCACCGGGACCGGCTGGAACACCGCCCTGCTGGCGCACCGGCTCGGCGACAGCGCCGTCACCTCCGTGGAGACCGACCCGCGCCTGGCCGGGGTCGCCCGCGAGGCCCTCCGAGCGGAGGGCTACTCCCCCGCCGTCCACCTGGCCGACGGCTACGAGGGCTACCCGCCCGGCGCACCCTACGACCGGATCACCTCGACCTGCGGCGTGCGCCGCGTGCCGCCCGCGTGGGTGGAGCAACTGCGCCCCGGCGGCCTGGTGGTGTGCCCGTGGGGGCTGCTGGAGGGGGCCGGGGTGATCGCGCGCGTGGAGTGCGCCGGGGACGGCTCGGCCCGGGCGAGCTTCCACGGCGGTGTGGGGTTCGTACCGCTGAGGACCCCCGACGGCCAGCCCCGCCCGGTACGGGACTCGGGGCAGCAGCCCGACGAGTACCGGCTCACGCAGACCGACCCCGTGGCGCCGCTGATGACCTTCCCGTCGGCGTTCGCGCTCTCGGTGATGGTGCCGGGCTGGCGGGTGCGGCGGCGGTGGATCGGCACCGGGTCGGGCGTGTGGGTGTTCGACCGGGGTGGCGTCTCGTGGGTGCGCGTGTACCCCTACGGCACCTCGTGGATGATCGAGCAGGGCGGCCCGAGGAGCATCTGGGACGAGTTCGAGGAGGCCCTGGAGCTGTGGACCCGGTTGGGCGCGCCCGGCCCGGACCGGTTCGGGCTCTCGGTGGGCGCCGACGGCACGCACCGGGTGTGGCTGGACTCACCGGACGGACACGGCTGGACGGTGTGACCGCCGCGGGGCGGGGACCCCGGAACCGGGCTCCGGACGGGAAGCCATGCGCGCACCGGTGGCGCACGGCGAGGGATCGCGCGGGGTGCGCGAACGCCGACGGCCCCCTCGGAGGGGGGCCGCCGCCGCGCGCTCACGCCTGTCCCTGGGCGCCTTCGGTCTTCTCGGACGCCGCGTTCGCGTCCTTGTCCTGCTTCTCGCGGAGCTTGCGCAGCAGCTCCTGCTTGCGTTCCACGGCGTCGTCGCTGGGGCCGCCCCGGCCGCCGCCCTTGCCTCCGCGAAGCGTGGAGCGCGAGACGGTGTTGCGCTGTCCGCCCATGCCCAGAAGATTGTCGCTGTTCCTGCCCACGCGGACCTCCTTTCCCTCCAGGCGAGGCGAAACGCCTCGCCAAGTCGATCCGACCTCCGTAGGATATCGGCACCAAGACGATACGTCTCGTCATTTTGCAGCGGTTAACGTGGCAGGTATGGCAGAGAACACCACACAGGAAGAGACCGGGGTCCGCCGCACTCCCGACCCCCGCCGCCGCAGCGAACGCGCGCGGCGCGCCATCGTCGACGCCGCCGCCGAGCTGATGGGCGAGGTCGGCTACGCCAGGCTCACGGTGGAGGCGATCGCCGCCAGGGCCAGGGTCGGCAAGCAGACCATCTACCGCTGGTGGCCCTCCAAGGCGGCCGTGGTCCTGGACGTGTTCACCGCGCTGACCGGCGGGGTCGCCGGTGAGCCCCTGCCCGACACCGGAGACCTGGCCGAGGACATGCGGACGGTGCTCCGCGCCACGGTCGACGAGTTCCGCATCCCGGAGATGGACCGGACCACGCGCGCGTTCACCGCCGAGATCCAGCAGGATCCGGCCTTCGCCGAGATCGTCCAGGAACGCTTGTTGGGCCCGAACACGCGCGTGTTCGAGGACCGGCTGCGCTCCGCCGTGGCGGCGGGCGAGGTGGACCCGGAGATCGACCTGCGGCTGGCCACGGAGCTGTTCCTCGGACCGTTCCACCAACGTTGGCTGCTGCGCACCGGGCCGCTCACACACGAGTACGTGGACGAGCTCGTGGACATGGTGCTGCGCGCGCTGCGCCCCCGGAACTAGCCGCGAGGACGCCCGTCACCCGCGGACGCGCGGCCGAAGGCCAGCGGTCCGGAGGACCACCCGCCCGAGGGCGAACCACCGGCAGAGGCGCGTCCGGAGGCCGTTGGCCCCAGAAGAGCCGGGTCCGGGGACCCGGGCCCTAGAGGGACGGGTCCGGGGCCTCGTGTTCGATCTCGTCGATGACCCGGCCGCCGAGCTCGGACTCGATCAGCCCGGCGCCCGACGCCCCCGAGGCACCGGAGGACGCGGAGGACCCCGCGCCGCCGGGGCCACCCGCGGAGGCGGTTCCGGCAGGCGGTGCCGCGGTCTCGGGCCGCGGCGGAGCGGGTTGGGGCGCCGGGGCCCGGACGGGCTCGGGCACGGGCGAGGAGTCGCCGTACTCGGGCGGCGGCGCGGCGGCCGCGTCCTCGTAGGGGTCGGGCGGCGGTTCCTGGAGTCCGGTGACGATACGGTCCGGCGGCGGACCGGTCGGCGCGGACTCCGGGGGCGGTGCGGGACTCGGAGCCGAAGCGGGCTCCGCTCCGGAGGCCGCCTGCGGCGCGGGTTCGGGCGCGGCGGGCCGTGCGGGCTCGGCGGCGGGCGCGTCCCATCCGGCGGGCTCGGACCTGCGCGCGGGGGCGGCGGAGGCCGTGACCGCGCTGCCCGCGGCGGCGACGCGCACCTCCATACCCAGGACCTGCTGGATCGCGGCGGCCACCACCTGGTCGCTTCCGCTGTTGCTGAAGCCTTTGGCCTCGTTGGGCTTGGAGAAGCCGAGCAGGACGGCGTTGCCCTCCACACCGACCGGACGGACATCACTACTGAGCAGGACTGACCAGGTGAACTTACGGAGGCGCATGATCGTGCCCATGATCTGGTCCCAGGCGCCCTGTACGCGCCCCAGGTCCAGAGAACCACCGGACGCCGCGGGCGCCTGGCTCCGCGTGGGGGCGGCCTGGCGGGCCGGGGCGTCCCAGCCCGCGGGCTCGGACCGCTGCTGGACCGGGGCCGGGGCGGCGGGGGTCTCCGGAGGGGCCGGAGCGACCGCCGGGGCCGGAGCTGCGGAGGCGCGCACGGGTTCGGAGGGCACCGCCGGGGAGGCCGGGGTGACCGGCGCGGGAGCGGGAGCGGGCTGGACCGGCGCGGCGGGAGGGGCGACGGCGCCCGAGGCGATCCGGCGCTCCATCTGCTCCAGGCGGGCCAGCAGGGCCGCGCCCTGGTTTCCGTCCGCGGCCGGAAGCAGCACCCGCGAGCACATGAGTTCCAGCAGCAGCCGGGGCGCGGTGGCGCCGCGCATCTCGGTCAGGCCCTGGTTGAGGATGTCGGCCGCGCGGCTCAGCTCGGCCGGTCCCAGGCGCGCGGCCTGGTCCTTCATCCGCTCGGTCGCCTCCGGATCGACGTTGACCAGGCCCTTGTCCAGGGCGTCGGGCACGGCGGCCAGGACGACCAGGTCGCGGAAGCGCTCCAGCAGGTCCGTGGTGAACCGGCGGGGGTCGAGCCCGCCCTCCACCACGCGGTCGACCAGGCCGAACACGGCGGCGCCGTCGCGGGCGCCGAGCGCGTCGACCATCTCGCCGAGCAGACTGGAGTCGGTGTAGCCCAGCAGGGAGACGGCGCCCTCCCGGGTGATGCCGCCCTCGTCCGAACCGGCGATGAGCTGGTCCAGCACCGAGAGCGTGTCGCGCGCCGAGCCCGCGCCCGCGCGCACGACCAGCGGCAGCGCGGCCGGATCGTAGGAGACGCCCTCCTCCTTGAGCAGGTCCTCCATGAGCTCCCTGAGGGTGCTCGGCGGGATCAGGCGGAACGGGTAGTGGTGGGTCCGCGAGCGGATCGTGCCGATGACCTTCTCGGGCTCGGTGGTCGCGAACACGAACTTCAGGTGCGGCGGGGGCTCCTCGACCAGCTTGAGGAGGGCGTTGAAGCCCTCCCGGGTCACCATGTGCGCCTCGTCGATGATGTAGATCTTGTAGCGCGAGCTGACCGGGGAGAAGAAGGCGCGTTCGCGCAGGTCGCGGGCGTCGTCCACACCGCCGTGGGAGGCGGCGTCGATCTCGATGACGTCGATGCTGCCGCCGCCGTCGGGGGCCAGGGCCACGCAGGAGTCGCAGGTGCCGCAGGGGTCGGGGGTGGGGCCCTCGGCGCAGTTGAGGGAGCGGGCCAGGATGCGGGCGCTGGTGGTCTTGCCGCAGCCGCGCGGACCGCTGAACAGGTAGGCGTGGTTGATCCGTCCGCTGCGCAGCGCCTGGCGCAGCGGGTCCGTCACGTGTTCCTGGCCACGCACCTCGCCGAACGTCGCGGGCCGGTACTTGCGGTACAGCGCGATGCTCACGGTGTGATTCCTCCCCTGGTCCCTGCCACGTGTCCATTCAACCCGCGAACGGTGACAGCTCGCGCCGGTTGACGAGGACCGGGAGGGGTTCGACCGGGCCGGAGAAAGAGAAAGGACCCCCCGCGCACCCGCCAGAGCCCATTTATCCTTGCTGCCTTCCGGCCCTGGGGAGGTTCATAGGGTGACGCCGCACGAGGGGTCTGCCCCGAGTGTATCCGAACCCCGGACTGCTCGGGCACCCCCGTGCCCAGGCCCCCTCCCCCGGAGCGCGTCGGCCTCCGGAAGGCGGGCATTCGGACGGAACACACCTCCCGGACCGGGCGTCTCATCTCGGGCAGAGGGCCCACGGGCCCCGGACCGGCACACCACGCAACCTCTCAGAGATCATGGACGACATGGGCATGCTCGACCAGCTCGATTCCACCGACAGCTCCACGGAGCGCCGCGACCTCATCGTGGCCACGCTGGAGAACGCCTTCGCGGACCTGATGGCCGCCGACCCGGCGGCGTTCCGCGTCAAGTTCCGCAAGATGGCGGCCAACCCGTTCGCCTTCTACCGGGGCAGCGCCGCGCTCTTCTACAACGACGTCTCGGGCATGGACGACCCCTGGGCCGACGAACGCACCTCACGGGTGTGGATCCAGGGCGATCTGCACGCGGAGAACTTCGGCACCTACATGGACTCCACCGGGCGGCTGGTGTTCGACGTCAACGACTTCGACGAGGCCTACCTCGGCCGCTTCACCTGGGACATACTCAGGTTCGCGGCCAGCATCGGGGTCATGGGCTGGCAGAAGGCCCTGTCCGACGAGGACATCAGCACGCTCCTGCCGTACTACATCGACGCCTACATCGCCCAGGTGCGCGAGTTCGCGACGACGGGCAACGACTCGGAGTTCTCCCTCAAGCTGGGCAACACCGACGGCACCGTGCACGACGTGCTCCAGCAGACGCGGCTCAACAGCCGCGCCGAGATGCTGTCGTCCATGACGACCCGCGACGGGTACACCCGCCGCTTCGCCGAGGGCCCCCGGGCGCGCCGCCTGGACGACGCCGAGCGGGAGCGGGTCCTGGCCGCCTACGAGGCCTACCTGAACACCATCCCCGAGGACCGGCGGTACGCGTCGATCAACTACGCGGTCAAGGACGTGGTGGGCAGCGGCGGCTTCGGGATCGGATCGGCGGGCCTGCCCGCCTACACCCTGCTCATCGAGGGCCAGTCGGAGGCGTGGGACAACGACGTCGTGCTGTCCATGAAGCAGGGCAACGTGGCCGCGCCCTCCCGGGTGGTGACCGACCGGCGCATCATGGACTACTTCCAGCACCACGGGCACCGCACCGCGGTGTCCCAGCGGGCGCTCCAGGCGCACGCCGATCCGCTGCTGGGCCACACCGAGATGGGCGGCGTGGGCTTCGTGGTGAGCGAGGTCTCCCCCTACACCAACGACCTGGACTGGGACGACCTCACCGAGCCCGCGGAGATCGTGCCGGTACTGGACTACCTGGGGCGCGCCACCGCCAAGGCGCACTGCGTGTCCGACTCGCACGCGGACGTCACGCTCGTGCGCGGCCAGACCGAGGAGGCGGTCATGGCGGTGCTCGACGGCCGCGAGGCGGAGTTCACGCGGTGGTGCGTGGACTTCGCGCACCGGTACGCGGCCCAGACCCGGGCCGACTACTCGCTGTTCGTGGACGCCTTCCGCAACAACGCCATCAGCGCGGTGAGGTCCAGCCGGGCCCTGTGATCCCGGCGCCGGGGAGCCCGGTTCCGGTGCCGCTCGGAGGTGCCCGGGAGGGGCCGCGAAAACCTGTTCAGAGCACCCCTGAAGGCATGTAGAGTTGTTCGCGGAGGATTCGCCTAGTGGCCTAGGGCGCACGCTTGGAAAGCGTGTTGGTGGCAACGCCTCAGGGGTTCGAATCCCCTATCCTCCGCGGAACGGAAGGCCCGGAGCGCACAGCGCTCCGGGCCTTCGTCGTTCGCGGTCCCGGTCGGCGGTCCCGGTCGGCGGTTCCGGGGCGGCGGTCGCCGTCCCGGAACCGCTACCGCAGTAGTGGGACAACAGCCGCGGCCGAATCCGCGGCGCGCCGATCAGGGCGCGGGCGGAACGCCGTCCGCGAGGACCAGGTCCAGCAGCCCCGGGAAGCGGGCGCCCAGCTCGTTGCGGCGCAGCGTGATGTAGAGCCTGCGCCCGGCGCGGCGCTGGCGGATGACCCCGCTCTCACGGAGGACCCTCCAGTGGTGGGTCATGCTCGACTTCGGGATGCCGGAGAGGACCTCCCCGCAGAACCTCTCCTCGCCGTCGGCCAGCGCGCGCACGACGTCCAGGCGGACGGGGTGCCCCAGGGCGGCCAGCACGTCGACGAGCTCGATCTCCGAGGTGTCGGGGTGGTGCAGTACGGCCATGGCGCCACTGTACGCGAATTTCGTATCGATCAGGGAGCACGGAGCTTGACACCTACTGTTCGTTAGTACGAATATTACGTACGTTCGAACATTGAACGCCCGCCCTCGCCGACGGGCGCCCCACCGGAAGGAACCCCCGTGTCCGCACCCCTGACCGCCCCCTCGGTCGGCCCCCTGGACGACGCCGCACTGGCGCGTTCGCTCGACGGCGATTTCTCCAGCCGCCACGCCGACGTCAACGGCGTCCGCCTGCACTACGTCGAGGGCGGCTCCGGAACCCCGCTGCTGCTGCTGGGCGGCTGGCCGCAGACCTGGTGGCAGTGGCACCGGGTCATGCCCGCGCTGGCGCGCCGCCATCGGGTGATCGCCGTGGACCTGCGCGGCATGGGCGGTTCCGCCAAGCCCGCCGACGGCTACGACAAGAAGACGATGGCGCGCGACGTCCGCGAGCTCGTCCGACACCTGGGCCTGGAGTCCGTGGACGTCGTCGGCCACGACATCGGCGCCATGGTCGCCTACGCGTACGCGGCCAACCACCCCGAGGCGACGCGGCGGATCTGCATGCTGGACGTCGCACACCCGGACGACGGGTGGTCGGAGTTCCGGCTGCTTCCCGCCCCCGGCCAGGCGGTGAACACCCCGGTGGGGGACGGCGGGCACCCCCTCCTGTGGTGGTTCGCCTTCAACCAGGTCCTGGGACTGCCGGAGAAGCTGCTGGAGGGGCGCACCCGTGTACTCGTCGACTGGCTCGCCGAACACGCCGCCAAGGACCCCGGCTCCATCGACGAACGGTCCCGCGAGGTCTACGCCCGCGCCCTCTCCACCGCCGACGCCGTCCGTGCGGGCAACGCCTGGTACCGGGCGTTCAACACCGACATCGCCGACGAACGGACCTACGCGCCCGTGTCGGCGCCGATCCTCGTGCTCGGCGGTGAGCTGAGCAACCACGCCTCGCTCCGCGAGGTGATGCCCGCCAAGGGCACCGACGTGCGCGTGCTCAAGGTGAAGGACTGCGGCCACTACGTCCCCGAGGAACAGCCCGAGGTGGTCATCGACGCGCTGGAGTCCTTCCTCGTCTGACGCTCCGCCTCCGGTACGGCGCTGCCCGCCGTGCGCGGGCCCCTGCGGGGCACCCGCGCACGGCGGGCAGGGATCGCCGAGGGCACTCGCGACCTTTTTGCAACTTGTTGCATAATGAGTGCGGGCCGACCGGACTCCGGCCCGTGAGGCACCGCGCGAGGAGACGACATGGGCGACTACCCCCACCTGCTGGAACCGCTGGACCTGGGCTTCACCACCCTGGCCAACCGCGTGGTCATGGGCTCCATGCACCTGGGCCTGGAGGAGGCGCCGGGCGGCTTCGAGCGGATGGCCGCCTTCTACGCCGAGCGCGCCCGGGGCGGCGTCGGCCTCATCGTCACCGGCGGCATCGCCCCCAACCCCGAGGGCGCCACCTACAGGGGCGCCGCGAAGATGACCACCGAGGCGGAGGCCGAGGAGCACCGCGTGGTCACCGGGGCCGTGCACCGCGAGGGCGGGCGCATCGCCATGCAGATCCTGCACACCGGCCGCTACGCCTTCAACGAGGACGCGGTCGCGCCGAGCGCGATCCAGGCCCCCATCAGCGCCTTCACGCCCCGGGCGCTCACCGGTGACGAGGTCGAGCGCACCATCGAGGACTTCGCCCGCGCCGCCGAACTGGCCAGGCACGCCGGATACGACGGCGTGGAGGTCATGGGATCCGAGGGGTACCTGATCAACCAGTTCGTCGCCCAGGCCACCAACAGGCGCGAGGACGGCTGGGGCGGCTCCTTCGAGAACCGCATGCGCTTCCCCGTGGAGATCGTGCGGCGCGTGCGCGAGCGCGTCGGCGCCGACTTCATCGTGGTCTACCGGCTGTCCATGCTCGACCTGGTGCCCGGCGGCTCCACGTTCGACGAGGTGGTCCGGCTGGCGAAGGCCGTGGAGGAGGCCGGGGCGACCATCATCAACACCGGCATCGGCTGGCACGAGGCGCGCATCCCCACCATCGCCACGTCCGTGCCGCGCGGCGCCTACAGCTGGGTGACCCGCCGGCTCCGCGGCGAGGTGTCCGTGCCGCTCGTCGCGGTCAACCGCATCAACACCCCCGAGGTCGCCGAGGCGGTCCTGGCCGGAGGCGACGCCGACATGGTCTCCATGGCCCGTCCCTTCCTGGCCGACCCCGACTTCGTCGCCAAGGCCGCGGCGGGCACCCCCGAGCGGATCAACACCTGCATCGGCTGCAACCAGGCCTGCCTGGACCACACGTTCAGCCTGAGGACCAGCTCCTGCCTGGTGAACCCGCGCGCCTGCCACGAGACCGAACTCGTGCTCTCCCCCACCCGCCTGCGCAGGAGGGTGGCCGTCGTGGGCGCCGGACCCGCCGGGCTCGCCTTCTCCGTGTCCGCCGCCGAGCGCGGACACGAGGTCACGCTGTTCGACGCGGCCGGGGAGATCGGCGGCCAGCTGAACCTGGCCCGCCGCGTGCCCGGCAAGCAGGAGTTCGACGAGACCCTGCGCTACTACCGCGTCCAGCTCGACAGGCACGGGGTGGACGTGCGGCTGGACACCCGGGCGGGGGCCGCCGACCTGGAGGGCTACGACGAGGTCGTGCTCGCCACGGGCGTCACTCCGCGCGTGCCGGGGATCCCGGGCGTGGACCACCCCAAGGTGGTGGGCTACGTGGACGTCCTGCGCGGAGACGCCGAGGTCGGTGAGCGCGTGGCGGTCATCGGCGCGGGGGGCATCGGCTTCGACGTGGCCGCCTTCCTCACCGACGGCGGGGGCGTCGTCGACACCGGGGAGTTCCTGCGCAGGTGGGGCGTGGACACCGACCCCGCCTCCCGCGGCGGTCTCGGCGAACCCGAGCGCCCGGCGTCACCGCGCACCGTGCACCTGGTCCAGCGCAGGACCGGCAAGGTCGGCGCGGGCCTGGGGAAGACCACGGGGTGGATCCACCGGCTGGAACTGCGCCACCGCGGCGTGGAGATGGTCGCGGGGGCCGAGTACGACCGGATCGACGACGAGGGCCTGCACCTGACCGTCGACGGGGAGAAGCGCGTGCTCGACGTGGACACCGTCGTGGTGTGCGCGGGCCAGGAGCCGCGCCGGGACCTCGCCGACGAGCTGACCGCCGCGGGCCGCGCGGTCCACCTGATCGGCGGCGCCGACGAGGCGGCCGAACTCGACGCCAAGCGGGCGATCGACCAGGGCACCCGCCTGGCCGCCGCGCTGTGACCCCTGCCCCGGTCTGCCCGGTCGCCGCCACGCGGAAGGCCGGGCGGAGCGGGGAGGCGTGGGGGCCGGGCCGGACGGGGAAAGCCGGGTTCAAGGATTCGCGCTACTCCGTGCCCCGTGAGTGACACGCGCGTACCCCGGGTAGCCGCACCACCATGAGAATCGGTGAACGCATCCGCAGGATCGAACGCGACGAGCAGCTCGACCCGGCGGTCTCCAGCATGAAGAGCCTGGCCGAACGGATCCCGTCCGGCACCGTCCGCGACATGCTGCACGGGGTGCAGCTCGGGCATCCCGTCCATCCGATCCTGGTGCAGCTGCCCATCGGCACGTGGATGGCGGCCGTCCTGCTGGACTCGTTGCCCGGAGACCACCGCCGCAGCGCGCACGCGCTGGTCAACGCCGGGCTGGTCACGACCCTGCCCGCGGTGGTGAGCGGCCTGGCGGACTGGTCGCAGCAGCACGAGCGCCAGCAGCGCGTGGGCGTGGTGCACGCGGCGACCAACGGCGTCGGCACCCTGCTGTTCGGTGCCTCCTCGCTGGCCCGGGCCCGCGGCCGCCAGGGCTGGGGGAGGTTCCTGGCCCTGGTCGGCGTGGGCGTGGTCGGCCTGAGCGGTTCCCTGGGCGGACACATGGCCTACTACCGGTCGGCGGGCGCCAACAGCGCCGACCACCTGGTCGACCTGCTGCCCGAGGGCTGGCACGACCTCGGTCCGCTGGACGGGTTCGACGACGGCGGGCTCGGCGGGGGCGACGTGGCGGGCGTCCCGGTCCTGGTGGCGCGGACGGGCGGCTCCGTGACCGCGATGCTGGGCACGTGCCCCCACATGGGCGCGCCCCTGGCCGAGGGCGAGCGGGTGGACGGGTGCGTGCGCTGTCCCTGGCACGGCAGCGAGTTCCGCCTGGACGACGGGACGGTGGTCCACGGACCCGCGACCGCCCCGCCGCAGGTCCTGGAGGCGTCGGTCGTGGAGGGCAGGGTGATGGTCCGCCTCCCCGAGTCCGCCGCGTGAGGGAACGCGGCTCCCTCGGCGCTGCCTAGAATGCGCCCATGTCCCTGCCCCACGCCATCCTGACCGCCCTGTTGGAGAAGCCCTCGTCCGGCCTGGAGCTGGCCCGGCGCTTCGACCGCTCGATCGGGTACTTCTGGTCGGCCACCCACCAGCAGATCTACCGGGAGCTGGGCAAGCTGGAGCGGGCGGCGCTGATCCGGGCGCTGGAGGCGGACGCGCCGACCCGCGGACGGCGCAAGGAGTACGAGGTGCTGCCCGCGGGACGGGAGGAGCTGGAGCGCTGGGTGGACGTGCGCGAGGATCCCAGGGCCTCCCGCGACCCGCTGCCGCTGCGGCTGCGCGCCGCCGGGGTGGTGGGCGTGCGCGGCCTGGTGCCGGAACTGCGCCGCCACCGTGACCTGCACCTGATGCGGTTGGAGGAGTACCGCGGGTTCGAGCGGCGCGACTACCCGGACGGGCCCGCCACCGAACGGGAGCGGGTCCAGCGCCTGGTGCTGCTCGGCGGCATCGACGTGGAGGCCGGATGGGTGTCGTGGCTGACCCGCGCCGTCGAGGAGCTGGAGGGTGCCGGGGAGGGCTCCCCGGGCGCCTGACCGCGTCGGCCCGAGCGCGCCCCGGCCCCGGCCCCGGACGGCGTTCCCGCGGGATCCGGGCTCCTGACCGCGTCGTCCCGATCGGCACCGGACTCCCCCGGACGGACCCGCGGGACGCCCCGCGGGGTCCTCAGTCCCAGTCCGCCCCGGCCTCCGACAGGTTCTCGGGCAGACGCAGTCCGGGGCGCAGCGGAACCAGCTGGGTCTGCAGGACCATGGCCGCCGCGCCGATGGCGGGCGCGGTCGCGGCCGACGTGGACATGCGCACCTCGACCGGGTGCGCGGCGCGGGCGAAGAAGGCCCGGTCCAGCTCCTCCTGGATGACGGGCAGGTAGACCGACCCCGCCACGGCCAGGCTCGAACCGGTCAGCACCAGCAGGTCCAGGTCCATCAGGTTGGCCAGCGTGCGGACCGCCACGGCCAGGTGGCGAGCGGAGCGGTCCAGCAGGGCGCGGGCGGTGGGCTGCCCCCGGCGGGCCGCGCGGACCACGGCGGTGAACTCGGCGGCCACCGACGGCCAGGCCCGGCCGCCCTCCCGCGTGAGGTCGGCGGTGCGGGCGAGGGCCTCGTCGGCCCGGGCGGCCGCCACGACGGCGGCCGGACCGGCGACCACCTCGGCGCAACCGCGTCCGCCGCACCAGCACAGCGGCCCGTCCGCGTCCAGGCACACGTGCCCGATCTCCCCGGCGTTGCCGCTGGCCCCGTGGTAGGGGATGCCGTTGACCAGAACCCCGGCGCCGACTCCGGTGCCCATGTACACGGCGGCGAAGATGGACGACCCGCCGACCACGCCGGACCAGTACTCGCCGAGGGCGGCGGCGGTCGCGTCGTTGCCGGGGACCACGGGCAGGCCGACCGCGCCCTCCAGCTCCCCGGCCACGGGGTAGTCGGCCCAGCGCCACAGGGAGGGATGCCGGTGGAGCCCGCCGGTCGGGGCGACCAGCCCGACGCCGAGCACCCGCTCGCGTTCCACTCCGGCGCCCTCCACCAGGGCGTCCACCTGCCGGGACATCCTGGAGGTGGTCTCGGCGGGGTCCTCGTCCCGGTTCACCCCGGCGCGGGTCATCCGGGAGACCACGGCGCCGGTGAGGTCGATGAGGGCGTAGGTGATGCCGACCGGGTCGATGTGGACGCCCACGGCGTAGCGCGACTCCCGGTTGAGCCGGAGCAGGACGCGCGGCTTGCCGCCGGTGGACTCGGCGCGCCCGGTCTCCAGGACCAGGCCGTCGTCGATGAGCCTGCGGACGACGGTGGAGATGGTGGCACCGGTGAACCCGGTGGCCTCGACCAGCCCCACGCGGCTGATCGTGCCCGCGGCGCGGATGACGTCGAGGACCGCCGCCCTGCTCGTCGTGTGCGGAATCGCCCGTGACGGCCCGCCCAATGCCACCTCCACCACCTCGGCGGCCGGTCTCCGGCCGCGGTTCCGCGCTGTCCCCCACACGCCCCCGAGGCGCCGCGCCCGGGCGAGGACCGCCCGGGGCCACGACCGCCGGGGACGATCACGCCGACGGCGTCGCGCCCACACGCGGTGACCGCCCCTCCGCGTCCGGCGGGCAGGCGTGGGCCAAGTGTCGCGCTCGCTCGCGGGTACGGCAACCCGGTCACTCCCGGGTCGCGCGCACCAGGACCAGCCGTTCCGGGAAGAGCACCGGCGCCTGGAGGCCCGCCCCCGCCAGCGCCCCGCCCCTGACACGGACGCCCTCGGGGGTCCACCAGGGCAGCGGCACCCCCCACCGGTGGGCGTTGCCGTCGGGCACGTCCCCGGGCGCCTGCGGACGGATCCGGTAGACCGCCTCGGGGTGCAGTCCCGGCAGCCGGACGGGCCCGGTCGGGTACAGCTCCGAGGTGCCCGTGGCGACGATCGCGTAGAGCGCCTCGGACCGGTCCTCGGCGACCACCCCGTGCACCCGGACCGCCGGGTCCGGATGGTCGCCGTGCACGGCGGTCCCCGTGTGCAGCAGTCCGCGCAGCTCCTTGTACAGCTCCACCCACTCCCGCAGGCGCGCCAGGTCGGCGGGGTCGGCGCGGGTGAGGTCCCACTCGATCCCGAAGTGCCCGAACAGGGCGGTCCCGGCCCGGAAGTCGACGGTGTGGCGGCGGTCGGTGGTGTGCGCGGTGCCCGCCCCCACGTGGGTGCCCATCAGCTCCAGCGGGACGAGCGCGTTGGTCCACCGCTGGATGTCCTGCCGTTCCAGGGCGTCGATGCAGTCGGAGACCCACACGCGGTCGGTGCGCTCCAGCACGCCCAGGTCCACCCGCCCGCCGCCGGACGAGCAGGACTCGATCTCCACCCCCGGGTGGCGGCGGCGCAGCTCGTCCATCAGCCGGTACACCGCCAGGGTCTGGCCGTGGACCCCGGCCCGCCCGGTCGGCCGGTGCCCGGCGTCGACCAGGTCCCGGTTGTGGTCCCACTTGAGGTAGGTGATCGGATAGGCGGACAGCAGGTCGTCCAGGCGCTCCAGGACGTACGCGAAGGCCTCCGGGCGGGCCAGGTCGAGCACCTGCTGGGAGCGCGCCGGGCGGGGCAGCCGGTCGCCCGCGGCCATGATCCAGTCCGGGTGCGCGCGGGCCAGGTCGGAGTCCTCGTTGACCATCTCCGGTTCCACCCACAGTCCGAACTGCATGCCCAGCCCGGTGACGTGGTCGGTGAGCGGGCCCAGGCCGTCCGGCCACACCTCGTCGGAGACGTACCAGTCGCCGAGGCCGCGCCGGTCGTCGCGGCGCGAGCCGAACCAGCCGTCGTCGAGTACGAACCGCTCGGCGCCCACGCGGGCGGCGGAGTCGGCCAGCTCGCGCAGCCGGTCGAGGTCGTGGTCGAAGTACACGGCCTCCCAGGTGTTGACGACCACCGGACGCGGGGTGGAGGGGTGGCGCGGGCGCGAGCGCAGGTACCGGTGGAAGCGGGCGGAGACCTCGTCCAGCCCGTGCCCGTGCGAGCCGTACTGCCACGGGGTGGTGTAGGACTCCCCCTCGGCCAGCACGACCTCGCCGGAGAGCAGCAGCTCGCCCGAGCCCAGCAGGGACACCGCGTGGTAGGTGCGCTCGGCGAAGGTGCGGTGGTTGCCCGACCAGGCCGTGTGCACGGCCCACACCTCGCCGGAGCGGTTGCCGAAGCCGTGCGTCCCCGCGGCCAGCAGGTGGGCCGCGTCGTAGCCGGTGCGCCCGGTGCGGTTCTCGCGCACCCGCAGGCCCTGGGTGAAGGCGGTCCGCTGCGGGCTGCGCTCGCGCATGTGGCGGCCGCCGAAGTCGAGCAGCTCGACCGCCTCGGCCGGAACGGGGAGGACGAGGTTGACGGCGTCCACGGCGAAGGGGGCGGCGTCCCCGTTGGTGACGGTGGCGCGCTGGCGGACCAGGCCCGAGGGCGTGAGCTCGACCACGAGGTCCAGACCGAGCCCGGCCCGGGCGTCCTCGGCGCGGACGGTCAGGCGTCCGCCCGCCGGGGAGCCGTGCTCCACCGCGGACTCGCGCACGCGGAACGCGGTGGAGAAGTCGGCGCCGCCCCGGTTGCCGACGAGGCCTGGGGTGCCGAGCCAGCCGGCGGACTGCTCGGGGAGCACGGCCACCTCCACCGGCCCGTCCACGGAGAACCCGATGGGCTGGGGGCTCAGCGCCAGGCGCAGGTCGTCCAGCTCCTCGCGGGAGAGGTCGCCCAGGTCGGAGCCCCAGTGCAGAACCCGGGGCAGGGTCTCGCCGGTCAGGTCCAGCAGGAGGCTCACCCCGGCGGCGCGCAGGTGGGGGAG
Source organism: Nocardiopsis deserti (assembly GCF_008638355.1). Taxonomy (NCBI): domain Bacteria; kingdom Bacillati; phylum Actinomycetota; class Actinomycetes; order Streptosporangiales; family Nocardiopsidaceae; genus Nocardiopsis; species Nocardiopsis deserti. The sequence goes on along the minus strand of NZ_ML703349.1, from coordinate 109,861 downwards.
GTCGGAGCCGCCGGAGAGGGGGCGGTGCGATGCCACGGTCGCCACGTCCTTCGTGGTCGGGGAACAGGGTTGACTTACTTTGTTCGGAAAAGTAAGAATCCCCGAGGTGGCCGGTTCGCGCAAGAGGGGCCGGCACCCGACGACGACCGCGACACCCCACGGAGCGTGCTCCCCGGACACGCACCGAGCGGTCCCCGACCCCGAAGCCCCGAGAGGCACAGATGATCCGTCACACCCTTCACGACGGCTGGCGGCTGTCCGCCACGAGCGGGCCCGTCCCGGAGAACGTCGCGGGCCGCACCGTCCCCGCCCAGGTCCCGGGGAGCACCCACCTGGACCTGCTGGCCGCCGGGCTGATCCCCGAGCCCTACCTGGACACCAACGAGACCGAACTGGCCTGGATGCACCGCGCCGGCTGGCGCTACTCCCTCACCTTCGAGGCCGACGCGCCCGCCCCCGACGAGCGCGTCGACCTGGCCTTCGACGGCCTGGACACGGTGGCCACCGTGGAGCTCAACGGCACCGTGCTCGGCACCACCGCCAACATGCACCGCGGGTACCGCTTCGACGTGCGCGACGCGCTGCGCGCCGGGGCCAACGAGCTCGTGGTCTCCTTCCGGTCCGCCCTGGAGTACGCCGAGGAGGTCCGCGAGGAACTCGGCGAGCGGCCGCACACCAACACCCACCCGTACAACATGGTCCGCAAGATGGCCTGCTCCTTCGGCTGGGACTGGGGGCCCGACCTCCAGACCGCCGGGATCTGGAAGCCCGTGCGCCTGGAGCGGTGGCGGACCGCACGCCTGTCCCAGGTGCGCCCGCTGGTCACCGTCGGCGAGGACGGCACCGGCCGGGTGGAGGTGCACGCCGACGTCGAGTGGTCCGGGAGTGCTCCCGCCTCCGGCCTGGTCCTGGCCGCCGAGGTCGCCGGTGTGCGGGCCACCGCCACCGTGGCGCCCGGCGCGGACGCCGGAGTCGTCGTGGTCGAGGTGCCCGACGCCCGCCTGTGGTGGCCGGTCGGCCACGGCGACCAGCCCCTGTACGACCTGTCCGTCGCCCTGACCGCGGACGGGGAGACCGAGCCGCTGGGCTCCGAGAACCGCCGCGTGGGGTTCCGCACCATCACCGTGGACACCGCGCCCGACGAGCACGGCACCCCCTTCACCGTCGTGGTCAACGGCAAGCCGATCTTCGTCAAGGGCGCCAACTGGATCCCCGACGACCACTTCCTCACCCGGATCACGCGCGAGCGCCTGGCCCGGCGCGTGGACCAGACCGTCAGCGCGCACATGAACATGCTGCGCGTGTGGGGCGGCGGCATCTACGAGAGCGAGGACTTCTACGACGTCTGCGACGAGCGCGGCGTCCTCGTGTGGCAGGACTTCCTCCTGGCCTGCGCCGCCTACGCCGAGGAGGAGCCGCTGTGGAGTGAGTTCGAGGCCGAGGCCCGGGAGAACGTCGCGCGCCTGACCTCGCACGCCTCGCTGGCCCTGTGGAACGGAGGCAACGAGAACCTCTGGGGCTTCATGGACTGGGGCTGGCAGGAGCGGCTCGGGGACCGGACCTGGGGTTACGGCTACTACACCGACCTCTTCCCCCGCGTCGTGGCCGAGCTCGACCCCACTCGCTTCTACGCCGACGGCAGCCCCTACACCCCGGGGTTCACCCCGAAGGAGGTCCACCCCAACGACGAGGCGCACGGCACCCGCCACGAGTGGACCGTGTGGAACCAGACCGACTACCGGGCCTACCAGGACCACGTGCCCCGGTTCTGCTCCGAGTTCGGCTTCCAGGGGCCGCCCACCTGGGCCACCCTCACCGACTGGGTGCACGACGAGCCGCTCACGCCCACCTCGCCCGCCTTCCTGCTGCACCAGAAGGCCGAGGACGGCAACGGCAAGCTCGCCCGGGGCCTGTCGGCCCACCTGCCCACGCCGAGGAACTTCGAGGACTGGCACTGGGCCACCCAGCTCAACCAGGCCCGCGCGGTGGCGTTCGGCATCGAGCACTACCGGTCCTGGTGGCCGCGCACCGCGGGCGCCCTGGTCTGGCAGATCAACGACTGCTGGCCGGTCACCTCCTGGGCCGCCGTGGACGGCGAGGAGCGCCCCAAGCCGCTCTGGTACGGGCTGCGCCGCGCCTACGCGCCGCGCCTGCTCACCGTCCAGCCCCGGGACGGGCGGCTCGTGCTGGTGGCCGTCAACGACACCGACGAGGCATGGTCGGAGCCGGTCAGCGCGGAGCGCCGGACCTTCGGGGGCGAGGTGCTGCACACCGCTAGGATCGAGCTGGCCGTGCCGCCCCGGTCCGCGGCGGAGTTCGACCTGGCGCGTGAGCTGCTCGCGGCCGGGAACACGAAGGAGGAGGTGCTCGTGGCCACGACCCGCGACGCCCGCCTCGTGCGGCCCTTCCGCGAGGACGTCCACCTGTCCTACGACCCCGACGCGCTGACCGCCACCGCCGCGCCCGTGGAGGGCGGCTACCGGGTGGAGGTGCGCGCCTCGTCCTTCGCCAGGGACGTCTCCCTGATGGCTGACCGGCTGGCCCCCGACGCCGAGGTGGACGACATGCTCGTGGACCTGCTGGCCGGGGAGACGCACAGCTTCCTGGTGCGCACGGACGCGAAGGTGGACCCGGCGGCGCTGACCGCCGCCCCCGTCCTGCGCTCGGCCAACTCCCTGCACGCGCGGCGGGTGTGATGGACGGGTCCGGGACCGGAGGCGCGGTCGGGCTGGTCCTGGCCAGGCCGCGCCGCCTGCTGAGCGCTGAGCCCTTCTTCATGGAGTTCATCGCCGGGATCGAGGAGCGGATGGCCGAGCGCGACATGTCGGTCCTGCTGCACCTGGTGACCGACCGGGAGGCCGAGCTGGCCGCCTACCGCCGGTGGGCGGAGCGGCGGCTGGTGGACGCGGTCGTGGTGGTCAACCCGACCGAGGGGGACGAGCGCCCCGCCGCGCTGCGCGAGCTGGGCCTGCCCGCCGTGGTCGCGGGCAGCCCCGTCCCGGACCCCGCCACGCCCACCGTCCTGACCGACCACGTGTCCCCGGTCCGGACGGCGCTGGAACGCCTGCTGGAGCTGGGCCACCGGCGCGTCGCCCGGGTGACCGGGCCAGTGGAGCTGCTGCACACACGTGCCCGCACGGAGGCCCTCGTGGAGGGCTGCCGGGCGGCCGGGGTGCCCGACCCGGTGGTCCTGGAGGGCGACTACTCCTACGAGGCGGGCGCCCGGCTCACCGGCGGGCTGCTCGAGAGGGAGGACCCCCCGACGGCGGTCCTGTACGACAACGACGTGATGGCGGTGGCCGGACTGGACGCCGCCCGCGGCCTGGGCGTGCGGGTCCCCGAGCAGCTGAGCCTGGTGGCCTGGGACGACTCGACCATGTGCCGCCTGGCCACGCCCGCGCTCACCACCATGAGCGTGGACGTGTACCGGTACGGGGTCGCGGTCGCGGAGTCGGCCCTGGAGTGCGCCGACGGAACGCCCGTCGCGGAGCGGTGGTCACCGGCGGCGCACTTCGTGTCCCGGGGCAGCACCGGCCCGGCTCCCGCCGGGGAGTAGCCGCACCGGCAGGGCGCCATGGCGCCCTGCCGGTCTATCGGCTTGTCGGTCTGTCGACGGGACGACCTGTCGACAGGCCGACATGTCGTTCCGGGGCCGCCCCCGGCTGCCGGACCGCGCTCCGGCTGGCGGGGCCGGGCCCCGGGAACGCGAAAGGCCGGTTGCTCCGCGCCGCGCACACCGTGCGTCGGCTCGGACCAACCGGCCCTCGCTACCTCTACCGGTCCCGCGTTCACCTGGGCGAACGTGGACCTCGTGCGGTGGAGGAGGGATTTGAACCCTCGAAGGGTTGCCCCTTACCCGCTTTCGAGGCGGGCGCCATCGGCCACTAGGCGACTCCACCGCGAGCCACTCTACCGGATACGGCGCCGTGCGAAAAACCGGCTCAGGAGATCGGAACACCTGTCCGCGAGCTCCCGCGGAACCAGGTCCGGCGGGACGACCTCCGGGCGGTGGTTGAGGCGGGGGTCGCGGACCGCGTCCCACACCGACCCGACCGCGCCCGCCTTGGTGTCCCGCGCGCCGTAGACCAGCCGGTCCACGCGGGAGAGCACCGTCGCGCCCGCGCACATCGTGCAGGGTTCGAGGGTGACCACCAGGGTGCAGCCGCCCAGCCGCCACTCGCCGCGCGCGCGTGCGGCGGCCCGCAGCGCCAGCACCTCGGCGTGGGCGGTGGGGTCCCCGGTGGCCTCGCGCTCGTTGCGCCCGGTTCCCAGGACGGCGCCGTCCGCGTCCAGCACGACCGCGCCCACCGGCACGTCGCCCGTCTCCAGAGCGGCCTCGCCCTCGGCGATCGCCGAGCGCAGCGCGGCGTCGAGGACGTCCCGTCCGATCACAGCCTCATACCGTCGAGGATCTCGGCGAAGCCCGCGCGCTCGGCCACCACGGCGAGGACGTCGCTGGGCAGGACCCCGCCGCCGACCGACAGGGAGCGCAGCTCCTCCTCGGTCAGGCCCAGGTCGGTGAGCAGGTCGCCGTCGCCGTCGGGCCGCGGGTCGGGCCGGGCCCCGGCGCTCTCGGAGGGCGGCGGCGCGCCCAGTCCCCCGGCCTCGGAGAGTATCGAGGCCAGCGGGTGGTCGTGCACCACCCGCGCGTCGGAGAGGTACACGCGCGGCTCCCCGCCGTCGTCATCGGCGCGCACGATGGCGAACCACTCGTCGTCGGCCTCCACGAGCAGGATCGAGACCCCGCTCCCCCGGTCGGTCGCGAAGTCGAGCATCAGTTCGGTGACGTCGTCGATGACGTCCACGTCCCCGAGTTCGACCTCGGTTCCCCGCCACGTCCTCCCGTTGGGAGCGAAGACCGCTGCGAAGGTCGACACCGCGTGCTCTCCTGTCCGCCCGGATGCTCTTCTCCAGCAGGTCCTTACCCCATACCGTCCAGTACACGCTGGAAGGACTGGGCGAATCCCAGTCGTTCGGACACGCTGGCCAGCACCTCGTCGGGATACAGGTCCAGATCTCCCGCCAGGGCGCCCAGCTCCATCTCGTCCAGGCCGAGGTCGGCCACGATGGACAGGTCGCCCGCGGGCAGCACCTGGTCGAGGTCGTCGTCGTCCGGCTGGTCGATGTCCAGGTAGTCCAGGACGTCCCGGGCCACCTGCCAGTCCACGGAGGCGGTCACGTCGGAGAGGAAGAGGGAGACGTCCTCACCGTAGACCCGCACGATGACGAAGAAGTCGTCGCCGACCGAGACCAGCCCGAGGGAGCCGCTGATGCTCGGCTGCTGGCGCAGGGCATGGATCAGCCCCTTGAGGTCGTGCGTCAGGGTCACGGGGAGCAGGTCGACGTCCCAGTACTCCTCTTCCCTGTACGCGATGGCCGCGAAGTCGCCCGAGTCGTCGTCACCATGATCGAGCACTGTCATCGTCACCCCAACCCGGCCGGTGTATCGGTGCGGACGAAGGAATCCCGGATCGCCCGTGCGAGTGACATGGTAACGATCACTCCGGTGCCACCGCCCCCCTTGGTCCGCGTCATTCCGGACCACGCTCTCATGAGAACCGGATCCCCGCTGCCCCTCCACCGCACCCGCGCCCCCCGAACGGCCCCGGTCGCCCGGCCGCGCCGGTCCGGAGCGGGTGCCGCGCGGCCCGCGGCGCCTCCGGTCCGGTGGACGCGCGCGGTTAGACTCGGGCAGGCCTCCTCCCCAGCCACCGTCTTGTTGTCCCAGCTCAACCGGAGAACGCTTTGGAAACCCTGGTCGTCGACCACCCCCTGGTCGCGCACAAACTGACCACCCTGCGCGACGTGGGGACCGACTCCCCGACCTTCCGGCGCCTGACCGACGAGTTGGTGACCCTGCTCGCCTACGAGGCGACCCGGGACGTCCGAGTGACGGACGTCACCATCCGGACCCCGCTCGTGGAGACCACCGGAACGCAGCTGACACGTCCCACCCCGCTCGTGGTGCCGATCCTGCGCGCGGGCCTGGGCATGCTCGACGGGATGACCCGTCTGCTGCCCACCGCCGAGGTCGGCTTCCTGGGGATGGCCCGCGACGAGGACACCCTCCAGCCCGCCACCTACGCCGACCGGCTGCCGCAGGACCTGTCCGGCCGCCAGTGCTACGTGCTGGACCCGATGCTGGCCACCGGCGGCACCCTCGCCGCCGCGCTCAAGCTCCTGGTGGAGCGGGGCGCCGACCACATCACCGCGATCTGCCTGCTCGCCGCCCCCGAGGGCCTGACCGCGGTGGAGCACAGGCTCACCGAGGACCTGGACCCCGACCACGGCGCGACCCTGCGCGTGGTGACGGCAGCGGTGGACGAGCGGCTGAACGAGCAGGGCTTCATCCTTCCGGGCCTGGGCGACGCGGGCGACCGCCTCTACGGCTGCGCCTGAGACCCGCCGTCCCCGTCCCCAGCGCCCGCCGGATCACGGTTGGGCGCTTTTTCGGTTCTTTTTGCAACCGAAGGAATGAACGTCCGAAAATCGGGCATGCCTGCTGCCGACCGCCTCGTCCGCCCAGGTGGGCACGGCGAGTCGGCGCAAGCGCCGACACGGCTTCGCATTAGCCGAATTCATTTCGAGACGGGAATGTAACAGAGAGGAGCGATGATGGTTCCCGCCCGCCCGTAAGCGGAGACCAGCCGGACCGAAACACCCCTCACCCCCGCCCTCTCTCATCAGCCCGCTGACACCGCGCGCCCGTGCCTCCTCCGGCGCGACGCTTCGTCCACCCTCCAGCGGCTACCGAAAGACCCCGAAAGAACACGCAGAGCGACCCCCGTAGCCCCCAAGGAGTGAGATGAACGAGAACCCCTCCACCTCGACCGCCCGCGACTCTCGCTTCGAACCGGTGCGGAGCCGGTTGGCCGACGAGTTCTCCGAGGTGCACCACACCTCCACCATCACCCGGTGCGTGGACGCGGCGCGGCACGGCGCCGAGGACGTGACCGGCAAGGCCACCCCCGACCTCGTGGAACGGATCGCCCGACAGCACCTCCAGGTGCTCGCGCTGGCCTTCGCCGAACAGGCCTAGCGGTTCCGAGCAGGCCCGTCCGGGATTTTCGGCCTGTCCGTACTCGGGTGACCTGCACAGGGGGCGATGAATTACCCTCTTATATCCAGCGATGTCCTTAATGTCATAGTCCTCGATGGACCTGAACCACATTCCGGACCACCAATCACTGGGTTAACAACACCACCGGAACCGGACACAGCCCGCATGCGAGGAAGGTCCGACATACCGCCACGCCGAGGGTGCGCCCCAGGCTTTACGGGCATGATGGTCAGTGCGACAATCACTGCTGGGTTGGTGGGTCAGGTGGATTCCAAGAGGAGTCAGTCGTGGCGAAGTTGAAAAAATGGGGCGGCTACGCGCTCATCGCTTTCGTGGCGTTCTATCTGTTCACACAGCCAGAAAGCGCTGCCGGGGTCATCGAGAGTGCTCTGGGCGGTCTGATGGGGGGCGCGGAGTCGATGTCCCGTTTCGTCAACGCGCTCCTGTAACCGGAACGGTCGGGTGGCATGCGGCTCGTAGCGTCGAGTAACAGCGCTCCTGCGTCGGTCAACCGCTATCTCCTGCCGCACGAGCAGGACGTGGTGACCATCCGTCGGCACCCCGCGGTGCTGATCGGTCCGGTCGGGGCGGTCCTCGGCGCGTTGATCCTCGCCGGGATCCTCAGCAACACCTCCATCGCCGCCAGCGCCGCGACGCTGGCGATCATCTGGTGGGTGTGGCTGCTGGTGTTGGTGTGGTTCGTGTGGCGGGTCGCGGAGTGGTCGGTGGACTACTTCGTCATCACCTCCGCACGGCTCCTGCTGACCACCGGCCTGATCATCCGGCAGGTGAACATGATGCCGCTGGGCAAGGTCACCGACATGAGGTTCGAGCGGACCCTGCTGGGCCGCTTCCTCGGCTACGGAACCTTCGTGATGGAGTCGGCCGGTCAGGACCAGGCCCTGAGCCGGATCGACTTCATCCCCTACCCGGAGCAGCTCTACCTGGAGGTCGTGGGGCTCATCTTCAAGGAGTGAGCGCCGCACCCCGAAACCGTAGGACCACGGAGCACCCGCCGGGACGGCGGGTGCTCCTGCCGTGTTCCGGGCAGGTGGGGGGGAGGGTCCCGGTGAGCCGTGGCCGTCGTACACGGCCGGGCGTCCTTCCGGCGGATGGGGCGAGCACGGTGCCGAGCCCGCGGCGGGCGGGCCACCGCGCGGGACCACGGCGCGCCCCGGGTCGAGCACCCTCCTTCGCGCTTCGTTCACCTTCCGTTCATCTTGCCCCGAAGTGACACACCTCTTCCCCCGACGCAGGTCAGCGGATCGCCACGTACGGCACCCACCACATCACGCATAGAACGTTCCGACCTGGGCAGTTCTACGAACAGGCCCCACACGGAGGTCGAAACCCCCGATGGACCAAGCCTCGCAGCCCGCCGAATTGACTCGAAGGTGAACGTAGGGTTAACTTGGGACATCTGAAACGGAAACGAGGAGGGTCCCATGGCGCGCAGGACGGACCGTGCACCCCACCCCACTCGGTTCTCGACGACCCGTCGGCGCATCCGCTTCTCGGCTGGGACCAGCCGCCTCTCCGGTCTTGCGACCGAGCCGGTCAACGTCCCACAGCCCCGCGAGGACGCCGACGCGACGACGTCGGGACACCCGATCATGCACTGGGTGCTGGTCACCGACGAGAACGGTCGGAGCCGCCCCGAGGTCCGCTGGCTCTAGTCAGCGGCTGCCGCGAAGGCCTCCCCTGCCCGGTTCTCCGGGCAGGGGAGGCCTTCGCCGTCGGCCCCAGGGGCCGACCGGGCCCGTCCGTCCGGACGGGCCCGGCGCACGGGCGCACAGACGAACCGAAGTGAGCGGAGGGGCCGCCCCGCGGGGCGGCCCCTCGTCGTGTGCGGAACCTCCGCACCGCGCCTCACCGCGGCGCCCTCCGGTCGCCATGCCTCTTTGTCGACAAATCGGCTTGACCATAAAGAGTGATGCGGCTAGCCCTTACAGGGCTTCCGCCACCCGGCATCCAGTGATGTCCGTCTCACGGGAGCCCGCTTGACGCCTTAAGAAACGAGACGTATCGTCTTCCCCATGAGGCTGATCTTCCTGTAGTCCCGCGTCCGACGCCCGAGCCACCACCGCCAGCGCCCCGTGCTGCGCGGCGGTATCACCCACGCTCCCCGGCGTCGCCGTACCGCGGTCGACCACGGAAGGCCTCACCGTTCCCCTCCCCGGACACGCGCCACCGCCGCGTCCTGTCCGAAACCCGGAACGCCAGCGCCCCACCGTCGATCCGCGGCTCCTTCCCCAGCCACACCGCAGATCAGGAGGCGCGCATGCTCACCGCCCGAGTACGAGCACAGTCCCAGCTCACCCTCAACGACATCACCCACCGCTACGGCGACCACACCGTGCTCGACCGTGTCACCCTCACCATCAGTCCCGGCGAGCGCGTCGGGATCATCGGCGACAACGGCTCGGGCAAGAGCACGCTGCTGCGCCTGCTCGCCGGGGAGGAGGAACCCTCCAACGGCGAACTCACGGTCCGGGCTCCGGGAGGAGTGGGCTACCTGCCGCAGACCCTGGAGGCGGTGGGGGTCTCCACCGGCACCGTCGGCGACGCGATCGACTCCGCCCTGGCCGTCCTGCGCGACATGGAGGCGCGCCTGCGTGCGGCGGAGAGCACGCTCGGCTCCGCCACCCCCGGGGAGCTGGACGCCTACGGCGACCTGCTCGCACGGTTCGAGGCGCGCGGCGGCTACGACGCCGACGCGCGCGTCGACGCCGGGCTGCACGGGCTGGGCCTTCCCGGCCTGGACCGGCGCCGCCCGCTGAGCACCCTCTCCGGAGGGGAGCGCTCGCGCCTGGCCCTGGCCGCGATGCTGGCGGCCTCGCCCGAGCTGCTCCTGCTGGACGAGCCCACCAACGACCTGGACGACCGCGCGGTCGCCTGGTTGGAGGAGCGGCTCCGCCGCCACCGGGGCACGGTCGTGGCCGTCACCCACGACCGCGCGTTCCTGGCCAACGTGACCGACACCGTCCTGGAGGTCGACCACGACCTGCGCCGGATCAACCGGTACGGCAACGGCTACGACGGGTTCCTGGCCGCCAAGGCCTCGGCCAGGGCCCGGTGGATCCGCGAGTACGAGGAGTGGAAGGCCGACCTGGCCAGGCAGCGCAGGCTGGCCGAGAACAGTATCGCGGCCCTGCAAGCCATCCCGCGCAAGATGGAGAAGGCCGCGTTCGGCCACGGGGCGTTCAAGATGCGGGGGGCCGCGCACGGTTCCATGGGCCGCGTCCGCAACGCCAAGGAGAGGGTGGAGAGGCTGACCGACAACCCGGTGGCGCCGCCGCCGGTACCGCTGCGGATGACCGCCGGGTTCACCGGGACCCCTGCCGGGGAGAGCACTGCCCGGGAGAGCGCTCCGACCGCATCACTGGAGGGGGTCCGGGTGGACCACCGCCTGGAGGTGCCCTGTCTGGACCTGGCCCCGGGTGAGCGCGTGCTGGTCACCGGGCCGAACGGGGCGGGCAAGACCACCCTGCTCCGGATCCTGTCCGGGGACGCGGTCCCCGACGAGGGGCGGGTTTCGGTCCCCGGCCGGATCGGTTACCTGCGCCAGGAGGATGGCTCCTTCGCCGCGGGACAGACCGTGCTCGGCGCCTACGCCGCGGGGCGGCCCGGGTTCCCCGAGGACCACCGCGACGAGCTCGCCTCGCTCGGGCTGTTCCGACCCGGGGAGCTGGACCAGCCGGTGGCGTCCCTGTCGGTGGGCCAGCGCCGGAGGATCGAGGTCGCCCGTCTGACGTCGGGGGCCCACGACCTGCTGCTGCTGGACGAGCCGACCAACCACCTCTCCCCCGGTCTCGTGGAGGACCTGGAGGAGGCGCTGACGCGCTACGAGGGCACGCTGGTGGTCGTCACCCACGACCGCAGGACCCGGCAGCGCTTCACCGGCCGACGCCTGGAACTACGGGAGGGGATCGTGGTCAGCGACACCGCGTGAAGGGGACGTAGCGCTTTGTCGACAAATCGGCTTGTCCATAAAACGCTATTACGACTAGCCGATATCCGGGGCCCGCTGCGCGGCGGGCCCCGACCACCATTCTCGTGGCCCGGCGGGGCCTCCGCGTAGGCTGTCCCCATGCTCGACGGGACGGCCTCGGCACACCTGGTGAAGCTCGTGCGCGACACCGCGCTGACCTCCGGGGTACCCGGAGAACTCGTGGCGAGGATACCCGGCACGGAGTACCCCGTCGACGACCGCGTCCGCCTCCCCCTGGCCGGGCTGGGCCGCCTGTGGACGCTGCTCGCCCACACCCTGCCCGAGGGCACCGCCGGGCTGCGCGTCGCCGACTCCGCTCCCCTTGGCACGATGCCCGCCTGGGACTACCTGCTCGTCAACGGCGCCACCCTGGCCGACGCCCTCGTCCGGAGCACGCCCTACCACCGGGTCGTCACCGCCTCCGAGGAACGCTACGAGGTCCGCGACCTCGGAAGCTCCGTGGAGGTGGGCTACCGCACCAGCGTCGAGGACTCCCGCGCCTCCGCCGCCGTCCACGAATACGTCCTCGCCTACTACCTGCGCAGGGCCCGGGAGGCCACCCGCAGGGAGGTCGTGCCCTCCCTCGTCAGGTTCAGCCACCCCGCGCCGCCGTCCACCGGACCGCTGCGCCGGGCCTTCGGCACCGACCGCCTGGAGTTCGGCGCCGGTGCCAACACCGTCGCCTTCCGGGCCGAGGACGCCCGCGCGCCCCTGCCCGGAGGCGACCCGCGCGTGGCCGACCTGCTGCGCGACCACGCCGGAATGCTGCTGGAGAACGCGCGCCCGGTGCCCGGATGGCACGATCTGTTCCGCTCCGCGCTGGAGGCCGAACTCGACCTGGGCGCGCCCGCCCTGGACTCGGTCGCCGCGCGCCTGGCCACGAGCCCCCGCACCCTCCGGCACTGACGTCGACGCGGCGGCCTATCCGGGCGCCATGTCGACGAACCGGCTGTAGTGGCCCTGGAAGGCCACGGTCACGTCCGCCGTGGGGCCGTTGCGGTGCTTGGCCACGATGATGTCCGCCTCGCCCGCGCGCGGCGACTCCTTGTCGTGCACGTCCTCGCGGTAGAGCAGGATGACCATGTCCGCGTCCTGCTCGATGCTGCCCGATTCACGAAGATCAGACACTTGTGGGCGTTTGTCGGTGCGCTGCTCGGGACCTCGGTTGAGCTGGGAGAGCGCCACCACCGGGACCTCCAGCTCCTTGGCCAGGAGCTTGAGGGACCGGGACATCTCCGAGACCTCCTGCTGGCGGCTCTCCACCCGGCCGGGCGAGCTCATCAGCTGGAGGTAGTCGACGATGACCAGCTTGAGGTCGTGCTGCTGCTTGAGCCGTCGGCACTTGGCCCGGATCTCCATCATCGACATGTTCGGGGAGTCGTCGATGAACAGGGGCGCGTTGGCCACCTCGCCCATGCGCCTGGCCAGGCGGGTCCAGTCCTCGTCGGTCATCAGCCCCGAGCGCATGGTGTGCAGGGGCACACGGGCCTCCGCCGACAGCAGGCGCATGACGATCTCGTTGCGCCCCATCTCCAGGCTGAAGAAGACCGCGGTCATGTCGTGCTTGATGGACGCCGCGCGCGCGAAGTCCAGGGCCAGCGTCGAGTTGTGGGTGGGGACCATCGACCGGGTGGCCAGGAACAGGTGGTCCGGATGGTCCACCTGCACGCAGCGGACCGGAACGCTCCCCACCGGCCGCACCTCGGTGACGAACCGGGAACCGATCCGCGTGTAACCGCGGTCGGCGCCGCGTTCCCGGTGCGCACGCCTCTTGCGTTCGATCCGGAAGACCTCGTTCGTGGAGCCGAAGGTGACCGTGTAGCAGGTGGAGGACTTCTCAGACCGGCCGTCGACCCGGTTGGTCGACATCCCAGTGCGGTACCCCAGGCTGTGCGCCAGCTCCCGGAAGTCGTTCGCCAGGCGCTGGCTGGTGACCGCGAACTGCACGGAGCCGGTGGCGTTCACCGTGCCGTCCGTGTCCAGCAGACCGGCGAGGAGGGCGCGCCGCTGGTCGGACGAGGAGCGCAGGTACTCCTGGGGGATGTGCTTGTCGCCCAGAACCCCGAGGGTGCGCAACCGCGCCTGGACACTGCCGTGGCTGCCGACGCACTCGCGGCACCGGCGTTGTCCGAAGCAGGGACGCCCGCAGTCGGCGCAGGAGGTGTGCGGCACAGGATCGGAGACGAAGCGCGCCTTGCCCCCGCACGGCTGCCCGCAACTGCGCACGTGAGGTAGGGAGGGCACGAACTCCGTTCCGCACACCACGCACGCGCGAGCCGCGGGCGCGGTGTCCTCCTCCGGCAGGAAGACACCGTAGGTCATGCCGGTGGAGTCGACCGGCTTGGTCACGAGTCCCTCGGCCTCGATGTTGAGCAGGACCTCGGGGTCCGTGCTGGTGACCCGGGCGGCGGTGGAGGCGCCGTCACCGAGCCAGGCGCCGAGGAAGTAGGGCGGCAGGGGCAGGTCGCGTTCGGGCAGCCCGAGCGCCTCCGCGTTGACCACCGAGTGGTTCAGCCCGCGGTCGGCGGTCTCCGTGCGCAGGGTCCGGGCGATCTCCCTGGTGGTCCGCACCCCGGGCAGCACGCGGGGAACGGTGCCCCCGGCCCCGGCCTCCTGGGCCGCGCGTCGCGAGGCTCGCGTGTGGGTCAGCCACTGGTGCTCTCCGTCGGCGACCACGGTGGTGCCGTCGTCGAACACGACCTCGAAGCAGGGACGCCCGGTCATCACCTCGGTGGCGGCAACCACCTGGGTGGGGGTCCCGTCGGCGGCGATCAGCTCGGCGCCGACCTCCACCTCTCCCATGGTGGTCCATCCGTCGGGTGTCGGGAGGGGGGTGTCCAGGGCCAGCGCCTTACCCACGGCGGGGCGGGCGGCGATGATGACCATCTGGCCGGGGTGGAGGCCGTTGGTGAGGGCGTCGAAGTCGGCGAAGCCGGTGGGCACGCCGGTCATGGTCCCGTCGTGGGCACCGATCGCCTCGATCTCGTCCAGGGCGCCCGGCATGATGTCGGCCAGCGCGACGTAGTCCTCGCCGGTGCGCTTCTCCGCGACCTTGTAGATCTCGGCCTGGGCGTGGTCGACCAGGTCGTCCACCTCGCCGTCGCCGGCGTAGCCGATCTGGGCGATGCGGGTACCCACCTCGACCAGGCGGCGCAGAACCGCACGGTCGGAGACGATCTTGGCGTAGTAGCCCGCGTTGGCGGCGGTCGGGATGGCCTCGGTGAGGGTGTGCAGGTAGAGGGCGCCGCCGACCCGGGTGGCCTCGCCGCGCTTGGTGAGCTCGGCGTTGACCGAGATCGTGTCCACGGGCTCGCCGCGGGAGAAGAGGTCGACGATGCTCTCGTAGATGATCTGGTGCGCGGGGCGGTAGAAGTCCGCGGAGCGGATGATCTCCACGACCTGGGTGATGGCGTCCTTGGACAACAGCATGCCGCCGAGCACGCTCTGCTCGGCCTGGATGTCGTGGGGCGGGGTGCGCTCGTATCCGCCTTCTTCAGGTGGCTGCTCAGCGACACTCACGAACGCTCCCCCGGGACGGCACTTCCGTCGACCCGGGAACGGGCCGACCCTTCCAGGATGCCCCATGGCGGACGCCGGAGGCGCCTCGGCCGGAGGTTGTGGACACGTCCCTTACCACCATGTCCGGTGCCCCGCAGGACATCCCGAACCGAGGTTGTGCACATCACCTGTGGATAACTTTGCCGCGACCTCTGTATATAGCTTTTGACCTGCAAAAACACAGGATGCAGTCAGGGGGTGCAAGATGCCTCACAGGGCGTGTTTCCACAAGTTATCCACAGGCTTCGGCCGGGGTGTGGACAACTCCACACCCGCGTAGAACGCGTGTCCGATACTGTGTGCTGGTCATGCCACAACTGCTTTCGGCCGCCCCTTTCCGGCACCGCCACGACCGCGAGATCCTCGCCCTGGCGGTCCCGACATTCTTCGCGCTCATCAGTGAGCCCCTGTTCCTGCTCACCGACTCGGCGATCGTCGGCACCCTGGGCACCGAGGCGCTGGGCGGCCTGGGCGTGGCCGGGCAGGCGCTGCTCACGCTCGTGGCCGTCTGCGTCTTCCTCGCCTACGGCACCACCGCGGCGGTCTCGCGCAGGTTCGGCGCGGGCGACGTCCGCGGGGGCGTACGGGACGGAGTGGACGGGCTGTGGCTCGCGGTCCTGCTGGGCCTCGCGGCCGTCGCGATCGGCTGGCCGCTCGGCCCGGTGCTGGTGGAGGCGCTGGGCGCCTCGCCCGACGTGGCGCCCTACGCCCTGACCTACCTGCGCGTCAGCCTGCTCAGCACGCCGTTCCTCCTCATCGTCATGGCGGGTACCGGCGTACTGCGCGGCCTCCAGGACGCCCGGACCCCGCTGGTGGTGGCGGTCTGCTCCTACGTCGCCAACGCGGTCCTGTGCGCGGTGTCCGTGCTGGTCCTGGACTGGGGAGTCGCGGGTTCGGCCTGGTCCACGGTGCTCGCCCAGGGCGGGGGCGCGTTCTGGTACGTGGTGATGATCGCGCGCGCCGCCCGGCGCGAGGACGTGTCGCTCATGCCCACGACGGCGGGCCTGCGCGCCTCGGCCTCGGCGGGGTTCGCCCTGTTCCTGCGCAGCGTGTCGATGCGCGTGGTGGCTCTGGTGACCACGGCGGTGGCGGCCCGGCTGGGCGACGCGTCGATCGCCGCGTACCAGGTGAGCCACAACATCTGGGCGCTGCTGGTGTTCGCCATGGACGCGATCGCCATCGCCGGGCAGTCCATCGTGGGCCGCTACCTGGGCGCGGGGGACGTCCAGGGCACCCGGGACGCCACGCGGCGCATGGTGGAGTGGGGCGTGGGACTGGGCCTGGTCTTCACGGCGGTGGTGTTCCTGGTGCTGCCGTGGGCGTGGGTACCGTTCACCTCCGACCCCGAGGTGCGCGTCCTGATCACGGCCTCGCTGGTGGTGGTCGCGCTGTTGCAGCCGCTGAGCGGGGTGACCATGGTGCTGGACGGCGTGCTGATGGGCGCCGGGGACCAGCGCTACCTGGCATGGGCGTCCCTGTGGACGATGCTGGTCTTCCTGCCGTTCGCCCTGGTCCTGCCGCGGCTGGCGGACGGTCCCGTGTGGGCCCTGGTGAGCCTGTGGACCGCCTTCGGGGTGTGGATCCTCGCGCGCGCGGTCACCCTCGGGTTCCGGGCCCGCAGTACGGCCTGGCTGGTCACCGGCGCGTACCGGCCCTGACCAGGGGCCCGCCACGGCGTGGCCGTGGCGGGCCCGGCGCCTGTGCCCCTCGGTGAACCGGCAGGGTCACGTGAACGTGTCGCGCTCACCGACGGCGGGTCCGTGGCGGTAGGGCGCCACCTGCTCGCCCCTCGGCACGTCGGGGTAGGTGGGCAGCTCGTCGGGCTCCGGTGCCGCGACCGCCGCCCCGCCCGGGTGGGCGAGCTGCTTCCGCATCATCCGCCTGACGTCGGAGCGGAGCTGGGGAAGCGCCGAGTAGAGCTTGTCGCCGGGACAGCCCGTCGTGTTGAAGTCGCGGTGGCCGACGATGGCCTCGTCGGGGTCCAGCCGGTAGGCCAGGCACAGCCAGGCGCAGGTGTCCGCCAAGGACGCCAGCAGGACCGCGGGCGGGACCGCCGAGGTGTAGGTGCCCTCGTTCTCGATGCCGATCGCGTGCTCGTTGTGGTTGGCGGTGTGCGCGCCGAGCACGTGGTGCCCCGCGCTGACGGCACGGAGGCTCTGGTCGCGTCCCTCCATGATGTGCCCGCCGCGGCTGATGGTGAACTGCTGCCCCATGTCGCTCCACCCGTTGGTGTCCATGTGGTACCGCTGGATGGAGCGCGACAGCGACGCGGCGTGCGAGGTCGAGGTGTCGGACGCGTTCGCCGTGGCGGTGTGGTGCACGACGATGTGCGTGGGTCCGCGGCCCACGACCTCGATCTTGTTCTTCGGGGCGCGCGCCCCCCAGTCGGCGCGCGTGTACACCTTGGGTCGTGTGGCCGCGGAGGCCCGGTCCGCGACGGGGACCCCCGTGATCCCGCCGAGGAGCACTCCCCCGGCGGCGAGGGCGGTTCCCCGCAGAACGGTCCTGCGGTCCACGCGTGTGTGTCGGCCCGGCTCGTCTCTTCTTTCCACGGTCATGGCTCTACGTCCTCTCCGTGCTGGGTGGTGCAACGTACGACACCAACACAGAGAACACGATAGATTACAAAGAGTAATCAAAGGGTTGTCTGTTGGCCAGGCGTGTCAGGAGACCTCCGCGAGATCGCGGGCCGTCTCCGATGACGCCGGACTCGCGACGGGGGTCCGGAGGCGCGGAAACAGCGGGGCCCCGCCTCCCTGGGGGAGACGGGGCCCGACAGTGCACGGCGTCGGTCAGGAACCGACGACGTCCAGCTTGATCGTCGCGGAGACCTCGGGGTGCAGGCGGACCTGGACCTTGTGGCTTCCGACGGCCTTGATCGGGTTCTTGATCTCGATCCGGCGCTTGTCCAGCTCGGGACCACCGGTCGCCTTGACGGCGTCGGCGATGTCCGCGGGCGTGACCGAGCCGAACAGGCGGCCACCCTCGCCGGCGCGCTGCTTGAGGCGCACGGTGAGCGCGTTGACGCGGCCCGCGACCTGCTGGGCCTCGTCCAGCGTGCGGATGTCACGCGCGGAGCGCGCGCGCTGGATCAGGTCGATCTGCTTCTGCCCGCCGCGCGTCCACCGGATGGCGAACCCACGGGGCAGCAGGTAGTTGCGACCGTAGCCGTTCTTCACCTCGACGACATCGCCGGGGGCTCCGAGACCGTTGACCTCGTGGGTCAAAATCAGCTTCACGACAAAAACCTCCCTCGGATATCGCCGTTAGCGGGCGGTGCTGGTGTAGGGCAGCAGGGCCACCTCGCGCGCGTTCTTGATCGCGGTCGCGACGTCGCGCTGGTGCTGGGTGCAGTTACCCGTGACGCGGCGGGCGCGGATCTTGCCGCGCTCGGAGATGAACTTGCGGAGAAGCGTGGTGTCCTTGTAGTCGATGTAGGACTGCTTCTCCTGGCAGAAGAGGCAAACCTTCTTCTTGGGCTTGCGCGCTGCCGGCTTAGCCATCGTGGTGCTCCTTCGCAAGAGCCCCGGGGTCCTCCCGGGGATGGTCTGATGTGGAAAGGGGTCTGGCGCCTCGGGGCGCCGGACGGGGTACTGCCGCGGCTAGAACGGGGGCTCGTCGGAGAAGCCCCCGCTTCCGCCACCGAAACCGCCGCCGCCACCGCCGCCGTTGGTCGCCCACGGGTCGTCGGCCGGGGGACCGCTGCGGCCTCCGCCGCCCTGCGACCCGCCGAAGCCGCCGCCCTGGTTCCCGTAGCCGCCGCCCTGCTGGGGCTGGCCGCCGCCGAAACCGCCGCCACCGCCGCCACCGAAGCCGCCGCCGCCACCCTGGCGCTGCGACTTGGTCACCTTGGCGGTGGCGCTGCGCAGGGCCGGGCCGACCTCGTCGACGTCGATCTCGAAGACGGTCCGCTTCTCACCCTCGCGGGTCTCGTACGAGCGCTGCTTCAGTCGGCCCTGCACGATGACGCGCATGCCGCGCTGAAGGCTCTCGGCCACGTTCTCCGCGTACTGCCGCCAGACGGTGCAGGTGAGGAACATGGACTCGCCGTCCTTCCACTCCCCCGACGCGCGGTCGAAGGTGCGGGGCGTCGAGGCCACACGGAAGTTGGCGACCGCGGCTCCACTGGGAGTGAAGCGCAGTTCAGGGTCGTCGACCAGGTTGCCGACGAGCGTGATCTGGGTTTCGCCTGCCATGGATGGGCTCCGGTTCGAGGTAGTCGGATCAGGCGGTTTCGCCTGTTCCCCCGATCATCCGCGCCACCACTGACATAACGATCAGGGCCGGGCGGAAGTCGGGGCGGGGGGCGGCGGCGGGGTGCCGCCTAGTGGACCTCGGGGCGGAGCACCTTGGTGCGGAGCACGGCCTCGGCGATACCGAGCTGGCGGTCCAGCTCCTTGACCGTGGCGGGCTCGGCGGTGAGGTCGATCACCGCGTAGATGCCCTCGGCGTTCTTGTCGATGTCGTAGGCGAGACGGCGCTTGCCCCAGATGTCGACCTTCTCCACCGAGCCGCCGTCGTTGCGGACGACACCCAGGAAGTTCTCCAGCGACGGGGCGACGGTGCGCTCGTCGAGGTTGGGGTCGAGGATGATCATGAGTTCGTAACGACGCATAGGCGTACGTTCCTCCTCTGGACTGTCGCGGCCATGGAATCTCCATAGCAGGAGGGCAGGAGTCCGGGACGGGTTCCGCGCCGCGGGGGCGGGCGTCGCGCGGACTCTGAGCCATACGGGAACCAAGATTACCAGCAGCCGCGCACCTCCCGGTGCGGTCTGTGGACGGGCCCGGGTGCACGTGGAGGGGGCCGGTGCGCTCCACGCGCACCGGCCCCCTCACCCATCCGGAACCGGGTCAGTCGTTCCGGCCGAGGATGATCATCCTGTTGGCGTCGCTCCCGGCCTCGTTCGCCCGGAAGGGCCAGCCGCCCTGGTCGCCGCCTTCCTGCTCCGGGTCCGTGGCGTCGCCGCTCGGCTCGGTGTCCTCACACCCGGGCCGGGGGAAGCCACCGCATTCGTCCGGGCCTCCCGGGCCCGGGCTCTCCGGGCAGTCCCGGCCCATTCCGGGTTCGCAGGGCTCCTCGGTCTGCTGGTCCTGGCACTGCGGGGAGTCGGGCATGGCCGGGTCGCACTCCGGCGGGCTCTCGCTCGGGGACTCCTCGGGAGAGGGCTCGTCGGTGGGCTCGTCGCTCTCCTCCGCGCTCGGGGACGGCGTGGGCACGAAGCTCTGTTCCGTGCCGACGTAGGCGGGCGGCGGGAACTGCGCCGGTTCGACGCCCTCCATGGCCGTGATCATGAACTCGCGCCACACGTTGGCCGAGGTGGTGCCACCGAAGATCTCGCCCGCGGTCTGGCCGTCGAACTCCAGGGGCTGGCTGGCGTCCGCACGGCTCAGGCCCACCGCGGCGACCAGCTGCGGCGTGTAGCCCACGAACCACGCGGAGACCGCGTCGCTGGAGGTACCGGTCTTGCCCGCGACGGGGCGCCCGTCGGGCAGCGCGGCCTTGTCACCGCCGCCGCCGGGCTCGACGACCTGGGTCATGGCGTAGGTGACGTCGGCCGCGACCTCCGAGGTGACCACCTGCTCGCCGTCCTCCAGCAGGTCGGCGTCGTCGGGCGGGACGACCTGACCGTCGGCGGTGCGCAGCTCGGTGACCATGTGCGCCGGGCGGTGCACGCCCCCGGCTGCGAAGGTGGAGTAGCCCTCGGCCTGGTCCAGCGCGCTCACCTGGTGGGTGCCCAGCGCGATGAGCGGCCCCTGGGCCGAGGTCGTGGTCTGCTCCTCGGCCACACCGGCCCGGACCGCGAGCTCGTCCACCGTGGCCGGGCCCAGCCTCGACGCCAGCTCCACGAACGGGGTGTTGACCGAATGGGCGGTGGAGTAGACGAGGTCGACCGGTCCGTGGCTGGTGCCGCCCGCGTTGATGACCTCGCTCTGCAGCCCCGGGAACTCCTGGGGGGAGTCGCCGTCGAACGTGCTGTTGAGGCTGATGCCGTTCGTGAGCGCGGTGGCGAGCACGTAGGGCTTGTAGGACGAACCCGCCTGCGTCCGGTGGATCAGCGAGTTGTTGACGTCCTCGACCACGTTGTCGCCCCCGTGGAAGGCGACGATCTGCCCCGTGGCGGGGTCGACCGCGGTCAGGCCCATCATCGTGTCCTCGGGGGTGTTCGGCAGGACGTCGAAGGAGCTGCGCGCGGCGTCCATGAGCGCGGGGTCCAGCGAGGTCTGCACGACGAAGCCCTGGGTGGCGATGTCCTGGGCGGTGATCCCCTGCTCGGAGTAGCGCTCCTCGATCTCCTGGACGACCGCCTGGCGGACGTAGTCGAACTTGGGGTCGTACTCCTGCTCCTCCTCGCCCTCCTCGGTGCCGTAGGGGATGAGTTCGGGGATCTCCAGGGCCTCGGCCTCCGCCCGGGGCAGGCCGAGGTCGGGGTCGTCCTCGTGCATGAGCGCCAGCTGGTCCTGCACGTAGGGCCAGCGCTCCTCGGTGAGGTAGGTCCTGGTCCAGTCGCCCATCTCGCCCTGGAAGTTGCTGGGCATCTGGATGATGATGCCCAGGAAGGCGCCCTCGGCGTCGGTCAGCTCGTCCAGGTCCTTGCCGAAGTAGGACTGGGCGGCCATCTGGATGCCCATGGCGTTGCGGCCGAAGTAGATGGTGTTGAGGTAGGTCGAGAGGATCTTCTCCTTCTCCATCTGCTGGTTGAGCTTGATGGAGATGAAGATCTCCCGGATCTTGCGGATGTACTGGTTGTCGATCTCCAGGTCGCTGTAGTAGTTCCGGGCCATCTGCTGGGTGATGGTGGAACCGCCGCCCGCCTCGCCGCCGGAGAGGAGCGCGCGCCCGATACCGGAGACGCTGATGCCGGGGTCGGTGTAGAAGGTGCGCTGCTCGGCGGCGAGCACGCCGTTGATGACCGTCTGCGGGATGTCCTCGCTCTGGACCTCGACCCGCCTGACCTCGCCCGTGGTGACCGCGACCTCGGGTTCGGCGTCGCCCTCGGGGGCCCACATGATCTGGGTGGCGGACAGCTCGGTGTCCGCCTTGGCCTCCAACTCGTTCACGTTGGGGGCGGTGGCGTAGAGGATCGCGAAGGTCGCCACGCCGCCGATGATCATCAGGCCGAAGACGGCCAGGGCGGGTTTCCACGCCTTGGACAGGAAGCGTTTGAACCAGGGGCGGTCGTCCGGCTCCTCGTCGCGGCCGCGGCGCCGACCGCCTCCCCGGCCTCCCCGGCCTCCACCTCCGGCGGCGGCGCGGGAGCCGCGGCCAGGGGCGCGCCGCCCCTCGGAGCGGACGGCGTTCTCGCGGTCACGGCCGCGGTCGCGGGGGTCTCGGGGGTCGCGCGGTCCGGAACCGGCCGCCCTGCGGCGGCCGCGGGGGTCCTCGTCCGGGCGGCGGCGCTGTCCCTCGGGGCGGCGCGGGCGCTCGCCCTCGGAACGGCGGCCGGAGCGCTCGCCGTCCTGGGGGCGCCGGGGGCGCTCGCCCTCGGAACGGCGGCGGGGGCGGTCGCCGTCCGCGGGGGCGCGTCGTTGTCCCTCGGGGCGCCGGGGGCGCTCGCCCTCGGAACGGCGGCGGCCCTCGGAACGGGCCTCCTGCTCCGGGGGGCGTCGGCGGCGCGGGCGCTCGGGCCCGGCGTCGTCTCCCCAGAAGCCGTCACCGGCGTCCGGGCGGCGGCGGCCTCCGGAGGGTTCGTCCCGGGGCGGGCCGTCGGCCCGGCGCCGTCCGCCGCCGCCGCGCGAGCCGTCGGCCGGGCCGTCGGCCCGGCGACGGCCGCCATCGGCGTTCCGTCGTCGTTCGGTACTCACGTGGTCCTCGATTGCCTCTCACGGCCGGTCGGCCTGACGATTCCTTGGTGGAAACGGGGGGACGGTCCCCCTGGGGGATCGGTGATCCGCGACCTGCTTCTCGCGATGACTGGCGTGGACCGGGCCGGCGTGGCCGTGTCCAACGCTGTGCCTGTCGTTCAAGGCTTCATAAAGGACGCCTGAAGGCGGGCGGGGGTTTTCACACAGGTCGCGAAGACGTAAGCCGCTTCTTCCTCCTGGTCGTTGGCCTGCGGGAGCGACAGCCCTCGGTGCTCGGTGCCTACGGAAACGCCGCCGCGGCAGGGGCTGGGTCCGGGGGCTCTACCGGCTACGCACGCAAATCACAGGTCACGTTAGAGCGATCGAACGGTATAGCACAACCCACGCGCGAGGTTATCGCGCGTCCTGGGACACCTGGTCATGTTTCGCCGGGAAACGCCCGTTGTGCCAGTTCAGGGCAGGCAAACCGAAGGCCGACGAGCCGGCCGGGCGACAACCCGCCCGAGAGGTGTTCGGTGTCGACGCTGGTAGGGATGGGTGTGTGAGATTTTCCCCGCAGGATTCCGGGGGTTCACGGAGGGCGGCCGACGCGCGCACGCGGACGCGTGTCAGACACGTGTCACAGGTCCGGCATGCGGGCCCGCGGGTGGGCGGAGATAGAGTCAGAACTGAACAAAACAGCCAGACATGCATGTTCCCCCTGCGGTTCTCGTCGCGGGACGCGAACCGCGCCCGGGCCGTCCGCAGAGGACGGCGGAGAGGGCACGGGGGGCTCCGCGCACCGGACACCGCACGCCGAGGGCGGTGCGGGACGGTGGGTGGGAACAGAAACGCCGTGTGCGCTGCTGACCACATACGGGAAACGAACGCGGGACGACGGGACCCGGAGCCGCCGTCGGCGCGGTCCCGTCGTCGTGCGCCGTGGAATCCATGTTCGCGAACAAGAAGGAGCAAGGACCAATGGGTTCGGTACGTGTAGCCGTCGTGGGCGTCGGCAACTGTGCGGCGTCGCTCGTCCAGGGCGTGCACTACTACAAGGACGCCAACCCCGAGTCCCGGGTACCAGGCCTGATGCACGTGCAGTTCGGCCCGTACCACGTGCGCGACATCGAGTTCGTCGCAGCCTTCGACGTGGACGCCAAGAAGGTCGGTCACGACCTGGCCGACGCCATCACGGCCAGCGAGAACAACACCGTCAAGATCTGCGACGTGCCGCCGACCGGCGTCACCGTCATGCGCGGACCGACCTACGACGGGCTCGGCAAGTACTACCGCGAGATCATCCAGGAGTCCCCCGAGGACGCGGTGGACGTGGTCGCGGCCCTCAAGGCCAGCAAGGCCGACGTGCTCGTGTCCTACCTCCCGGTGGGTTCGGAGGAGGCCGGCAAGTTCTACGCCCAGTGCGCGATCGACGCGGGCGTCGCCTTCGTCAACGCCCTGCCGGTGTTCATCGCCTCCGACCCCGAGTGGGCCGAGAAGTTCACCAGAGCCGGTGTGCCGATCATAGGCGACGACATCAAGTCGCAGATCGGCGCGACCATCACCCACCGGGTGCTGTCCAAGCTGTTCGAGGACCGCGGTGTGATCGTGGACCGCACGTACCAGCTCAACTTCGGCGGCAACATGGACTTCAAGAACATGTTGGAGCGCGACCGTCTGGAGTCCAAGAAGATCTCCAAGACCCAGTCCGTCACCTCGCAGATCCCCCACGAACTGAAGGCCGGCTCGGTGCACATCGGCCCGTCGGACCACGTGCCGTGGCTGGACGACCGCAAGTGGGCCTACATCCGCCTGGAGGGGCGCGCGTTCGGCGACGTGCCGCTGAACCTGGAGTACAAGCTGGAGGTCTGGGACTCCCCCAACTCCGCGGGCATCATCATCGACGCGGTCCGCGCCGCCAAGATCGCCAAGGACCGCGGCATCGGCGGCCCGATCCTGGGTCCGTCCTCCTACTTCATGAAGTCCCCGCCCGAGCAGTACAGCGACGCCGAGGCCCACGACAAGGTCGAGCAGTTCATCTCTGACCAGCCCGGTGTTTCCGGCCAGCACGGCAGCGCTGACGAGTAGGGCGTTCAGGCGAGCGGTCCCGGCACCCGGCCGGGACCGGTTCCTCCCCGGGGCCGCCCCGGCCCCGGGCACGGCCTACCCTTGGTGCCGTGTCCTTCTTCGGTGATCTGCGCGTGGTCCTGCGGGGGCCCCGGTTCCGCCGCCTGTTCGGCACCCGGCTGGTGGCGCAGTTCTCCGACGGGGTCTACCAGGCCGGGCTGGCGGGCTTCGTCTTCTTCACCCCCGAGCAGCACACCAGCGCCGGTGCCGTCGCCGCCGCCTTCGCCGTGCTGCTCCTGCCGTTCTCGGTGGTGGCCCCGTTCGCCGGGGTGCTGATCGACAGGTGGCCCCGGCGCCAGATCCTGCTGCTGTCCTCCCTGGCCAAGGCGGCGCTCGCGGTGGCGAGCGCGTTCCTGGTGTCGGAGGGCGAGAGCCCGGCCTTCCTCCTCGCCGCGCTCCTGGTGCTGAGCGTCAACCGCTTCTTCCTGTCCGGACTGTCCGCCGGGCTGCCCTACGTGGTGGCCCGGGACAAGCTGATGATGGCCAACGCGGTCACGCCGACCAGCGGTACCGCGGCGAGCTTCCTGGGCGCGGGGGCGGGCGCCGCGATCGGGCTGCTTGGCGGCGAGGACGCCCTGGGCACCGGGCTCATCCTGTTCGTGGCCGCGCTCGGCTTCGCCGGGGCGGCGCTGGTCTCCCTCACCCTGGGCCACGACGAGCTGGGCCCGCACCTGGAGCGGGAGCCGGACGAGGTCTCGGCGGCCGTGCGCAACGTGGTGCGGGGCATGGTCTCGGGTGTGCGCCACCTCTGGGCGCGCCCGGAGGCCCGCGACGCGCTGCTCACGATCGGCGGCCACCGGGTGCTGTTCGGGGTCTCCACGCTGCTGACGCTGCTGCTGTACAACAACACCTTCACCGGCGGCGGCGTGGCCGGGCTGGCCGGTTTCTCGGTGGCGATGGGCCTGTCGGGGGCGGGGTTCCTCGTGGGCGCGGTGGCCACCCCGTGGGCGACCGCGCGGATGGCGCCGGGGACGTGGATCGCCCTGCAGCTGGCGGCGGCGTCCGTGGTCCTGGTGGTGTTCGGGCTGCCCTTCTCGCCCGTGCTCTTCCCCGTGGCCGCGTTCGCGCTGGGCTTCGTCTCGCAGGGGGTCAAGGTCACCGTCGACACGTTGGTTCAGCGACATGTCGACGACGCGTTCCGGGGGCGGGTGTTCTCGGTGTACGACGTGCTGTTCAACGCCACGTTCGTCCTGGGCGCGGCACTGGCCGCCGCGCTGGTCCCGCCGTCGGGGGTCAGCCCCGCGGTGGTCGTCGCGATGGCCGCGGCCTACCTGGCGATGGGCGCCGCCTGGGTCGTGCGCGGGCGCCGCGCCACCGCCGCCGAGGCGGAGCACGAGACCGCGTAGCGCCTTGTCGACCTGGTGACACGTCGACCCGTTGCCATGTGGTCACGTGTTGTAGTGTCCACGGGGAGACTTGTCGACAGCGGGGATGGTTCTCCATGCACAGCGGTGACGCACTGGGCGACGCCTCCAGCGCCTTCGGGCCGCGGGGGGTGGTCAAGCGCGTCGGGGCGGTGTCCCGGCAGCTGCCCGTCCGCGGCGACCGCCTGCTCGACGTGGGCTGCGGCGACGGTGTCCACACGGTCGAACTGGCCGGGGGCTACGTGCGCGTGGACGCGATCGACCTCGAACCCGAGCGGCTCGACGCGTTCGCCGAGCGCATCGCGGGCACCGGGCTGGAGGACCGGATCGGCATCCACAAGATGTCCGCCGACGCCCTGGCCTTCGACGCCAACACCTTCGACCGTGTGACCGCGTTCGAGGTGGTCGAGCACGCCGATGACCTGGAGGGCGCCCTCAACGAGGTCCGCCGCGTCCTCAAGCCGGGCGGTGCGCTCTCCCTGACCGCGCCCAACCGCTGGTTCCCCCTCGAGACCCACGGCGTGCTCTGGGGCGGTCGGCGTCGCTCGGCGCTGACCGCGCCCTTCCTGCCCTGGATCGGACCCCTGCACGCACGCATGTCGGACGCGCGCGCGTTCACCACCCAGCAGATGGGGCGCCTGCTGCGGGACGCCGGGCTGCGCGTGCGCGCCATCGACTACCTGATGCCGCCGTTCGACCGCCGCACCACGGCGTTGCAGACCCTGTCCGACACCCTGGAGGGCACCCCGCTGCGCGTGTTCGGCATGGCCATGGCGGTCACCGCGGTCAAGCCGGGCCGCTGACCCTCACAGGTGCTCGGCCGCCCAGGCGCGCAGCTCCTCGGTCGCGGCCTCCCTGCCCATCGGGCCGTTCTCCAGGCGCAGTTCCAGCAGGAAGCGGTACGCGCGGCCGACCACGGGCCCCGGCCCGACCCCCAGGATCTCCTGGATCTCGTTGCCGTCCAGGTCCGGGCGGATGCGGTCCAGCTCCTCCTGCTCGGCGAGCAGCTCGATGCGCCGCTCGATGTCGTCGTAGGAGCGCGCCAGCGCCGCCGCCTTGCGGCGGTTGCGGGTGGTGCAGTCGGCGCGGGTGAGGATGTGCAGCCGCTCCAGCTGCGCACCGGCGTCGCGGGCGTACCGGCGGACCGCGGAGTCGGTCCACTCGCCCCTGCCGTAGCCGTGGAACCTCAGGTGCAGTTCGACCAGGGTGCTGACGTCGGACACCACGTCCTTGGGGAAGCGCAGCGCGGTGAGCCTCTTGCGGCTCATCGAGGCGCCCACCACCTCGTGGTGGTGGAAGGTCACCCGTCCCCCGGACTCGAAGGCGCGCGTCTTGGGCTTGCCGACGTCGTGCAGCAGCGCCGCCAGGCGCAGCACCAGGTCGGGCTCGTGGCCCCGCTTCTCCTCCAGCTCGATCGCCTGGTCCAGGACGGTGAGGGAGTGCTCGTAGACGTCCTTGTGCCGGTGGTGCTCGTCGATCTCCAGGCGCAGCTTGGGGATCTCCGGCAGCACGTACTGGGCGATGCCCAGCTCCACCATGAGCTCGACGCCGCGGTGCGGGTCGGGGCTGAGCATGAGCTTGGTCAGCTCGTCGCGGACGCGCTCGGCGGAGACGATGGAGAGCCGGTCGGCCATGCCCCGGGCGGCATCGGCCACCTCGGGCGCCAGGGTGAAGCCGAGCTGGGCGGCGAAGCGGACCGCGCGCATGATGCGCAGCGGGTCGTCGCTGAAGGAGTCCTCGGGCCTTCCGGGGGTGCGCAGCACCTTGTCCCGCAGGTCGGACAGGCCGCCGAACGGGTCGACGAACTCCAGGCCGGGCAGGCGTACCGCCATGGCGTTGACGGTGAAGTCGCGGCGCAGCAGGTCGTCGTGGATGTCGGTGCCGTAGGCCACCTCGGGCTTGCGGGACTTGGGTGAGTAGGACTCGCTGCGGTAGGTGGTGATCTCCAGCTGGAGACCCTTCTTGCGCAGGCCCACGGTGCCGAAGTCGATGCCGACGGTCCACACGGAGTCGGCCCAGCCGTCCACGAGTTCCAGGATGCGCTGGGGCACCGCGTCGGTGGTCAGGTCCACGTCGTTGGCGGGCCTGCCGAGGAGCGCGTCGCGCACCGGCCCGCCGACGAGGGCGAGCTGGTGGCCGTGCGCGGCGAAGCGGTCGCCGAGTTCCTCCGAGACGGTCGGGAAGGAGTCCGCCAACGCCGTGATCGCCGCACGCTGCGCACCGGTCAGCGCACCCGGACCCGGTGCGTCCCCGGCGTCCGGCTGCTGGGCGGCGTCGCTCTCCCGCGAAAACTCTGTGTTCGGCACACCACGAGACTAGGCGGCGCCCGAAGCAAACCGCGAATCGTCTCCACCCCCCGGTACCGGGCCGTACACGGATCGGCGGCCGTCTCGGCGGACCGCCGCCGTTCGGTGGGGGACCCGGTTCCCCCTACACGCCGCGCGTCGGCCGCGACCCGACTCCACGCACGGGGAAGGCGGTATCTTCGAGGGAAGTGGTAGGACGCCCCGGTTGCCCCGCGTCCACCCGACCCGCGTACGCCGTGTGCGCCGTGCGGGTACTTCCGACCGTCCCCCCGCACCGCGTCACCGGCGGGACGGCCACCTGGACCCGAGTCAGGAAACCGGTCAAGCGTTGCGTCGATTTGCCTCCGCGACGGTGGTCATGGCCTTCACCACCGCGCTGCTTCCGATACCGGCCACGTCCGCGAACGCGGAGCCCGAAGGGGCGGCCGATCCGCTCGTCGTCGAGCGCGTCACACCGGACGCGGCCGACGAGGACAGCACCCTGCGGGTCACCGGCGAGGTGACCAACACCACCTCCGAGGACCTGAGTGACGTCAGCGTGCGGCTCAGCTACTCGCGGCACCCCTTCAGCGACCGCGGCGAACTGGACGAGTTCGCCTCGGGAGAGGGCTGGCAGCCCAACGCGTCGGGGCCCGACGAGGAGGTCACCGCGGCGCTGGCCCCCGAGGCCAGCGCCGCGTACTCCCTGAGCGCGCCGGTCGAGGACCTGGGCCTGGACTCCTACGGCGTGTACCCGCTGGTCGTCGAGGCCGTGGACGGGGACGGCCAGGTCATCGGCTCCCAGTACACCTTCCTCCCCTACACGGGCGGGGGGGACGACGTCCCCTCCGTCGACATCGCCTGGGTGTGGCCGCTGATGGCGCCTCCCCAGCGCGCGGACGAGAACACCTTCCTCAACGACGACCTGCACTCGTCGGTCACCGCCGACGGCCGCCTGGGCCGCCTGCTGGCCGCGGGGGCGCAGGCACCGGTGTCCTTCGAGGCCGGGGAGGAGGACCTGGTCGAGCTGCTGGGTCTGAACGAGGAGTCCGAGGAGCCCTCCGAGGGCACCGCCACCGCGGAGGAGACCGCGGAGGCCCTCCCCACGGAGGAGGCCACCGGCGAGGGCGCGGAGAACGCGGAGACGGAGAACGCGGAGGGCGAGGACGGGTCCGCCGAGGAGGTCACCGAGCGCGCCGAGGGGGTGCCGGTCACCTGGGCGGTGGACCCCGGCACGCTCGACGACATCCTGCGCATGGCCTCCTCCGGGCACTCGGTCGTGGAGGACCCCCTCGCCGTGCCCGCCGAGTCCGAACCCGTGCGCAACGACGCGGAGACCAGCGAGGCGGCCCAGGTGTGGCTGCGCGAGGCCCGCCGCGTGCTGGCCGCCGACAACGTCGTGGCCACCCCCTACGCCCGGGCCGACCTGGCCGCCCTGCTGCGGCACGACATGGGCTCCGACGCCGAGGCGGCTCTGAGGGTCGGCCAGGAGGCGGTCCTGAGGGCGCTGGAGACGGAGGCCGACGAGACCTTCGCCCTGCCCCCGAACGGCCTGATGGACCAGGGCGTCTACCAGCTGCTCGCCTCGCACGGCGCGTCCCGCTTCCTGCTGGACGAGGACGCCCTGCCCGCCGCGTCCTGGCTGTCCACGACCCCCACCGCGCAGGCCCCGCTGCCCGCGCCGGAGGAGGAGACCTCGGAGGAGCCGTTCGCGCTGGTCGCCGACGAGGGCGTCACCGACGTGCTGTCCATGCCCACCGGTGAGCCGGGCCAGTCCGAGCTCGCGCTCCAGCGCTTCGCCGCCGAGACCGCGATGATCGCGGGCGAGAACGCCGGAAGCGACCGGGTGGTCGTCGCCTCGCCGGAGCCGGACTGGAACCCCGACGCCGAGTTCGCCCGGGGCGTGCTGGCCGCCTCCGAGGACCTGCCGTGGCTGTCCCCGCAGAGGCTGGACGAGGTCGAGCTGCCCGACGCCGGTGAGCGCGAGCGGACCCGCCGGTCCCTGACCTACCCCGACAGCGCGCGCGGGGAGGAGCTCAGCTCCACCTACCTGGAGCTGGTCGAGGACGTGAGCCGGGACGTGCGCCTGTTCAACAGCGTCCTGGTCGGCGACAGAGACCCGTTCCGCCCGGCGCTGCTGCGCCTGGAGTCGGTGTACTGGCGGGAGGAGGAGGCCATGGCGGGCGCCACCCGCTCCCTGGTCGCCCAGGACGTGCAGGACCGCATGAACGACGTGCGGGTCATCCCCGGCGAGCCGGTCACCCTGGCCAGCCGGACCGGCACCACCGGCATCCTGGTCGCCAACGACCTGGAGGAGGAGACCGTCTTCGTGAACCTGTCGGTCTTCTCCGAGAACTCCGACCGCCTGAGCGTCGGCGAGTACAACCACTCCTTCGAGCTGGAGCCGGGCACCCGGACCACGGTCTACATTCCGCTGTCGGCCAGGGTCAACGGCCGCACCGTCCTCAACGTGGGCCTACAGAACTCCGAGGGTGAGCCGATCAGCAGCCAGGACGTCGAGATCCCGGTGAACGCCACCGGCCTGGGCACCCAGGCGCTGGCCATCAGCGGTATCGGCCTGCTGATCCTCGTCGCGGCCCTGGCCCCGCGCGCGCTGCGCAAGTGGGTCCGCCGCAAGGCCGCTGCCGGAACCGCCGAGACCGCCGCCGGGGCGGACCGGGACGGCGCGAACACCGCGGACTCCGCGGACGTCCCACACTCCGGGGGAACGTCCTCCGAGGACCCGTCCGAGGGCGGTCCGCCCGGAGGCGACCCCTCCGCGGCGGACCGGGACACCGCCTCCGGCACGGCCGGGGACCCCTCCCCTGCGGAGACCGCTTCCCCGGCCGCGGAAACGGGCGGGGACGAGGACGCGCCTCCGGCGGAGGAGGCCGAGGACGCCGAACGGCCGGAGGACCCCTCCGGCCCCGAGGAAGCCGACTCCCCGGCCGCGGCGTCGGGCGGCGCGGAGCGGGGCCGCGAGGGCACGGGAACATGACCCAGCGGCTCCGGAGAGGGTGACATGGCTCCCTACCGACAGGACGCCATGTCGACACACCCGCACGTCTCCATGTCGGCGCACGCGGACCGCACCCGCGTGGCCGACCCGCGGACGCCGGACCACGGCGCCGCGGCCGGACATTCCCCAGTCGGACGAAAGGAAGCTTGATCCACGGTGGTCACCGACTCTTCGAACGGCGGCGGGAAGCACCGCCGACGCCCCCAGCCGCAAACCCCGCTCCCGAGCGCGGTCCGCTCCGGGAGCGGCCCCGCGCCCACCTTCGAGGAGGGCGAGGTGCCGGGTCCCGTCACCGACCCGGGGAGCGGGTCCGGAGGGGACTCCGGCGGCGGCTCCGACCAGGGCGGGGACACCGGGTCGGGCGGCGGCGGCATGATGCGCTCCAGCGCCATCATGGCCGTGGGCACCCTGGCCTCCCGGATCACCGGCTTCGCCCGCACCATCGTGCTCGGCGCCGCCATCGGCACCCACCTGCTCGGTGACGCCTACCACACGGCGCACACGATCCCCTTCATCCTCAACGACCTGCTCATCGGCGGTCTGATGGCCAGCGTCATCATCCCGTTCCTGGTCAAGCGGCGTAAGCGTGACGCGGACGGCGGCAAGGCCACCGAGGACCGCCTGTTCACCACCACGCTGCTGGCGCTGCTGCTGCTCACCGCGGTCGCGATCGCGGCAGCCGAGTTCCTCATCTGGCTGTACGGCTCCCGGTTCACGCCGGTCCAGTTCGACGCCTCGGTCTACCTCGCGCGGTACCTGCTGGCGCAGATCTTCTTCGTGGGCATGAGCGGCCTGCTGAGCGCCATGCTCAACACCCGGGGCAGGTTCGGCGCGGCCGTGTGGGCTCCGGTGCTGAACAACCTCGTCATCATGAGCGTGGCGGGCGTGTTCCTGTGGGTGGCCGGTCCGGGCCGCACGCCCGAGACCGTCACCGACGGCCAGCTGACCCTGCTGGGCGCGGGCACCGCGGCCGGTATGGCGCTCCAGGCGGTGGTGCTGTTCGTGGCCCTGTCCCGCACCGGCTACCGTTGGCGCCCCCGCCTGGACCTGCGCGGCTCCGGGCTCGGCGAGGCCGTGCGCACCGCCGGGTGGATGATGCTCTACACCCTGCTCACCCAGGCCGGGCTGTGGATCACCACCAACATCGCCAACGCCGCGAACGTGGCGAGCATCAGGGAGGGCCTGGACGTCGGCGCGGGCATCAGCGCCTACAACCTGGCGTACCAGCTCTTCCAGCTGCCGTACGCGATCATCGCGGTCTCCCTCATCACCGTGCTGCTGCCCCGGATGAGCGCCCACGCCGACGACCACGACTGGGACGCCGTCCGCGCCGACTTCTCCCGCACCCTGCGCGTCTCCGCGTTCGTGCTGGTGCCGACCGCCTTCGCGGTGGCGATGTTCGCCGAGCCGCTGTCCGTCCTGGCCTTCGCGCGCGGGTCCATCTCGGTGGACGACGCGGAGAGCATCGGCCAGATCCTCGCGGTCATGTCGCTGGGCCTGGTGCCCTTCACCGTGTTCCAGCTCATGCTGCGCGTGTTCTTCGCCATGGGCGACACCCGCACCCCCGCGATGATCGGCATCGCCAACCTGGCCGTGCACAGCGCCCTGGCGCTGACGTCCTACCTGGTGCTTCCGCCGAACCTGGTGGTCGTGGGCGTGGCCGCGGGCTTCATGGTCTCGTTCCTGTCCGGGCTGACCATCGCCGGAATCGTGCTGAGCCGGCGCATCGGGGGGCTTGACGGCAGGCACGTCATTGGCACATTGTTGCGCCTGCACGTGGCCGTCGTCCCGAGCATCGCGGCCGGCCTCGGTGTGCTCTGGGCCTTCGACACCTACGTGGGCCCCGGTCTGGCCGCCTACGTCGGTGCCCCGGCCGCCGGATGCGTCCTGGGCGCGCTGCTCTTCCTGGGGTGCGCGCGGCTGCTGCGCGTCCCGGAGCTGACCGGGGCCGTGGAACTGATCCGCGCCCGGCTGCGTCGTTGATGCCGTGACCCCCTCCCCCGGCTCTGACCCGCCGAGGCCCCCGAAGCCGCCCGAACGAGAGTGAAGGACAGCACGACGGTGTCCAGCGACCTGCCTCAGCGGACGTTCCCCGGGGACGCCGATCCGCCCGACGGGGACCGACCCCGGCGGCGGACCGCCATGGTGATGCCGGAGGACGTGCTCGACACCTACGAGCGCGAGGAGCCGGGCACCGAGCCCGAGACCGGACTGCGCACGCTCCGGGATCCGAGCGACATCGGTGACGTGGGTACCGCCGACCGCCTGGAGGACGGCGACGAGATCGGCGGTACCTCCCACACGGCGCCGGGCAACCTCGCCCGGTCGAGCGCGATCATGGCGCTGGGCACCATCGTCTCCCGTGTCACCGGGTTCGTGCGCACCATCATCCTGGCGGCGGCGATCGGCACCCAGCTGCTGGGCGACGCCTACCAGACGGCGGGCATGGTCCCGTACATGGTCTACGACCTGCTCATCGGCGGGTTGCTGGCCAGCGTGTTCGTGCCGTTCCTGGTCAAGCGGCGCAAGCTGGACGCCGACGGGGGCAACGGCGTCGAGCAGCGCCTGGTCACCCTGATGCTGCTGGTGCTGTTCGCCCTCACCCTGGTGTCGGTGCTGGTCGCGGAGTGGTTCATCCGCATCTACGCGGGCGGCTTCTCCGGGGCCCAGTACGAGGTCTCGGTCGTCCTGGCCCGGTACCTGGTCACGCAGATCTTCTTCATCGGCGCGAGCGGGCTGGCCAGCGCGATGCTCAACGCGCGCAACAGGTTCGGCGCGCCCATGTGGGCCCCGGTGCTGAACAACGTGGTCATCATCGGCGTCTGCGTGTGGTTCCTGAACCTCGCCGGTCCGGGGCGCACCCCCGAGACCGTCACCGACGGCCAGCTGATGCTGCTCGGGCTGGGCACGGCCCTGGGGCAGGTGGTCCAGGCCGCCGTCCTGGTGTGGGCGCTGGCCGCGGCGGGCTTCCGCTGGCGCCCGCGCCTGGACCTGCGGGGCTCGGGCCTGGGCGAGGCGGCCGGAGCCGCCTCGTGGATGATGCTCTACATCGTCGTCGCGCAGGTGGGGGCGCTGGTCTCCACCAACGTGGCCACCCGCGCGGGCGCCCTGTCCGCCGAGGCGGGCTTCGACTCCGGCGCGGGCATCGCCGCGTACAAGTTCGCGTCGATGCTCTTCCAGCTCCCGTACGCGGTCATCGCGGTCTCGGTGATCACCGCGCTGCTGCCCAGGATGAGCGAGCACGTCGCCGCGGGCCGCAAGGACCAGGTGCGCAGCGACTTCTCGCGCGGCTTCCGGCTGTCCTCGGTGCTGATCGCTCCGCTCTCGGTCGCGATGATCGTCTTCGCGATCCCGTTCTGCGTGCTGATCTACGCGCAGGGCAGCACGAGCGCGGAGGACGCGGCCGCGATCGGGCGCATCCTCATGGTCTTCTGCGTGATGCTGATCCCGTTCACGCTCTTCCAACTCCAGATGCGCGTGTT
Source organism: Nocardiopsis deserti (assembly GCF_008638355.1). NCBI lineage: Bacteria > Bacillati > Actinomycetota > Actinomycetes > Streptosporangiales > Nocardiopsidaceae > Nocardiopsis > Nocardiopsis deserti. The sequence continues at coordinate 75,191 of NZ_ML703349.1, read as the reverse complement.
CTACGCTCTGGGCGACACCCGGACCCCGGCCCTGGTGTCGATCCCCTCCGAGATCGCCCACGCGACCACGGCGATCGGCCTGCTGTTCCTTGTGGAACCGCAGCACGTCGTGGTGTGGCTTCCCGTACCGTACGGCCTGTACTACATCGTCGGCTCCGTCGTCATGTGGTCCATGCTGCACCGGCGGCTCAACGGCCTGGACGGGCGCCGGACCGCGGCCACGCTGCTCCGTCTGCACCTGGCCGCCGTCCCCTCGGCGGCCTTCGGGGTGGCGATGATCTACCTCTTCCGGGACCTGCCGGGCGAGGTCTGGCCGGGTCTGGCGGCGATGGCGGCGGGAGGCGTCGTCGGAGCCGTGCTGTTCGTGGTGACCGCAAAGCTCCTGAATGTGACAGAAGTCACATCCTTCCTCGATTTGCTCAAAACCCGGTTGCGACGCCGCTGATCACCAGGAATAGCTGATGTTGGGCGGACCCGCTCCGTTACGCACCGGAAGGTGGCCGAGTATCCGTTGTCCTCCGAAGATGCTGTTCACGCGTCCTAGCATGGACAGGCATCGCTTTACCGCTACCGCATTGTTCAACCGAACTGCCCGAAGGGAGGCTGGGGACAGCAGGCAGGGCCGACGGACCCCTCGCGCGCACCCCGTACCGCTCCGGTCCGCAGACGGCCAGGGAACACGGACGCACGCGAAACCACGGCACTGGCACCCGTCACTCCCATCATGAGCACCTTCCTCATCGAACCCGGTGCGAAGCTGGCCAACCGCTACCGCCTCGACCAAGTGGTGAGCGAGACCGGCGGCGCCACACGCTGGAAGGCCACCGACGAGACGCTCGCGCGTCCCGTGGCCGTGTGGACCTTCGCCGAGGGCTTCCCGCGCACCTCCGAGGTCGTGCGCGCCGCCCGAGCGACGAGCCGCATCCCCGACGCCCGCGTCACGCAGGTCTTCGACGCCGACGACTCCTCCCCCGTCCCCTACGTGGTCGAGGAGTGGGTCATCGGCTCCTCCCTGACCGACCTCCTCGCGCAGGGCCCCATGGAACCCGAGCGCGCCGCCGGACTGGTCGCCGAGGCGGCCGAGGCGATCGCGGCCGCGCACGCCGGAGGCCTGCACCACCTGTGCCTGACCCCGAGCAAGCTCATGTGGAGCAGCGGCGGCGCGGTCAAGGTGACCGGCATCGGCGTGGACGCCGCCCTGCTGGGCGCCGGCAACCCCGACCCCGCGGCCACCGACGCCCAGGGGCTGGGCAACCTGCTCTACGCGGCGCTCACCGGGCACTGGCCCGGCGGCCCGCAGAGCGGCCTGCCCGCCGCACCCGAGGGACCCGCGGGCCCCTACCCTCCCCACCACATCCGCCAGGGCGTCACCGAACCCCTGGGCACCATCACCACGCGCGCCGCCCTGCCGCAGCTCGCGGGGCAGCTGGTGCCCGGACCGCCCATCACCTCGCCGGCCGACTTCTGCGCGGCCATGGCCGAGGTGCCCCGGCTCATCCCCCTGCCCGTCACCCAGGCCGAGTCGGCCCCGCCCGTGCCCGGGACGTCCCGGCGCACCGGCGAGTTCGACAGCACCGGCCCGCGCCGCGGCGCCCGCAACTCCCGGGGCGGCGGCGCGTCCGCGCGGGAGGACCAGGAGTCCCGTCACGGTTCCGTCGGACGAGCGGGCTCCGCCTCGCGGGGCGGAGCCTCCGTCCGGGGCGGCTCCGAGATCCGTGAGCGGTCGGCCCCCTCCCGGATGGAGCAGCGGACCGCGCGCACGCAGCCCTCGCTCCGGAAGATCCTCATCGGCGTGGCGGCCCTGGTGCTGTTCGCCGGTGTGGTCGTCGGTGCCTGGACGGTCGGAACGATGTTCAGCTCCGGAGGGAGCGAGGAGGCCCCGCCCGAGGGCGGCGGCGAGCAGGCGTCGGACGACGGCGGGCAGGTGGAGCTGAGCCCGCTGGAGATCCAGGGGGCACGCGGCCTCAACCCGCACGGCAACACCGACGAGCACTCGGACAAGGCGGGCCGCGCCCACGACGGGGACCCCACCACGGAGTGGAACACCCAGGGCTACAGGGACCCGCTCAGCGACATCAAGCCCGGTGTCGGGCTCCAGCTCGACCTCGGCGCCGTCCACGAGGTCCACGAGGTGGACCTCAACCTCGGCGGCAGCGGCTACGAGTTCCAGATCCTGGCCGGCGAGTCCGACTCGGACAGCGAGGACGGTTACGAGGTCGTCGGGTCGGGCGAGGGCGGCTCCCAGGTCGTCTCCCTCGACGAACCGGTCGAGGCCCGCTACGTCGTGGTCTGGTTCACCGAACTGGCCGGGTCCGGCGAGTGGAGGGGGACGGTCTACGAGGCCGAGGTACGGGGCGTCGAGTAGCGGGGTACGTGATCGGGTACTGATGGACGCGGTCCAGGAGCTTCCTGACCGGGAGCTGTTGACGAGGCACGCTCAGGGCGACGACCAGGCCTTCGCGGTCCTGGTGCGTCGGCACCGCGAGCGCCTTTGGGCTGTCGCCGTGCGCATGATGGGCGACCGCGAGGAGGCCTCCGACGCCCTCCAGGACGCGTTCCTGTCCGCGTTCCGCGCCGCCGACCGCTTCCGCGGCGAGGCGCAGGTGAGCACGTGGCTGCACCGGATCGTGGTGAACGCCTGCCACGACCGGTTGCGCCGCCGCAAGGTGCGACCGGCCACCCCGACCGAGGACGAGACCCTGGACGTCATGTCCAACGACCGGCTCGGCCGCGCGGGAGGGGGGCCGGACCACGCCTCGCAGACCGAGACGCGCCTGGACGTCAACGCCGCGCTGGACCTGCTCCCGCTGGACCAGCGCATGGCGCTGACCCTCGTGGACATGCTCGGCTACCGGGTGGAGGAGGCCGCGCAGATCCTCGGCGTGGCGTCGGGGACGGTCAAGAGCAGGTGTGCGCGAGGTCGCGCCAGACTTCTCCCGTCGCTGGCCCATCTGAGGAACCCTCGACAGGCCGGAGACGTCACAACTGGGAGAGGAGGTGCCAACCCATCGTGACGTCCCATCCAGACGCGGAGGCACTCGCCTTCTTCGCCGAGGAGCTCCTGGAGCCCGACGAGGAACGCACCGTCGCAGTCCACATAGACACCTGCGCGACCTGCGCGGCGACCCTGGGGGAACTCACCGGGGTGGCCGAGGCGCTGGCCGCCGCACCGGTTCCCGCCCTGCCCCGGGACGTGGCCGACCTCCTCGACCAGCGCGTCGCGGAGGCGGTGCGCGAGCGCGCGGCGGGCACTCCCGCCGACGCGGGCGCCGCGCCGTGCCCCGAACCGTCGCCGGCCGGAGTCGGCCCTGCGTCCGGCGGCGCCACGGTGACCCCTCTCACGCGCCGCCCCCGCACCGGGCGCAGGTTCAGCGCGCCCCGGCTGATGATGCTGGCCGCGGCCGCGGCGATCGTCGTGGGAGGCGGCGGCGCGGCCCTGTTCAACGGTGTGCTCACTCCGGGCGGCCAGAACGGGGAGAGCGGCGTCGCGGCCCCGCTGGCCGAGAACGGCCCGGAGAACGCCCCGGACACGGCGCAGTCCTACATGCCGCAGGTGGTACGGAGCGAGACCGTCTACACCGAGGCGGCCCTGGCCGAGCAGGCCGCCCGGACACTCGACCTGTCCCCCGTGGGCGGCCCCGGGGGTGACGGTGAGCCCGGCGGAGGCGCGGACACCGCGCCCCTGGCCGTCGAGGCGGCGCCCCCCGGCGTGCAGGAGTGCGTGGTGCTCCTCGGCGAGGAGTTCGGCGGGCACTTCACCCTGGTCGACGACGCCCACTACGGCGACGGGGGCTCCCCCGCGTGGGTGCTGTTCTCCCCCCGGGGCGAGCGGTTCGAGGTGTACGTGGTCGACCCGGCCTGCGGGCGGGGCGGCGACCCCGGGCAGAACGTGCTCGACCAGGAGACCGTGACGGGTCCCTGAGCGCCCCGGGGCCCGCCCTCCCCTCCCCAGGGCTCCGTGTCTCCTTGACGCCTTGTCTCCTTGGCGGTGTGTCGACATGTCGCCGGGACGGGGTGGGAGCGAGGCCCGCCCGCCGCCCATGGGCGTGCGCTCACCGGCCGGGGCGGACCAGGCCCGTCTCGTAGGCGACCACCACCAGGCCGACCCGGTCGCGGACCCCGAGCTTGGCCAGGACGCGGCCCACGTGGGTGCGCGCGGTCGCCGGGCTCAGGTGCAGCTCGGCGCCGATCTCCTGGTTCGACATGCCGCGGCCGACCAGGGCGAGCACGTCGCGCTCGCGGTCGGTGAGCACGTCCAGCCGGGAGGCGCTCCCGGGGGCGACCGCGGTGGCGGCGAGGCGCTCGATCACCCTGCGGGTGACACCCGGCGAGAGCAGCGCGTCCCCCGCCGCCACCGTGCGGACCGCGTCCCGCAGCTGCCGCGGACCGGCGTCCTTGAGCAGGAATCCGGAGGCGCCCAGCCGCAGCGCCGTGAACACGTTGTCGTCCTCGCCGAACGTGGTGAGCACGACCACCCGGACCCCGCGGGCCGTCGACGTGTCGACATGTGCACCTGTGGACCTGTCGACCCCGGTCGCGGGGCCGCCGCCGCGGCACTCCAGTTCGCGGAGTACCGCCAGGCCGTCCATGGCGGGCATCTGGAGGTCGAGCAGGACCACGTCGGGGCGGTGGCGGTCGATGTCCACGAGCGCCTCGCGACCGTTCTCGGACTCGGCCACCACCTCGATCCCCTCGTCGCGCTCCAGCAGCGCGCGCACCCCGGTGCGCACGAGGGGCTGGTCGTCCACGAGCAGGACCCGGATCACCGGTCTCCCCCGATCGGCAGCAGCGCGCGCACCCCGAACCCTCCGGAGGGGCGGGGCGCCGCCTCCACCGTCCCGCCGACCAGGCGCACCCGCTCGCGCATCCCCGCCAGCCCGCTGCCTCCCGTGGACTGGGCCGGTGCTGCCGTCCCGTCGTCGGTCACCGTCACCTCGAGCATCCCGTCCCTCCTGGAGAAGGCCACCCGCGCCCGGGGGGCGCGCGCGTGGCGCAGCGTGTTCGTCAGCGCCTCCTGGACGATCCGGTAGGCGGTCGCGTCCACCATCCCCGGCACCTCGCCTGGAGCGGGGACCCCGGTCACCTCCACGTCCACCCCGGCCGCGCGCACCGTCGCCACCAGTTCGTCCAGGTGTGCGAGGGAGGAGACCCGGTCGTCGCCCGGGTCGGCCCCGCGCAGCGCGCGCACGGTGGCGCGCAGCTCGCTCAGGCCCGCCCGCGACGCCCGCGCCACGTGGTCCAGCTCGGCGCGCGCGACGGGCACGTCCGCCGGGTCGTCCCCCAGGGCCTCCGCGGCCACCGCCGCGTGCAGGGACACCACGGAGAGGTGGTGCCCCACGGCGTCGTGCAGGTCGCGGGCGATGCGGGTGCGTTCGAGCGCCAGGCGCTCGGCCGCCTCGGACTCGCGCGCCTGCCTGTCGAGGACCTCGATCCGCACGCGCTGGTGCTCGGCCCGGCGCCGCTGCCACTGCACGTGGCCCAGGGCCGTGGCCGCGCCCATGACCGCCACCGTGGTCGGCAGCTCGTACCCCAGGAGGTAGGCGGGGTCCTGCCCCTCCTGCAACCGGGTGGAGGTGGAGACCAGGACCAGCGCTGAGGCCAGGACCACCGACCACAGGGTGCGGCCCGCCTCCGCCGCCGAGTACAGCGCGGCGGCCACCGGGACGGCCAGGCCGATGATGGGCAGCTGGAGCACGTAGTTGGCGACGACCAGGACCGAGGTGGCCGCCAGGACCGCGACCGGCCAGCGGCGCCGGACCAGCATGAGCGTGCCGAGCACCGCGGCCACCCCGTACCCCAGCGACAGGTTCCCCGTGTCGCTGACGTCGGAGGCGACCGCGATCGCCACCACGGCGAAGACGGCGAACCCGAAGAGCGCGTCGACCACGACGCCCCGGCGGTCACTGGGCATGCGGCGATTCTACGGACCCGGCCCCGGATCGGCGCGGGACCGGAGGACCGCGCCGCTACGCGTCCGGACGTAGGCCGCCGGGGACGCGGCGCGTAGCCGCCCGGAACCGTGCGCGGACGCGCGTCCGGGGTTCGGGTCCCTAGTGTCGGACACCTCTTCTCCGTCCCGGGTGTTCGCCCGTGTCCCGAGTCCGTGAGGTAGCCGTGGACCGCCAGCAGCCGCCCTCCGCCGACAGCGCCGCCGCCGACGGCCCGCTCTCCGGGATCGCGTGGTCGCTGGTGCTGGGCCTCGGGGCGCTCGCCCTGCTGCGCCCCCTGGTCGACGTCACCGGCGCCGCCGGGGCGCTGGACCGGCCCCTCCTCCTCTGGGCGGCGACGGCCGTCCTCGTCACCGTCGCCTGGGTGGCCGCCGTGGTGGTCACCCGTGTTCCGCGACCGCTGCTCACGCTGGTGTGCACGGGGCTGGCCCACGCCGTGTTCTCGATCGTGGTGAGCGCGGTCCTGTCCCCGGTCATGCCGGGCGAACTCCGGGGGCCGCTCACCGGCCCGTTCGGCTTCGTCGCGGCCTTGGCCCTGAACGCCCTGTGGGGGCTCGTGGCGGGAGTGATCGCCCTGGGGGTGCGCTGGGCCCTGGACGTCCGCCAGCGGGGATCCTGAGGGCTTCCGGGCCGCACCCGGGGTCGCGCCGCTGGGAACCCCTACCGCTCCCGCGGCTGCCGGGGGTCCCGGGCAGCCGCGCGGACGCCGTCCGGCCGTCGGCGGGCTCCTCCGCCGGGGGCCCGGGAGGCGCGCGACGGGCCCCGTGGTGCATACCCCGCCCCCGTAACCTGGGGCGATGTTCCGAAGGGAATGCCCTGCGCCTACCATCGGTTGTGCTAACCATCTTCCCCTGAGGTCACACGGCGTGGCCAGGGCAGCGACTGTGTGAAGGGCCAACGAGCGTGAGTGACGTCCGCAATGTCATCATCATCGGTTCCGGACCGGCGGGGTACACCGCCGCCGTGTACGCCGCCCGTGCCGAACTGCGACCCCTGGTGTTCGAGGGTTCCATCACCGCCGGCGGCGCGCTGATGAACACCACCGAGGTCGAGAACTTCCCCGGCTTCCCCGACGGTGTCATGGGCCCCGACCTCATGGACCACATGCGCAAGCAGGCGGAGCGGTTCGGCGCCGAACTGGTGCCGGAGGACGTCACCGCCGTCGACCTGACCAAGCCGGTCAAGGAGGTCGTCGCGGGCGGTGAGACCTTCCTCGCCCACACGGTCATCCTCGCCACCGGCTCCGGCTACCGCGAGCTGGGCGTCCCCGGTGAGAAGGAGCTGTCCGGGCGCGGCACCTCCTGGTGCGCCACCTGCGACGGCTTCTTCTTCCGCGACCAGGACATCGCGGTGGTCGGCGGCGGCGACACCGCCATGGAGGAGGCCCTGTTCCTCACCCGGTTCGCGCGCTCGGTGACCGTCATCCACCGCCGCGACCAGCTGCGCGCCAGCCGCATCATGGCCGAGCGCGCGCACGCCAACGACAAGATCACCTTCCTCTGGAACTCGGCGGTCACCGAGGTCCTGGGCGAGGAGCGCGTCTCCGGCGTCAAGGTGCTCGACACCCAGACCGGCGAGACCAGCACCCTGGACGTGACCGGGCTGTTCGTCGCGATCGGCCACGACCCGCGCGTGGAGCTGTTCGACAAGCAGGTCGAGCTCGACGAGGAGGGCTACGTCAAGGTGGACTTCCCGTCCACGCGGACGAACCTGGAGGGTGTCTTCGCCGCGGGCGACGTCGTCGACCACCAGTACCGGCAGGCGATCACCGCCGCGGGGACCGGCTGCTCCGCCTCCCTGGACGCCGAGCGCTACCTCGCCGCGCGCGGCAACTAGAGGCGGCCCTCGGCCACCGGCCGAAGGCGGGCCCTGGGCCCGCCGCCACCGACTCCCCTCTCTGCCCCCTGTCCCGGATCCGTCGAACCAAGGAGAACCATGTCCGCTGTCAAGCACGTCACCGACGCCACCTTCAAGGAGGAGGTCCTCTCCAGCGACAAGCCCGTCCTGGTGGACTTCTGGGCCGACTGGTGCGGCCCGTGCAAGCAGATGGCCCCGGTCCTGGACAAGCTGGCCGAGGAGTACGGCGACAAGATCGAGGTCGTCAAGATCAACACCGACAAGAACCCGGAGACGCCGCGTTCGTACAACGTGCTCTCCCTGCCGACGATGAACCTCTACAAGGACGGCGAGGTCGTCAAGCAGATCATCGGCGCCAAGCCCAAGCGCCTCCTGGAGAAGGAGCTCGCGGAGTTCCTGTAACCCGGAACCCGCACCGCGGTCCCTCTGTCGGCCGGTACGGCGAAGGACCCCCGAGATCCCTGGGATCCGGGGGTCCTTCGCCGTACCGGGGCCCTCGGCGGCGGTGTTTCACGTGAAACATCGCCGCCGGGGGGGGTCAGCCCATCTGGCTGATGATGCGCTCCAGGTCCTCGTGCGTCGCGAACTCCACGACGATCCTGCCCTTGCGCTTGCCCATGTTGACCTTCACCGTGGTGTCCAGCCGGTCGGAGAGGCGGGACGCCCACTCCTCGACCTGGGGAGGGTTGGCGGTCCGGATGGGGGCGCGGCGGACCTTCTCCTCCTCGGGCTCCTCCCGCAGGGCGACCATCTCCTCCAGGGAGCGGACCGAGATGCCCTCCTCCACCACCCGGGCGGCCAGCCGGTCCTGGAGGTCGGGGTCCTCGACCTTCAGCAGCGTCCGCGCGTGCCCGGCGCTGAGCACGCCCGCGGCCACGCGCGTCTGCACCTTCGGCGGGAGGGTGAGCAGCCGCAGGGTGTTGGTGATGTGCGAGCGGGACCGGCCGATCCGCTGGGCCAGCTCCCCGTGGGTGGCGCCGAAGTCGTCCAGCAGCTGCTTGTAGGCGGCCGCCTCCTCCAGGGGGGTGAGCTCCTGCCGGTGCAGGTTCTCCAGGAGCGCGTCGCGGAGCAGCTCGTCGTCGTCGGTGCTCCGGACGATGGCGGGGACGCGGGTGAGCCCCGCCTCCTTGCTGGCCCGCATCCGGCGCTCGCCCATGATGAGTTCGTACCGGGGGCCGCCCTCACCCTCCAGCTTGCGCACGACGACGGGCTGGAGCAGGCCGACCTCGCTGATCGAGTCCCGCAGCTCCTCCAGGGCCTGGTCGTCGAAGTACTTCCGCGGCTGCCGGGGGTTGGGGATGATCGAGCTGAGCTCGACCTCCTCCAGGTACGTCCCGTCGGGCAGGGCTTCCACCCGTGGCTCGACGGGCTGGGTCTCCTCCTCTGTGGCGGGGGCGGGGGTAACAGGGGCCGCCGGCCCCTGCGGGATGAGTGCCCCCAGTCCCTTGCCCAGTCCGCGCCGCTGCTGGCTCACCGGCACCTCCACACTCCTCTTCCGCTTGTCAGACCTTGGCCCTGTGGGCGATCTCCCGGGCGGCTTCCAGGTAGGCCACCGCGCCGGTGGAAGCCGGGTCGTAGGTCATCACCGACTGGCCGTAACTGGGTGCCTCGGACACCCGGACGCTCCGGGGGATCAGCGTCTCCAGGACGGTGTCCTTGAAGTGCGAGCGCACCTCGTCGGCCACCTGCTGGGAGAGCCGGGTCCGGCCGTCGTACATCGTCAGCAGGATGGTGCTGACCGCCAGCCCCGGGTTCAGGTGGGACTGGACGAGCTCCACGTTGCGCAGCAGCTGCCCCAGACCCTCCAGGGCGTAGTACTCGCACTGGATCGGGATCATGACCTCGTCGCACGCCACCATCGCGTTGACCGTCAGCAGGCCGAGCGAGGGCGGGCAGTCGATGAGGATGTAGTCCAGGTCCGAGGTGTCGTAGGCGGCGAAGGCCCGCTTGAGCCGGGCCTCGCGCGCGACGAGCGAGACCAGTTCGATCTCGGCGCCCGCCAGGTCGATGGTCGCGGGGGCGCACCACAGGTTGGGGATGTCCGGGACCGGCTGGGCGAGCTTGCGGATCTCCTCGTCCTCCACCAGGCAGTGGTAGATGGACCGGGTCTGGTTGTCGCGCTCCATGCTGAGGGCGGTGGACGCGTTGCCCTGCGGGTCGAGGTCGACCACGAGGACGCGCTGTCCGTGCATCGCCAGGGCGGCCGCGATGTTGACCGTCGTGGTGGTCTTGCCGACGCCGCCCTTCTGGTTGGCCACACTGATCACCCGGCAGTCCTTGGGCCGGGGCCAGATGTCGTCGGGTCCGCGAACCGCCATGGCCTCGTGGGCCGCACGGGCGAGCGGAGTGTCGGGAACCCCGGACGGTGTTTCACGTGAAACATCGAGCAGGTCTCCGTAGGAGGATGTTTCACGTGAAACACCGGGGTTGTCGGATGGGTTCACGAAGGAGTTCACCTCTTCCGTCCGCGCTTCTTCTTGCCGCCGCGCGCCTTCGACGCTGGCGGACCACCGGTCACCGTGACGCGAACGACCGTGGTAGCGGGATCGACTTTACCCCGCCCCACCCTGATCACATCGCTAACGCTGGGCCGCAGTTTCGAAACGTCTTTCTCCGCGGCCGCCAGTTCGGCCTCCGCCTGCTCCCCCTTGAGCGCCAGCAGGCTGCCGCCCTCGCGCAGGAGGGGCAGGGACCACCCGGCGAGTCGACTCAGGGGGGCGACCGCGCGGGCGGTGACGAAGTCGGTGTGGACCTTGCCGTGCGCCTCCTCGGCGCGACCGCGCCGCACCTCCACGTTGGGCAGCTCCAGGAGTTCCACGGCCTCGTTGAGGAAGACCGTCCGGCGCAGCAGCGGCTCCAGCAGCACCATGCGGATGTCGGGGCGCAGCAGGCCGAGCACCAGGCCGGGGAGTCCTGCGCCCGAGCCGACGTCCACCACCTCCGCACCCTCGGGAAGCAGCTCCTCCACGACGGCGCAGTTGATGAGGTGCCGCTCCCACAGGCGGGGAACCTCGCGCGGACCGATCAGCCCCCGGCGCACCCCGTCGTCGGCGAGCAGTTCGGCGTAGCGCCGCGCCGTCGGCAGGGAGGCGCCGAAGACCGCCTCCGCCTCCGCCGGGGGGACGGGGAGCGCGGCGCCGGGCTCCTCAGTGCCCGAGGTCATCGGTCACCACCTGTGAACTCGTCCATCATCACTTCCATGTCGGTTCGCCACGGCGTCCGCGCACACGGCGGGACCGGTGGGCGAAGGGGGACGCGCAGCAGCGCGGAGAAAAAGGGATCCACCCTGAATCCTACGCGCGGGAGGACACCGCGGTTTCACGTGAAACATCCGCGACCCCCGATTCTGCCTTCCCCCTCGACGGCCCGGCCACACATGGCGAGAGGTCGACAGAACCACATGCCGACATGGGAACAGGAGGAAGAGCCCGACACAGGAAGAGGGGGTGGCGATGTTTCACGTGAAACATCGCCACCCCCTCCGGGGTGTCCGTGCCTAGGAGGCGGGCTGCACCACCACGTAGCGGTTGGGCTCCTCACCCTCCGACTCGCTGTGCAGACCGGCGGCGGCCACCGCGTCGTGCACGACCTTGCGCTCGAACGGGGTCATCGGCTCCAGCGGCTGGGTCTCGCCGGTCTCCTTGACCTTGTTGGCGGCGTCCGTCCCGACCTGGAAGAGCACCTTGCGACGGTCCTCGCGGTACCCGCCGATGTCCAGCATCAGGCGGCTGCGCTCACCGGTGGCCCGGTGCACCGCCAACCGGGTGAGCTCCTGGAGGGCCTCCAGGACCTCGCCCCGCTCCCCGATCAGCTCGTCGAGGGTGGCTCCGACGACGGAGACCATCGCGCGGTCGCCCTCGACGTCCATGTCGATGTCGCCGTCGAAGTCCGCGATGTCGAGGAGTCCCTCGATGTAGTCCGCCGCGATGTCGCCCTCGTTCTCCAGGGCCTCGACATCGATTCCGGCCTCAGGCGCCTCAGCCACCGCTACGCCACCGCTCTCTTCCTCACTACTTGCCACAGCGATCCCGTCTCCTCATCCCTCACGCCCTGGCCGCCGTACGCCTCAGGGGCAGTGTCGCCTGCGCACTCGAACGCCTTCTCGGCCGGGAGCCGCGGACCCTAGCGCGGACCACCACCGGCCCGCTTGGAACGCGACTGCTTCTTCGGCTGCTTGCGTTCGATCTTAGGCTGTTCCTTCGGCTCAGGAGCGGATTCCGCCGCCTTCTTTCGGCTGAGCATGCCCTTGGCGGAACCGTTGGCGGACGCACCGCTCTTGGCCTTGGCCTCGTCCTGGCCGGGGACCGGCTGCTTGCGGTAGAGGAAGTGCTGCTGCCCCATGGTCCAGACGTTGGAGGTGACCCAGTAGACCAGCACACCCACGGGCATCATGAGACCGAAGAGCCCGAACAGGGGCGCCATGTACATCATGATCTTCTGGGTCTGCATCATGGGGTTGTCGGGCATCTGGGAGACGCTGCGCTTCATGCTCTGGCGCATGGTGAGGAACGTCGTCGTACCCATGATCACGCAGGCGATGGCGATGATGACCTTGGCCATGATCGGGTCGGTCGCACCGAGCGCGAGGATCTCCTCGGGGGAGCTGTTGAACTGGGCCGCGACGGGCGCCTCGAAGATGAGCGCCGCACGCGCGCTCTCCACCAGCTCCGGGGTGAAGTTGTACTGGGCGTTGCCCTCGGCGACGCTGCGCAGCACGCTGAAGAGCGCGAAGAAGACCGGCATCTGCAGGAGGAGCGGCAGGCAACCCATGATCGGGTTGGTACCGCTCTCCTGGTAGAGCTTCATGGACTCCCGCTGCAAGCGCTCCTTGTCGTGCTTGTAGCGCTCGCGGAGCTTCAGGATCTTGGGCTGGATGTCCTGCATCTTGCGCTGCGTGTTCATCTGCTTGACGAACAGCGGCACCAGCAGGAGCCGCATGAGCACGGTGAGCAGGACGATCGACAGGCCCCAGGCCCAGCCGCTGTCCGTGTCCAGGCCGATGAAGGTCAGGCCCTCGTGGATCCTGACCAGGATCCAACCGACGATGTTGTAAAGCCAGTCCAGCACCGGCCAACTCCTATGTGATTCGCTTCAGCTACTGGTCCCCGGGAGGGGTTCCGGTGTGGCCGGCTCCGCCCGCAGACTCCTCGGACTCCCCGTTCCGGCGCCCCCTGGGCGGCGGAACCGGATCAAGCCCCCCCGGGTTGAAGGGGTGGCAACGGGCGATACGCCGGGTTCCCAGCCACAACCCGTACAGGGCTCCGTGCACGCGCAGCGCCTCGACGGCGTACGCGCTGCACGAGGGATAGAAACGGCAGACCGGGGGGAAGAGCGGGCTGATGAAGCGCTGGTAACCCCGGATGGGCAGGATCAACACGCGCGCGAACACCGTCGGTCTGTGCTCGGTCATCGGCCCCACCGCTCTCCGCCCTCGTCCGGGCGTCGGTTCCCTGCTGTCTCACGCACCGCGGGATCCGCCTCCGGGGACCGAGGTCGGCCACGGCCGGACCGGCGGCGCGACGACGTCCCGCGGGGGCGCATCGCCGCGGCGATCGCGCTGTCGAGTTGGGCGGCCAGGTCCTCGTGCCGCGCGGTGGCGGCGGCGGGTCGGGCGCGCACTACAAGCAGGCTACCGTTTGGCAGAACAGCCAACCGAGACCGCATCAGGTGGCGCAGTCTGCGCTGCACGCGCTTGCGCACCACCGCTCCCCCGACCGCCTTGCTGACCACGAATCCGACCCGCGGGGGGGCGGCGTCCGCGGCACCGGAGGGCGGAGGGAGGTAGACGGCGCCCAGGCAGTCCCTGGACGCGCGCCGTCCCGAACGCATGACGGAGCCGAACTCGGCGCTGTGGCGCATCCGGTTCCTCGGCGAGAGCATCGGCTTCCTTCGTGCTTCGGTACTTCTCCCACGACAAAGGGACCGGCCGGCGAGAAGGCCGGACGGTCCCGAAGGGCTTGGTGCTGGGCGTGGCCTAGTGGCTCACGGTCAGCGCCGCGCGCCCCTTACGACGGCGCGAGGCGATGATGGCGCGACCGGCGCGCGTACGCATGCGCAGCCGGAAGCCGTGGACCTTCGCGCGACGCCGGTTGTTCGGCTGGTACGTACGCTTGCTCACTACTGGCTCCAGGGGCGTGTCAGGATAAGTACTACGACAGACCCCCAGGATATGCGGGGCCTACGGGTGCATGAGCCGCGGCCGCGCCTCCGTGCTGACACGGGCGCAGGCAGATCATCGGCATAAGCATAAAGAAGATACGACCTGGTCCGGCCGGGGTCAAATCGGGCCTGTGGACGGCGGGGCCGCACGCCCCCTCGGAACCTCTCCCACGTCCTCCCGGGGGCTCTCCCTACCCCCTGTCCCGCGCGTGTGCGGGCGGTGGCTGGCGTGGGGGGGTGTGCCGCCGCTCCCGCCACGGGTGACCCGCCCTGCCCCGCGCGGACGCGGGCGGCGGGTTCGCGTCCGACCTGCTCGCACCCCCTCGCCTCGCTCCCCGCCCGGGCGCTCCCCGCCCGCCTCTCGGCCCGCCCCCTGGGTGGGTCTCCTGTGGACAACTCGTTGTCCACAGGCGTGTGAGACTTCCACACCCCCCGACTCCTGTGGATAACCTCAGCCTGTGGATAACTCACCCGTTGTGCCGGACAGTCCTCTCCCACCACCAGGAACAGCCTTCTTTCACACCTTCTGAGCTGCACATTGTGGATAACTCTGCGCCGCGCGCGCAGATCTGCCATCCTGTGGACAAGCCTGTGGAAAACCTGTGGACAACGTCCTGAAGCTGTGGATACCGGGGATGCGGCCATGGACGCGCCGCTCTGTGGGCAGTGAAGTTATCCACAGGCACATACCCGCCCAAAGAAGCCGATTTCGCCCCCGGGTCCGACCCGGCACCGCCGCGGGAGGAGGACAATGGGAAGTCGCTCCCTGCGACCCCAGGTCCCCGCGAGCGCCCATCCGACCAACACGCCACGGGCTCCGCCGTGGCCACCACACCCCCTCCTGCCCCCCGCTTCGCACCGCACAGACCCGTACCGAAGGGACAGCACCCATGGCAGGTCGTCTTGGCTGACGCGCAGGTCAACCTCGCAATGGTCTGGTCCAGCGTCCTGGACGGGATCGACAACGACTCCCTTCCCGCGCACCAGCGCGCATGGCTGCCGCAGACCCGCCCGCTGGGCCTGATCGAGGACACCGCGCTCATCGCGGCGCCCAACGAGTTCACCAAGAAGGTGCTGGAGACGCGCCTGTACCCGGCGATCAGCAAGGCGCTCTCCGCCCACCTGGGCCGGGAGATCCGGGTCGCGGTGACGGTCGACCCCACCGCGGTGCCGACCCCGCCGCCCACCCCTGCTCCCCCGGCCTCCCCGGGGCCGCAGGGGCCGCGGAGCGTGGAGGGGCACACCGCCCCCGCCTTCTCCCCCGTCGTGCCGGGCACCGCCCCGGGGCTGACGGGACCGGGGCCGACCGAGCCGCGGGCTCTCCCGGCAGCGCCCGCGGACGCCCAGCGGGCCGTGCCCGGCTCCCGGGGACAGCACGCGCGCCCGCCCGCCGAGCCGTCCGCCCCGTGGCCCTCGGCCCCGCCGTCGGCGCCGGACCAGGCCGACCTGCTGGGCCCCACGCCCCCGGCGGCCCCCTCGCCCACCGACGAGGAGCCGCACACGGTCCGCGACGCGCCCGCGCCCTGGGTCCAGCAGACCTTCGCCTCCCCCCAGGAGACGCCCACCGCGCCCCCCCTGTGGGAGCAGCCCTCGGCCCTGGAGCGGCCGCGGGAGCCCGGGCGGTGGCAGCAGCAGGCCTGGACGGACCCGGAGTGGGACCGGCCCAACCGCTGGGAGACCCCTCGGGAGGAGGCCCCCGCGCCCGCCCCGGGGCCGGAGGCGGCCGAGGAGGCCCCGCCCGCTCCGGAGGCGGTGGAGGCCCCCGTGGAGGACGAGGCCCCGCCGAGGCCCCTCCCCTCTCCCCCGGGGCGCTCGCAGGAGGTCCCGCCGGGCGAGCACGCGCGCCTGAACCCGAAGTACACCTTCGACACCTTCGTCATCGGCTCCAGCAACCGCTTCGCGCACGCGGCGTCCGTGGCGGCCGCCGAGGCTCCGGCCAAGGCCTACAACCCGCTGTTCATCCACGGCGGCTCCGGGCTGGGCAAGACCCACCTGCTGCACGCCATCGGGCACTACACGCACCGCCTCTACGAGGGGTCGCGGGTGCGGTACGTCAGTTCGGAGGAGTTCACCAACGAGTTCATCAACTCGATCCGGGACGGCAAGGCGGACGGGTTCCGCCGCCGGTACCGCGACATCGACGTGCTCCTGGTGGACGACATCCAGTTCCTGGAGAACAAGGAGCAGACGCAGGAGGAGTTCTTCCACACCTTCAACACGCTGCACAACTCCGACAAGCAGATCGTCATCTCCAGCGACCGGCCGCCCAAGCAGCTGACCACGCTGGAGGACCGGATGCGCAGCCGGTTCGAGTGGGGCCTGCTCACCGACGTCCAGCCTCCCGAGCTGGAGACCCGGATCGCCATCCTGCGCAAGAAGGCCGCGCAGGAGGGGCTGGCGGCCCCACCCGAGGTGCTGGAGTTCATCGCGAGCAAGATCTCCACCAACATCCGGGAGCTGGAGGGCGCGCTGATCCGCGTGACCGCCTTCGCCAGCCTGAACCGGCAGTCGGTGGACCTGGACCTGACCAGCCAGGTGCTGCGGGACCTGGTGCCCAGCACCGAGGTCCCCGAGGTCACGGCGGGGGCGATCATGTCCCAGACGGCCGCCTACTTCGGCCTGACGGTCGAGGACCTGTGCGGGACCTCGCGCTCCCGGGTGCTGGTGACCGCCCGGCAGATCGCCATGTACCTGTGCCGGGAGCTGACCGAGCTGTCCCTGCCCAAGATCGGGCAGCAGTTCGGCCGCGACCACACCACGGTCATGCACGCCGAGCGCAAGGTCCGCGGGCTGATGGCCGAGCGCCGGTCCATCTACAACCAGGTGCACGAGCTCACCAGCCGGATCAAGGACCAGCCCTCGCTGACCTGATCCACGGACTGTGCACGAGCCGCGGGGCGGCCTCCGGGACGGGGGCCGCCCCGCGGCGTGCGGCCCGCGCTCCGCGGCGGTGTGCCGGCCCGTGGACACGGCTACGTGTCGACACGTCCACAAGACGGCACAGCCACAAGACGGCACACGTTATCCACAGGGCTCCGCCACACCTCCGGCCGAGTTATCCACAGGCTTGTGTGTACGAACACCCGCCTCTGGAGGGGTTCGCCGCCTCTGCCGACGTCCGGGGCGGTTCGTGCCCGGCACGCCCTGTTCTCCCTGTTTCCCGGGTGTTCCGCGACCGCTGTTGCCCTTCCCACACCTGGTCGGAGGTGCTCGTGCCGGTGTTCGGCGCACAGAACGGCGAGCCCCCCTGTGGACAAACCTGTGCACAGACCCTTTGTCGGTGTTCGGGTGGTCTGTGGAGGGGCTCAGAAAAAAATTTTGGCGTCCTCTCGCCCAAGTTATCCACAGGAGGAGGGTCAAATCTGTGGACAACCCTGTGGACAACCTGTGGAAAAGTGCGCCGAGCCTGTGGGTAACCACCCCTGTCCCTGTGGACACGGCGGTGGGTCATCCGATGACTGAACCACCGATCCTTGTGGAGAACCTGGGGAAAACCTGTGGACGAAGCTGTGGACAGAGTGTGGAAAACCTGGGGACGGCTTCGTTCGTCCACAGGCGGGCCAAGTTACGCACAGGGTTACCCACAGGGCCTGTGGACAAAAATTCGCGTGTTGACCTGCGAAAACAAGGGTTATCCACACTATCCACAGGCCCTACTACTACTGCGCACCTTCATTAACCAAGATGTGGCTTCACAACCGCTCCGCGGAAAATCTGTGGACAACTCTCCGAGACCGGCGTGACGACAGCCCGGCGCTGAGCTGTCAGCGGCAGCGGGTGAATCCGGGTAACGTGTGGTCTCGCCCCTGTCCTCCGCCGCCCGGATCCGAGCGGTGACCCCATACGGGATCCGAGGCAGCTCCCGGCGCCACCGGCGCGGCCTCCACAGCCCTGTGGACGGAGCCCTCGGCAGACCCACAGATCCACGAGCTGCAACGTTGAGGCTTCGACCGGCACCCCCGGTCGTGCGGAAAGTGAGTCGGAAAGTGAAGTTCCGGGTCGAACGCGACGTACTGGCCGAGGCAGTCGCCTGGACCGCGCGCACACTCCCGACGCGCCCCTCGGTCCCGGTGCTCGTCGGCATCCTGCTGGAGGCCGGTGAGTTCGACGGCCGCCAGCAGCTGCGCCTGTCCGGCTTCGACTACGAGGTCTCCACCCAGGCAGCGGTGGACGTCGACGTCGAGGAGCCGGGCACGGTGCTGGTCACCGGCAAGCTCCTGGCCGAGATCACCCGAAACCTCCCCGCACAGCCTGTGGAGATCTCCACCGACGGCCCCAAGGTCGTCGTCACCGGCGGCAGCGCGAAGTTCACCCTGACCACCATGCCGGTGGAGGACTACCCCACGCTCCCGGAGATGCCCGGTGTGAGCGGGACCGTCGGCAGCGACGCCTTCGCCGCCGCGGTCAGCCAGGTGGCCGTGGCCGCCGGGCGCGACGACACCCTGCCGATGCTCACCGGCGTGCGCGTCGAGATCGAGGGCGAGAAGATCACGCTCGCCTCCACCGACCGCTACCGCCTGGCCGTGCGCGAGCTCACCTGGAAGCCGGAGAACCCCGACCTGTCCGCGGTCGCGCTGGTTCCGGCCAAGACCCTCCACGACACCGCCAAGTCGCTCACCTCGGGCGCCGAGGTCTCGATCGCCCTCTCGGACGGCGGCTCCGGCGAGGGCATGATCGGCTTCGAGGGCGGCGGCCGCCGCACCACGACCCGCCTGCTCGACGGCGAGTTCCCCAAGTACCGGGCGCTGCTGCCGGACACCTTCAACTCGGTGGCCGAGGTCAGCCGCTCCGAGTTCGTCGAGGCGGTCAAGCGCGTCTCGCTGGTCGCCGAGCGCAACACCCCGCTGCGGCTGTCCTTCAGCCAGGGCCAGCTGGTCCTGGAGGCGGGTACCGGCGAGGAGGCGCAGGCGGTCGAGGCCCTGGAGGCCGACCTGGACGGCGACGACATCCAGATCGCCTTCAACTCCGGGTTCCTCCTGGACGGGCTCGGCGCCATCGGCACCGACGTCGCCCGCCTGAACTTCACCACCTCGACCAAGCCGTCGATCCTGACCGGCAAGCCCGCGGAGGAGGGTTCCTCCCCCGAGTACCGCTACCTGATCATGCCGGTGCGTCAGCCGGGCTGATCCGCGGCCGGTTCGATTGACTGGCACCTGCCGGATCCGGTCCGCGACCCGGGCCGGCCGGCGTCCATCCACAGGCGGCGAAGGGGAGCAGAGCACCATGCAGCTCGGAATGATCGGTCTCGGCAAGATGGGCGGCAACATGGCCGCCCGGCTGCGGGAGAAGGGCCACGAGGTCGTCGGGTACGACGTCGCCTCGCCGGAGCGCGACGTCGACACCCTGGCCGGACTGGTCGAACGCCTGGCCGCCCCCCGGGTGGTCTGGGTGATGGTCCCCGCGGGCGACCCCACGGCCGCGACCATCGCCGAACTGGGCGAGCTCATGGACGAGGGCGACCTCGTCATCGAGGGGGGCAACTCCCACTACGCGGACGACCGCGTCCGCGCCAAGGCACTGGCGGAGAAGGGCGTCGGCTACCTCGACGCCGGTGTGAGCGGCGGTGTCTGGGGCCGACAGAACGGCTACGGCATCATGGTCGGCGGCCCGGCCGAGGAGGTCGAGAAGGCCCGCCCGGTCTTCGACTCCCTCGTGCCGGACGAGGGCGTGGGCTTCGTCCACGCCGGAGCGGTCGGCGCCGGACACTTCGTCAAGATGGTCCACAACGGCATCGAGTACGGCATGATGCAGGCCTTCGGCGAGGGCTACGAGCTCATGGTCGCCTCCGGCCTCGTGGACGACGTCCCCGGCACGTTCGAGAGCTGGCGCGAGGGCACCGTGGTGCGCTCCTGGCTGCTGGACCTGCTCTCGCGCGCTCTGGAGGAGGACCCCGAGCTGTCGCGTCTGCGCGGCTACGCCGAGGACTCCGGTGAGGGCCGCTGGACCGTCCAGGCCGCCGTGGACCTCGCGGTCCCGGCCCCGGCGATCACCTCCTCCCTCTACGCGCGGTTCGCCTCCCGCCAGGACGACAGCCCGGCCATGAAGGTCGTGGCGGCCCTGCGCAACCAGTTCGGCGGGCACGCCGTGCACCGGGCCGAGACCTCGGACGACATCGACGTCTGAGGCGTCCTCCAGCCCCGCCCCGGGGACGCAGCCCGCGGGCCGTCCCCGGGAACACCCTTCCCCCGACCGCCGCCGCCCCAGGAGGAAGGCCGGATGTACGTATCCCACCTGCAACTGGCCGACTTCCGGTCCTACCGTGAGGCCCTCGTCGAGATGGGCCCCGGTGTGAGCGTGTTCGTCGGCGCCAACGGCCAGGGCAAGACCAACCTGGTCGAGGCGATCGGCTACGTGGCCACCCTCGGAAGCCACCGGGTCTCCTCCGACACCCCGCTGGTCCGCCAGGGCGCTCCCCGCGCGATCGTCCGGGCCAAGGTGGTGCGCGACGAGCGGTCCATGGTGGTGGACCTGGAGCTCAACCCCGGCAGGGCCAACCGCGCCCGGATCAACCAGGCGCCCGCGGGCCGCCCGCGCGAGGTCCTGGGGATCCTGCGCACCGTGCTCTTCGCCCCGGAGGACCTGGCCCTGGTCAAGGGTGACCCCGGCGAGCGGCGCCGGTTCCTGGACGACCTGCTGGTGGCGCGCGCGCCCCGGATGGCGGGCGTGCGCTCGGACTACGACCGGGTGCTCAAGCAGCGCAACGCCCTGCTCAAGTCGGCCTCCGGCCGGATGTTCCGCCAGCGCTCGGCGCCCGACCTGAGCACGCTGGAGGTGTGGGACTCCCACCTGGCGGAGAGGGGTGCGGAGCTGCTGGCGGCGCGGCTGGAGCTGGTGGAGGAGCTGCGCCCGAGGGTCGCCGAGGCCTACGCGGGGCTGACCGACTCCGGGGGCCCGGCCGTCCCCGACTACCGCAGCGGCGCGGTCCCCGAGGGGGCCGCGCCGCCGACCGGCCGTCCACAGCTTGTGGAAACCCTGCGCGCGGCCATGGACGAGGCCCGCGACCGTGAGCTTCAGCGCGGGGTCAGCCTGGTGGGACCGCACCGCGACGACCTGGTCCTGGGGCTGGGCGGGATGCCCGCCAAGGGCTACGCCAGCCAGGGCGAGTCCTGGTCGTACGCGCTCTCGCTCAAGCTGGCCGCCTTCGACCTGCTGCGCTCCGACGGTGACGACCCCGTGCTGATCCTGGACGACGTGTTCGCCGAGCTGGACAGCGAGCGCCGCCGCAGGCTGGCCGAGCGCGTCGGTGACGCCGAGCAGGTCCTGGTGACCGCGGCCGTGCCCGAGGACATCCCCAAGGAACTGGACGGGGCCCGGTACGGCGTGCGCGAGGGGGGCGTCACGGGTGAGTGAGCGTTATCCACACCCTGTGGACCGGGGTCCGGCTCCCGGGGCGGCCGACCACGGCGGCGGAGGACTCCGTCCACAGCCTGTGGACGACGCGCGGCGCCCGTCCGAGCCAGGGCCTTCGGCTCCCCCGGCGCCCTCGGGGGCGGACCTGGCCCGCCAGGCGCTCGCACGCGCCCGGGCCGAGGCCAAGGACCGCGGCGCGGTGCCCCGGGGGCTCCAGCGCTCGCGCCGGCGTGGCCGGTTGCGGTCACGCAACGAGCCCCAGATGTTCGGCGAGGCCGTGCGCACGTGGCTGATCGAGCACGGCTGGCAGGAGCAGGTGGCCATCGGCGGCGTGTTCGGCCGTTGGGCGGACATTGTGGGCGATTTCAACGCCGAACACCTGCGTCCGGAGAGTTATTCGGACGGTGAACTCGTCGTGGTGGCTGATTCACCCACCATGGCGGCCCACGCGCGAGCGATGGTGCGCGATCTCATGCGCCGTCTCAACGAGGAGCTGGGCGACGGCACGGTCGTCGCCATCAAGGTCCGCGGGCCCGGTTTCCGGCGCCGCTGAGGCGCGTCCCTCCGAGTCTTGGTACCGGAGTGTCCGCTTCCTCCCCTTCCACGTCCTGTGGATAACCCCAGGTGAACGCCGTTCCCACAGGTGTTCGGCACCGCTGGGGGGCGGGGGGTCGGACGGGGCAGGGGCCGTCGGTCGCCGCAGGCGCCACTCAACCGCACCGGGACTTGCGCGCAGCCCCTCCCGCGTGTAGGGAGTCGTCTCCCTCCCTGAACGTTCGTTGTGAGGCGGCACAGGGCCGCCAATGCCACTTTGTCGCACCGTGCGGGGTATCATGGGGACGGTTCTTCAGACGCCTGTAGCCGGTCCCACGCCCCCAGAAGAGGGTGGGCGGACGGCCCCTGTGGCGAACGGTGATCCCCCAGGTGTCGCGGCACGTCGGCCCTCCCGGTCACCGCGTCACGGGTGACCGTCGCCGCTCGGCCGCGGTCGGCAGGCGTCCCCAGCAGGAGGGTGTTCCCACTTGGCCTACGACGCAGGTTCAATCACGGTTCTGGAGGGGCTTGAGGCGGTACGCAAGCGCCCCGGAATGTACATCGGTTCCACCGGGGAGCGGGGCCTGCACCACCTGGTCTACGAGGTGGTCGACAACTCCGTCGACGAGGCCCTGGCGGGTCACGCCGACGCCATCGAGGTGACCCTGCTGGCCGACGGCGGCGTGTGCGTGGCCGACAACGGCCGCGGCATCCCCACCGGCATCCACCCGGTGGAGAAGCGCCCCGCCGTCGAGGTCGTCCTCACCACGCTGCACGCGGGCGGCAAGTTCGACGGCAAGTCCTACGCGGTCTCCGGCGGCCTGCACGGCGTCGGCGTCTCCGTCGTCAACGCGCTGTCCACGGCGCTGGACGTGGAGATCCGCAACGAAGGGCACGTGTGGCGCCAGCGCTACGAGATGACCGCGCCCACGGGTGAGCTCGTCAAGGGCGAGAGCACCGACGAGACCGGCACCCAGATCACCTTCTGGCCGGACGGCGGCATCTTCGAGACGACCACGTTCTCGTTCGAGACGCTCGCCCGCCGCATGCAGGAGATGGCCTTCCTCAACAAGGGGCTGTCCATCACCATCCGCGACGAGCGGCCCGAGCACACCGACGGCGGCCCGACGGTCAACACCTTCCACTACGAGGAGGGGCTGTCGGACTACGTCCGCCACATCAACGCCAAGAAGGAGCCGGCGCACGCGTCGATCATCTCCTTCGAGGAGGACGGCGAGGGCATCTCGGTCGAGGTCGCCATGCAGTGGAACCAGTCCTACACCTCGTCCGTGCACACCTTCGCCAACACCATCAACACGGCTGAGGGCGGCACGCACGAGGAGGGGTTCCGCTCCGCGCTGACCACCCTGGTCAACCGGTACGCCCGCGACCAGAAGCTGCTGCGCGAGAAGGACGACAACCTCACCGGCGACGACATCCGCGAGGGCCTGACCGCCATCATCTCGGTCAAGCTGGCCGACCCGCAGTTCGAGGGCCAGACCAAGACCAAGCTGGGCAACACCGAGGCCAAGTCCTTCGTCCAGAAGGTCACCAACGAGCACCTGCGCGACTGGTTCGAGCGCAACCCCGGCGAGGCCAAGGACATCGTGTCCAAGGCCAGCCAGGCCGCCCGCGCGCGCGTGGCCGCCCGCCAGGCCCGCGACCTGACCCGCCGCAAGACGCTGCTGGAGACCACCTCCCTCCCGGGCAAGCTGTCGGACTGCCAGTCCACCAACCCGGAGGAGTGCGAGGTCTACATCGTCGAGGGCGACTCGGCCGGCGGCTCCGCCAAGGGCGGTCGCAACCCGCACAACCAGGCCATCCTGCCCATCCGGGGCAAGATCCTGAACGTGGAGAAGTCCCGGATCGACCGCATCCTCAAGAACACGGAGGTCCAGGCGATCATCACCGCCCTGGGCACCGGCATCCACGAGGACTTCGACGCCGAGAAGCTGCGGTACCACAAGGTCATCCTGATGGCCGACGCCGACGTCGACGGTCAGCACATCCGCACGCTGCTGCTCACCCTGCTGTTCCGCTTCATGAAGCCGCTGGTCGAGGCCGGGAACGTGTACCTGGCCGCGCCGCCGCTGTACAAGGTCAAGTGGGACCAGAAGGGCAGCGACGCGAGCTACGCCTTCTCCGACGCCGAGCGGGACCGGGTCATCGAGGCCGGGATCGCCCAGGGCAAGAGGGACCCGCGCCCGCGCGACATGGTGCAGCGCTTCAAGGGTCTGGGCGAGATGAACGCCAACGAGCTGTGGGACACCACGATGGACCCGGACCGCCGCGTCCTGCACCAGGTCAACCTGGAGGACGCGGCCCAGGCCGACGAACTGTTCAGCGTGCTCATGGGTGAGGACGTCGAGTCGCGGCGCGCCTTCATCCAGCGCAACGCCAAGGACGTCCGCTTCCTGGACATCTAGGCAGTGTTTCTCGGACCTCCGCTTCGCTCCGTGTTCGGACGCCCGAAGAACGGGGACCTCCGGCACATCCAGAACCCCGTGGGCGCCCGGACCACCCCCCGCAAGCTGAGGCCGGTCCGAGAAACAGGGCCTGGGTCCTTGGGGACCCGGGTCTCCGTTCCCACCCGTGCTCAAGCAAGCTTCGTAGAAGGGACCGACATCCGTGACGGATGCGAACAACCCCGACGCCCCTGAGGGCGGGGACTCCAGTGTGGAGGCCCCGCCGCGGATGACCGACCGGATCGAGCCCGTCGACATCCAGGTCGAGATGCAGCGCAGCTACCTCGACTACGCGATGTCGGTCATCGTCGGCCGCGCCCTGCCCGACGTGCGCGACGGCCTCAAGCCGGTCCACCAGCGCGTGCTCTACGCGATGTACGACGGCGGCTACCGGCCCGACCGCGGCTACTTCAAGTGCGCCCGCGTCGTCGGCGACGTCATGGGCAACTACCACCCACACGGTGACAGCGCCATCTACGACACCCTGGTGCGCCTGGCCCAGTGGTGGTCCATGCGGATGCCGCTGGTCGACCCCAACGGCAACTTCGGCTCGGCGGGCAACGACCCGGCCGCCGCCATGCGCTACACCGAGTGCAAGCTCGCGCCGCTGGCCATGGAGATGCTCCGGGACATCGACAAGGAAACCGTCGACTTCCGGCCCAACTACGACGGCCGCTCCTCCGAGCCCGTCGTGCTGCCCGCCCGCTTCCCGAACCTGCTGGTCAACGGCTCCTCGGGCATCGCGGTCGGTATGGCCACCAACATCCCGCCGCACAACCTGCGCGAGGTCGCCGACGGCGTCAACTGGTACCTCGACAACCCCGAGGCGCAGGACGAGGAGCTGCTCGACCAGCTCATCGCGCGCGTCAAGGGCCCCGACTTCCCGACCCGCGGGCTCATCGTCGGCAAGCGCGGCATCGAGGAGGCGTACCGGACCGGGCGCGGCTCCATCACGATGCGCGCCGTGGTCGAGGTGGAGGAGGACAAGCGGGGCCGTCAGACCCTGGTCGTCACCGAGCTGCCCTACCAGGTCAACCCGGACAACCTCGCGCTCAAGATCGCCGACCTGGTCAAGGACGGCAAGGTCACCGGCATCGCCGACGTGCGCGACGAGAGCAGCGGCCGCACCGGACAGCGCCTGGTCATCGTGCTCAAGCGCGACGCCGTCGCCAAGGTCGTGCTGAACAACCTCTACAAGCACACCCAGCTCCAGGAGACCTTCGGCGCGAACATGCTCGCGCTGGTCGACGGGGTGCCGCGCACCCTGCGCCTGGACCAGATGATCCGGCACTGGGTCAAGCACCAGGTCGAGGTCATCGTCCGCCGGACCCGGTACCTGCTGCGCAAGGCCGAGGAGCGGGCGCACATCCTGCGCGCCCTGCTGCGGGCCATGGACCGCATCGACGAGGTCATCAACCTCATCCGGGCCAGTGCCTCCGCGGACCAGGCCCGCACCGGCCTGATGGACCTGCTGGAGATCGACGACATCCAGGCCCGCGCCATCCTCGACATGCAGCTGCGCAAGCTGGCCGCCCTGGAGCGCAACGCGCTGACGGCCGAGTACGACGAGCTCATGGCGCAGATCGCCGACTACAACGACATCCTCGAATCGGACACGCGCCAGCGGAGCATCATCCGCGAGGAGCTCGGCGAGATCGTGGAGAAGTACGGCGACGAGCGGCGCACGCACATCATCCCCTTCGAGGGCGACATGCGCATGGAGGACTTCATCGCCGAGGAGGACGTGGTCGTCACGATCTCCCGCGGTGGATACGCCAAGCGCACGCGCATCGACAACTACCGCGCCCAGAAGCGCGGCGGCAAGGGTGTGCGCGGGGCCCAGCTCAAGCAGGACGACATCGTCCAGCACTTCTTCGTCACCACCACCCACAACTGGATCCTGTGCTTCACCAACCAGGGCCGGGTGTACCGCACGAAGGCCTACGAGCTGCCCGAGGCCGCCCGTGACGCGCGCGGCCAGCACGTGGCGAACCTGCTCCCGTTCCAGCCGGGCGAGGAGATCGCGCAGATCATGGCGCTGCGCGACTACGAGGCCGCCCCGTACCTGGTGCTCGCCACCCGCGAGGGTCTGGTCAAGAAGTCCCGCCTGGAGGACTTCGACTCGGCGCGCGCGGCGGGCATCATCGCGATCAACCTGCGCGAGGACGACGAGCTGATCGCCGCCCGGCTGGTCTTCCCCGACGACGACCTGCTGCTGATCTCCAGCGACGCCCAGGCGATCCGGTTCCCGGCCTCCGACGAGTCGCTGCGCCCCATGGGCCGCGCCACCAGCGGCGTGATCGGCATGCGGTTCCTGGAGGACGACTACCTGCTGAGCATGGACGTCATCCGGCCCGGCGACGGCTCCACGGACGTCCTGGTCACCACCGAGAACGGCTACGCCAAGCGCACCCCGTCCGACCAGTACCCGGTGCAGAACCGCGGCGGCAAGGGCGTGCTGACGGCCAAGGTGGTGGAGGCCCGCGGCAAGCTGGTCGGCGCCCTGATGGTCGACCCCGAGGTGGACGAGGTCTTCGCGATCACCTCCGTGGGCGGTGTCATCCGCACCGGTGCCGACGAGGTCAAGCGGTCCGGCCGCACGACCATGGGCGTCCGGCTGATGAACCTGGACAAGGGCAACAAGATCGTGGCCGTGGCGCGCAACGCCGAGGCCGCCGAGGAGGAGGCCGTCGAGACGGCCGAGGCCGCGGGAGAGGAAGCCGTCGACACGGCCGAGAGCGCGGACGCGAACGACGAAGGCAACCCGGAGGCCTAGACTTCGCGTTAGGCCCCATATGGACCGCGGGGTTCGTTTTGTGCGAACCCCGCGGACACCCTGGTCGCGCCAATCACCCGTTCTCAAGGAAAGTCCAGCGGTAACGTTTCTATGTCTGACAACCAGCGGAACACCACCACGAACGAAACCGACCCGGACACGGCGGAGACCGCCGGGGGCGGGGACGTGGAGACGACCGAGAAGGACACGGCAGAAGCGGGGGCCGCCGTGACCACCGAGGTCGACGACAAGGCCGACCCGGCACAGGACACCGGAGAGGCCGACACGGCCGAGGAGTCCGGCGACGAGGACGGGGGCTCCGCCGACAAGGCGGACACCGCGTCCGAGGCCGCCGCCGGAACGTCCGAGCCCGTGGCGGGGGACCGCGCCGAAGCGGGGGGAACGCCAGTGTCCGAATCGAAGACCTCGGTGCCTGAGGGCCCGAGCGCCGTGAAGGCGAGCCTGTCCAGCCGCAAGGCACACCTGTCGGTCTCCCGCGTGGAGCCGTGGTCGGTGATGAAGTTCAGCTTCGTCGTCTCCCTGGTGTGCTTCATCATCCTGTTCGTGGCGGTCGCGGTGATCTACGCGACGCTGTCGATGCTGGGTGTCTTCGACGAGCTGACCAACATGCTCACGGCGCTTCTGGAGGGTGACGGAACCGAGGACGAGCTCGGCCTCGACCCGGCCTCCTGGTTCTCGCCGGGCCGCGTCCTGGGGTACACCGGCGTGGTCGGCGCGCTGAACATCGTGCTGATCACCGCCCTGTCCACGGTGGGCGCCATGCTGTACAACCTCGTCGCCGACCTGGTCGGCGGCGTCGACGTGACGCTGTCCGAGGCTGAGTAGCACCGTCGTGAGGGCCCGGCCCCCGCTGGGGCCGGGCCCTCACGCGTTGGTCCCGAGCACTTCCGCACCCGGGTAAAATGGGAGGTGGAAAGGGACGCGTGAGCCGCGTCCCGCCTCGCGTCCGCCCCGGATCACCGGTTCGCCCCGGTCCCGCCGATGCGGTAGAGTTCCACACGCAGCAAGGGCGTATAGCTCAGTCGGTTAGAGCGCATCCCTGATAAGGATGAGGCCCCAGGTTCAAGTCCTGGTACGCCCACACACGAAAAGGCTCCCCGCGGGGGGCCTTTTTTCGTGCCTGTGCGCCACATGTGCGTCAGCGCCGGGCCCGGTTCGCCGGACGCGGTGTCGACAACGGGACGTGTCGACGTGTCGACGGGTGCACGTGTCGACACGTACACCCGTCGACTCATGGACCTGTCGCCCCCGGGGCCGTCAGCCGCACGTGCTGACCCTCCCGGCGAGCGCGGCGTTGAGCTCGCACACCATGTCCTCGGGGTGCGGGTCGGTCGAGCCCGGGCGGATCTGCGTGTCCACGTGGTCCCGCAGCACCTCGCTCACGTACGGGTAGTAGGGGGTGCGCGGCCGCAGCAGCCCCTCGCCGACGGCGTCGCGCAGCTCCTCCCAGTACCGCACGTCCCTGTCCTCGGCGTCGCTCAGCCGGTAGCCGTTGCCGCGAGCGGGGAGCAGGCCCGCCTCCCGGAACTCCGTCTGGACGTCCTGCCCGGTCATGGCCGCGACCAGGCTCCAGGCCTCGTCCCGGTGCGGTGACTCCCCGGTGACCGCCAGGCTGTTGCCGCCGAGCACGGCCGCGGGCAGCCGGAGCACCCCGAAGGCGGGGTCGCCGCCCTCGGCCTCCCCCGCCCAGCCGACCCAGCGCAGCCCCTCCCGGAGCGTCTCGGCGCTCTCGGAGTCGGCCTGGAGCTGGGGCACGACGCGGGGCCAGTGGCGCATGAACACCACCTCGCCGCCGCGGAACCGGTTCAGGCTCTCGGTCTCGGTCTCCTCCAGGGCCGCGCGCGGGATGACGCCCCCGGCCTTGGGGTCCAGCCCCGTCTCCAGCACCTCCAGGCCCTGGAACTCCCCGCTCGCACCGGCGGACGTGACACAGTCCCCCTCTGCCCCACCGCCCTCCGCCCCGTGGAAGGTTCCCCGGCTGTCCGCCTCCAGGCCGGGGTGCCCGCCGAGTACGAACTCCAGGGCGTTGACGGTCAGGCCCTCGTAGTCGGCGAACTGGCCCGTGTACCCGTGGTCCAGGCCGTGCTCGTCGCGCACCTCGCCCGCGAGGCTGAGCAGCCCGCGCCAACCGTCCTCCTCGATCCGGGCGGTGACCTCCTCGGGGCCGACCAGGTCGGCGCGGTAGTAGAGCAGGCCCACGTCCATGTGGAACGGCACCGCCCGCGCCCGGCCCTCGTAGCACACCGCGTCCCGGGCGCGGCCCAGGAAGCCGTTCCACGCCAGCGGGCCGTCGCCCCGGGTGTCCACCTCCGCCAGCCAGTCCCGTTCGTGGAACTCCGGCACCCACTGGTTGTCGAGGAGGAGGACGTCGTAGGCGGCCGGGTCGGCCTGCAACGCCACGACCATCTGCGAGCGCTGCTCGTCCGCCCGGGGGGAGAGCCACCGGACGTCGACCTCCCACCCCTCGTTCTCCGCCTCCCAGCGCTCGATGAGCCGCGTGTACACCCCGCCCCCGCCCGCGTCCCCCGTGGCGGTGACGTCCACGGGAAGGGCGACGCGCAGGACCCGCTCGTCCCGCTCGCCTCGCGCGTCACAGGCGGCGGAGCCCAGCAGCAGGAGCGACAGGACCGCGCACGTGATCGGCCGCGACGGCCGCGGGCGGGCCCTCACGGGGTCGCCGCCCTGGTCCCGGCCACGATGCCGTAGACGACCTGTTCGAGTTCGTCGGCGCGCGGGTGGTGGCACTCGGCCCCCGCGCCCGCCAGCCGACTGAGCAGCCCTTCGCCGCCGCACCCCTCATTGCCCACGGACACCACGTGCACCCGCACGCGCTCGTCGAGGCCCTCCAGCACGGCGGCCACGTCGTCCGCCCGCGCGCCGCCGCGCGGCTCGGGGAGGGCGACGCCGTCGGTGAGGACGACCAGCGCGCAGGCACCGGGCTCCCCCGGCCGGTCGGCGCAGGACCCCAGCTCCTCGGCGCCGTCGCGGATCGCGTCGGCCAGCGGGGTGGCCGGGAACTCGGCGGCCAGCGCGTCGATCTCCTCGCGCGCCAACTCCTCCCGGCGCGCGTCCATACCCGGTTCCGGGGGCAGGACGCGCTCCTGGCCGGTGACGTCGTTGCCCGGCCCGCCCTCGGGAAAGGCCCAGACCCCCACGGTGTCCTGCTCCCCCAGGAGGCCGACGGCGGTCCGCGCCAGCTCCTGCGCGGTCGCCAGCCGGGTGCCGCCCGTGCCGGGGCCGCTCATGGAGTCGGAGCGGTCGACGACGAGCAGGACCTCGACCGGGGCGCGGGAGCGCTCCTGCTGCCGTAGCCCGGACTCCAGCCGCTCCCGCCACTCCTCGTCATCCCGGTCCGAGTCGAGGTGCCTGACCTCCATGGAGGACCGCTCCGCCTCCCCGCCGATCATGTCGCCCTCCAGCGTCCGGTAGCCGTGGAAGGCCCCCGCGGCCCGGGGCCGCCGCATCCAGTCCTCGAACGCCGCCACCTCCCGTTCGACCCCGTCGTCGCCGCCCCAGTCCAGCCGTACGAACGGGTGGTCCAGGCCCGGCGTCTCGGAGAAGTAGACCGGGACCAGGGGCACGTC
The DNA here is from genome assembly GCF_008638355.1 of Nocardiopsis deserti. Taxonomy (NCBI): domain Bacteria; kingdom Bacillati; phylum Actinomycetota; class Actinomycetes; order Streptosporangiales; family Nocardiopsidaceae; genus Nocardiopsis; species Nocardiopsis deserti. Next base: position 44,497 of record NZ_ML703349.1, on the reverse strand, counting down.
CGGTTCCTCTCCCGTCGGCCCGCATCCGGGGCCGAGCTGCCCGCCGTTGTTGTAGGCGTTGACCGCGTACTCGGTGCTGAACACCCCGACGGCGGCGGGGTCCGCGTCCCCGCCGCGCAGCGCGCACAGCAGGCCGAGGTTGCCCTCGGCGTCGAGCCCGGCCGAGGTCGCGCGGGCCTCCGCGATCTGGATCTCCTCGGCGCCCCCGTCCCCGTAGGTGGAGTACAGGGCCTCGGTCTGGATCAGCGCCGAGACCGACGCCTCCGGTGAGGGACGGGCGAGGAGGAGCCCGGCCTCCGCCGCCGCGGCCGTGCAGACGACGAGGTTCGAACGCACTCCGCTCGGGTCGGTCCCGGAGCAGGCGGGGATCTCGCTCACGGACTCGGGCAGGCCCAGGACCACGGGCGTGAGCCTGGTGGCGGGCTCCTCCCCGAGCTCCAGTTCGGGTGCGTCACCCGGGTCACCGCCCAGCAGGGCGATGTCCGCGCTGGAGTCCGGCAGCCAGACGTGCGGACGCGGTCCCGCGCGCAGGTCGCTCCACCCCTCGCGCAGTAGCTCGCGGGTCCGTGCGGATCCACCCGCCGTGGTGACGCTGACGCGTACGGGCACGCAGCCGTCCGCGTCCTGCTCGCCCTGGTGGACGGCGAAGTCCTCGGCGGCCCGCTGGACGACGGAGTGCTGGTCCGGTGTGGTGAGCACGGTGATCTCGGCGGGCGGGGCGCAGGCGGTGTCCGGTACCGGGAAGCCGTTCGAGTACCACCAGTACAGACCGCTCAGGACGAGGGTGAGGACGAGGAGCGCGGCCGCGGAGGCGCTCAGGGACCAGACCGGACGTCGGGTGTCCGGCCCATCGCGCTTTCGGGACCTTCCCACCAGTCTTCGAAACGGTCGGGCGAGGTCGGACCCGAACTTCTTCAGGGAGGCACGCGACGAGTAGAAGAAATGCGTGGTGGTGGCGTACACCCTTCCGAGAAGAGAAGGGTGGTCTGCTGCCTCGGTTCGCAGCGGCCCCCCGGTGTCTTCCTCGACCAGCCGCCTGAAATCCCGATGGGTGGTGAACCGGGAGGAGCGGCGGGCGTGCAGCTCCCCGGTGTCCTGCCGATAGTTGAAGACCACACCCACCAGCAGACCGTTGGTGAACACGGCGGTGCCCGAGAACCCCGCCCAGGAAACTTTCTCGACGTACTCCTGCTGGACGTTGAGCCTGAGTTCCCCCGTCACGATGCCGTCGAGCGGACGCAGGCTGTCGTTCAGGTGCTTCAAGTTCGTGCTGTAGTCACTCAACGCGAGGTCGGGATACCCCGCTGCGTCGTATTCCTGCTTCTTGTGCCCCGAGAACCGGCCCCAGCGCACCCGGGGACGCAGCTGCTTCTGCTTCGTCTCCAACCGCAGCAGGGCGACGTCCAGGTCCTCGTTCTTCCAGTGGACAGCGCATCTGATGAAGGTCCCTGGCGGATTGACGCCCAAGCGCACCTTGACACTGGCGTGGCCATCGAGCACATGGGCCGCTGTGAGAACCAGTGAGGGGCTGATGAGGTAGCCGGTCCCGTAGACCTTCTCTCCCTCAAGCGGCGTGACGCGAACGTCCGCGATGAACCTCGTGTCCACTAGCGTGCCGAGCCCTCGTCATCGTCTCGGCGTACTCCGTTCCGGGAGGAGACCCTGGTGTTCTTCCCATCCGCCCCGGTGAGGGCGAGTTTCAGCGTGATCCTGTGCGTGTTCGTGCGGCCGACCTTCCCGTCGGCCCCGAGGGAGACCACACCGAAGCTCACACCGGCCTTCCCTGCTCCCTCCTCGTGCGCCTCCAGGAGGAGTTCGACCTCGGCCTCGACGATCTCGATGCGGATCCCGTGATCTTTCCCTTCCGCTTGTGCTGTGGCGAGTTCATCGCGCAGTTCCTTGATGGCCTGGGACAGTCCGATGGTGGACACCTGATGCCTCCCTGGGGGCGTTTCGTCGTGGGGCGGCGGGAACAGGGCCGTGTTCTACATCACAGGATGGGTGTGACGGCCAGTTTTCCATGTCGGCCCGCCGCTAACAGGGTGTTTTCCGCTGTACCCACCTGTTCTCGGACGGGGCGCGCGGCTTCTCCCTGTTCAGGCCTCCTCTCCGTCCGGAGGCCGACTCGGCGCCATGTCGACTCGTCGACCCGCCGACATGTCGTCCGCCCGCCGCCGAATCATGACTGGTCACGGGGCGCGGGCCACCGACGGTGCCATCCATCTGACCGACCGTTCGGTCAGGACATGGCTTTCGAGCTGCGAAAAGTGGGCCCCGGTGTAGAAAGTGCCTTGAGTCACATGGCATGGTGTCCTGGGGCTCAGTCCGGTGTCGGACATGTCCTTCCTGTCGCTTGTGCGCCTGGAGGGGCAGGTGATTGTCACCGTGACTGTCGGGACCAGGAGCCCACGAGCGGAATCCGACCTCCGGTCGGTAGAGAACATACGGAGCACCAATGGCAACTTCCGACTCGACGGCCCCAGGGCCGGGCGGCGCGATCGAGACCAGGGAGCGGCGGCGCGTCCTCGCCGGGACCATGGTCGGTACCACCATCGAGTGGTACGACTTCTTCATCTACGCGCAGGCCGCCGGCCTCGTGCTCGCCCCCCTGTTCCTGTCGCCGCTGACCGAGGCCAGCCCGGGGCTGGCCCAGATCCTGTCCTTCGCGACCATCGGCATCTCCTTCCTCTTCCGGCCGCTCGGCGCGATCGTCGCGGGCGCCCTCGGCGACAGGTTCGGCCGCAAGCGCGTGCTCGTGGCGACCCTGGTCATGATGGGGCTCGCCACCTGCCTGATCGGCCTGCTGCCCACCTACGCCCAGATCGGCGTGGCCGCGCCCGTCCTGCTGATCCTCCTGCGCATCCTCCAGGGCTTCTCCGCGGGCGGCGAGTGGGGCGGCGCGGCGCTGATGTCGGTGGAGCACGCGCCGGTCAACAAGCGCGGCTTCTTCGGCGCCTACCCGCAGATCGGGGTCCCCTGCGGCATGATCCTGGCGACCTTCGTCGTCTGGGTGATCACCGCCGCCATCGGCCCGGAGGCGTTCCTGGAGTGGGGCTGGCGCATCCCCTTCCTCCTGTCCTTCCTGCTGATCATCATCGGCCACCTCATCCGCAAGTCCGTGGAGGAGTCCCCGGTCTTCAAGCTCATGCAGGCGCGTAAGGCCGAGACCTCCGCCCCGCTGGGCCGCCTGTTCCGCAGCCACACCAAGGAGGTCGTCCTCTCCGCGCTGATCTTCGTCGCCAACAACGCCGCCGGGTACCTCGTCATCGCCTACCTGGCGACCTACGCCTCCCGGCCGGTCGAGGAGTTCGGCCTCGGGATGGACCGCGGGCCCGTGCTCCTGGCGACCACCCTCGCCTCGTTCGGCTGGCTCGTCTCCACGCTCTACGGCGGCATCCTGAGTGACAGGCTCGGCCGGGTGCGGACCTTCCAGCTCGGCTACCTGCTGCTGGCCGCCTGGTCCGTGCCGATGTGGTTCATGGTCGACACCGGCAACATCTACCTGTACTTCGCGGGCGTCTTCGTCTTCACACTCACCCTGGGTCTGAGCTACGGCCCCCAGTCGGCGCTGTACGCGGAGATGTTCCCGGCCGAGGTCCGCTACTCCGGCGTGTCCATCGGCTACGCCCTCGGCGCGATCCTCGGCGGCGCCTTCGCGCCCACGATCGCCGAGCTGCTGCTCACCGAGACCGGCGCCTCGTGGTCGATCGGCGTCTACATCGTCGTGGCCTGCGCGGTCTCCTTCCTCGGGGTCTCCCTGGTGAAGGAGCCCAAGGGCGTCGACCTGTACGCGGGCGGCACCGAGCCGACCACGGCCACGAAGTAGGAGGCGACGGGGCGGCGGGCCGGTTCGCCGCCCCGTCCCCTGTCTTCTTGTCGTCCAACCGCCCTGTCGCTTTGTCGATCTGGCGATCTGGCGACCTGCCGACCCGGGGCGGCAGGTCACCGGCCCCGCGACTCCGCGCGCTGGCGCGCCGGGCCCCGGCGGTCCCGGTCCAGTTCGTAGGCGGTGTTGACCAGGGCGATGTGGGACAGCGCCTGGGGGAAGTTCCCGACCAGCCGCCGCGCGTCGGTGTCGTACTCCTCCGCCAGCAGCCCCACGTCGTTGCGCAGGCTCAGCAGGTGCTCGAAGATCCCCCGGCCCTCGTCCACGCGGCCCTGCATGACGAGGTTGTCCACCAGCCAGAACGTGCAGGGCAGGAACACGCCCTCACCGGGGGGCAGGCCGTCCACGTGCCGGGTGCCCTCGTCCATGGAGTAGCGCTGGACGAGGCCCCCGCTGCACAGTTCCCGCTGGATCGCGTCCACCGTCCCCCGCATGCGCTCGTCGGTGGCCGGGAGGAAGCCGACGGTGCTCGCCATCAGGAGCGAGGCGTCCAGGGACGTGGAACCGTAGTACTGGGTGAGGGTCCGCCGACCGGGGTCGTACCCGTGCTCGCACACGTCCCGGAAGATCTCCCCTCGCAGGCGCTTCCAGTCGTCCACCGGGCCCTCCAGCCCGAACCTCTCGACCGCGCTGACGGCACGGTCCGCCGCGGTCCACGCCATGATCTTGGAGTGCGTGAAGTGCCGCCGGGGCCCGCGCATCTCCCAGATCCCGTTGTCGGGGTCCCGCCAGTGCGACTCCAGGAAGTCCATCAGGTGCCGCTGGAGCTCCCAGGCCGGTTCCCGCGGCGGGATCCCGTGCTCCCTGGCCTGGTGGAAGACGTCCATCACCTCGCCGTAGACGTCGAGCTGCCACTGCTGGGCCGCCTCGTTGCCGATCCTGACGGGACGGGCGCCCTCGTAGCCGGACAGCCAGTCCAGCTCCAGTTCGGGCAGCCTGCGCTCCCCCTCGATCCCGTACATGATCCGCATCTGCGCGGGTTCGCCGGCCACCGCCCGCAGCAGCCACTCGCGCCAGTTGGCCGCCTCCCGCTTGTACCCCGACTCCAGCAGCGAGAGCAGCGTCAGCGTCGCGTCGCGTATCCAGCAGTAGCGGTAGTCCCAGTTGCGCACGCCGCCCAGCTGTTCGGGCAGCGAGGTGGTGGCCGCTGCGACCATGCCTCCGCCGGGCGAGTGCGTCAGGGCCTTGAGGGTGATGAGCGACCGGACCACCGCGTCGCGGTACTCGCCCCGGTAGGTGCACCTGGACGCCCACTCCCGCCACACCCCCTCCGTGTGCTCGATGAGCGCGCCTACGTGGGACGGGTCCGGCTCGGGGGCACGCACCGGCGTCCAGACGAGGGCGAAGTCCACGCTGTCCCCCGCGGCGACCGTGAACTCCGCGACCGGCCTGGACGGGGCCAGGACGTCGAACTCCACGTCGGAGTCCAGGTAGCAGCTGTCCGGACCGGCGACCATGTGCAGCCGCCGCCCCTCCTTGCGCACCCACGGGACGATCGATCCGTAGTCGAAGCGCGGCACGGCCTCGGTCCGCATGCGCACGCGGCCCTCCACGCCCTCGACCCGGCGCACCAGGCCGGTGTCGTGCGCGCCGATGGGCATGCAGTCCACGACCCGCACCGCCCCGTCCGCGCACCGGAACTCGGTCTCCAGCACCAGGCTGTCGGAGCGGTACCGTCGCGCCGAGACCCGGTGCTCCCCGACCGGGGCCATGGTCCAGCGCCCGTTGCCCTCGTCGCCCAGCAGGGCGGCGAAGCAGGCGCCGGAGTCGAACCTGGGCAGGCACAGCCAGTCCACGCTCCCGTCCCTGCCGACCAGCGCCGACGTCTGCATGTCACCCAGAAGCGCGTAGTCCTCGATGGGCAGAGCCACGCTCCGCCTCCCTTCCGTTCACGATCGGATGCCTACGTCCCCCCGCCTCGCGTCAGCGGTCTCCCCGCCCGCCTCCCGGCAGGAACTCCTGCGCCTTGGACCGGACGCCCTGCCTGACCACGGACCACGCGTCGGGATCGCCCTTGGCCAGGGCCTTGGCCACGCTCTCCATCTGGTCCAGCGTCGCGTGCGGCGGGATCGGCGGGACGGCGGGGTCGGTGACGAACTCGACCACGCAGGGCCGGTCCGCCGCCAGCGCCCGCTGCCAGGCGTCGCGCACGTCGGAGGGGTCCTCCACCTTGATCCCCATCAGGCCGATGCTCTCGGCGTACCCGGCGTAGGGGAAGTCGGGGATCCGCTGCGAGGGGAGGAACTGCGGTGCGCCGCCCATCGCGCGCAGCTCCCAGGTCACCTGGTTGAGGTCGCGGTTGTTGAGGACGGCGACGACGACCCGCGGGTCCTCCCACTCCCTCCAGTAGTGGCCGATGGTGATCAGCTCGTTGATGCCGCTCATCTGCATGGCGCCGTCCCCGACGAGTGCGACCACCGGCCTGTCGGGGTGGGCGAACTTTGCCCCCGTGGCGTAGGGGACGCCGGGGCACATCGTGGCCAGCGTGCCCGACAGCGTCCCGCGCATGCCCTCGCGGAACACCAGGTGCCGCGCGTACCAGTTGGCCGCCGAACCGGAGTCCGAGGTCACCATCACGTCGTCGGGCAGCAGCGGGGACAGTTCGTGGAAGACGCGCTCGGGGTTGACCGGGTCGGCGTCCACGTGGGCGCGCCGTTCGAGGACCTGCCTCCACCGCGCGACGTCGTCCTCGATCTTCTCCCGCCAGGAGCGGTCGGTCCTGCGCTCCACGAGCGACAGCAGCATCCGCAGCGTCTCCGCGGAGTCGCCGACCAGGTTGCACTCGAACGGGTAGCGCATGCCGACCATGGTCGGGTCGATGTCGATCTGGACGGCGCGCGCCTGGCCGAACTCGGGCAGGAACTGGCTGTACGGGAAGCTGGAGCCCACCACGAGCAGGGTGTCGCAGTCCCGCATCAGCTCGTAGGAGGGCCGGGTGCCGAGCAGCCCGATCGACCCGGTCACGAAGGGCAGGTCGTCGGGGAGGACGTCCTTGCCCAGCAGCGCCTTGGCCACCCCGGCACCCAGCACGTCGGCCATCTCGACGACCTCGTCCGCCGCTCCCCTGGCTCCCTGCCCGACCAGCATGGCGACGCGCTCGCCGGAGTTGAGGATCTCGGCGGCCTCGGCCAGCCCCTCCGGGGACGGGGTGGACCGCGGGGAGGGGAGCCCCAGGCTGGAGGGCACCATCTTGAACTCGTGCTCGGGCGGCGAGTACTCCAGGTCCTGCACGTCGGCGGGGATGATGACCGCCGTGACCGTGCGCCTGCTCGCGGCGATCCGCATCGCCCGGTCCAGTACGTTGGGCAGCTGCTCGGGGACGGTCACCATCTGGAGGTAGTCGCTGGCCACGTCCTTGTACAGCGACATCAGGTCGACCTCCTGCTGGTAGGAGCCGCCCATCGCGCTGCGCGCGGTCTGGCCGAGGATCGCCACCACCGGGACGTGGTCGAGCTTGGCGTCGTAGAGGCCGTTCAGCAGGTGGATGGCCCCGGGACCCGAGGTGGCCGCGCACACCCCCACCCGGCCAGAGAACTTGGCGTACCCGGTGGCCTCGAAGGCCGCCAGCTCCTCGTGCCGCGACTGGATGAAGCGGGGCCGGTCGCCAGCCCGCTCCCATGCGGCGAGCAGACCGTTGATGCCGTCGCCCGCGTAGGAGAAGACGCGGTCGACCCCCCACTCGCGCAGACGCTTCAGTACGTGGTCGGACACCAGTTCCGCCATGACCGCTTCCCTCCCGGGTTCGACGCCGTCGGTCGGCACCGTCCCCGCGGCACCGCGCCCGCTGCGCGCGGAGGCGTTGACCCGGCGGCTCGCGACCCCGGAGCGCCACGGGAGTGCCTCGCTGGCGCGACTACCCCGACTCCGCGCCCGCACTCACCGCGCGGGTCACGGTCTGCTCGCCGCCCCGCCACCGCGCTCGGAGGCCGTCACCGCCACATCATCGCCAAGGAAGATGAGTGATGTGAGTCACACCGGGTAATGCTTCATCAGTGGCCTCTTAAGTCACAGAGGCAGACGAAACGGACACGACCACGCGTGGAGGTAACCATGTCCAACAGGACATCGACCCAGGGCGTGACCAGAGTTCCCGGAAAGCCGATCCGCCTCGCCGCACTCATCTACGGCATCGTCTTCCTGCTGGTGGGCGTGCTCGGCTTCATCCCCGGCGTGACCACCAACTACGATCAGATGCAGTTCGTCGGACACCACTCCGAGGCCCTGCTGCTGGGGCTCTTCCAGGTGTCCATCCTGCACAACCTGGTCCACCTGGCCTTCGGCGTGGCCGGGGTGGCGATGGCCCGCACCGCCAGGACGGCACGGTTCTTCCTCCTCGGTGGTGGCGTGATCTACCTGGTGTTGTGGCTCTACGGCCTGCTGGTCGGGTCCGATGACCCGGCGAACTTCGTGCCGCTCAACAACGCCGACAACTGGCTGCACCTCTTCCTGGGGCTGAGCATGCTCGCGCTCGGGATCATCCTGGCGCCCTCCCGGCGCGACCGGGACAGGCGCTGACGCGCCCGAACGGACCCCGCGCGGAGCGGGGACGGTGCGACGGCGGCCGCCGCCTCCCGGGAGGCGGCGGCCGTGTCGTGTCGCTCGGCCGCGCCCGTGCCGGAGCCGCACACGGTCCGGCCCCGGCCCCCGAACGGGGACCGGGGCCGGACGACCGCGGGACAGCGCCGGTCGAGCCACTCGTGGGCGGCACCGGTGGCGCAGGCGTGGACCGCGTGGTGCTGCGCCCGCCTCAGCGCTCCACCACGTGCCGCTTGTTGGGCACGCAGTGGGTCATCGTCAGCCCCGACACGTCGCGGGGGCCGTTCTTGCCCAGGTGGGCCATGCGCCGGCGCTCACCCTCGTCCAGGCTCTGGCTCCGCAGCGGCTCCAGGTGCGCCACGTCGCCCGGGCCGATGCCCAGCCCCTCGCCGACGCGCAGCCCCAGGTCGTCGTCGACCATGAGGAAGTGCCAGACCATCCGCTCCTGGACCGGCCGGTCGCACTGGGAGAGCTGCCCGGTGAAGTTGCGCACCAGGTCGTCGCGCTCCCAGTCCTCCATCAGCGTGTACCGCTGCCCCGCCTGCTGGTAGTCGTTGGTGCGGGAGATGCGCTTGCGGGTGACCCGTCCCCGGATCTCCGGCCCCTGTTCGTCGTGTGTGGGGTACTGGCCCTCGCGCAGACCGCCGTTGATCGACGGCTCGTAGTTGACGTGCGGGTTCTGGCCCCCGGCGTCCTGGTGGTAGGCCATCAGGCCGTCGCGCTGGTTGGTGCGCACGTTCGCGTTCCTGGCCTGGTTCACCGGCAGTTGGAGGTAGTTGGGCCCCACCCGGTAGCGCTGCGTGTCGCTGTAGGAGAAGGTGCGCCCGACGAGCATCTTGTCGTCGGAGAAGTCCAGGCCGTCCACGAGCACGCCGGTGCCGAAGGAGATCTGCTCGTTCTCCGCGAAGTTGTCCGACACGTTCCGGTCGAGCACGATCCGCCCCACCGCCCTGGGCGGGAAGTCCTGCTCCGGCCAGGTCTTGGTGTCGTCCAGCGGGTCGAAGTCGAGCTCGGGGTGCTCCTCGTCGCTCATCATCTGCACGAGCAGCTCCCACTCGGGGTACTCGCCCCGGTCGATGGCCTCGTGCAGGTCCTTGGTCGCGTGCCCGGTCTCCTGCGCCTGGAGGTTGGCGGCGTCGGCCTCGGTCATGCTGCGCACGCCCTGCTTGGGCATCCAGGTGTACTTGACCAGGACGGTCTCGCCCACGTCGTTGACCCACTTGTAGGTGTTGACGCCGAAGCCCTGCTGGTGCCGGTAGTCCGCCGGGATGCCGCGCGGGCTGAACAGGTTGACCAGCATGTGCATGCACTCGGGGGTCTGCGACATGAAGTCGAAGATGCGGTTGGGCTCCTGGCGGAAGGTCACCGGGTCCGGTTTGAGGGCGTGGATCACGTCGGGGAACTTGATGGCGTCGCGGATGAAGAACACCGCCAGGTTGTTGCCCACCAGGTCCCAGTTGCCGTCCTCGGTGTAGAACTTGATCGCGAACCCGCGCGGGTCGCGCGCGCACTCCGAGGAGTCCCTGCCGCCGATGACCGTGGAGAAGCGCAGCGCGACGTCGGTCCGCTTCCCCTGGCCCTGGAAGAGCTTGGCCCGCGTGTAGCGGCTGATCGGCTCGTCGCCCCACGAGCCGTAGGACTCGAAGTAGCCGAACGCGGTCGCCCCGCGCGCGTGCACCACCCGCTCCGGGATGCGCTCCCGGTCGAAGTGGCTGATCTTCTCCAGGAACTGGTAGTTCTCCAGCGTCGCCGGCCCCCGCTCCCCGACCGTGCGCTGGTTCTGGTTGTCGTAGACCGGGTGTCCCTGCCGGTTCGTGAGCACCTCGCGGTCGTCTCCCGGCGCGGATCCCTGGCTGGATACGTCGGTCATGGAACTGGTCCCCCACCACGTCGTCATGATCCCTGTCCAGGTGCCCCCTGCCCACTGCCGCGGCCCCGGACGCGCGGCGGGGGAAGTTCTTACCAAGTGGAGGGAGTACCGGGACCCACCCCCCGCCGGGGAAGTCCGGAAAGGGCGTTTCGCCCCTCTCCGACGCCGGTGTTTCACGTGAAACACCGCAGCCCGGACCGCGTCACGGAAGCCCCATGGAACCGCCACGGGCGGCGTGTCCTCACCCCCGCGGACGCCCGCCCGGATCACGGTGGGGATCCGGACCCATGCCCCTCGTGTCCGTGGGTAGCGGGAGACCTGGAGACCATCGACGGGCCCCGGGCCCGGGGCGGAGGCGAGCATGGGCGTACGCACGTGGATCGAGTCGTGGCCGGTGTACCGGCAGTTCACCGGGGACGACCCGACGGGCCGCGGGGCCGCCGCGAAGTCCCGTCGGTCGGAGAACCTCAGGGCCCGCACCGAGGAGGCCGACCGGGTCGTGAGGTCGGTCTGCCCCTACTGCGCGGTGGGGTGCGGACAGAACGTCTACGTCAAGGACGAGAAGGTCGTCCAGATCGAGGGCGACCCGGACTCGCCGATCAGCCGCGGGCGGCTGTGCCCCAAGGGGTCGGCCAGCCTCCAGCTCACCACCGGTTCCGGCCGCGAGGAGAAGGTCCTGTACCGGCGCCCGTACGGCACCGACTGGGAGGAACTCGACCTCGACACCGCCATGAGGATGGTCGCCCACCGCGTGGTCCGCACGCGCGAGCAGACCTGGGAGCAGGAGCACGAGGGGCGCCGGGTGAACCGGACGCTGGGGATCGCCAGCCTCGGCGGCGCCACGCTGGACAACGAGGAGAACTACCTCATCAAGAAGCTCCTGACCTCGCTCGGCGTCGTCCAGGTGGAGAACCAGGCCCGCGTGTGCCACAGCTCCACGGTCGCCGGGCTGGGGACGTCCTTCGGCCGCGGCGGGGCGACCATGTTCCTCCAGGACCTCCAGAACTCCGACTGCATCGTCATCGAGGGCTCCAACTTCGCCGAGGCCCACCCGGTCGGCTTCCAGTGGGTCATGGAGGCCAAGGCCCGCGGCGCGGTGGTCATCCACGTCGACCCCCGATTCAGCCGCACCAGCGCGCTCGCCGACATGCACGTGCCCATCCGCGCGGGCACCGACATCGCCTTCCTCGGCGCGATCATCAACCACGTCCTCACCGAGGAGAAGTACTTCCTCGACTACGTCCGCACCTTCACCAACGCCGCCACGATCGTCGGCGAGGAGTTCCAGGACACCGAGGACCTGGACGGCCTGTTCTCCGGCTTCTCGGAGGAGAACAGGAGCTACGACGCCAGCACCTGGAGCTACGAGGGCGCCGAGGTCGCCGCCGCCTCCGGCAACCGCGACCAGCTGTTCAAGGAGCGGTTGGAGGAGAACCTCGGCACCAGCCGCTCCGGACGGCCCGAGCAGCAGGGGGCGGGCGGTGCGGTCATCCGGGAGAAGCCCAGGGAGGACCCGACGCTCACCGACCCGCGCTGCGTGTTCCAGGTCCTCAAGCGCCACTACGCGCGCTACACGCCGGAGATGGTCGAGCAGGTCTGCGGCATCCCGCGGGAGACCTTCCAGCGGGTGTGCGACCACCTCACCGAGAACTCCGGCAGGGACCGCACCAGCGCCTTCTGCTACGCCGTGGGCTGGACGCAGCACACGGTCGGCTCCCAGTACATCCGGGCCGCCTCCATCCTCCAGCTGCTGCTGGGCAACATCGGTCGCCCGGGAGGAGGCATCCAGGCGCTGCGCGGACACGCCAGCATCCAGGGCTCCAGCGACGTGCCGACCCTGTTCGACCTGCTCCCGGGCTATCTGCCGATGCCCCACGCCCACGAGGAGCAGTCCCTGGAGACCTACATCATGGCCGCCGGCAACCCCCGGAAGGGGTTCTGGGACGGGATGGAGGCCTACGCCGTCAGCCTGCTCAAGGCGTGGTGGGGCGACAGCGCGACGGCCGAGAACGACTACTGCTTCGACCACCTGCCCCGGCTCACCGGCTCCCACAGCCACTACGACACCGTGATGGGACAGATCGCCGGAAAATGCAAGGGCTACTTCCTCATGGGCGAGAACCCCGCCGTGGGGTCGGCCAACAGCCGGGCCCAGCGCATGGGCATGGCCGAGCTGGACTGGCTGGTCGTGCGCGACTTCTCGCTGATCGAGAGCGCCACCTGGTGGAAGGACGGGCCGGAGATCGAGTCCGGTGAGATGCGCACCGAGGACATCGGCACCGAGGTGTTCTTCTTCCCGGCCGCCGCGCACACCGAGAAGTCGGGCACCTTCACCAACACCAACCGGCTGCTCCAGTGGCACGACCGGGCCGTGAGCCCGAGCGGGGACCAGCGCAGCGACCTGTGGTTCATGTACCACCTGGGCCGGAACATCCGCGGGATCCTCGCCGACTCCGACGACCCCAAGGACCGCCCCGTCCTCGACCTCACCTGGGACTACCCCCTGGAGGAGGACGGCGAGCCCGACGCCGCCGCGGTCCTGCGCGAGATCAACGGCCACGACGCCGAGGGCCGTCCGCTCACCGTCTACACCGAGCTGCGCGACGACGGGTCGACCTCGTGCGGCTGCTGGATCTACTGCGGCGTCTTCAAGGACGGGGTGAACCAGGCGGCGCGCAGGAAGCCCCACACCGAACAGGACTGGATCGCCGGGGAGTGGGCCTGGGCCTGGCCGGACAACCGGCGCGTCCTGTACAACCGCGCCTCCGCCGACGAGAACGGGGAGCCCTGGAGCCCCCGCAAGAGCCTCGTGTGGTGGGACGCGGAGCAGGAGCGCTGGGTCGGGCACGACACCCCCGACTTCGAGAACCGCAAGGCGCCCGACTACGAGCCTCAGGAGGGCGCCGAGGGCGTCGCGGCGCTCACCGGTCGGGACGCCTTCATCATGCAGGCCGACGGCAAGGGGTGGCTGTACGCGCCCGCGGGCCTCAACGACGGGCCGATGCCCACGCACTACGAGCCGCAGGACACCCCGTTCGAGAACCCGCTGTACGGGCGCCAGCGCAACCCGACGCGCCTGCTGTACCCGCACGAGTACAACCGGTACCACCCCGCCCCCGGCACGCCCGGGGCCGACGTCTTCCCGTACGTGGTGACGACCTACCGGCTCACCGAGCACTTCACCGCGGGCGGGATGAGCAGGTGGACGCCCTACCTGGCCGAGCTCCAGCCCGAGTTCTTCTGCGAGGTCGGCCCCGAGCTGGCCGAGGAGCGCGGGCTGGAACACGGCGGCTGGGCCACCGTCGTCACCGCGCGCAACGCCATCGAGGCCCGGGTCATGGTCACCGACCGGATGGCGCCGCTGAGGGTGCAGGGACGGGTGGTCCACCAGATCGGGATGCCCTACCACTGGGGGCCCAACGGTTACTCGACCGGGGACGCGGTCAACGAGCTGATGCCCATCGCGCTCGACCCCAACGTGCACATCCAGGAGGTCAAGGCGATCACGGCCGACATCCGGCCGGGGCGCAGGCCCCGGGGCGCCGAACGCCTCGACCTGGTGCGCGAGTACCGGGAGCGGGCCGGAATCACGGAAGAGACGGGACTGGAGGTGTGAGCGTGTCCGCGGAGAGCAACGGGGACGGCAGGCACGAGAGGGTCGGCTTCTTCACCGACACGAGCGTGTGTATCGGTTGCAAGGCCTGCGAGGTCGCCTGCAAGGAGTGGAACATGGTCCCCGAGGACGGCCTGGACTTCACGTCCATGTCGTTCGACAACAGCGGGGGCCTGAGCGCGGACACGTGGCGGCACGTGGCCTTCGTCGAGCAGCGCGAGCCCCTCGGCCACCAGGACCCGGGCGTGGGGCGGCCCGGGGCCGTCGACCTGGGCATGCCCTCCTTCGAACTGCCCGGCGCCGCCACTGGCGCCGACGAGCGCGGTGAGTTCCGCTGGCTGATGTCCTCGGACGTGTGCAAGCACTGCACCAGCGCCGCCTGCCTGGACGTGTGCCCGACCGGCTCCCTGTTCCGCACCGAGTTCGGCACGGTGGTGGTGCAGGAGGACATCTGCAACGGCTGCGGGTACTGCGTTCCGGCCTGTCCCTACGGGGTCATCGACAAGCGGGAGGAGGACGGCCGGGTCTGGAAGTGCACCCTGTGCTACGACCGGCTCGGTGACGGCCTGGAACCCGCCTGCGCCAAGGCCTGCCCCACCGACTCGATCCAGTTCGGCGACCTCGACGAACTGCGTGCGCGCGCGGAGGCGCGGGTGGCCGACCTGCACGAGGCCGGGGTGTCCTCCGCCCGCCTGTACGGCGATGATCCCGACAACGGGGTGGACGGCGCGGGCGCGTTCTTCCTGCTGCTGGACGAACCCGAGGTCTACGGGCTGCCGCCGGACCCGGTGGTGACCACCCGGGACCTGCCGTCGATGTGGCGGCACGCCGGTGTCGCGGCGGCGGCGCTGGTGGTCGGAGCGGCCGCGACGTTCGTGGGGAGGCGCTGATGAGTTCGTCGGACGTGACCAAGGAGGGCATGCGCGGGCAGCGCCCCGGACGGGAGGCCGTCACGGGGGCCGCCGACGTCGTCGGGGAGGAGCAGCGCCGCGAGCACGGGGAGGGGCGCCGCAGGAGGAGGGGGCGCGGCGAGCCCACGCGGGTGCCCGACGCCGAGTTCCGCTCCTACTACGGCAGACCGGTCCTCAACCAGATCGTGTGGAAGGCCTCCGACATCGGCGGCTACCTGTTCCTGGGCGGGCTCGCCGGGGCCTCGTCGGTGCTCGCCGCCGGTGCCGAGCTGACCGGCCGCCCGGCGCTGGCCCGCCCCCTCAAGTACGCCGCCCTGGGCGCGATCTCCGGTTCGACGGCCGCGCTCATCCACGACCTGGGGCGCCCCGAGCGCTTCCTCAACATGCTGCGGGTGGTCAAGCCGACCTCGCCGATGAGCGTCGGCTCCTGGATCCTCATGGCCTACGGCCCCCTCGCCGGGGTCGCCGCGGTGACCTCCGCCACCGGATGGTTCCCGAGGATCGGCCGGGCGGCCACCCTGGGAGCCGGTGCGGTGGGCCCGCTGGTGGCCACCTACACGGCGCCGCTGGTGTGCGACACCGCGGTGCCGTCCTGGCACGACGGCTACCGGTACATGCCGTTCGTGTTCGCCTCCTCCGCGGCCTCGGCCGCGGGCGGGATGGGCCTGGTCACCGCGCCCCTGGCGCAGAGCGGCCCCGCGCGCCGCGCCGCCGTGGGCGGGGCCCTGGCCGAGACGGTGCTCTTCGAGGCGATGGAGCGCCGGATGGGACTGTCCGGCGAGCCCTACCGCCGGGGCACGGCGGGCGGATTCGTCCGCGCCGCCAAGGCGCTCACCCTGGCCGGTGCGGCCGGTGCGGTGCTGGGCCGCCGCAGCCGGGTGGCCTCCGCGGTGAGCGGTGCCGCCCTGCTGGCCGGTTCCGCGTGCACCCGGTTGGGCGTCTTCCACGCGGGCAGGCAGTCCGTGGCCGACCCCAAGTACACAGTGGTGCCGCAGCGCCGCAGGCTGGCCGAGCGGGAGGCGGAGCGCAGGGGCGCCGACGCGGCCGCCGTCCCCCGGGCCCGGACCGCGGAG
Source organism: Nocardiopsis deserti (assembly GCF_008638355.1). NCBI lineage: Bacteria > Bacillati > Actinomycetota > Actinomycetes > Streptosporangiales > Nocardiopsidaceae > Nocardiopsis > Nocardiopsis deserti. Next base: position 28,608 of record NZ_ML703349.1, on the reverse strand, counting down.
GAGTGAGTGGCGGCCGTCCTCCCCGCCGCCCGGGCGGCGGGGAGGACGGCCGCGCGGATGTGCGCGGTGGACGTGGCGGTCGCGTGCGGTCAGGCGTCGCGGACCTGGTCCGGGCGGTTGACCACCGGGGGTTCCACCGACCAGGGGAAGTTGATCCACCGGTCGGTGTGCCGCCACACGTACTCGCACTTGACCAGGGACCGCGGCTTCTCGTAGATGACCGCGCTGCGGACCTCGGCGACGTGCTCGGCGCAGAAGTCGTGGACGAGTTTGAGGGTCCTGCCGCTGTCCGCGACGTCGTCGGCGACCAGGACCCTCTTGCTGCTGAGGTCGACCACGTTGGGCACCGGGGGGAGCATGACGGGCATGTCGAGCGTGGTGCCGACCCCGGTGTAGAACTCCACGTTCATCACGTGCAGGTTCTTCACGTCCAGCGCGTATCCCAGACCGCCCGCCACGAAGAGGCCGCCGCGCGCGATGGAGAGGATCATGTCGGGCGCGAACCCGTCGTCGGCGATCGCGTGGGCCAGGTCGCGGATCGCGGTGCCGAAGAGCCCGTAGTCCAGGTTCTCGCGCTCGTCGCTCACGAGGCCCCTCTTTCCCGGTGGTGTGGTGTGCGCAGCGGCTCGGTACCGCCCCAGGTTAACCACCGTGGCGCCGCTTCGTGCCCGCACGGAGACACGGCGCGGTGGCGTGGGCCACTTGTCCACACCGAGTGGTGTTCTGGGTCACACGATTGGACGTACGGCCAGAATTCTGGGTGAAATCCTCGACGTTTTCTTGAGTTTTGCCTGGTTGTGGCGAACAGATGGCAATAAACAGCACCATGTGTCTGAACACATCTTTCTGACACAGGAGGCTGGCGCCATGGCTGATGACCGGGACCTTCTCCCCTCCGAACAGCCGGTCCGGCTGCTCGACGAGACCGGAAGCCCGGTGGAGGGGGCCGCCCTGCCGTTCCCGGACCGGGAGCGGCTGCTCGCCGCGTACACCTCCCTGGTGATCGGCCGCCGCGTCAACGACCAGGCCAGCGCCCTCGTGCGGCAGGGCCGCCTGGCCGTGTACCCCTCCTCGCACGGGCAGGAGGCCTGCCAGACGGGTGCGGCCCTGGCCCTGGCGGAGGGCGACTGGCTGTTCCCGACCTACCGCGACACCGCGGCCGTGGTCGCGCGCGGGGTGGACCCGGTGGAGGTGCTCACCCTGCTCAAGGGCGACTGGCACTCGGGCTACGACCCCTACGCGCACCGCGTGGCCCCGCAGGCCACACCGCTGGCCACCCAGCTCCTGCACGCGGTGGGCGTCGCGCACGCCGCCCGCCTGCGCGGTGAGGACACCGTGGTCATGGCGATGTGCGGCGACGGGGCCACCAGCGAGGGCGACTTCCACGAGGCGCTGAACTTCGCGGCGGTGTTCCGGGCCCCGGTGGTGTTCTTCGTGCAGAACAACGAGTACGCCATCTCCGTCCCCCTGGCCCGCCAGACCGCCGCGCCCTCGCTGGCCCACAAGGGCGTCGGCTACGGGGTGAACGCGGAGCGGGTGGACGGCAACGACACCCCCGCGGTGCTCGCCGTGCTGGACCGGGCCGTGGCCGCCGCGCGGGCGGGCGGGGGTCCCCAGCTGGTGGAGGCGCACACCTACCGCATGCAGGCGCACACCAACGCCGACGACGCCACCCGGTACCGCAGCCAGGAGGAGGTCGACCCCTGGAAGGCCCGAGACCCCCTGCTGCGCATGGAGGCCCACCTCACCAGGAAGCGCGTCCTCACCAAGGCCCGCAAGGCGCGGATCGCCGAGGAGGCGGAGGCCGTGGCCACCGCCATGCGCGAGGGCATCGCCAGGGACACCGACCCCGAGCCCGCCGAGCTGTTCGCGCACGTGTTCGCCGCCCCCACGCCGCAGCTGGACGAGCAGGCCGCCTTCCTGGCCGACGAACTGAGCAGAGAGGGCAACTGACATGGCGACCGACCCCACCAAGCTCTCCATGGCCCAGGCCCTCAACCGGGCCCTGCGCGACGCCATGGCCGAGGACCCGGCGGTGTACGTCTTCGGCGAGGACGTCGGCCCCCTCGGCGGCGTCTTCCGCATCACCGACGGCCTCACCGCCGAGTTCGGCGAGGACCGCTGCTTCGACACCCCGCTCGCAGAGTCCGGGATCGTGGGTATGGCCGTCGGCATGGCGATGAACGGCATGCGCCCCGTGGTGGAGATGCAGTTCGACGCGTTCGCCTACCCGGCCTTCGAGCAGATCGTCAGCCACGTGGCCAAGACGCGCAACCGCACCCGCGGCCGGGTCGGACTGCCCATGGTCATCCGCGTCCCCTACGCGGGCGGGATCGGCGGCGTCGAGCACCACTGCGACTCCTCCGAGGCCTACTACGCCCACACGCCCGGCCTGACCGTGGTCACCCCGTCCACGCCCGCCGACGCCTACTTCCTGCTGCGCGAGGCGGTCGCCTCCGACGACCCGGTCGTGTTCATGGAGCCCAAGAAGCTCTACTGGGGCAAGGACGAGATCGACCTGTCCGCGCCCGAGCCGCCCATCGGCCGCGCCGTGGTGCGCCGTCCCGGCACCGACGCCACCCTCATCGCCTACGGCCCCTCGGTGCCCACCGCGCTGGAGGCGGCCGAGGCCGCCGCCCAGGAGGGCCGCAGCCTCCAGGTGGTGGACGTGCGCTCCCTCGTCCCCTTCGACGACGCCACCGTGTGCGAGGCGGTCCGCTCCACCGGGCGCGCCGTCGTGGTCGCCGAGGCCAGCGGGTACGCCAGCGTCGCCTCGGAGATCGTCGCGCGGGTGACCGAGCGCTGCTTCCACTCCCTGGCCGCGCCGGTGCGCCGCGTCACCGGCTTCGACATCCCCTTCCCGCCGCCGAAGCTGGAGCGCTTCCAGCTCCCCGGCGTGGACCGGATCCTGGACGCCGTCGACGATCTTCAGTGGGAGGACCAGTGACGACGCAGACCTTCGACCTCCCCGACCTGGGCGAGGGGCTCACCGAGGCCGAGGTGGTGCGCTGGCTCGTGTCCGTCGGCGACACCGTGGCCGTGGACCAGCCGATCGTGGAGGTGGAGACCGCGAAGTCGATCGTGGAGGTCCCCTCCCCCTTCGCGGGCACCGTCAGCGAGCTGCACGGCGAGGAGGGCCGGGTCATGGAGGTCGGGCGCCCCCTGATCAGCGTGACCGACGGCTCCGGGTCCGCGACCGCGTCCGGGTCCGCGACCGAGTCCGCTTCCTCCGCCGCGCCGGTGTCGGCGGAGGGGGAGCGCTACCGCGAGGAGGAGCGCGCCGGAACGGGTTCGGGCAACGTGCTGATCGGCTACGGAACACCGGAGGCCGCGGCCTCCGGGCGCCGTCGGCGGCCGCGTGAGCGCCCGCCCGCGCGTCCGGCCCGGTCCGCCGCCCCCGCCACCGCTGGTCCGACCCGGCCCGCCGCACCGGCCTCCACCGCTCCCGCCGCCGTGATCCCGGCCCGGCCCGCCGCCACGCGTCCGCCGCTGGTCACCTCGCCCCTGGTGAGGCAGATGGCCCGCGAGGCGGGGCTGCGGATCTCCGAGGTTCCCGGAAGCGGCCCGGGCGGGCTCATCACCCGGCGCGACGTGCGCGAGGCCGTCGAGGCCGCGCAGGCTCCGGCCGCCGACCACCCCGCAGCTCCCGCTGACCCCGCCGGATCTGCCGCCGGCTCCGCCGCTCCCGCCGCCGGGCCGGAACCCGTCGTGACCGGCGCCGTGGACGCCCGCACGGGACTGGCCGAGTCCCGGCGCGTGGCCATGAGCGGGTTCCGCCGCAGCGTGGCGGCGTCGCTCTCCCGCAGCCGCAGCGAGATCCCCGAGGCGACCGTCTGGGTGGACGTGGACGCGACCGAGCTGGTCCGCCTCCGGCAGTCCGATCCGTCCGGGCCCGGCCTGATGTCCTACGTGGCGCGGTTCGTGGTCGCGGGCCTGCGCGCCCACCCCGAGCTCAACGGCAGGGTGGACACCGAGCGCGGGGAGCTGGTCCAGTACGACGGGGTCAACCTGGGCCTGGCGGTGCAGACCGACCGGGGTCTGGTCGCCCCGGCCGTGCTGGGCGCGCACCGGCTCACCACGACCGAGCTGGACGGGGAGATCCGGCGGCTCACCGCCGCCGCCCGGGAGGGCAGGGCCTCCCAGGCCGAGATGACCGGCGGCACCTTCACCCTCAACAACTACGGGTCGCTGCGGGTGGACGGCAGCGCGGCCATCATCAACCACCCGCAGGTGGCGATCCTGGGCCTGGGCCGGATCATGGACCGCCCGTGGGTGGTGGACGGCGAACTGACCGTCCGCAAGATCACGCAGCTGTCGTTCGCCTTCGACCACCGCGTGTGCGACGGCGGGGCCGCCGCGGGCTTCATGCGTGTGGTCGCCGACGCCATGGAGAACCCGGCCGCGGCCATCGCCCGCCTGTAGGCCGGGCCCGAGCGGGCGCCCCGGGGAGTCGGCATCCCGGGGCGCCCGCGTGCGGGCTCGGGCGGCGGCCTTCCGTCCCCCTGCTTCCACGGGCCGCTGCCGCGACGGTCGCTCCGGCGCGACGCCGGAGCGCGTCGGCCCGCTGGGTGTCGACTCGTCGCCATGGCGACTCGTCCCCATGTCGTCCCGGGCGGGGCCGGGCGCTGCCCCTACCTCCCCGCGATCCGCTCCATCAGGCCCGCCACCAGGGCGACTTGGCGCGGCGTCCCGCCGACCAGGACGTGCTCGTCGCGCGAGTGCGGCCCGGCGCCCACCGCGCCCAGCCCGTCGAGCACCGGGCGGCCCAGCGCGGAGACGAAGTTGGCGTCGCTGGCACCGCCCACCGAGACCTCCTCCAGGGAGGCGCCCAGATCCCCGGCCACCTCGCGCAGCAGGGCGAACGCCTCCTCAGAGGGCGGGTTGGGGTTCATCGGCGGACGGTTCCACCCGCCCGTGACCTCGACCGCCACGCGCGGGTCGGCGGCGGCGAGCGCGGCCAGCCCGGCGTCCACGCGGGCCATCTCGGCGGGGTCCTGCACCCGCACGTCCACCCCGCAGCGGGCGTGCCCGGCGACGACGTTGTACCCGGTCCCCCCGGAGACCCGGCCCACGTTCACCGTGGTGCCCAGCTCCGGCGCGGACAGGGCGGTGAGCGCGGGCACGACCTGGGCCAGGGCGTGCACGGCGCTCGCCCCGGCTGCGGGGTCCAGGCCCGCGTGGGACTCCACGCCGCGCACGTCCACGTCGAAGATTCCCATGCCCTTGCGCCGGGTCTTGGGCATGCCCTCCCGGCTGGGTTCGAGGACCAGGGTCAGGTCCACGCCCTCGCTGGCCCGCTCGATGTGCGGGCGCGACGCGGGGCTGCCGATCTCCTCGTCCCCGGTGAGCAGCATCCGCACGGCGGGCCGGGGCAGGCCCAGCTCGCGCAGGAGCCGCAGCGCCCAGGCGCTCTGCACGATCCCGGCCTTCATGTCGAAGCAGCCGGGGCCGCTGAACCGGTCGCCGTCGACCGTGACCGGCCACCCGGCCAGGGTTCCGGCGGGCCAGACGGTGTCGTAGTGGCTGACGAAGAGCACGGTCCCCGCCCCGGTTCCGGGATAGGACACCTCCAGCACGTCGCCGAAGGAACCTCCGTCGTAGCGGACCCGGCTCTCGGGAGCGCCCAGCCGCCGGACCAGCCACTCCTCGATGCCGTCCAGCCCGGCGGACAGCAGGTCCCGGTCGCCGCTGGGAGTCTCCAGCTCCACGAGGGCGCGCAGGTCGTCGATCATGCTGGGCAGGGCGCGCTCGGCCGCGTCCGCCAGTCTCGCGGTCACCGTCTGGCTCATCTGTCACTTTCTTCGTTGTGTTGGTCAGGGGATCCCGCTCGCGGCGGGAGGGGTGCGGTCAGCGCACCGGAACACCCGGTCCCAGCGGGATGCCGAGTGCCCACCAGCCCAGGAACAGCAGGGTCCAGCCGATCAGGACGGTGAGGCACAGCGGCAGCGTGAGGGAGATCAGCGTGCCGATGCCCGCGTTCCGGCGGTAGCGCTGGAGGAAGCCCAGCGCCATGACGAAGTACGGGCTCATCGGGCTGATGACGTTGGTGCTGGAGTCGGCGATGCGGTAGACGGCCTGGGTCGTCTCGGGCGGCACGTCCAGGAGCATGAACATGGGCACGAAGACCGGCGCGATCAGGGTCCACTGCGCGGAACCGCTGGTGATGAGCAGGTTCAGCGCGGCGGCGAACACGATCATGCCGAGGAAGAGCAGTACGGGGTGGACCCCGGCCGAGTCCAGCAGCGCGGCTCCGCGGATCGCCACGATCTCGCCGATCCCGGTCCAGCGGAAGTAGGCGAGGAACTGCGAGGCGGCGAAGAACAGCACGACCACCGGTGCCAGGTCGCGCACCCCCGCGGTCATCGCCTCGGGGACGTCCCGCGCGGAGGCCACGGTGCCCGTGGTGCGCCCGTACACGATTCCGGCGAACAGGAACAGGACGCCCAGCACGTAGGCGACACCGGTGATGATCGGCGAGCCGAGGACCGTCCCGTCCTCCCCGCGCAGGGGCGAGGCCGGGGGCACGAGCGCCGCCGCGAGGACCGCCACGGCCGCCAGCACGGTCAGCCCGGCGTTGCGCAGCCCCCGGCGCTCGGCGTCGGAGAGGGCCATGGAGCCCAGTTCCTGTGCCTCCCGGTCCCCCTCACCGTCGTCGTCCTCGGCCAGACCCTCGGAACGCCTGCTCAGCAGGAACTCGGTGACGAGGGTGATCAGGGCGGCGAGCACGACGGCGGAGACGGCACCGAAGAAGTAGTTGTCCAGCGCCGTGACCGTGTAGCCGGGATCGATGATCGCGGCGGCCTCGGTGCTCAGGGCGGACAGGAGCGCGTCGGTGGGCGTGATGAGCAGGGACGCGTTGTACCCGGCGGAGACGGAGCCGAAGGCCACGACCAGGCCGAGGACGGGACTGCGGCCCGCGGCCTTGAAGAGCAGGGCGCCCAGCGGGATGAGCACGACGTAGGCGGCGTCGGAGGCGACGCTGCCGGTGACGCCGGTCAGCGCGACGGCGAAGGTCAGCCACCGGGCCGGGACCCTGGTGACGCTGCCGCGCAGCATCGCGTTGAGCAGGCCGCTGCGCTCGGCGACCGATACCCCGAGCATGACGACGATGATGATGGCCAGCGGTGGGAAGGTCGCGAAGTTGTCGATCGCGTCGCCGACGATGGTCTGCACGCCCTCGGGTGAGAGCAGGCTGCGGACCGCGATGCGCTCGCCGTCCACCGGCGAGACGGCGGAGACGCCCAGCGCGTTGAGTAGGGCGCTGAGCGCGATGACGATCCCGGCCATGATCGTGAACAGCCAGAACGGGTGGGGCAGCTTGTTGCCCACCCGTTCGATCACCTGGAGGGAGCCCAGGAGCAGCCGCATGGGCAGCCTGGGGCGTGTGGAATCGGTCGTGGTCACCCGTGCTCCCCTGACGTCCGGGCGGGCTGGCGCCCCTCCCGTGCTGCGTTGACCAGTACATTGCATGTGCGGTGGATGGATATGTCAACCATCAGCGCTAAAGTGGTGGGATCATTCATCAGAGACGGCATGCGTGGTGACTGTGGTCTTCTCGGAAACGGACGCGGTGCTGGACGAACTCGACATGGACCTGGTCGCCGCCCTCCAGCTGGCGCCCAGGGCGCCGGTCAGCGCCCTGGCCGAGGCCGTGGGGAGTTCGGCGAGCACCGTGGGGCGGCGGCTCCAGCGCCTCCAGTCCGAGCGCTCCGTGCGCGTGGTCGGCCAGGTGGACTGGCCGCTGCTCTCCGACGCCCATCCGCACCACGTGTGGATCACCACCGCCCCCGGCCGCTCGCGGCAGGTGGCCCGCCGCCTGGCGGAGCGTCCGGAGACGCAGTTCGCGGCCGTGACCGGCGGCGGGTCCGACGTCTACTGCGTCGTGCACCCCTTCCGCCGCGAACGGGCGGCGGACCTGCTCGCCGACGGGATCCCCTCGGTGGAGGGCGTGGCGGCCACGCGGTCCGACCTGGTCCTGCGGGCGGTGAGCCGGGCCGACTCCTGGCGGCTGGACCGGCTCGACCCCGCGCGGACCCGGGCACTGGACCCCTACACCGACACGGGGGAGAACGGGGCGGCGGAGCCCCGGAGCCCCCTGGGCGAGCAGGAGGCATTCGTGGTGCGGATGCTGCACCGCGACGCGCGCGCCGGTTCGGGAGAGGTCGCCCGCGCGCTCGGGGTCAGCCAGTCCACGGCCTACCGCCTCGTCCAGTCCGTGCTGGAGCGCCGCATGGTGCGCCCCCGGGTGGAGGTGGAGCCCGCCCTGCTGGGCATGGGCGTGGAGGCGGTGCTGGCCCTGGAGGTCAGCCCCCGCGAGATCGGCGGCGTCGCCGACGCGCTGGGGGCGCACCCCTCCGCGCGCTACGTCTCGGTGGTGGCCGGGACCTCGTCCGTGATCCACCACGCGGTTTTCCGCGACGAGGCCGAACTCGCCGACTTCCTCTCCGCGGACCTGGGGCGCCTCTCGGGCATCACGGGCCTGCGGGTCTCGGTGGTGCTGGACGTGCTGCGCCGCTACTGGACGGCGCGCGAGGGCGTGCGGCTCGGGCCGCCCGGCCCGTCGGCGCTGCTGGACGGGGAGCCGTCCGCCGGGCGGTGAGCGCGGCCGTGCGGGACCACGCACTCTCCGGACAGCTCATGAGCCGCCCGCCGAGGAGCGGGCACGGCACCCTGTCGAGGGCCGCACGCGACGGTGCCCCCGGCCACGCCACTGCCGGGGGCACCGCCTGTCGGTGAAGTCGACATGTCCGTTCGCCGCTGTGCCTGTTTGGCGACGTAGCTGTTTGGCGACGTGTCCACTTACCGACATGCCTGTCTGACGATGTTCCTGCTCACGGATGCGTCCGTTCGCCTGTGCGGCGACGGAACTACTCCTCCCCGCCCTTGGCCACCAGCGTGAGCACGTCGTAGGTGGCCACGGCCTCGCCGTCCTGGTCGGTGACCAGGGCGTCCCAGCGCACCTCGCCGTAGTCGGCGTTCGTGCGCGGGGTGATCTGCTTGGCGGTCAGCGTCACCCGGATCGTGGCGTCCTCCTTCACCGGGGTGAGGAAGCGCAGGTTGTCCACGCCGAAGTTGGCGAGCACCGGGCCCGGGGCCGGGTCCACGAACAGGCCCGCCGCCAGCGACACCACCAGGTACCCGTGCGCCACGATCCCGCCGAACAGCGGGTTGGCGGCGGCGGCCTCCTCGTCGGTGTGCGCGTAGAACGTGTCACCGGTGAACTCGGCGAAGTGGTCGATGTCGGCCCGGGTGACGGTGCGCTCCGCCGACCGGATCGTGTCGCCGATCCGCAGCTGCGACAGGTCCTTGCGGAACGGGTGCACGTCGCCCACGGTCCGCTCGGAGCCGGTGGTCCAGTGTCCGGTGATCGCGGTGACCATGTCCGGCGGGGCCTGCACGGCGGTGCGCTGCATGTGGTGCTTGACCCCGCGCACACCGCCCATCTCCTCGCCGCCGCCCGCACGGCCGGGCCCGCCGTGCACCAGCACGGGCAGCGGGGAGCCGTGGCCGGTGGACTCCTTGGCGTCGTCGCGGTTGAGCACCAGGATGCGCCCGTGCCAGGGCGCCAGGCCCAGGACGACCTCGCGGGCCACGTCCGGGTCGCGGGTGACGAGCGAGCCCACCAGGCTGCCGCTGCCCCGGGCGGCGAGCTCGACGGCCTCGGCGACGCCGTCGTAGGCGATCACGGTGCTGACGGGGCCGAAGGCCTCCACCTCGTGCGGCTCCCGGGCGCCGGGCTCGGCGCGCAGCAGGACCGGGGACATGAACGCGCCCGACTCGTCGTCGGCCCCGTTGACCTCCACGCTCTCCGGGTCGCCGTAGACGACCTCGCTGGTGGCGCGCAGGGCCTTGACCGCCTTGCGGACCTCCTCGCGCTGGTCGAGCGAGACCAGGGCGCCCATCCGCGTGTCAGGGTCGTCGGCCGCGCCGACCACCACCTTGGCCAGGCGGTCGGTCAGGGCCCTGGTGACGGCCTCCGCCATCGCCCCGGGCACGATGACGCGGCGGATGGCGGTGCACTTCTGCCCGGCCTTGACCGTCATCTCGGTGACGACCTGCTTGACGTACAGGTCGAACTCGGGGTCCTCCTCGGTCACGTCCGGACCGAGGATCGAGCAGTTGAGGGAGTCGGCCTCCACGTTGAGCTGCACGCCGCCGCTGACCACGTTGGGGTGGTTGCGCAGGATGGCGCCGGTGGCGGCGGATCCGGTGAAGCCCACGACGTCCTGCGGGCCCAGGGCGTCGAGCAGGCCCCGGTGGCTGCCGACGAGGAGCTGGAGGGAGCCCTCGGGCAGCAGGCCCGACTCGACCATGCGACGCACGACCGCGACGGTGAGGTAGGCGGTCTGCCCGGCGGGTTTGACGATGCTGGGCATCCCCGCGAGGAAGGCGGGAGCGAGCTTCTCCAGCATGCCCCACACCGGGAAGTTGAAGGCGTTGATCTGCACGGCCACGCCAGGGCGGGACGTGTACACGTGCTGGCCCACGAACGTGCCCTGCCTGCCGAGCGGCTCCAGGGGCCCGTCCAGGATGACGGTGGAGTTGGGCAGCTCGCGGCGTCCCTTGCTGGAGAAGCTGAAGAGCGTGCCGAAACCGCCGTCCACGTCCACGGCGGTGTCCCGCCTGGTCGCTCCGGTCCGGTGGGAGAGGGCGTAGAACTCCTCCTTGTACTCCGTCAGGTGCTTGGCGACCTCCTTGAGGATGTTCGCGCGCTGGTGGAAGGTGAGCGCGCGCAGCGCCGGGCCGCCGACGGTCCGCGCGTGGTCGACCATCCCCGCGACGTCGGGGCCGTTGGACGAGATCCGGGCGACGGTCTCCCCGGTGTTCGCGTCGGCCAGGGGCGCGCCCTCGTCCGCGGGGGTGAACCATGCTCCCCGCGCGTAGCTCTGGAGTGTTTCGGGCACCGGACGGTCCTCTCCTCGGGCTGTGCTCTCTGACGAACAGTATTACAGACCGATCGGTCAGTAAATAGCCCCAGGGGAGCAGCGCCGCTCCCCACCTGCTCTTTTCCTACTTGTCCACAGGCCCGCTCCGCAGGCTCGGGAGGGGACCGGCACGCTCACCTGGTGCGTCCGAACCGCAGCTCCCGCGCGAAAACCGGGGCCGACGCTGTAACACGGAGGCCCCGCCGGTCAGAAAGGGGGTGAGACCGCACGGAAGGAAGCCGATGAGCAGTGAGGACACGGACACGGAGGAACCCGCGAAGAGCGAGTTCACCCGGTTCTTCGAGCGGTACCACGGCGACGTGTACCGCTACGCCGTGCGCCGCCTGGGCGAGGACCGCGCGGACGACGTCGCGGCCGAGACCTTCGGCGTCGCCTGGCGCAGGTACGACCGCCTGCCCAAGGATCAGCCACTGCCCTGGCTCTACGGGGTGGCGCGCAACGTCATACGGGCCCGGCTGCGCGGCGAACGGCGCCGCGGCGAGGTGCTCAGCGCCGAGGCCGACGCCGGTGTCCCCGACGCGTCCGACACCGTTCGCCAGGTGGAGGAGCGCGACACCGCGCTGCGCGCCCTGGACCGGCTCAGCGCCACCGACCGCGAACTGGTGATGCTCCTGGCCTGGGAGGGCCTGGAGCTGACCGAGGCGGCCCGGGTCCTGGGCTGCACCACGGCCACCGCGCGCGTGCGCCTGCACCGGGCCCGCCGCCGGATCGAACGCTTCCTGGACTCCTCGCCCCCCGCGGACCGGGACGCGTCCCCAGCACGTCCGGCGACGCCGGGCGCCCCGCACGTCCGAGTTCCCGTGGAGGAGAAGTGAACCGTAACCCCGCCAGCCGCGGCTCGCGCGGCGACACCGACGCCGTGCGGAGGATGCTCGCCGCGCACGACCCCGCGGTCTCCGCCCGCCCCGACCCCGTGGCCCGCGACCTCGCCCGGATCGAGGCGGTCGCCTCGGGCGACCGTCACCGGGTCCGCGGCCTGACCCCCCGGCGCTTCGCCCCGCGCCTGGCGCTGGGCGCCGCCGCCGCGCTCACCGCCGTGGCCGTGCTCGGGTCCCTGGGCTGGAACGCCGTCCAGCCCGCGTACGCCGGTCCGCCCCCCACCCCGTTGGAGGTTCCCCTGGCCACCGACCTGACCGCGGGCCGTGAGCACCTCCTCGCCCTGGCCGAGGCCGCCGAGGAGCAGCCCCCGCCGTCCGCCGACGGCGACGTCGCCTACGTGCGCACCGCGGAGTGGACGTTCACCTACTCCCAGGACGCCGACACCGGCGAGGCGGGCTGGGGGGTCGTCCCGACGAACGAGCAGGTCTGGCGTACCCCGCACGAGTCCGGGCGCAGCGTCTCCACACCGAGCCTCCCAGAGCACGAGGGCGGCGACCCCGGCCCGCTCCGGTGGCTCTTCGAGCGCGGGCCCGAGGAGTTCGAGTGGGGCGGCGGCGAGGGCGGGAACGGCATGTTCTTCACCTGGGAGCCCGGCAGCCTGTCCGCCGACCCGGACCGGCTCGCGGAGCAGCTCCTGGCGGTCGGCGGCCACGCCTCCGGAGCCACGCGGGACCCCTCCCCCGGGGTCGGGCTCGTCCACGCGCTCCAGCTGCTGTACGAGGAGGCCCCCGTCACCTCCGAGGTGCAGGCCGCCGCGCTGCGCGCGCTCGCCGGGCAGGAGGACGTGCTGTACGCGGGCACGGCCCGGGACCGGGAGGGGCGCGAGGGCGAGCTGTTCCTGGTCGAGGAGGACGCGGGGGACGGTTACGTCCTGGAGCGCAGGATCATGTTCGACTCCGACACGGGCACGCCGCTCTACCACGAGACGGTCGCCGTGGAGTCGCCCGGGGAGGAGGGGCTGCCGAGGGTGAACAACTACACCGTGCTGGTGGAGTCCGCCTGGGTGGCGGAGGTCGGGGACACCCCCTGACGCCCGGGGGGGACCCCTGACCTGCGGGGTCGCCCCCTGGCTCCGGGCCGGTACCGGACGCAGTGCGGCCGGTACCGGCCCGGAGCCGGCCGCAAACCGGGGCGGAAGGCGCCGAAACCACACATCGCTTTGTCGACATTCGCGCTGACACGGCGGCGAGTCCGCAGTCCGTGCCGTGACCGCGGGGGTTCGCCGGGACTGCCCCCTCCGCCGCGATCTTGTGCCTATAGCGCGTCTCGACCGCTTGCTGCCAAGCGGCTGTTGCAACGAGGAACCTGTTGAGGGCCTCGGCCGGGGCGGCCCGGCCCAGAGTCTGACGGGGACGGCCGTTGCGCTCGGCGGCCACCCCGTCCAACCTCGCTGTAAGTACAAGATCGCCGCAGGCCAGAGCTCTTGTGGCACATCAGCAACGGTTCTGGCCAGCCCAACAGAAGTGTCGACACGCGGCCAGGCGACCGTGCCCGGCCGCGCGGCCATCCCCTACCTGGTGAGCGCCAGAACCTCGGCGCCAGGCAGGTCGGCGAGCAGCTTGCCGGGCACCAGAAGCTTGGAGCGGCGCACCCCGCTGCCCACCACGACCTCGGTCTCGGCGGCGACCGCCTCGTCCACCAGGACCGGCCACCCCTCCGGCAGGCCGAGCGGGGTGATGCCGCCGTACTCCATCCCGGTCAACCCGGTGGCGTCGTCCATCGGCGCGAACGAGATCTTGCGGGCGCCGAGACGGCGGCGGACGATCCCGTTGACGTCGGCGCGCTGGGTGGCCAGCACCATGCACGCGGCGTAGGACACCTCGCCGCCGCGCCTGGCCGCGACCACCACGCAGTTCGCGCTGGTCTCCAGGGGCATCCCGTACCGTTCGCAGAACTGCGCCGTGTCCGCGAGCTCCGGGTCGATCGGCGCCACCCGCGCGTCCCCGCGGCCGCGCACCGCGGCCAGGACCGGGTCGGCCAGCAGCTCCGGGTGCTCGTCCGCACGTACCCAGTTCAGTCCACCGGACATGGCACACCTCGATGTCGTCGTGAAGGTCGTTCGGAGGGGGTCCTCCGACAAGGGGACACCGCCAGGCTAGGGCGTGCTCGGCGCACGCTGCCCGTCGCGCGGCAGGGTGCGCGTCCGCCGGGCCTGCCTAACGGCCGTCCCAGTGGCGCCCGGCGATCCGCAGCGCCAGTTCGGCCAGGTCCCCGGCCCGGTAGCCGGGCCACCCGTGCACCGCCTCCAGGTACTCCCCCGGGATCGCGCTCGCGCCCCAACGGGCGCCGAGCAGCGCCCCGGCGATCGCGGCCACGGTGTCGGTGTCGTTGCCCGACCGCACGGCGGCCATCAGCGCGGGGGCGAACCCGCCCGGCTCGCGCACCACGGCCGACCACGCAGCCTGGAGGGCGGCGACCACGAACCCGTTGTTGTCGAAGGCGTGCGGCGGACGTTCCTCGGCCTCGTCCAGCCACGCCGCCCACGCTCCACGCCGCTCGGGCGGCAAAAGCTCCAGACCCGCGCGCACGCCCGCCAGGTCCCCGTGCGCGACCGCGTGCCGGATCCCCTCGCACCACAGCACGCAGGCCTCGGAGGCCAGCGGGTCGCCGTGGGTGAGGCGGCTGTAGCGGTCGGCGGCCGCGGCCAGGCCCCTCGGGTCGTCGGGGTAGGCCAGGGCCAGCGGCCCCGTGCGCATGAGCGATCCGTTGCCCGCGCTCGACACCCCCTCGGCGAAGCGGTCCGCCGCCGCCCGCTCCATCACCTCGGCCACCTCCGGCCGCCGGTACGCGCGTCCGGCGCGGCCCATCACCCACGCCGTCTGGTTGCCGATGTCGGTGGCGCCCTCGTTCCTCCAGCGCAGGAAGGCGTCCGCGGTGTGCCGAAGCGCCTCCGCCGACAGCGGGTCGCCGTGCTCGCGCAGGGCCTCGGCGATGCACACGGCCATCTGGGTGTCGTCGGAGTACTCGCCCGGGGCGTAGGGGCCCAGCCCGCCGCCGACCATCTCGGGGATCCGGTCCCGCGCGAGCGGCGGCCCGAACTCGTAGGGCACGCCCAGGGCGTCGCCGCACGCGGAGCCGAGCAGGACGCCCGCCGCGCGGTCCTCGCGGGTTCCGGGGGAGGGGAGGTTCACAGGGGCCTCACAACGTTTCGGTACCAGGGGTGCTGCGAGTCGACCCTACTGCCCGGCGCGTGTCCGCATCCGGTCCGGGAACGTGAGGTTCGGGAGGAAACGGGGACATAGAATCCGTCCCATGGAGACCCCCACTCCCGATCCCCTCTTCGGCATCACGCTGCACGAGCGCTACATCCTCGGAAAGCGGCTGCGCAGCGGTGCCTCGGGAACCGTCCACGTCGCACACGACCTCGGCGGCGACCGGACCGTCACGGTCACCGTCCTGCACCCCTGGCTGGTGGGCGACCACGGCGCGGTGCACGCGTTCGTGGACCGTGCCCAGACCCTGGAGGGCCTGTCCCACCCGGGGATCGCCCGGGTCCTCGGGCACGGCCGCGACGGCGAGCACGTGTACGCGGTCGGCGAGTACCTGCCGGGACAGACCCTCGCGGAGGCGCTGGGCGAGGGCGGCGGAGGGTTGCGCTACCCGGTGCAGGCGGCGCTGGCCATCGTGGCCGGAACGCTCACCGCGCTCGACGCCGCCCACGGCGCGGGCGTCGTGCACGGCGCGCTCGACCCCCACACGGTCGTGGTGGACGGTGAGGGAGGGGTGCGGGTCACCGGTTTCCCCCTGCTCTTCGACGCCGAGGAGGACGCCGGCCCCGAGACCCGCACCGACGTGCACGCCGTCGGGCGGCTCCTGTACACGCTGATGACCGGCGTGCCCGCCGACCCGGAGGCCCACCCGCTGCGGCCCTCGGCCGTCATCCCCGGCCTGCCGCCCGACCTGGACATGCTGGTCGCCAACGCCACAGACCCCAACCCGCGCTACCGCCCCCGCGACGCGGGCCAGTACCTCACCGTGGTCGAACAGGTGCTGCGGTCGCTCCCCGGGGCCCCGGCGGACCCCGCCGACGTCGACACCCGGCCCATCCCCGTCATCACCGACGCCCCGCCGGAGCGCCGGGAGGAACGCGCCGCTCCGGTCCCGCTGTGGCGGCGCGTCCCCGTCCTGGTCACCGCGGGCGTGCTGGTCCTGGTCCTGTTCGCCGCCGGGTGGGCGCTGGTCCCGGACGACCGGGTCGCGCTGCCCGACCTCGTGGGCGCCTCCAGCGAGCAGGCCGAGGAACGGCTGGCCGGGCTCGCCATGGACCTGACCGTGCGCTTCGAGGAGGCCTACAGCGACACCGTCGGCGCCGGGGCGGTCGCCGACAGCACGCCCGCGCCCGGCAGCGACGTGGTGCGGGGCGCCGAGGTCCTGCTGCACGTCTCCACCGGGCCGCGGCACTCCGAGGTCCCCGACGTGGTCGGCGGCACCGAGAACGAGGCGCGCGAGACCCTGCGCCAGGCCGGGTTCACCGGTATCGAGATCGTCCAGGAGCACTCCCCCGACCAGCCCCCCGGCACCGTCCTGGCCACCGAGCCCGCGGCGGGCGAGGAGGGCGACCGTGAGGAGCCGGTCGTGCTCAGCGTGAGCGAGGGCGTCATCGTCCCCACGCTGATCGGTATGGGCCGGGAGGAGGCCGCGACCGCCCTGGCCGGACTCGGCCTGGTCGTGCGGGTCACCGAGGAGCACCACGACACCGCGCCCGTCGGCGAGGTCAGCGGGCAGGACCCCGAACCCGGCACGATCCTGCCGGAGGAGGGCGCCGTCGCCCTCACCGTCTCCCTCGGCCCGGAGCCGGAGGAGGAAGAGGAGGAATCCGAGGAGGAGGCCTCCCCCTCCGAGGAGGACGACGTCCGGGGTGACCGGGGCGACGGGGACGGCCGTGGCGACCAGGACGGCTGGGGCGGCCGGGACGAGGACGACGACGGTGGACGCGGGAACGGCGGCGGCTCCTGCGACGCACCGCAGTGGGACGAGGGCACCGTGTACGACACCGGTGACCGGGTTCAGCACCAGGGCCGTGAGTACGAGGCGCGCTGGTGGATCCAGGGCTACCCGCCGAGCAGTGACCAGTGGGGCGTGTGGGAGGACAAGGGCTCCTGCTGAGGCGCACCACCGCGCGGCGCCGGGGCGTTCCCGGGTTCCCGGACCCGACGGTCGCCACCGGGGCCGGACGGTGCAGGGCCCGGTGCCGGGAGCTCGGCCCGACGTGTGCCGGGCACGGTGCCCGAGGGTCAGGCCGACGCACCCGCGGTGAAGTCCCCGGCGCGCTCGCGCACCCACGCGCGGAAGGTCAGCGCGGGTCGGCCGGTGACCGCCTCGACGTCCCGTGAGACCGGCTCGGGGGCGTCGACGAGGGAAGCCCAGTAGGCGAGCCCGGCGGTGGCGAAGTCGGCTCCCATGGTCTCGGTGAGTTCGGCGCGGGCCTCCTCCTCGGGCTGTTCCTCCCAGCGCACCGGCAGCCCTGTCTCCTCCCCGAGGATCCGCACCTGTTCTGCCTGGGTCAGTGACTCGGGCCCGGTCACCGTGTAGGCCCTGCCCGCGTGCCCCCCGTCCAGCAGGGCCCGCACGGCGACCGCCGCGATGTCGCGTTCGTGGACCAGCGAGCGCGACGCCCGGCCGTGGGGAGCGCGGACCGTGCCGGTGCGGACCTGTTCGGCCCAGCCCAGGGTGTTCGTGGCCATGCCCGTGACGCGCAGGAAGGTCCACTCCCGCCCGGAGGCGCGCACGGCGCTCTCCACCCGCCCCCACACGCTGTCGGCGTCCTCCCCGGCCGCGACCGCCGAGAAGTAGACGACCCGGCGCACGTGCCCGGTCAGGGCCGCCACCGTCTCCTCGACCCCCTCCGTGCCGTACCCCGGCCAGAGCAGGTACGCCCCCGTGGTGCCCTCGGCGGCGGCGGACACGGCCCCGGGGTCGGTGATGTCGCCCCCGACGACCTCGACCCCCTCGGGCAGCCGCGACCTCCCCGGGTCCCGCACGAGCGCCCGCACGGGAACTCCCTCCGCGAGCAGCCCCGCCACCACGTGGCGGCCGGTGTTGCCGGTGGCGCCGGTGACCAGGATCTTCTCGGCCATGGTTCTTCTCCCGTTCGCGACGACGGCCCGGACCCCGGTCCGGGCGGGCGCCGGTGCGGCGCCCGGAGACCACTCTTGTTCCTCAACAAATATTGAGGTCAAGGGGAGAGGCGCGCGGTCGGCTCCGGCGACGCGCTCGGCCTGTGGAACGTCTTCGTCGCCACGTCGCTCACCGAGACCTCATCGGGCTACCGGGAGCACACACCCGGAGGCTGCTAGGGCGTGTATCGAGTCGTGATCAATCTGCTGGATCCGCCGCGGCGGCCAGGGCGGATCCGGTAGTTCGGAGCACATGACACGCGCGCAGTTGACCGACGAGGAATGGGCCTACGTCCAGCCGTTCCTGCCGATCGGCGAGTACGGCCCGTATCCCACACGGCTACGACAGCAGTTCGAGGGTGTGCTCTGGCGATTCCGCACGGGAGCACAGTGGCGGGAGATGCCCGCCGAGTTCGGCCCCTGGTCCACCGTGCACAACCGGTTCCGGCAGTGGCGGGACGCCGGGGTCTTCCAAACCCTGCTGGAGGGTCTGATCGCGACGGCGGCCGAGCGGGGCCGGGTGGACTTGTCGCTGGTCAGCGTGGACTCCACCACGGCCCGAGCCCACCACGATGCGGCCGGTATGCACCTGGACGCCCACACGCTCGCCGCCCTGGAGAAGGCCGCCGCCGAAGAGGAGAAGGCCCGTTTAAAGGGGGCGACGAAGAAGGACGAACCGGACAGGGCGCCGAAGGCGAAGCCGAGCGGGTCGAACGCAGGCGCATCCGAGGGCGCCGCAAGCTCCGGCTGAAGGCCGCCCTGCTCGGTCGCTCGCGGGGCGGACAGACCAGCAAGATCCACGTCGCGGGTGAGCGCGGGTGCCGACCGCTCGTGCTCACACTGAGCGCGGGTCAGGCCGCTGACAGCCCGCAGTTCATACCCGTGCTCGGCAGGGTGCGGGTGCGCGGACCGATCGGCCGTCCCCGCACCCGGCCGGACGCGGTCGCCGCCGACAAGGCGTACTCCTCTCGCAAGAACCGCTCCTACCTGCGCAGACGCAACATCAAGGCGGTCATTCCGGAGAAGAGGGACCAGGCCGCCAACCGGAAGAAGAAGGGCCGACGGGGCGGCCGCCCCGTCACCTACGACGCCGACCTGTACAAGGAGCGCAACACCGTCGAGCGGCTGATCAACAAGCTCAAGGCGTGGCGCGGCATCGCCACCCGCTACGACAAGACCCCCGAGAGCTACCTCGCTGGTCTCCATCTCCGCGCTTCCATGATCTGGATCAAGGACCTCATCCGAGCCGATCAATGATCACAACTCGATACAGGCCCTAGGGGGCCCGCTCCCACCGCGCGCCAGGCGCCCGAAGTGGCTCACCGCGGCGCCCAGCGCGAAGTGCGCGGCCTGGTGCTCGGTCATCGGGACCACCCCGGCAGGGACGGTCACTCGGAAGGGGAACTCCTCGTCCGGCCGGATGCGGAAGTCGTCAATCACTCCCTGGGACAGGAGCATGGTCAGGGCCTCGCGGACCTGCCCGCTGCGGTTGTCTGACGCCCAGATCGACATGTCCCCAACCCTAGCCCGGCGGGGGGCGCCTCTCGGGTGGAACGGCGAACGCGCTTCGGGCCGACAACGGATACGGGCGGGCCGCGACCGCGACCCGCCCGTGCTCCGGGGGACGGACACGACCCCCGTGGTGCCCGTCCCCGCCGTCCGCCGCTGCCATCCGTCGTCCCCCGACGGCGGACGCGGCGGACGGAGTCCGTTCAGCCGCCCTCGGGCAGCTGGGCCTCCCCCGCGAGAACGTTCGCGGTCAGGCGGCGCAACGCCAGCCTGGTGGCCTCGAACTCCTCCTCGGGGAGGTCGATGACCCTCCCGATCGCCTCCGGGATGCCCTCGGCGCGCGCCCTGAGCCGCCCGCCCTCCTCGGTGAGGACGACGAGGACGGAGCGCTCGTCCCGCGGATCGCGTCCCCGGACCAGCAGTCCCCGGGCCTCCAGCCGCTTGAGCAGCGGTGTGAGGGTCCCGTAGTCCAGTTGGAGCACGGAACCGAAGTCCTTCACCCAGCACTCGCCGCGCTCCCAGAGCAGCATCATCACCAGGTACTGGGGATAGGTCAGCCCCAACGGCTCCAGCAGGGGCCGGTACAGGTTGGTGACCGCACGCGACGCCGCGTAGAGGGCGAAGCACATCTGCTCGTCGACTGCGGGAAGAGGGAAGCCGCCCGCGGGGGCGGGGGATCGGTCGGCCATCGTCACCATCGTAGTTACCCCGCGCCCGATTTCCAAAGCCCGCAATTACCTTGGGCACAAAGAAAAGTGGTACGGGGTTCCCGATGTGTGACGTGCGGGGTCTTCGCAGGTCGGAGAGGGCGTCGTTTCCGCGTACCGGAACCCCTCCCGTCATCGCGGGACCGTGGTGCGGAGGGCGGCGCACCTTCGCGGAGGAGGAACGTCCTCGTCGGGCACCCGCAGCGCGGTGTCCCCTCCCCCACCGGCCTACCGGCGCGGCTCCTGGCGGGGCAGCAGGCGCTTGACCACCTTGCCCGTGGCGTTGCGCGGCAGCCCGTCCAGGACCACCACGTCTCGGGGCACCGAGAACCGCCCGAGCGCCTGCCGCACGTGCATCCGCACCCGGTTCGGGTCCACGCCCCGGCCCTCGTGCGGCACCACGTACGCCGCGAACCGCTGCCCGAACTCCTCGTCGGGCACACCCGTCACCACGACCTCACGCACCTCGGGAAGCGTCACGATCGCCTCCTCCACCGGCCGGGGGAACACGTTCTCCCCACCCGAGACGATCATGTCGTCGTCCCGCCCCGCCACGTGCAGCAGGCCGTTCGCGTCCACGCGGCCCCGGTCGCCGGTCTCCATCAGACCGTCCGCGACCCTCCTGCTCCGCCCGTCCGTGTAGCCGTCGAAGAGCATGTCGTTGCCGACGTGGATCGACCCCTCCGTCCCCGGCGGGACCTCCGCCCCGCCGGAGTCCAGGACCGCGATCCGCGTCCCCAGGGGCGGGCGGCCCGCCGTCGTCGGGGACAGCCGCATGTCCCCGGGCGTCGCGATCGTCGCCCACGACACCTCGGTCGACCCGTACAGGTTGTAGAGCACGTCCCCGAACGCGTCCATGAAGTCCGTGATCAGCTGCGGGCTCATCGACGAGCCGCTGCACGCCACGATCCGCAGCGACGACGTGTCGTACCGCTCGCGCGTGGACCGGGGCAGGTCCATGATCCTCCGCAGCATCACCGGCACCGCGAACAGCGCCGTGCACCGCTCCTCCTGGACCGTGCGCAGCGCGTCCTCCGGCTCGAACAGCCGTCGCATCACCAGGGTCGCGCGCATCGACATGCCCAGCTGCACGCCCGCCAGCCCCCACGTGTGGAAGACCGGCGCCGAGACCAGGATGCGGTCCGAGGAGCGCAGCGGGATGCGCGACAGCACCGACGCCGCGTCCTGCGGCCCCCTCGGGGTCGGTCTCCGCGCTCCCTTCGGTGTGCCCGTCGTCCCCGACGTCAGCACGACCAACCGGCCGGGGCGCTCCGGCGGCTCCGGGTCGGCTTCCGCGCCCTCCCGCGCCCGCCACGGCACCCGCGGACCCCCGTCGGAGGGCTCTCCCCAGGCCGTCACCCGCACGACACCGGGATCGAGCTCGGCGCACATCCCCTCGAACTCGGCGTCGGCGACGACCACCGACACCCCGTGGTCCCCCACCGTCGCGGCCAGCTGGCCCGCCGACAGCCCCGTGTTCAGCAGCACGGTGTCGGCGCCCAGGCGCCCGCAGGCCACCATCGTCTGCACGAAACCGCTGTGGTTGCGGCACAGCACGCCCACGCGAGCCCCCGCGCCCACACCCGCGCGGCGCAGGTCCCGGGCCAGCTCGCGGCCGCGCAGGTTCATCTCGCGGAAGGTCGTGGGGCCACGCTCGTCGACGACCGCGACGGCGTCGGGCACGCGCTCGTCCGCCGCGGCGTAGCCCCCGGCGATCGTGGCGCCCCACGTGCGCAGAGCGCGGAGCTGGCGGGCGACCCTGTCGGGGCGTCCAGGGCTGAGCACACCGGCGCGGACGAGCACCCGCACCGTTTCCAGGACGTGTCGCATGCGTGAGGGGGCGGGCGGGCCTTCGGCGGTGGGCGCCATGGTGTCTCCGAGGAGCCGACGGGGACGGGCGAAGCGTTCCGCGCCTCACCGGGAAGCCTTCGCCGCGCGACTCCCCGGAAGTACTGCGACCGTAGGCGAGGAACCCCCGCCGTTTCTCCGTCCCCGGATGAGTCCCTACCGGCGCGTGGTTGTCACCGCCGTACGGAGGACGGGCATACGCGGACCTCGCGGGCGCCGCGGCGGGGCCGCCGCGCGGTGCGCATCGTGCACTCGCGGACCCCGACCGCCCGGCGGCGTTCCTTCCGTTCAGGTCCGCGCTGCGCACGGGCCCGGGCACCGCGGCGGGAACCCCCGCACAAGGCACCCGTCCGGTGCGCACGGGACCGGACCAGCGAGAAGGGCACGGGACCCGACCCGCCCGGTTCACATGTCGATGACCATCTGCTCACCGGTCGGCTCCGCGCTCCCCGCCTCCTCCTCCAACGACACGCGCAGCTCGTCCGGGCGCCCCATGTCGTCGGCCATTCCCGCGTGCCTGCCCTCCTCCGACGGCTCCAGCGTCCCCGCGGGGCGCACGCCGCCCTCGTCCGCCCACCACATCCGGTAGGTCATCCCGGGCGGCGCCGACGCCAGCCCCTCCACCACCAGCACCGCCGCGTCCCTCTCGTAGGAGGCGAAGACCGTGGCCCGCGCGTCCCCGAGCGGAGCCTCCAGCATGTTCGTGTCGGAGGCCGCGAGCAGCGCCTCCAACTCCGCCGCGTGCCGGGTCTGGGAGTCCAACCGTTGGCTCACGGACACCAGGGACCCCGCCAGCACCACCGCGACCAGAGCGCACGCCGCCACCAGGGCCCACGGAAGCCATCGGGCCCGACCACGAAGCGACACGACCCGGGCGCCTTCCGGTCGCTCAGCCGCGGGCGGCAGCTGCCGGGTCCGCAGGGCGTCCGCGCGGATCGCCTCCCACACCCGCGGACGCGGCTCCCGCGTCTCGGCACCGGCCAGGCGCACCGCGGTCTCCCGGAAGTCCGCCAGGTCGCGGCGGCAGTCCTCGCACTCCGCCAGGTGCCGCTCGGCGGCCTCGGCCTCCTCGCGCTCCAGGGCGTCGACCGCGTACCCCGCCGTCAGCCCGTGCACGTCCGCCTCGTTCACACGCCCACCCCCAGGCAGTCACGCAGCCGGATCAGGCCGTCGCGCAGCCTTCCCTTCACCGTGGTCAACGGAACCTCCAGCAGGTCGGCGGCCTGCCGCTGCGTGTATCCCGTGTAGTACGTGAGCCGGACCGCCTCGCGCTGGGCCTCGGTGAGCCCGCGCAGGCACCTGCGCACCCTCTCCCGCTCCAGCCGGTGCTCGACCTGTTCGGGCACCGCGTCCGGGGACGTCGCCCCGGACTCCAGGCGACCGGCCGCGGCGAGCCGGGACGAAGCCGCCTGCTCCGAGCGCACCCGGTCCACGGCCCGCCGGTGCGCGATGGTCAGGACCCACGCGGCCACGCTCCCCCGCGACCTGTCGTAGCGGGAGCAGGTCCGCCAGACCTCCAGGAACACCTCCTGGCAGATCTCCTCCGCTTGGGCCTCGTCCAGCACCACCCGCCGGGCGATCCCGAACACGCGGCCCGACAGCTCCCGGTAGACCCCCTCGAAGGCCGCGAGATCACCTGTCGCGGTCTGCTGGAGGAGCCGCGCCAGCGGATCGCCCTCCGAGCCGTCGGGGAGGTCGGACTCCCCCCGGCCCCACTCGGCCGTGCGCTCCATCGGCCACCACCCCTCTTCCGCCCTCCACCCGTATTCGGCGCCGGAGGAGGTCCGGTGACTCCAGCCTGACGGACGTTATGCACCTGTTACACGCCTTCCCGTCGCCTCCCCCGGACCGGCGCCGAACCGGGGGCATGCCCGACACCACCCGCAGCACCCGCCGGGGCCCGGCCGCCCTCGCCGGACTCGTGGCCGCAGCGTCCGCGCTGGCCGTGGCCGAGGTCGTCGCGGCGGCTCTGTCCCTCCCCGCCAGCACGCCCCTGCTGGCCGTCGGGGACGCGGTCGTCGACCTGACCCCGCCGCCCGTGAAGCAGTTCGCCGTGGACACGTTCGGAACCGCGGACAAACCCGCCCTCCTCCTGGGGACCGCCGTGCTCCTGGCCGCGGCGGCCGCCCTCGTCGGAGCGGCCTGCGGACGGCGCAGGGCCGTCGGTCCGGTCGGCGTCGCCGCCTTCACGGCCGTGGGCCTGGCCGCCGTGCTCACCCGCCCCGCGAACGGCCTACTCGACGCGCTGCCCACCCTGGCGGGCGGCGCCGTCTGCGTCGTCGTCCTGCTCTGGCTGGTCGACGCCGCCACCCCGAAGGGAGGCGCCGCGCACCCGGACACCGGGCCAGCGGACGGCACCGGATTCGACCGGCGCCGGTTCGCCCTGCTCGCCGGAGCCGCGGCCGCCGCCTCCGCGGGCGCCGGGGTCAGCGCACGCCTCCTGACCGCGTCCTCCCCCGCAGCCCGGCTCACCCCCGCTGACGTGGTGCTCCCGCGCCCCGCGGACCGGGCCGCCCCGATCCCCGACGGCACCGACCTGGAACTGGACGGACTCTCGCCCTTCTTCACGCCCAACGCCGACTTCTACCGGATCGACACGGCGCTGTCGGTACCGCGCCTCGACGCCGCCGCGTGGTCCCTGCGCGTTCACGGTCTCGGGGTCGAACGGGAACGGGTGTTGACCTACACCGACCTGCTCGACCACCCCGGGCTCAGGGAACGCGACATCACCCTCGCCTGTGTGTCCAACCCGGTAGGCGGTCCCTACGTCGGCAACGCGCGTTGGACCGGCGTGCCGCTGGCCGCCCTCCTCGCCGAGCTCGGCGTCCGCTCCCCCGCGGACGGCGGCCCGGCCGACCAGCTGGTGGCGCGCTCACAGGACGGAATGACCATCGGCACGCCCGTCGCCGACGTCATGGACGGCAGGGAGGCCCTGCTCGCGGTCGGCATGAACGGGCGCCCGCTCCCCTACGAGCACGGGTTCCCCGTTCGCATGGTCGTCCCCGGCCTGTACGGATACGTGTCCGCCTGCAAGTGGATCACCGACATCGAGCTGACCACCTTCGACGCCTTCGACGCCTACTGGGTGCCCCGCGGTTGGTCCGAGCGCGGCCCGGTCAAGACCCAGTCCCGCGTCGACACGCCCCGGGACGGCGCCGGTCTGAGGCCCGGTCGTGTCATGGTCGCCGGGGTGGCGTGGGCCCAGCACACCGGCATCGACAGGGTCGAGGTGCGTGTCGGCGACGGCCCGTGGACCCCCGCCCGGCTCGCCGAGGAGGACAGCGCCGACACGTGGCGGCAGTGGGCCCTCGCCTGGGACGCCGAACCCGGCGAGCACCGGATCTCGGTCCGCGCCACCGACCGCGACGGCGCCACCCAGACCCGCGTCGGGGCGCCGGTCGCTCCCGACGGGGCGACCGGCCACCACACCGTCACCGTGACCGTGGCCTGAACCCGGCCGCCACAGCAGACCCCCGGGCCGCACCGGCCCGGCCCACCCATCGCGAAGGAGAAGGACGGCATGCGCACGATCACCAGGGGACGGCTCAACCGGCTTCTCGCGTCCGGGGCGCTGAGCCTCGTCGCGGCGTTCGGCCTCGCGGCCTGCAACGACGGTGCCGCCGAGGAGGGCGACACCGTGGAGAGCCAGGAGATGTCCGAGGAGCCCATGGAGGAGGAGATGTCTGAGGAGCCCATGGAGGAGGGGATGTCCGAGGAGCCCATGGAGGAGGGGATGTCCGAGGAGCCGATGGACGAGATGTCCGAGGAGTCCATGGACGAGGACATGGAGATGGAGGACGACGGGATGTAGGGAACCCTCCGCGCCCGCGGCGGGGCAGGGCGGTGCGGGCGGAGATCACTCGACTTCCCCCGTCCGCCCGTCTCTGCGGGCACCGGGCGCCGGGGCGGGGCCGCCGCGCACACCGCGCGGCGGCCCCGGGCAGCTGCCACGTTCGGTGGGAGCTAGCCGGTCACGGTGACGGGTGAGGACGGGTCGTCGGTGTTGGTCACCTCGTAGACCGCGTTGAAGGGAGCCTCCGTCGCGCTGGTCGGGCAGCCGAACCCGCCCGTCACCTCGACCGGGGCCGCGGTGTCGAAGGCCAGGGTCGAGGCGGGGGAACCGTTGGTCCACGTGCCGCCGATGGCGGCGGGCGCGTCAGGGCTGACCGTCGCGGTGCACGAGGACAGACCGCGCGTGGTCACCACGATGCCCCCGGCGGGGATCACCATGGTGCCGACGGTCGGCGACCCGTGTTGCATGGTCATCTCCCATACGGGATCGGCCACGGTGACCGTCGCGTACACGAAGGGGACGTTGGTCGAGCAGTCCGTGAAGCTCGGCGCGTTGATGGTCGAGGAGACCGCGCCGCCGGGGTTGTGGTTGTCCGGAGCCGCGGGAACCAGGTTGTTCCCGTTGCCCGGAGAGGTGGACGACGCGTCGCAGGTCACCACGACGCTGCCGGCGGTGAAGGTGGCACTGCCGCTCAGGCTGGCCTCGAAGGCCGCCCCGGCGGGCGTCACCGTGGTCGGACCCTGCTGGGCGGAGGCGCTGCCGCCCCAGGCCAGGGCCAGGACACCCGCCGCGGCTGTCGCCAGGAGGGCGCGGACGGGGGATATCGGTCGCGGAACCGACATGGGTACTCCTTGTGTGTGACGGCCGGACGGCACGCGGATGCGCCGCACGGCGGGATCGGGGGGTGTACGCGCCGAATCGGTAGACGTGGTTTTCCTGTGGCCTCCGGGAACACACGGGCTCGCGATGCCCTCCCGCGTGCCCCCGGTGGTACGGGTGGCTGGGATCAGTCCTCGGCCCGGGGGTCCGAAGGGTCCTCCACGCCCTCTCCCCCCTCCGCCCGGTGCCTCCGTCGGCGTCCCCTCCTCCGGGGCGGCCGGGCGACCGGCCGCCAGGAGAAGGCCAGCCCGCCGCCGGCCAGCGCCAGCAGGGTGCCGACCACCAGGCCGCCCAGGTTGGACAGGATGAGCGCGCCCAGACCGAGGAACCCGGCCAGCGAACCGGTGATGACGTGCTGATTCGGGGTGAACCAGGTGACCAGGCCCAGGACGGCGAGCATGCCGCCGAACATCAGTGAGGAGACCCCGCCGACACCGGTCTGGATCATCAGCTCCACCGGCATCGCGACGAGAGACGCCATGACGGCACCGGAGAGGACCATCAGGAGCCCTCCCGCGAAGGGGCGGCGCTTGCGCCATCCGCGCCAGCGCGCCCCCAGGCTCCGCGACGGCCTCAGAAGCACTCGTCGTCCCCCATGCTGATGCCCATGCTCAGGCCGGAGAGACGGAAGGTCCCGGCGCTGGCGGCCCTGGCCGTCTGCTCCAGGTCCTCGATCACGATCGTGTCGGACTGCATGCCGAACAGGTCGTTGAACCCCCGCGCCCCCTCCGGGCCCTGGTCGAGGGTGCCCGCGTCGCGGCCGATCTCGATGTTCTCGAAGGAGGCGTTGCCGTCCATCTGCGACATGTCGATCACCAGGTTCTCCGCGATGACCGGGGTGCCCTGGTCACCGGCGGTCAGCCGGAGGGAGATCTGCCCGACGATGGGGAACTCGGTCAGGACCGACTGGCACAGCCCCTGGATCTCGGCCTCCCGGATTCCGGCGACGGCCACCGGTACGGCCTCCTCGCGGACCGTCTGGTCCAGCCAGCCGTACTGGACGAAGCCCTCGCCGTTCAGTTCCTCCGCGGCGATCTTGAACTCCTGGCCGGAGACGGTGAACGAGGCGGCGAGAGCGCCCTGGGCCATGGCGATCAGGATGCCGCCCACGGCCGCGCCCGCGGGAAGCGAGAAGAGCGCGAAGCGCTTCCAGCTGGTGTGGCTCTCGGGGGTGTCGGGGGATGTGGTGTCCATGCATGTCCTTCCGTGGGTGCATGGCCGCGCTGCGCCTGCCGTCCCCCCGAACCTTCGGCACGCGGCCTGGTCGCGGCCGTCCCCGCCTGTCGGGGCGCCGGACCAGAGTCCGTTCCGGTAACGCTGCACATCATGTATTGCATCCGAGGGGATTTCAAGGGTGTTCTCCGAACTTTCCCACCTTTTCCGAGTTTCGCGCCAAACATGAGCGCAGCACTGTTGGAGGAGGTCTTGAACTGCGGAAACGCACAAATGTGCTTGTCGGGGAGGCTCCGAGGAATTTGACGGAGAACGTTCTTTGTCATTCGGGTGAGCGTTCGCCCGCACCGGTCTTCTCAGTCAGGTGAGTCGTCGGCGCCCACCCAGCTGCCCGTGCGCGGGCGCGCCCGAGGTTGGCGTGTGAGCGGCGGCACGTGCACTGCGGTTTGCTCGGTGTTCACGAGGGGGGTAGTGTTCTCCGAGTCGCCACGGGACGGCGAGCGGCCCTCGGGTCGACTCGGCACCGGACCGGGTCCGGCGACATCCCTCCTCCCTCTCAACCGAGTCGGTTCGAGCACTGCTCCGAGTCGGCTAGGCTTCGGGAGGCGCTTCCAAGGAAACACGGAAGCGCAACGGGAAACGGGCTTTACCCCGACCAGGAACACCACAAACCGCCGATTTGGCGGGGCGCGGAACACCTGATAAAGTAAAGACACAACAAAGCGGAAACGCAGACGCCTTCGGCGGAAAAGCCCACA
>NZ_ML703348.1:556895-561562 GCF_008638355.1 Nocardiopsis deserti | reverse complement strand
TTCCGAACCCGGTCGTTAAGTCTCTTTGCGCTGATGGTACTGCCCTGTGGTGGGGTGGGAGAGTAGGTCGCTGCCACGGTTTTTTGTGAGGGTGGGGGATCGTCTGTGGGCGGTCCCCTGCTTTTTTTGTGGGGGGAGGGGTTGTCTTACGGGGCGGCCCCTTCTTTTTTGTGGGTGTGTTTGTGCGTTTGTGAACGCGGGTGGTGGTGCGGGGGTGTGGGTGGGTCCCCCTGTTTCCAGTCAAGCGTGTGGGGGCCTGCCGGGGCCAGGGCGTGCTGCGTGCTGTGGACAAGTCGCGCTCCGCTCCTCGGGGGCATGGGCGTTCCGCCGCACAGGCCACTGTCCGTTTCTGTTTCCGCCGGTGGGACAATTCCCGCATGACGAAGACAATCCCCGCCGAGCTCCTGGCCGCCGCGGAGGCCGCGAAGGGCTTCATGCCCACGGGCGAGGGCACCGCCCTCTTCGAGGCCGCTGTCGACTACGCCCAGGTCGGGCCGATCGTGGAGATCGGCACCTACTGCGGCAAGTCCACGATCTTCCTCGGTGCGGCCGCCCGCGCCACCGGTGCCAGGGTCCTCACAGTCGACCACCACCGGGGCTCGGAGGAGCACCAGGAGGGCTGGGAGTACCACGACGCGTCCCTGGTGGACGAGGCGACCGGCAAGTTCGACACCCTTCCGCACTTCCGGCGCACGATCACCGGAGCGGGCCTGGACGACGAGATCATCGCGCTCGTCGGCCGGTCCACCGATGTCGCCGCTGTCTGGGGCACCCCGCTCGGCATGGTCTTCATCGACGGCGGTCACAGTGAGGAGGCCGCCCAGAACGACTATGCTGGCTGGAGCCCCCACGTCGCCCCCGGCGGAGCCCTCGTCATCCACGACGTGTTCCCCAACCCCGAGGACGGCGGCCGACCGCCCTACAACATCTACCGGAAGGCCCTCGACTCGGGGGAGTTCAAGGAGATGCGCGTGGTGGGATCCCTGCGCGTGCTCGAACGCACCAAGGGGAAGTGAGCGGGCTAACAGTTTTTTCGATACACAGCTGCCAAGGGCAACCCTTGGGTAAGAAGTGACAGTGCGCTTACCTGCTCGGACTTGACATGGTTACGGGCGGGTATCGTGGCCTGGAGGGCTGAGCGATGGCGGCGTTATTCCCCGAATTACCGCTTCGGCCCTGACTCGAACTGAACGATCCGGGGCACTTGCGCGTCAAACATGAGGACGGCACGGTGCCGGACGTGATTTGCCATGGGGGCGGGGAACTGAGCGAGAGCACACACGGCGAAAGCGGGGCGGGTGGACAGCGTCCCGGGAAGGACACGCCGGACACCAGGAACACCTCTGCCGAAGAGCTGTCCGACAAGCACACTCCCGAGGGTGGAATACCCACCACCGAGGGAAACCAATCCACTCATGACGCTCCTGGAGGAGAAGAAGGCGTAGGAGAACAGCCCGAGCCGGAGTTCATCAGCCCGGTCACCTTCAAGACCAGCGGTACCTTCCTCCGCGACAAGGTCGCCCGCAACCTCGCGGAACAGGGCTTCGGTTCCGATGACACGAGCGACGACGCCGCGGAGGAGACCTCCGGCGTTCCCGCCGACACGTACGGCACCGATGCCACTGACACCTCTCCGGAAGCTGGCTTCCCCGCCTCAGCCGGCAGCACGGGCGCGGAGGAGCCGGACACGCGCCAGGACGGCGTCCGTGGGGACGGTCAGTCCTCCCAGGCCGACTGGTCCTTCGCCGCCGACGACACGTCCGCCGACCAGGACGGTACGGCCGGTACCGGCGAGCCCCCAACGCCGGTGTCCGACCGGACCGAACCCATCTCGCTCGACTCCGTCCGCGCTGCCGCCTCAGCCGCGGAGACGCCCGACGATGCCTCCGAGAACGCCGGTACGGCGGAGGACGGGGCGGACCTCTGGAGCCCGCGCGGGCAGGAGGACGCGGGAGTCCCCAAGAGCCCCGTGGCCGGAACCGTGACCGACGTCCAGGACTTCGAGGACGGGTCCGCCGGGTCCACCGGGCACGATGAGCCCGCCGAGTCCGCTGTGTCCGCCGCGCCGGACGCCGTCGCCCCGGACCGCGACGGGGAGCAGAGGATCGACGAGTCCTCCGCGGCCGAGACGGCGTCCCTGTGGCCGGAGCCGCGCCGCCTCTCGTCCTACGTGTCCGAGTCGCCCTCCGACGTGCAGGGCCGGGGTGCCGAGCCCGGTTCCACCGCGTCCGGTACCGCGGCCGCGGCCGGAGCAGCGGGTGCCGCAGGGGCGGCCGCCGCTGCCGCGTACTCCGGTGCGCACGGCGGTCCGTCCGGTTCCGGTTCTGACGCCAGCGGTTCCACCGGCTCCGGCCACGGTTCCGTATCCGGGTCCAGCAGTCCCGGTGACACCACCAGCTCCAGTAACTCCGGTGGCCCCAGCGGTCCCACCGGCCCTGGCGGCCCCAAGGGGCCGGCCGGTCCCGGCGGTACCGGTCCCGGTGGGCCCAAGGGCCCGGGCGACCCCAAGGCGCGGGGCGGGAAGAAGAAAGGCGCGGGCCAGAAGGCCAAGAAGCCCCTCTGGTGGAGGATCCTCCGGGTCTTCCTCATCGTCACCGGCGTGTTCTTCATCGCCGGGTGCGGTGTCTTCGCCTTCTTCTACACCACCGTGGAGGTCCCGGACGCGGCCAAGGCCGACGTCCTGGAGGAGGGCTCGACCTTCTACTTCGCCGACGGAGAGACCGAGTTCGCCTACCGGGGCACCCACAGGGAGATCCTGTCCTACGACGAGATGACCGCGGGCGGGGAACACGTCGTCGAGGCGGTCGTCTCCGCGGAGGACCGCGGCTTCTGGACCGAGCCCGGCGTGTCCGTGAGCGGCACCGCACGCGCGGTCTGGTCCACCGTCACCGGACAGCAGGTCCAGGGCGGCTCCACCATCACCCAGCAGATGGTCCGCAACTACTACGAGGGCATCACCCGGGACGTGTCCATCACCCGCAAGGTGCGGGAGATCATCATCGCCCTCAAGGTCGACCGGAGCGAGACGAAGGAGTGGGTGATGGAGCAGTACCTCAACACCATCTACTTCGGTCGCAACGCCTACGGAGTCCAGGCCGCCTCGCAGGCGTACTACCACAAGAACGTCCAGGAGCTGGAGCCCGCCGAGGCCGCCTTCCTGGCCGCCGCCATCCAGCAGCCCACCCCCTTCGGCGAGGCCGACGTGGAGACCACACCCGAGATGGAGCGGCGCTGGGAGTACGTCGTCAACGGCATGGTCACCACGGGCGCCATCACCCAGGCCGAGGCCGACGAGATGGAGTTCCCGGCGCCCGAGCCCGAACGGCCCACTGAGGGCACGGACCTGAGCGGTTACAAGGGCTACATGCTCCAGGAGGCCATGAACGAGCTGGAGCGGCTCGGCTTCACCGAGGACCAGATCAACCGCCAGGGCTACAGGATCGTCACCACGTTCGACCAGGACATGATGGACGCCGCCTACGCCGCGGTGGAGGAGATGGTCCCGACGGAGGACCGGCCCGAGGGCGTCAACGTCGGCCTGACCACCGTCGACCCGGAGACGGGCGAGGTCCTGGCCTTCTACGGCGGCCACGACTACTGGGAGAACCAGTACGACAGCTCCTTCCTCGGCGCGGCGCAGACCGGTTCGGCCTTCAAGCCCTACGTGCTCGCCACCGCCCTGGAACAGGGCTACAGCCTCAACTCCACGGTGGACGGGCGCGGTCCGCGCACCATCGCGGGCTCGCGCATCCAGAACGCGGGCAACTCGCCGGGCGGCGTCATGACGCTCACCCAGGCCACCCAGGTCTCCAACAACCTCGGCTTCATCGAGCTGGCCCAGGAGGTCGGTTTCGAGAGCGTCCGCGACACCGTCTACGCCGCGGGGTGGCCCGAGGGGAGCGTCCCCGACAGCCAGCTGGTGCCGGTCATGCCGCTGGGCGCCTCCAGCGCCCGCACGGTCGACCAGGCCAGCGGGTACGCCACCTTCGCCAACGGCGGCGTGCACGTCGAGACGCACGTGGTCCGGGAGATCGTCGACTCCGAGGGCGAGAACGTGCGTCCGGAGGTGGAGAGCAACAGGGCTCTGGAGGAGGAGACCGCGGCCGACGTCACCTACGCCCTCCAGCAGGTGGTCAACGGCGGTACCGGAGTCGGGGCGCGGCTGGCGAACCACCCCACCGCGGGCAAGACCGGTACCACCGACGGCAGCGTCGCCGCCTGGTTCGTCGGTTTCACCCCGCAGCTGTCCACGGCGGTGGGGATCTACAGCGGCAACAACGAGAGCTTCAGTATCCCCGGATACGGCGGTCTCTCGGGCGGTGGGCTCCCCGCGTCGCTGTGGAACCGGTACATGAGCACCGCGATGGAGGGTTACGAGCCCGGCTCGTTCCCGGACCCGGCCTTCAGCGGCACCGCCGAGAACTGGGCCCCGGACGTGTCCACCGAGCAGCCCGAGCAGCCGCAGCAGCCGGAGGCGCCCGCGGAACCGGAGACGCCCACCGAGCCGGAGGCACCCACCACGCCCGAGACGCCCATCGAGCCGGAGACGCCCACCGAGCCGGAGTGGCCGGAGTTCCCCGGACCGGGGACCGATCCGGGTTCCGGTGAGGGCGGTGGCGGCGAGGAGGGCGGCGGCGGTGGCGGCGGTGGCGGCGGTGGTGGTGAGA